>JBQTJX010000001.1:0-75350 GCA_052386675.1 Betaproteobacteria bacterium
GGCGAGGTGAAGCTGAACGGCTTGCGCATCGACAACCTGCCCGAAAGCGAAAAACGCAAGGTGCGCGGGCGCGAGATCGGCGCGATTTTCCAGGACCCGCTCACCTCGCTCAACCCGCTCTACACCATCGGCACGCAGCTCGTCGAGACGATCCAGACGCACCTCGATCTCGGGCCGGGGCAGGCGCGCGAACGCGCGCTCGCCCTGCTGCGCGAAGTCGGGATCCCGGCCCCCGAGAGCCGCATCGACCACTACCCGCACCAGTTCTCGGGCGGCATGCGCCAGCGGGTCGTGATCGCGCTCGCGCTGTGCGCCGAGCCGCGGCTGGTGATCGCCGACGAGCCGACCACGGCGCTCGACGTCTCGATCCAGGCGCAGATCATCCAGCTCCTGAAGCGCCTCGCGCGCGAGCGCGGCACCGCGGTGATGCTGATCACGCACGACATGGGCGTGATCGCGGAAACCGCGGACCGGGTGGCGGTGATGTACGCGGGCCGGATCGCCGAGATCGGGCCGGTGCGCGAGGTGATCCATGCGCCGCGCCACCCTTACACGGTGGGCCTGATGGGCTCGATCCCCAAGATCGGCGCGGGGGTCGGCAAGCGCCACGCGCGCCTGGTGCAGATCGAGGGCGCGATGCCGCGCCTGAACGCGATCCCGCCGGGCTGCGCCTACAACCCGCGCTGCCCGAAGCGCTTCGAGCGCTGCCTGCGCGAGCGCCCCGAGCCGGTCCAGGCGGGCGGCAATCTCGTCGCCTGCTGGCTGCACGTCCATGACTGAAGCGGCGCTCTCGCCCCTGCTGCGCCTTGAGGAGGTCGGGCGCGATTTCGACGTCTCGCGGCCCTGGCTCAACCGCGTGCTCGAGGGCCTGCCGCGCCAGCTGCTGCGCGCGGTGGACAGCGTGACCCTCGATGTTCGCCGTGGCGAGACCATGGCCCTGGTCGGGGAATCCGGCTGCGGTAAGTCCACGGTGGCGCGCCTCATCGTCGGGCTCTACCAGCCCTCGCGCGGGCGCATCGAATTCGATGGCGTGGAGATCACCAGTCGGTCCGCGCGCGCCGAGACCAGGCAGGTCCGGCGGCGCATGCAGATGATCTTCCAGGACCCCTACGCCAGCCTGAATCCGCGCTGGCGCGTGCGCGAGGTGGTGGCCGAGCCGCTGCGCGTGCTCGGGCTCGCCTCGACCGAAGCCGAAATCGACCGTCGCGTCGGCGAGCTGCTGGGACAGGTCGGCCTTGCCGCGCAGGACGGCGAGAAATACCCGCACGAATTCTCCGGCGGCCAGCGCCAGCGCATTTCCATCGCCCGCGCGCTTGCCGGAAAGCCGGAGTTCCTGGTGTGCGACGAGCCCACCTCGGCGCTCGACGTGTCGGTGCAGGCGCAGATCCTCAACCTGATGACCGACCTGCAGGAAGAGCTCGGCCTCACCTACCTCTTCATCTCCCACAACCTCGCGGTGGTGTCCCACATCGCCGACCGCATCGGCGTCATGTACCTGGGCCGGCTGGTCGAGGTGGCCGACGCGCAGGAGCTGTTCGCGCGCCCCCGGCATCCCTACACCCGCATGCTGCTCGACGCGGTGCCCGACCTGGAAATGAGCGGCAAGCAGCGCACGCCGGTTGCGGGCGAAGTGCCCAACCCGCTGTCGCCGCCTTCGGGGTGCGCGTTCCATCCGCGTTGCCCGCATGCCAATGACAGGTGCAAGACCGAGAAGCCAGCCACGCTCCCATCGGGCACGGCAACAGTGGCCTGCCACGCGGTCCAGGAAGGGCGAATCTAAGAGGTTTTGCCTTTATCCGATCGCTTCGTTTCCGGCTTTATCGGAAACGAAGCGAAACCAGGCGGACGCATCGCGCCATCGGTTGATCGACGCAAGGCACAAGTGATCACGAGGGTTTCGCTGCTTTTCCGATAAGGCCGGAAAAGCAGCGATCGTATAAAACCGGGAGGCGTGCGCGGTGCTCTACCGCCCAAACAACCCCTTGATCTTGCTTCCAACGTCGCCGGTGCTCTTCTTCACGGTATCCGTAACACTGCCCGCGGCCTTTCCGAGCGCGCCACCCGAAGCCCCCAGCAGCGCGGTGTAGTCCACGTTCCAGTCCGGCTTGTCCAGCGCCCCGGTGAGCTTCACCGGGATGGTGATGCCCGTCAGGTCCTTGGCCTCGCGCCCGCCCTGCCCCTTGGTGGTGGCGGCGAGGGTCGCCTTGGCCAGGTAGTCGATGGTGTTGTTGCCAATGTCCAGGTTGCCGGCGCCGCCCAGGCGCACGAACGGCGAGGCGGCCTTGAGGTCGTCGTTGCGCGCCACGCCGTTCTTGATGGCGAAGCTGGCGCTCATCTCGGAGAAGTCGGTCTTCTGCGACGGGTCGGGCTTGGTCTGCTTGGCGCCGAGGGCGGATTTCAGGTTGCGGGCGCTGTCGGCGAGGTTGATGCCCTTGATGGCGCCGTCCTTCACCTCCACCTTCACCGCGCCGGCGAGCGCCTTCTTCAGCGCCGGCACCGTCGTCCCGGTGGTCTGCACGTCCACCGTCACGTTGCCTTTGCCGTCCATGACGTCTTTCTGCGCCGCGTCGCGCAACAGGGGCCCGAGCGCCACGTTCTGCAGGGTCTCCTTGACTGCGATGCGGTTGCCGTTCGCGTCGGCGGCGATGGCGCCCGAGACGGTGCCGCCGTAGAGGTTGGCCGAGTGCGGCGAAATCTCCAGCTTGCCGCCCGCGAGCTTCACCTCTGCCTTCACGTTCTGCATCTTGACGCGCTTGGCGGTCAGGTCGCCGATGGCGATTTTCCCACTCACCGTCTTGCCCTTGAGCGGCGACAGGTCCACCTGGTCGTCGCCCTTCTTCGCCGGTTCCTTCGATTCGGCCGGGATGTAGCGGTCCAGGTTCAGCTTGTCGATGGCAACGTCGAAGGTGGCGGCGAGCGGCTCGAACTTCGTGGCCCCCAGCTTCGCCTTGATGGTGGATTCGTCGAACTTCGTCGACAGGTCGACCGACGCGTCCTGCTTGCCGAGGTCCGCCTTCACCGCGGCCTGGATCGGCAGCGTCACCGTCTTCTGCGGGATCGACGGCCCGGCGAAAGTCAGGTTGGCGGCGATCTTCGGCAGTTCCCAGGTGCGCGCTTGCAGGTTGCCCTTGACCGGCGTGGAGACCTTGCCCTTGACGCTGTTGCCCGAGGCGCTGGCGTCGATGTCCAGGGCCACGGCGGCAAGCGACAGGTCGCGCGCGCTGCCCTGGATACCCTCGACGCGGAATACAAGGTTGACATTGCGCTGCGGCCCCTTCACCTGCACCGTGCCCTTCACTTCCGAGCCCGATGCCTTCGCGGGCGTGATTTCCACTTTCGGCGCGGCAAACTCCGCCGCCAGCGTGTCCTGGTCCAGGCGCCCCTTGGCGCCGAAGGTGAAACCGTCGAAGGCGATCTCCTGGCGCGCGAGGTCGAAGCGCAGGGCGCCGGCCATTTTCGCGCTCAGGTCCATCTCGGGCTTCTTGCCCGTGATGCGCGCCGACAGGGAGACTGGCCCGGGCGCGCTGCCATCCAGCCTTCCGGTCTTGAAGTTGAAGTCCGAGATCCGGGCTTCCTGCCCGGTGGCCTCGTCGCGATAGCTCAGGTCCATCCGCTCCACGTTGATCTCCGATATCCGCAGCTTCGGCGGATCCCGGTGCTCGTCGCGCCCCGCCTTGTCCGTTGTCTGCGTCCCGCCCTTGCCGTCCCCGGCAAGGTCGGCGAAATTCATCCGGCCGTCCTTGCCCTTGACCACGTTCACCTTCAGGCCGGCGACCTTCAGCACCTCCACCGCGGCCTCGCCCGAGAGCAACGGCATCGCCTTCACCGCCACCTCCGCAGAGTCGAGCGCCACGAACTGCTTGTCGCTGCCCGGCTCCGAGAGCGAGGTTTTGCCCAGCACGATGCCGGCCACCGGGAACAGCTTCAGCGCCGGCGTGCCCTCGATGAGCAGGATCCTGTTCTTCTCCTTCATCATGCGCTCCAGGCGCGACTTGACGAATGCGCCGTCCACAATCACCAGCGCGGCGCCGATGCCGAGCGCCGCAAGCAGGACCAGGCCGCCGATGCCATAGAGGACGAACTTGATGGCTTTCATGGTTTCACCCCGCCTTTGTTCGCGATGCCGAAAGGTACATGACCGGTGGCCACGTGCTGGCGGGCGGATTCCACATGCCCGCGCTGGTCGTCGAAATAGAAGTCCGGCTGGAAGGCCTTGAGGAACTCGCCCTTGTCCAGGCCGCCCAGGAACAGCGCCTCGTCCACAGAGATATTCCAGTCCACCAGCGTGCGCACCGCGCGTTCGTGCGCCGGCGCGCTGCGCGCGGTCACCAGCGCGGTGCGCAGGCGCATCGGCACATCGTGGCCCGCCGCGGCCTGCAGCCGGTGCAGCGCCTCCAGCAAAGGCTTGAAGGGCCCGGGTGGCAGCGGCTTGAGCGCGTGCACCGTCTCGTGCTTCGTGAACGCGTCCAGGCCCTCGCGCTGGTAGACACGCTCGGCCTCGTCGGAGAACAGGACCGCGTCGCCATCGAAGGCGATGCGCACCTCGTCGCCATGGCCGGCCGCCTGCGCGGACTCCGGCAGAACGCGCGCCGCCGGGAAGCGCGCATCGAGCGCGCCCATCACGTCCTGTTCGTTGGCCGACAGGAACAGGTTCGCGCGCAGCGCGTCCAGGTAGCGATAGGGGCTTCGCCCGCGCGTGAACACCCCGCGCTCGATGCGCAGCCCGGCGCGCTCGGCCGAGCGGAATATGCGCAGGCCGGAGACCGGGTCGTTCTTGGACAGGACCACCACTTCCACGCGCTGCGCGTCGGCGCTGTTGAACGCGAGCAGCTTCTTCACCAGGCGGAAGGCGACGCCTTCCTTCGCCGGCACGTCGAGGCGCGAATACTGCAGGTCGATGTAGGCGCGCTCGCCCCGGGCGTCGAACACCCGGTTCTCCTCCTCGAAATCGAACAGCGCGCGGGAGGAGATCGCGACGACGAGCTTGCCTTCGACCGTGTAGGGCATGGCGCCAGTTTAGCGTTTCGGGCGTAGACTTTGCGCGGCCACCCTGAATTCGCCCCCTCAATGTCCCTGCTGCCCGACCCCCACCCGGAAGACTCGCTGCCGCAAAGCGCGCAGACGCACGCGGAACTGGCGCGATTCCGGGTCGCCATGGACATGTCCGGCGACGCCATCTACCTGGTGGACCGCGAGAGCATGCTCTTCGTGGACGTCAACCACACCGCCTGCACGCGCATGGGCTACAGCCGCGACGAACTGCTCAGGATGGGGCCGCAGGACCTGCTGACGAGCAGCCGGGAGGAAATCGAACGGCTCTACGACCAGGTCATCGCCGCGGGCGCCGCCGGCACGGTCATGGAGTCCTCCGCGCGCACCCGCGAAGGCCGCCTGTCGATCACCGAGTTGCACCGTCGCGCGCTGCGCCTGGGCGGTCGCTGGATCATCGTCAGCATTGCGCGCGACATCACGCGGCGCAAGCAGACCGAGCAGGCGCTGCTGGAGAGCGAACTGCGGTTCCGCCTGACCTTCGAGCACGCCGGCTCCGGCATCGCGCACGTCGACCTGGACGGGCGCTTCCTGCAGGTCAACCTCAGCCTGTGCAGGATCCTCGGCTTTGCAAGGGAAGAATTCATTGGCCGCACGGTGAAGGAGTTCTCCCACCCCGAAGACCTCGACAAGACCGATGCCGCGCGCGGCCTGATGCGCGCGGGCAAGCTCGAATCGATTCGGGCGGAGAAACGCTACCTGCACAAGAACGGCGAAATCGTGTGGGTCGCCCTCACGGTCGCGCTCGCGCGCGACGCCGGCGGCGAGCCGATGTACGAGATCGCGGTGTTCGACGACATCACCGTGCACAAGCTCTCCGAGGCACGCATCCAGCGCGTCGCGCACCACGACAGCCTGACCGGCCTGCCCAACCGGCTGCTGTTCAACGACCGGCTGCAGCAGGCACTCGCGCAGGCAAAGCGCAATTCCCGCCAGTTCGCGTTGCTGTACCTTGACCTCGACCGCTTCAAGCCGGTCAATGACAGCTTCGGGCACGCCATCGGCGACGAACTCCTGGTCAATGCCGGCGCCAGGCTCCTGCGCCAGGTGCGCGAATCCGACACCGTGGCCCGCATCGGCGGCGACGAGTTCGCCGTGATCCTGGCCGACGTCGCCCGGCGGGACGACGCCGAGGCGGTGGCGAGGAAGATCGCCGCCGCCATCGCCGCGCCGTTCCAGCTGGACGATCGCCGGCGGCGCGTCGAGATCGGGACCAGCGTGGGGATCGCGGTTTATCCGGCGGACGCACAGGACGCCGACGCGCTCGTCAAGTTCGCCGACCGGGCGATGTATCGCGCCAAGGAGGCGCGGGTTTGAACTGGAGCGGGTGAAGGGAATCGAACCCTCGTATGCAGCTTGGGAAGCTGCCGTTCTGCCATTGAACTACACCCGCACGGCCGGAATCATACAATGCGGGACCCATGAAACTGATCCAGCGCATTCTTGCCGCCCTCATCGCGCTCGCGATTTTCGCCGCCGCGCTGGTGTTCGCCTCGATTGCACTTGGGGTGATCCTCGCCATCGCGCTCATCGCCTGGGCCTGGCTGACATGGCGAGGGCGGAGTCGCCGGCCCGGACCGGGAGTCGTCGTCGAAGGCGAAGTCCGCCGGACGGTGGTGGTCGAGCGGATCGAGAAGCGCGACCCGCCCTGATATCATCCGCACCATGATCCAGGTGCTGGTAAACGGCGCGCAACAGCGGCTCGACGCCCCGCTCGCGGTAAGCGAACTGGTCGAGCGCATGGCGCTCGCAGGCCGGAAAATCGCGGTGGAACGCAATGGCGAGATCGTGCCGCGCAGCGCGCACGGCTCGACCCTGGTGACGGACGGCGACCGGCTGGAGATCGTGGTCGCGGTGGGCGGGGGCTGACATGGATTCGCTGGTCATCGCGGGAAAGGCCTACGGCTCCCGGCTCCTCGTGGGCACCGGCAAGTACAGGGATTTCGCGCAGACGCGTGCCGCCATCGACGCCTCCGGCGCCGAAATTGTCACCGTCGCCATCCGCCGCACCAACATCGGCCAGACGAAGGGCGAGCCTTCGCTGCTGGAATACCTGCCGCCCTCGAAAATCACCTACCTGCCGAACACGGCGGGCTGCTACTCCGCGCAGGACGCGGTGCGCACGCTGCGCCTCGCGCGCGAACTGCTCGATGGCCACGACCTGGTGAAGCTGGAAGTGCTGGGCGATGCCGAGTCGCTGTACCCGAACATGCCCGAGACCCTGTCCGCCGCGAACACGCTAGTGAAGGAGGGCTTCAAGGTGATGGTCTACTGCTCCGACGACCCGATCCAGGCCAGGATGCTGGAGGAAGCCGGCTGCGTCGCGGTGATGCCGCTCGCCTCGCTCATCGGCTCGGGCATGGGCATCCTCAACCCGTGGAACCTGCAACTCATCATCGAGCGCATCAAGGTGCCGGTGCTGGTGGACGCGGGCGTGGGCACGGCCTCGGACGCGGCCATCGCCATGGAGTTGGGCTGCGACGGCGTGCTGATGAACACCGCCATCGCCGCGGCGAAGGACCCGGTGCTCATGGCCGGGGCGATGAAGAAGGCGGTCGAGGCCGGCCGCGAGGCGTTCCTCGCCGGGCGGATGCCGAAGAAGTTCTATACCGCCTCGCCCTCGTCGCCCAGCGAAGGCCGGATTTCTTCCTCGCAACCCAAGGCGGCTTGAACCCTCGCAGGATCCGCAGCTACGTCCTGCGCCAGGGCAGGACCACGCCTTCCCAGCAGCGCGCGCTCGACGAGCTGTTCCCCCGCTTCGGCATCGCGTTCGCCGCCGCGCCCGTCGACGCGAAAGCGATGTTCGGCCGCGCCGCACCGCTGGTGCTGGAGATCGGCTCGGGCATGGGCGAGACCACCGCCGCCATCGCGCATGCGCACCCGGAGACCGATTTCATCGCCGTCGAGGTGCACGGCCCGGGTGTCGGCAGCCTCCTGAAGAAGATCGAGGAACTGGACCTGAAGAACCTGCGCATTGTCCGGCACGACGCGGTCGAGGTCCTGGAGAGCATGATCCCCGACGGGACGCTCGCCGGCATCCATCTCTTCTTCCCCGATCCCTGGCCCAAGAAGCGCCACCACAAGCGCCGCCTGGTGCAGCCGGAGCTGGCCGCCCTGATGGCGCGCAGGCTCGCGGCAGGCGGTGTCCTGCACGCCGCGACAGACTGGGTGGAGTACGCCGAGCACATGGAAATCGTGCTCGGCGCCGAGCCGCTGCTGGAGCGCCTGCCTGCGGGCGCCTCGAGGCCGATGACCAAGTTCGAACGCCGGGGGCTCAAGCTCGGCCACGAGGTGCGCGACCTCTACTACCGGCGGCGCTGAGCTACGGGAGGAAGAGCTGCTGCAGTTCGTTCAGGAAGCGCTGACCGCGCAGGGTCGGCGTCACCCGCTGGAGGTCGCGCACGACCAGGCCTTTCGCCTCCGCCGCCTTCAATCCCGGCTCCAGCGCGGACAACGGCAATCCGCTGCGCGCCGGGAACAGCTCCGTGGCGAACCCCTCCACCAGCCGCGCCGCGTTCAGCATGAACTCGAACGGCAGCTCGCGCGGCTCGATGGTGTTCTGCACCACCGCCCCGCCCGCGTTCATGTGCTCGCGCGGCGGCTTGGCGCGCTCGTGGCGCGAGACGCGGTCTGCGAAGCTGAGCTTGCCGTGCGCGCCGGCGCCCAGGCCGATGTAGTCGCCGTAGGTCCAGTAGTTCAGGTTGTGCCGGCTGCGCCGCCCGGGGCGCGCGAAGGCCGAGGTCTCGTAGTGCTCGTACCCGCCCTCGCCCAGCAGGTCCTCGATCGCCTGCTGCATGTCGGCGCCGGCGTCGTGGTCGGGCAGCACCGGGGGTTTCGACCAGAACACGGTGTTGGGCTCGATGGTGAGCTGGTAGGCCGACAGGTGCGCCGTCTCCCAGCGCAGCGCCTCGCGCAGTTCCGCCTGCGCCATGGCCGGGGTCTGGCCCGGCAGGGTGTACATCAGGTCGAGGTTCACGTTTTCGAACGCGGCCTGCGCCATCTCGATCGCGCGCCGCGCCTCGTCCGCCGAATGGATGCGGCCAAGCGTCTTCAGCATGGCGTCGTCGAAACTCTGGATGCCCAGCGACAACCGGTTGACGCCCGCGTCCCGGTAACCACGGAAGCGTCCCGCCTCGGCAGTGCCCGGGTTCGCCTCCAGTGTCACCTCCGCGCCGGGCTCGACCGGGATGCGCGCGCGGACCGCGGACAGCAGCCGGTCGATGGACTCCGGCGCGAACAGGCTGGGCGTGCCGCCGCCGATGAACACGCTCTGGATCCGGCGCCCCCACGCCGAAGGCAGCAGCGCCTCGAGGTCCGCGACCAGCGCGTCTACGTACTCGCGCTCGGGCAGCTCGCCCTTGCGCTCGTGCGAATTGAAGTCGCAGTAGGGGCACTTGCGCACGCACCAGGGCAGGTGGACATACAGCGCGAGCGGCGGCAGCGCGGTGAATTTCACTTTCCACGGGCGGGTCAGCGCGACCGCCTTCATGGTTCGGCGCGGATCCGCTCGATCAGGCGCGCGAGCGCCAGGCCGCGGTGGCTGACGCGGTTCTTCTCTTCGGGGGGCAGTTCGGCGGCGGTACGGGCGGTGCTGGAGCCCGCCAGATGTAACCGATCGGTTACATTAAACAAGGGATCGTAGCCGAAACCGTTCTTGCCGCGCGGCTCGGTGCCTATGGCCCCCTCCCAGCGTCCCTCCGCGACCAGCGGCTCCGGATCATCAGCCCGGCGCACGAGCACCATGACGCAGGCGTAGTGCGCGCGGCGATCGGCTCCGACGACGAGGTGGGCAAGGCTCGCCAGCAGCTTGGCGTTGTTGCGCGCATCCCGGGCCTCGCGCCCGCCCTCGCGCCCCGCGAAGTACGCCGAGTGCACGCCAGGCAGGCCGCCCAGCGCATCCACGCACAGGCCGGAATCGTCCGCCAGCGCCGGCATGCCGGTGGCGCGGCTGGCGTGGCGCGCCTTGGCAAGGGCGTTCTCCAGGAAGGTGTCGTGCGGCTCCTCGGCCTCGGAGATCCCGAGCTCGGCCTGCGACACGACGTGGATGCCCAGCGGTTCCAGCAGCGCGCGGATCTCGAGCGCCTTGCCCGGGTTGCCGCTGGCGAGGACGAGGCTGCGCAGCGAACTCATCCTGCCTGGTCACCGGAAAACGTGGTGCGTCCCTATTTTTCCGGGAGGCCGAGGGCCTGTCGCTGGCGCGCGACCAGTTCGGCGATGCCGCGGCCGGCGAGGTCCAGCAACGCGTCCAGTTCGGCGCGCGCGAAGGGCTCGCCCTCGGCGGTGCCCTGCACCTCGACGAAGCGCCCGGCGCCGGTCATGACCACGTTCATGTCGGTGTCGCAGGCGACGTCTTCTGCATAGTCCAGGTCCAGCACCGGTGCGCCCTTGTAGACGCCCACGGACACGGCGGCGACGAAATCCCGTGCGGGCAGGGTGGCAATCAGGCCCTTTTCCCGCATCCAGGTGAAGGCGTCATGCAGTGCCACGAAAGCGCCGGTGATGGCCGCGGTGCGGGTGCCGCCATCGGCCTGCAGCACGTCGCAGTCGATGTGCACCGTGCGCTCGCCCAGTGCCGGCATGTCCACCACCGAGCGCAGCGCGCGCCCGATCAGGCGCTGGATTTCCTGCGTTCGCCCGGACTGCTTGCCGCGCGCCGCTTCGCGATCGCCTCGGGTGTGGGTCGCGCGCGGCAGCATGCCGTACTCGGCGGTGACCCAGCCGCGGCCCTTGTCGCGCAGGAACGGCGGCACGCGGTTCTCCACGCTGGCGGTGCACAGCACGCGCGTCTCGCCGAACTCCACCAGCACCGAGCCCTCCGCGTGGCGGGTGAAACCGCGCGTGAGGCGGACCTCGCGCAACTCGCCTGGATGCCTCCCGCTGGGTCGCATCGCCGCTACTCCCCAGGGCCCTTCTTGCCGGCGTCGGGACGGCCAAGCGCGGCCTTGATCTGCGCGATCTGGCTTTCGATCTCCGCGTCGGTCACGCGCAGGAAATCGGTGGCCGAGGCGGTGAAGTTGGTGCCCGCGGGCGGCGCCGGCTCCTGCGGCACGGTCGGCGGGTCGTCGAAGGTCGCGGGGCGATCATCCAGCCAGTGCATCGCCAGCACCGACACGTTGTCGCAGGCCTTCCCGGCGCGCAGTTCGGCCATCTCGATCAGGCCCGGCAGCGCCTCCGCCGGCAGCCTGCCGATCAGGCCCATCAGGATCTGGCGCTGGTTGAGCGGCCCCCAGAACCCGTCCGAACACAGCAGCAGCAGGTCGTCCTTCTCCAGCGTCGCGCAGGCCACCGGCTCCATGCGCGGCGCGATCGGGCCGCCGAGGCAGCGCAGGAGCTTGTTCCGGTCCGGGTGCACCGCCACGGCCTCTTCGCGGATGCGGCCAGCGTCCACCAGCTGCTGCACGATGGTGTGGTCCTTGGTGCGCGTCACCAGGCGCCCCTCGCGGATCAGGTACAGGCGCGAGTCGCCGACGAATGACCACCAGGCCCGGCCGCCCTGCACCACGCAGGCGACGATGGTGGTGCGCGGCGAGTCCGGCAGCCCCATCTTCTGCCCCTGGTGCACGATCATGGCGTGCGCGCGGCCGATGGCGCGGTAGAGGAAGGTCTCGGGCTCGTCGATGCGCGGCTGCGCCTCCGAACGGAACGCGGCGCCCAGGTAGTCCACCGCGATCTGCGCGGCCACCTCGCCGTGCAGGTGCCCGCCCATGCCGTCGGCCAGCACCAGCACCATCGCCTCGCCGTTCGACCATTGGCCGAGCCGGTCCTGCTGGTAGGTGCGGGCGCCGATCCGGCTCGCCTGGAAAATAGTGTGCTTCATCGTCTCGCGAGCCTGAATATAGCGCTCTTCAACTGATCCAGCACCGGCGCCTCGCCGCGGTAGGCCGGCGCCTTCTCCCCGCTCAACGCCTTTTGCAGGGCGAGCACGCTCTGCGGGCGTTCCAGGTGGTCCAGGCGCAGGCACCAGTCGATGGTGTCGAGCAACTCGGCGGAGTAGCGGCCGGCCCAGCCCTTGCGCGCCGGGATGATGCGGTCCTTCTCCAGCCGCTCGGCCGCGGTCGGGGGCGGCGCGCCCGAGAGGCAGGCATACATGCTCGCGCCCACCGAATAGATGTCGCTCCAGGGTCCGAGCTTCTCGCGCTCGCCGTGGTGCTCGGGCGAGGCGAAGCCCGGGGTGACCATCGGGGGAAGCTGCGCGCCCTCGGCCTGCAGCGTCTGGCGCGCGGCGCCGAAGTCGATCAGCAGCGGCGCGCCGTCGTTGCGGATGTAGATGTTGCCCGGCTTGATGTCCAGGTGCAGCAGGCGCCCGGTGTGCACCTCGCGCAGGCCGTTCAACAGCTCGATGAAGGAGGCACGGATCCAGTCCTCCTTTAGCGCGCCGGTGCGCTTCCGGATGTGCTCCTGCAGGCTGCGGCCGCGCTCGTAGCGCATCACCATGTACACCGTGCCGTTGGCGCGGAAGAAGTTGAGCACGCGCACCACGTTCGGGTGCGACAGGCCCGCCAGCGCCTTGCCTTCCTCGAAGAAGCACTTCAGGCCATAGCGAAACGTCGGCAGCTTCTCCTCGGGCACCACCGGCGCGGGGCTGCTGTCGGTACGCAGCGCGAGACTCGCCGGCAGGTATTCCTTGAGCGCCACCGGCACCTCGTTCTCGTCGTGCGCCAGGTAGACGAACGAAAAGCCGCCCGAGGCGAGCACTCTCAGGATGCGGTAGTTTTCGAGCTGGAAGCCTTCCGGCAACGGCTGGTTGGCTTGCGAGGACATCTGCCCGTATGATAACCGCAGCCCGTCGGACGCAAGGGCAGCGTGCCGCTGCGCGGCGGGCATTCCTCACACTTCGATACGGAATCGTCCTCTCCAGCCATGATCCGCAGCATGACCGGTTATGCCGCCGCCAGCGCGCAGACGCCGCGCGGCGCGCTGGCAATCGAGATGAAATCGGTCAATTCGCGATTCCTCGACCTGCAGTTCCGCGTCGCGGAGGAACTGCGCGGCGCCGAACCGCTGCTGCGCGAACTGATCACGGTGCGCATCGCGCGCGGCAAGGTGGACTGCCGGCTCGCGCTGGGAGGCGGCGCCGCGGCGGCCGCGCCGCGCCCGCTCAATGCGCAGGCGCTCGCCGAATTGAAGCGCCTGGCCGGGGACGCGAGCCGCGCGTTTCCCGAGGCCGCGCCGCTTGACCTGGCCGACGTGCTGCGCTGGCCGGGCGTGCTCGCCGACGCGCCAGTGGACGAGGACGCGATCCGTGCCGCGGTCGAAGGCCTGGCGCGCCGGGCGCTGGACGAGTTGTGCGCGGCCCGCGAACGCGAGGGCGCCAAGCTCGCGGCCGTCATCCTGGAGCGCGTGGCGCAGATGCGCCAACGGGTCGCCCAGGCCGCGCCGCTGGTGCCCGAGGCAATCGCGGCCTGGAAGGCGCGGGTCATCGAGCGCCTGCGCGAGGCGCAGGTGAATGTGGACGAGGAGCGGATCCGCGCCGAGCTGGCGGTGCAGGCAGCACGCAGCGACGTGGACGAGGAACTGACGCGGCTCACCGCGCACCTGGCCGAGGTCGAACGCGTCCTCGGCAAAGGCGGCGCGGCCGGGAAGCGCCTGGATTTCCTCGCCCAGGAACTGAACCGCGAGGCGAACACCCTCGCCTCCAAGGCCCAGGGCCTCGCGCTCGCGGATTGCGCGCTGGAGCTGAAGCTCCTGATCGAGCAGGTGCGCGAGCAGGTGCAGAACATCGAATGAGATCGCCATGACAGGACTGCTTTTCATCGTCGCCGCGCCTTCCGGGGCCGGGAAGAGTTCGCTCATCGCGGCGCTGCTGAAGGACGACCCGAAGCTGTCGCTGTCGGTGTCCTACACCACGCGCGCGCCGCGCCCCGGGGAGACCGACGGCCGCGAGTACCACTTCGTGGACGAGAAGGCCTTCCTCGCGATGCTTGAGCGCGGCGAGTTCCTGGAATGCGCCGAGGTGCACGGCAACCGCTATGGCACCTCCCACTCGGTGATTCGCGAGGTCCTGGATACCGGCCACGACCTGCTGCTGGAGATCGACTGGCAGGGCGCGCAGCAGGTTCGTCGCCTGGTTCCGGGCACCATCGGCATCTTCATCCAGCCGCCTTCGGTCGAGGAACTCGAGCGGCGCATGCGCCACCGCGGCAAGGATTCCGAGGCCGCCATCCAGCGCCGGATGGCCAATGCGCGCGAGGAAATAGCCCACGCCTGCGAGTTCGAATACGCTATAATTAACAAAGACTTCGACGTGGCCCTGCAGGACCTGCGGGCCATCATCCGCGCCGAGCGACTTCGCCAGGCGCGCACGGGGTCCTGAGTCCCTCACCTGAATGGACACGCCATGGCCCGCATCACCGTTGAAGACTGCCTGAAAAGAATCCCGAACCGCTTCCAGCTCACCCTGGCCGCGACCTACCGGGCCCGCCAGCTTAGCCAGGGCGCCACGGCGATGGTCGAGCACGACAAGGACAAGTTCACCGTGATCGCCCTGCGCGAGATCGCCGGCGGCAAGGTAGGTACCGAAGTCCTCAAGCGAAACGCCAGTTCGGCGCCGCTGCCCACGATCTAGGGCATTCCCTGGCGCGGGGGGCGCCAGCTAAACTTCCTTCCCCCATGGCCGCCGTTCCCGTCCTCGATGCCAGCCGCTTTGGTTACCTGAAGCCGGGAGACGTCGCGCGCCTGACCGAGGCCTACCGCTTCTCGGACGCCGCGCACGCCGGGCAGACCCGGCAGTCCGGCGAGCCCTACATCTCGCACCCGCTCGCGGTGGCCGAGATCCTGGCCGGCTGGCACCTTGACGGCCAGGCGCTGCAGGCCGCGCTGCTTCACGACGTGATGGAGGACACCTCGGTCACCAAGGACGAGATCTCCGACACCTTCGGCAAGCCGGTGGCCGAGCTGGTGGACGGCCTCTCGAAGCTGGACAAGATCGAGTTCCAGTCGGCCGAGGACGCGCAAGCGGAGAATTTCCGGAAAATGCTGCTCGCCATGGCGCGCGACGTGCGCGTCATCCTGATCAAGCTCGCGGACCGCCTGCACAACATGCGCACGCTGGACGCGGTACCCCCGGCCAAGCGCCGGCGCGTGGCGCGCGAGACCATGGAGATCTACGCCCCGATCGCGAACCGGCTGGGCCTGAACGAGCTGTTCCACGAGCTCCAGGAACTGGCCTTCTCGCACATGTTCCCGCTGCGCTACCGGGTGCTGGACAAGGCGAACCGCAACGCCCGCGGCAACCGGCGCGAGCTGGTCGGGAAGATCGAGGCCGCGGTGAAGGCGAAGCTGGCCGAGGCCAGGGTCGAGGCCGCGGTGTCCGGGCGCGAGAAGCACATCTACTCCATCTACCGCAAGATGATCGAGAAGCACCTGTCGTTCTCCGAGGTGCACGACATCTACGGCCTGCGCGTGGTGGTGAAGGACATCCCCACCTGCTACCTGGCGATAGGCGCGCTGCACGGCCTCTACAAGCCGGTGCCGGGCAAGTTCAAGGACTACATCGCGATCCCGAAGGCGAACGGCTACCAATCCATCCACACCGCGCTCATCGGCCCGTTCGGCGTGCCGGTGGAGGTGCAGGTGAGGACCGAATCCATGCACCGCCTGGCCGAGGCCGGCGTCGCCTCGCACTGGATGTACAAGGACGACGCCACTTCGTTGAACGAGCTGCAGAAGAAGACCCACCAGTGGCTGCAGTCGCTGCTCGAGATCCAGAGCCAGTCGGGCGATTCGCAGGAATTCCTGGAGCACGTCAAGGTGGACCTGTTCCCGGACGAGGTCTACGTCTTCACCCCCAAGGGCCGGATCATGTCCCTGCCGCGCGGCGCCACCGCGGTGGACTTCGCCTACGCGGTGCACACCGACATCGGCAACCGCTGCGTCGCGGCCAAGGTGAACGGCGAACTTGTGCCGCTGCGGACCGAATTGAGGAACGGCGACCGTGTGGAGGTGATCACCACCGGCTATGCCAAGCCCAACCCCGCCTGGCTGCAGTACGTGCGCACCGCCAAGGCGCGCTCCAACATCCGCCACTTCCTGAAGACCATGCAGTACGAGGAGTCCGCGGCGCTGGGCGAGCGGCTCCTGGAGCAGGCGCTGAAGGGCTACGGCGTGACCCCGGCCGAGATCGACGAGGCGAGCTGGGAGCGGGTGATCCGCGACACCGTGGGCCGCACCCGGGTCGAGCTGCTGGCCGACATCGGGCTGGGCAAGCAGCTGCCCGCGGTCGTCGCGCGCCGCCTGGTCCTGCGCGCGGAAGGCGATGCCAAGCCCCATGCCAGGGGGGCGAGCGTGGTGATCCGCGGCACCGAGGGCATGGCGGTGCAGCTTGCCAGCTGCTGCCGGCCGATTCCGGGCGACGCCATCGTGGGGTCCATCAAGAAGGGCCAGGGACTGGTGGTGCATACCGCCGAGTGCCGCCATGTCGAGCGTTCGCGGCGCGCCGAGCCGGAGCAGTGGATCGACGTCGAGTGGGACCGGGAGCCGACGCGCCTGTTCCAGACCGCGATCAAGGTGATGGTGGCCAACCAGCGCGGCGTGCTTGCGAAGGTGGCCTCGGCGATCGCCGAGGCCGGCTCCAACATCGACTCCATCAGCATGGAGGAGGACCGTTCGGTGTATACGACGATGCTCTTCGTGGTGGAGGTGGCCAATCGCTCGCACCTGGCGCGCGTCATGCGCTCCATCCGCAGGCTGTCGGAGGCGAAGAAGCTGCTGCGGGTGCGGGAGTAGAGCCCCGCCCTGTCACCAGCCCGCCAACACCAGCTTCCCGATCATCCCCTTGGATTCCAGCTCCGCGTGCGCCGCACGCAGGTTGGCGGCGTTGATCGGCGCCAGCGTCTCGGTCATGGTGCATTTCACCTCGCCCGCGTCGATCCAGCCGGCCACCCGCGCAAGCAAGCGGTGCTGCTCCCGCATGTCGGCGGTCTGGAACGTCGAGCGCACGAACATCGCCTCCCACGCGAAGCGCAGCGCCTTCCTCTGGAGCGCCATGATGTCGGCGGGCTTCTCGTTGCGCACGATCGAGCACACGCTGCCCTGGGGCTTCACCACGTCCGCGAGCTGCGTCCAGTACAGGTCGATGTCCGAGCAGATGAGCACGTAGTCCACCTCGGCCACGCCGATCGCCTTCAGCCCGTCCTTCAGCGGCTGGTGGTGGTTGACGATGTGCCGGGCGCCAAGGTCGCGGCACCACTTCTCGCTCGCGGGCCGGGACGCCGTGGCGATCACCTCCAGCCCCAGCCTGCGGCCGATCTGGATCGCCATCGAACCCACGCCGCCCGCGCCGGCGATCACCAGCAGGCTCGCGCCAGCGCTCTTGCCGTCCGGGTCAACGCCCATGCGATCCACGATGCCCTCGTAGGCCGTGATCGTCGTCAGCGGCATCGCCGCGGCCTGCGCGAAATCGAGCGACGCGGGCTGCTTCGCCACGATGCGCTCGTCCACCAGCTGCAGCTGGGCGTTGCTGCCCGGGCGCTGGTTGGAGCCGGCGTAGTAGACCGGGTCGCCGCGCTTGAACAGCGTCACCTGCTCACCCACGGCTTCGACGGTCCCTGCCGCGTCCCAGCCCAGGATCCTGGGGACGGGATGGCCAAGCATCCGGATCTTGCAATCCACCGGGTTCACGGAAACCGCCTCGATGCGCACCAGGATGTCATGCCCTTTGGGCGCGGCCGGATCAGGAACCTCCGCGTCCACCAGCGAGCGCGGATCGGAGACAGGAAGGGGTTCGTTCGCTAGGATGGCTTTCATGGAGTCGAGTTCTACCACAGCGGCGCTGGATCGCGACACGCTCGTTCGAATGGATGCCGCCGACCCGCTCGCGGCGAAGCGCGAAGCGTTCGCGCTGCCCGAAGGCGTGATCTACCTCGACGGCAACTCCCTTGGGGCGCTTCCCAGGCGGGTGGTCGCGCGCATGCGCCGCGCCGTGGAGCAGGAATGGGGCGAGGGCCTGATCCGGTCCTGGAACGACGCCGGCTGGTATCCCGCGCCGCGGCGCGCGGGCGCAGCCATCGCGCGACTGGTGGGGGCGAAGCCGGAAGAAGTGATCGTCTGCGACTCCACCTCAGTCAACCTCTACAAGGCGCTGATCGCGGCGCTGCGCCTGCGGCCGGGACGCAAGCTCATCGTCTCCGAAAAGGGCAACTTCCCGACGGACGTCTACGTCAACGAGGGCGTGGCGGAGCTGATGGGCGTCGAACTGCGCTGCGTCGAGCACGGGGAAGTCGAATCGGCGATCCGCGCAGCGGGCGGCGATCTCGCGCTGGTCCAGCTCACCCACGTGAACTATCGCAGCGGGCTCGTCTACGACATGGCGCGCATCACCGCCCTCGCCCATGAACAGGGCGCGCTCGCGATCTGGGACCTGAGCCACAGCACCGGCACCCTGCCGGTGGACCTGAATGCCTGCGGCGTGGATTTCGCGGTGGGCTGCGGCTACAAGTACCTGAATGGCGGCCCCGGCTCGCCGGCTTTCATCTTCGTGGCCGAACGCCATCTGCCGAACGTCCGGCAACCGCTGCAAGGATGGCATGGCCATGCACGGCCGTTCGCCTTCGACCATGACTACGCGCCGCACGCCGGCATCGACCGCATGCTGGTTGGCACCGCGCCGCAACTGAGCCTGATCGCCCTCGAGGAAGCGCTGACGGTGTTCGAGGACGTGGACATGCACGCGCTGCGCGCCAAAGGCAGCGCGCTGAGCGATTGCTTCATTCGCTTGGTGGACCAGGAACTCGCCGATCACGGCTTCGGCCTCGCCAGCCCGCGCGACGCAGTACTACGCGGCAGCCAGGTCTCGCTGACGCACCCGGAGGGCTACGCCATCATGCAGGCGCTCATCGCGCGCGGCGTCATCGGCGATTTCCGTGCGCCCGACGTGCTGCGCTTCGGCTTCGCCGGGCTGTACGTGCGCTACGTGGACGTGTGGAACGCGGTGGCGGCGCTGAAGGACATCATGGCGACGCGGGCGTGGGACCGGCCTGCGTTCAGGGAACGCAAGGCTGTGACCTGACTACGCATTGGCGTAGTAGTAATATGTCCGGGATCGATCCGGGAGGGGTGGGTGGCCGTAAGGGTTCTCGATGCCGGGGGCGGCAAGGTCATGCTGACGGGCGATGCACGCTCCGAGGTAGAGGCGGCACTCCAGAAGTATCTCGATTCGGGATCAAAGGTCATTGCGGTCGTGGCGCTCGTGGGCAGGTCCTGGGTCGCCGCCTGCACGCCGCCCGCCACGGTTGAATCACTCGACGACTCGCAGACGCTGAAACTCTCCGAGATTTCAGAACGGATCGGCATGGGTCAGGACGACACCGAGCTCTGCCGCGTGGAAACCGTCGGCTTCAAGAAGTTCATCACCGGGCCGACGCGCGTGGTGGTCGCCGCCAAGGTCGACGAGTTGAAGCAGTTCGGCGCGATCCAGATCGGCGAAGTCGAGGCCGTCGACGGCCAGTGGACGGCCATGGTGGACACGGCCGACGCAAAGAGCACAGGCTATCGCTGGTGACGGAAACCGGCCCGGCGCGAGCGGAGCCTTGAAGATTTGGTAGGCCGTGCCGGATTCGAACCGGCGACCAACGGATTAAAAGTCCGCTGCTCTACCAGCTGAGCTAACGACCCATGGGAAAAACGCTGGAAAGGGGGCGAATTCTATCAAATCCCGCCCCGATTCCACTAGAAGTAACGCGTGGAATCCGCGACGCCCGCCTCCGCAAACCCCTTTTTCCGGATCCGGCACGCATCGCAGGCGCCGCAAGCCCGCCCTTCGGCATCCGGCTGGTAGCAGGACACCGCTTCTGAAGGATCCACGCCCAGTTCCAGCGCCAGCTTCACGATCGCCGCCTTGGGCAACTCCACCAGGGGACCCCGCACCTGGATGCGCCGTCCCTCCACCGCCGCCTTGGTGGCCAGATTGGCCATCGCCTCGAAGGCACGCAGGTACTCCGGCCGGCAATCCGGGTAGCCGGAGTAGTCCACCGCGTTGGCGCCGACGAAAATCGCCTCGGCACGCAGTACTTCTGCCCAGGCCAGCGCGAGCGACAGCAGCACGGTATTGCGCGCCGGCACGTAGGTAACCGGGATGCCCGGCTCGATGCCGGCGATCGGCACCGCGATGGCGTGGTCGGTGAGCGCGGAGCCGCCGAACTGGGCGAGGTCAAGGCGCACGATGCGGTGTTCCTTCGCCCCCAGCCGCCGCGCGATGCGATCGGCCGCCTTCAGTTCGGCACGGTGGCGCTGGCCATAATCCACCGACAGGCACCAGCAGTCGTGGCCCTCGCGCCTCGCCCAGGCGAGCGTGGTGGCGGAATCCAGCCCGCCCGAGAGCAGGACGACGGCGTCTATTTTCGGGCGCCCTGTGCCAGGCGCTGCTTTGCGCTCGCCGCGGCCGGGCTGGCCGGATACCTGGCGACCAGGCTCTCGAGCGTGCGCTGCGCGCCACGCCGGTCTGCCAGCGCCTCCTGCGAGGAGGCAATGTTCAGCAGTGCGTCGGGCGCCTTGGCGTCGTCGGGCCAGGCCGAGAGCACGCGCTGCTGCGCGGCGATGGCCTGGCGGTAGTCGCGCTGCGCGAAGTGCGCGTTGCCGATCCAGTACTGCGCCGAGGGCGCGAGCTTGCTGGAGGGATAGGTGACCAGGAACCCCTGGAACGCCGAGATGGCGAGCGGATAGTTGCCGAGCTTGAACTGGTTCAGCGCCGCCTCATAGGCTTTGGTCTCGGCCGGGGGCGGACCGGCGTCGGCAGGGGGCTTTTCGGCCGCCGCAGCCGCGGCCTTTTCACGTTCCTGCTCCAGCTTCCTCAGGCGCGTGTCGATGTCGACGTACAGGTCCTTGCCGCGCTTGTCCGCGGTCTCGACCTGGTTCTGCGTGACTTCGAGCTGGCCGCGCAGGCGGGCGATCTCGCCCCGCAGCGCTTCGATCTGGGCTGCGAGTTCGAGCAGCGCGCGCCGGTCCTCGACCCGCGCCAGGCGCTCCTCGACGGTCTTGCCGGCCGCCTCGACCTGCTTGCGCAGGTCCTCGATTCTCTGGCGCGCGATGTTGTCGTCAAAGATCGCCTGTGCAGCCCCCGGCAGCGCGAGGCAGGCGGCGAGCAACGCGGCGGCGCCCTGCCTGCGCATCGACTAAAACTCTCCGGAGTAGAGGATGTCGCTGCGCCGGTTCTTGGACCAGGCGGCTTCGTCGCGTCCCTGGTCGGAGGGCTTCTCCTCGCCCAGGCTCACCGCCTCGACCTGCTCTTCCTTCACCCCCAGCAGCATGAGCATCTTCTTCAGCCCGTCGGAGCGGCGCTGGCCAAGGCCGATGTTGTACTCGCGGCTGCCGCGCTCGTCGGTGTTGCCCTGGAGCAGCATCTTCAACTGCGGATTAGCGCGCAGATACCTGGCGTGCGCTTCCACCAGCTCGCGGTACTGGTCCTTGACGGTGTACTGGTCGAGGTCGTAGTAGATGGAGCGCCGCGACAGGATGTTGCCCGGGTCGTTGTGGGGCGCGCGCGCCGGCGTCTTGCCGGCGCCGGTGAGGTCGACGCGGGCGACGCCGCCGGGCTTGACCGGCTGCGTGGTCGCGCCGGGCTGGGCGGCGCCCTGCTGGCGCTCCTCGACGGCGGCCGGCTTTTGCTCGTCCTCCGGGGTGCTGGAGCAGGCCGCGAGGCCCGCGACCGCGGCGAAAGCAATCAGGATGGAACGCATGGGCTGGCTCCTTTTGGTCATTTCGTGAACGGCCCCCAGGCCGGCTCGCGGACATCGCCCGCGGAGATGGTGAGGCGCTGCTTGACGCGGCCGTCGGAGGATACCGCCGACAGCACGCCGCGGTTGCCGACCACGGTCGCGAGCAGGATCATGCGGCCATTGGGCGCGAAACTGGGCGATTCGTCCTTGTCGCTGTCGGTGATCACCTGCGTCTGGCGCGTCGCGAGGTCCATGGTCGCAACCTGGTATTTGCCGCCGTTGCGCGCGATGTACGCGAGCAGCCTGCCATCCGGGCTGACGCGAGGCGACACGTTGTAGGTCCCCTCGAAGGTCACGCGCTGCGGCTCCCCGCCCCCGGCCGGCATGCGATAGACCTGCGGGCTGCCGCCGCGGTCGGAGGTGAAGTAGATGCTCTGGCCGTCGGGCGAGAACACCGGCTCGGTGTCGATGCCGTTGGAACTGGACAGGCGCCGCACGCCGCTGCCGTCGGGGTTCACCAGGTACAGCTGCGAGCCGCCGTCGCGCGACAGCGACACCGCGAGGCGCGAGCCGTCGGGCGACCAGGCCGGCGCCGAGTTGGAGCCCTTGAAGTTGGCCGCCACGTGGCGCTTGCCGTCGACGAGCGAATGCACGTAGACCACCGGCTTCTTGTTCTCGAAGGAAACGTAGGCGAGGCGCCGGCCGTCGGGCGACCAGGCGGGCGAGATGATCGGCTCCAGCGAGGCGAGCGCCGTCTCCTCCCCTGCGCCATCGGCGTCCGCGATCTGCAGCTCGAAGCGCGGGCCGCGCTTGACGACGTAGGCGATGCGCGTGGAGAACACGCCGCGGATGCCGGTCAGCTTCTCGTAGATGTAATCCGAGATCCGGTGCGCGGTGGCGCGCATCTGGTCGCGCGACAGGGTGTAGGCCACGCCCGACAGGTCGGCGCCCTTGACCGCGTCATGGAGCTTGAAGCGCACCTCGAAGCGGCCGTCGGGCCGCAGCGCCACCGAGCCAAGCACCAATGCATCGGCCAGGCGCGAGCGCCACTCGGCGTAGTTGACCGCGGAGGCCTCCGTGGGCAGAGGCACCATCGGCGGCACCTCCAGGATGCGGAACATGCCGCTGCGTTCCAGGTCGGCCCTGACGATGGCGCTCACCACCGAGCCGCCGGCCGCAGCTTCTCCGGCGAACGGGGCCACGGCGATCGGGATGCGCTGCGCGCCCGCACCGGTGATCTCGATGGACAGCTGCGCGGCCGCAACTTGCGGAAGGAAAGCCACGACAAAGGCGACAAGCAGCTTTCTCATGCGCGGCATTATACGGGGTCGAGCGGGCGGAACTTGAGCTCGAGCTCGCGGCGGGACTGCTCCGGCCGGTCCGGGCGTGGCAGCGGCGAGGATTTCAGGATCGCGCGCTCCACTGCCTGGTCGTAACCCGCGTGCCCGCTCGACTTGCGCAGCTTCACCGACAGTACCTCTCCCGTTGGGAGTTGTACGACATCGAAGATCGCCTCCGGGTTCCCCTTGATGTCCTGCGGCAGCACGATGTTGCCCTTGATCTTGCCGCGGATCTTCGCGATCCAGCCCTCGAGCGCGCGGGTGCTCGCGGCCGCGCTCGCCTGCGCCGCTTCGCGCTTGAGCTGGTCGGCGATCTGCTGGCGCTCGCGATCGCTGGCGAGCGCCATTTGTTCGCGCGCCAGTTCCTCCTTCATCCGCTTCTCGGCTTCGTCCACCCGTGGCTTCAACGGCACAGGCTTCGGAACGGGTTTGGGCCTGGGTTCGATTTTCTTCGCCTCGGGTTTGGGCTTGGGCGGAGGCGCCTTCTCGGCGATATCGGGCTTCTCGATGCGAGGCTCCGGCTTGGGAGCAGGAGGCGGAGGCGCTGGCTCGACCTTCGGCGCCGGCTTGGGCTCGACCACCGGCGGGGGCGCGGCCTGCGGCGCCTCCCACAGCTCCACGGTCACCGACTCCGGCGGCCGGTTCTGCCAGCGCACGCCGAAGACGAGCACCAGCGCAAGCAGGACATGGACCGCGACCGCCAGCGCCAGCGAAAGCAGCGATCCCGGCTCTGCCCGCTCCTCGAAGACCGCCGCCGCGCTCATTGCCTGGGTTTCACCTGCAGCCCGACGCGCTCGACGCCCCTGGCGCGCAGCTCATCCATCACCTGCAGCACCGCCTCGTATTTCACGTTCTTGTCCCCCGCGATCAGCACCGGGGTCTTCGGGTCCTTGACCAGCGACTTGACCTCGCCGATGGCGATGGCGCGCTCGCTGAGGATGCGCCCGGCGGCGTCCCGCTCGCGCACCGTGAGGGAGCGGTCCTCCAGGATGATCACCTCGATGGGCGCCAGCTTCGGCGCGCTCGCCGCGCCCACCGAGGGCAGCTCGATCACCCCGGGGGTCACCAGCGGCGCGGTGACCATGAAGATCACCAGCAGCACCAGCATCACGTCGACGTAGGGCACGACGTTGATCTCGTGCATCGGGCCGCGCTTGCTGCGCGTCCTCATCTAGCGGACCACCGCCTGGCGCTGCAGGACGTTGGAGAACTCCTCCATGAAGCTCTCGAAGTGGATCGCGAGGCGGTCGATGTCGTGCGAAAAGCGGTTGTATGCGACCACCGCGGGGATCGCGGCGAACAGTCCGATGGCGGTCGCGATCAGCGCTTCCGCAATCCCCGGGGCCACCTGGGCCAGCGTCGCCTGCTGCACGTTCGCCAGGCTCCGGAACGCATGCATGATCCCCCACACCGTGCCGAACAGGCCCACATAGGGGCTCACCGAGCCGGTCGAGGCGAGGAACGAGAGATGGCGCTCCAGCATGTCCATCTCGCGCTGGTAGGTTGCGCGCATGGCGCGCCGGGCGCCATCCACCATCACGGAGGGCTCGGTGCCGCGCTGGCCCCGGAGCTTGGTGAACTCGCGAAAGCCGGCCTCGAAGATGCGCTCCAGGCTGCCGATGGTGTGGCGCGCGTTGACCGAGCCCTGGTAGAGCGCGTTCAGGTCGTTGCCGCTCCAGAACTCGCGCTCGAACTGCTCGGTCTGGGCGCGCGCGCTGCGGATGGCGAACCACTTGCGGAAGATGAACATCCACGACATGAACGACACCGCCAACAGGAGCAGCATCACCGCCTTCACCACGACGGAGGCATTCATGACCAGGTTCCAGAGGTCCATGTCCTGCGTCACGCTCATGCTGCGATCCTCGCGGTAAGTTCTTCGGAAATGGGTTGCGGTTTCATGTCCCTATGCCGCACGCAGGCCACCTGGATGCGCGCCGCCGCGCACAGGCGGCCATCGTCCAGCCGCGCCTCCTGATCCAGCCACAGGTAGGCGCGCCTCACTTCCGCGGGCTTGACGCTCACCGTCAGCAGGTCGTCCAGCCGCGCCCCGATCCTGAAGTCGATTTCGGCGCGCACCACCACGAACCCGAGACCTTCGACAGCGGCCATGCGCTGCTGGTTCACTTCCAGGCTGCGCAACCACTCGCTGCGCGCGCGCTCGAAGAAGCGCAGGTAGTTGGCGTAGTAGACCACGCCGCCCAGGTCGGTGTCCTCGTAGTAGACGCGTACCGGGAAGCTGAACGTTTTCAAGCGCCGTTCGGGTTCGCCTGCGACAGGAGGTCCGCGGCCGCCCTGGGCGCGACAATGCCGAAATGGCGGTACGCGGTGAGCGTCGCCATCCGTCCGCGCGGGGTGCGCTGCAGGTAGCCGCACTGGATCAAGTAGGGCTCCAGCACGTCCTCGATGGTGTCGGTTTCCTCGCCGATGGCGTGGGCGAGGTTCTCCACGCCGACCGGGCCGCCGCCGAATGTCTCGATCACCGCGAGCAGCAGTTTCCGGTCCATCAGGTCCAGGCCAAGCGCGTCCACGTCCAGCATTTTCAGGGCCGCGTCGGCCACCGCCTTGGACACCTTGCCGTCGGCCTTGACCTGCGCGTAGTCGCGCACCCGGCGCAGCAAGCGGTTGGCGATGCGCGGGGTGCCCCTGGCGCGGCCCGCGATCTCCGCCGCGCCCTCGTCCACCAGCGGCACCTCCAGCAGCCCGGCCGAGCGCTGCACGATCTTCGTCAGGTCGGCGGCGTCGTAGAACTCCAGCCGCGCCACGATGCCGAAGCGGTCGCGCAGGGGGTTGGTGAGCATGCCGGCGCGCGTGGTGGCGCCCACTAGCGTGAACGGCGGCAGGTCCAGCTTGATGGAGCGCGCCGCCGGCCCCTCGCCGATCATGATGTCGATCTGGTAGTCCTCCAGCGCCGGGTAGAGGATTTCCTCCACCACCGGCGACAGGCGGTGGATCTCGTCGATGAACAGGACGTCGCGCGGCTCCAGGTTCGTCAGCAGCGCGGCGAGATCGCCCGGCCGTTCCAGCACCGGCCCTGAGGTCTGGCGCAGGTTGACGCCCATTTCGCGGGCGATGATGTGGGCGAGCGTGGTCTTGCCCAGGCCCGGCGGGCCGAAGAGCAGCACATGATCGAGCGCTTCGCTCCGGCCCCTGGCCGCCTGGATGAAGATCTCCAGCTGGCTGCGGGTCTTCTGCTGGCCGACGTACTCGGCGAGCGTGGCGGGGCGCAGCGAGCGCTCGATCTGCTCTTCCTGCACGGAGACCGGCTTGGCGGAGATGAGGCGGTCGGTTTCTACGGCCATGCGCTATCTTACCCGCCGCGGCGAGGACCAAATGTGTACGATCGGTAACATTTGGCCCACCCCTAGCCCTTCGCCAGCCCCTTCAGCGCCGCCCGGATGCCTTCGGCCAGTCCGATTCCGGCCGGCAGGCCCTTCACCGCCACCAGCGCTTCCTTCTCGCTGTAGCCCAGGCCCAGCAGCGCATTGAGCACGTCGCCGTTGCCGCCCGACTTCGCCTCCGCCGGCAGCGCGTCGGCGAGCTTGCCCTTCAGTTCCAGCAGCAGGCGTTCGGCGGTCTTCTTGCCGATCCCCGGCACCTTGGTGAGCCGCGCCGGCTCCTGCATCGCCACCGCCTGCGCGAGCTCGGCCACGGACAATCCCGAGAGCACCGACAGCGCCGTGCGCGCACCCACCCCGGATATCCGGATCAGCTGGCGGAAAACGGCCCGCTCCTCCTGCGTGCCGAAGCCGAACAGGATATGCGCGTCCTCGCGCACCACCAGGTGCGTGTGCAGGGTCACTTCCTCGCCGGTTGCCGGCAGGTTGTAGAAGGTGCTCATCGGCACGTCCACCTCGTAGGCGAGGCCGTTCACGTCCACCAGCACCTGCGGCGGGTGCTTGGCGACGAGCTTTCCAGTCAGCCGGCCGATCAAACCAGGCGCCCCTTCTTCATGCGCAGGCTGCGGGTGCTGAGCGCGCCCAGCGCCGCGGAATGGGCGTGGCAGATGGCGCAGGCCAGCGCGTCGGCGGCGTCCGGACTGGGATCTCCAGGCAGCGCAAGCAGCCGCTTCACCATGTGCTGCACCTGCTCTTTTCCGGCGTGGCCCTTGCCGACCACGGCCTGCTTGACCTGCAGCGCAGTGTACTCCGCGACCGGGAGGCCCGCGATGACCGCGGCGCAGATGGCAGTGCCGCGCGCCTGCCCGAGCAGCAGCGTGGACTGGGGATTGACGTTGACGAACACCTTCTCGATGGCCACTTCCTGAGGCGCCTGCGCCGCGATCACCTCGTTCAGGCCCTCGAGCAGCACCTTGAGGCGGCTGGCGAGGTCGCCGGCGCCGGACTTCACGGTGCCGCTGGTGAGGTAGCGCAGCCTGCTGCCTGATTTTTCGATGACGCCGAACCCGGTATTGCGCAGACCCGGATCGATGCCGAGGATCTTCACTCGTCTATGGACGCGGTGGTGTAGACGTCCTGTACGTCGTCCAGGGACTCCAGCGCGTCCAGCAGCCGTCGCAGGCGCGCGGCGTCCTCGCCGGCGACGGCAACCTCGTTGACCGGCTTCATGGTGATCTCGGCGAGTTCCGGCTTCAGGCCCGCCTTCTCCAGCCCGGTCTTCACCTTGGCGAAATCAGCCGGCGCGCTCAGCACCTCGATCGAGCCGTCCTCATTCGCCACCACGTCGTCGGCGCCGGCGTCGAGGGCCGCCTCCATCACCTTGTCCTCGGAGGCGCCGGGGGCGAACACGAACTGGCCGCAGTGCTTGAAGAGGTAGGCCACGGAGCCGTCGGCGCCCATGTTGCCGCCGTTCTTGGTGAAGGCGTGGCGCACCTCCGCCACGGTGCGGGTGCGGTTGTCGGTCAGGCAGTCCACCAGCACCGCGGCGCCGCCCGCGCCGTAGCCTTCGTAGCGCGCCTCCTCGTAGGCCACGCCTTCCAGCTCGCCGGTGCCGCGCTCCACCGCTCGCGTCACGCTGTCCTTGGTCATGTTCGCCTCGCGCGCCTTGTCCAGGCACAGGCGCAGGCGCGGGTTGCTGTCGGGATCGCCCCCTCCCAGGCGCGCCGCCACGGTGATCTCCTTGATCAGGCGCGTGAACACCTTTCCCTTTTTGGCGTCGGCGGCCGCCTTGCGGTGCTTGATGTTCGCCCATTTGCTGTGTCCGGCCATGCCATAATTTTACCGTCATGGCCACGCCTCTCCTTGTCGCGAAGGCAGGAAAAACCGAACTGCAGCTGCTGCCGGCGCTCGCCAACCGGCACGGCCTGATCACTGGCGCCACCGGCACCGGCAAGACCGTCACATTGCAGGCGCTGGCGCAATCGCTTTCGGGGATCGGCGTGCCGGTGTTCATGGCCGACGTGAAAGGCGACCTTTCCGGACTTGCCCGGGCGGGCGGCGCCAACGCCAAGGTCGCCGAGCGCGCCAAGTCCCTGAAGATCGAGCTCGCCTACGCCCCCTGCCCGGTGGTGTTCTGGGACGTATATGGCGAAAGCGGCCACCCGGTGCGCGCAACCATCTCCGACATGGGGCCGCTGCTGCTTGCGCGCCTGCTGGGGCTGAACGACACCCAGGAAGGGGTATTGAACCTGGTCTTCAAGATCGCCGACGACGCCGGCCTCGCGCTGCTCGACGCCAAGGACCTGCGCGCCATGCTGCAGTTCGTTGGCGACAACGCTTCGAAGTTCACCACCGAGTACGGCAACGTCTCGGCGGCCTCCATCGGCGCCATCCAGCGCGGCCTGCTCGCGCTGGAAACGCAGGGCGCGGACCGCTTCTTCGGCGAGCCGATGCTGAACATCGCCGACCTGATGCAGGCCGAGGGGGGCAAGGGGGTCGTCAACATCCTCGCCGCCGACAAACTCATGAACTCGCCCAAGCTGTACGCGACGTTCCTCCTCTGGATGCTGGCCGAACTTTTCGAGAACCTGCCGGAGGTGGGCGACCTTGAGAAACCCAAGCTCGTGTTCTTCTTCGACGAGGCGCACCTGCTGTTCAACGACGCGCCCAAGGCGCTGCTGGAGAAGATCGAGCAGGTGGTGCGCCTGATCCGCTCCAAGGGCGTGGGGGTCTATTTCGTCACCCAGAACCCGCTCGACATCCCGGAGTCCGTGCTGGGCCAGCTCGGCAACCGCGTCCAGCACGCGCTGCGCGCCTTCACGCCGAAGGACCAGAAGGCGGTGAAGTCGGCCGCCGAGACCATGCGCCCGAACCCGAAACTGAAGATCGAGCAGGCGATCACGGAGTTGGGCGTGGGCGAGGCGCTGGTCAGCCTGCTGGACGAGAAGGGCCGGCCCACTGTCACCGAGCGCGCGTTCATCGTCCCGCCGGGCAGCCAGCTCGGGCCGGTGAGCGCCGCCGAGCGCAAGCAGATCATCGCCGCCTCGCCAATCGCGGGTCACTACGAGAAGCTGGTCGATCGCGAGTCGGCGTACGAGAAGCTGAAAGCACGTGCGGTGGAGTCGCCGCAGCCGGCGGCGGCGGGCGCTCCCGCCGCCTCGAATCCGCTCTCTGACCTTCTGCTGGGCCGCACCGGCCCGCGCGGCGGGAAGCAGGATGGCCTGCTGCAAACGCTCGCCAAGAGCACGGTGCGCACCATCGGTTCCTCGGTGGGGCGCGAAATCATCCGCGGCGTGCTGGGATCCATCCTCGGCAAGCGGCGCTAATCCTTTTCGGAAGGGAATTCACGCAATGGACATGGGAATAGCGGGACGCAGCGCGCTCGTCTGCGCGGCATCGAAGGGCCTCGGCAAGGGCTGCGCCCTGGCGTTGGCCGGGGAAGGCGTGAACCTCGTCATCACCGCGCGCGGCAAGGAAGCTCTCGAGGCCACCGCGGCGGAGATCCGCAAGGCGACTGGCGCCAAGGTAACGACCGTGGCTGGAGACATCACCACCCCGGAAGGCCGCGCCGCGGCGCTCGCAGCCTGCCCGCAGGTGGACATCCTGGTGAACAACGCCGGCGGCCCGCCGCCGGGGGATTTCCGCAACTGGTCGCGCGAGGACTGGGTCAAGGCGCTGGACGCCAACATGCTGACCCCGATCGAACTCATCAAGGCGACGGTGGACGGCATGATCGCGCGCAAGTTCGGGCGCGTCGTGAACATCACCTCGGGCGCGGTGAAGCTGCCCATTCCCGAACTGGGCCTCTCGAACGGCGCCCGTACCGGCCTCACCGGCTTCGTCGCCGGCCTCGCGCGCCAGACGGTGCAGCACAACGTCACCATCAACGGCCTGCTGCCGGGGCCGTTCGACACCGACCGGCTGCGCAGCAGTCTCGCGTTCAACGCTGAAAAGCTGGGCAAAAGCGTGGAGGAGATCACCAAAGCCCGCGCAGCCGGCAATCCGGCGAAGCGTTTCGGTACAGCGGAAGAATTCGGCGCCGCCTGCGCGTTCCTGTGCAGCGTCCATGCGGGCTACATCACCGGCCAGAACCTGCTCATGGACGGCGGCCACTATCCCGGAACGCTCTGACTTCTATCCGCTCCGGCCGAGCGCGGACAGGGCCTTCGGATCGAGCACAGTCACACGCTCGCGCTCGATCCGCACCAGCCCCCGGACCTCGAAGGAGCGCAGCAGCCGGCTGACGATCTCGCGCACGCTGCCCAGCTCGTCGGCCAGCGACTGGTGCGTGCCTTCCACCACCGGTCCGCGGTGCACCAGCAGCTGCGCGAGCCGCTCGTCGAGCTTGCGGAACGCCACTTCCTCCACCAGCTCCATGACTTCGGCAAGGCGCTCGCCATACATGCCGAACACGAAACGCCGGAAAGGCTCATAGCCGACCATCAGTTGCTGGAACGGGCCCGGCGGAATGGCCACCAGCGTGACGTCGGTTTCCGCGACGCCGGTCGCGGAATAATCCGAATCCCCGAGCAGGCAGCCGCCCGAGAGCACGCAGCCCTGTCCCGGATCCACGCGGTAGAGCAGGATTTCGCGCCCGTTCGGGGCCGCCTTCGACACCCGCACCGTGCCCTCCAGCAGCAGCGGAAAGCCCCTGCAGGGCTGCTTCGCGTCGAACAGCACCGTGCCAGCGGGAACGCGCATCAGCGGCGCCTCGGCGAGCACCGCATCCAGCTCGTCGGGCTTCAAGCCGGCAAACACCGGGAAGCGCGCCAGCAGGCTGGCCTTCAAGTCCCTGGATTCCGGCACTTTTTCCTGTGCTACCAAAGTCACAGACTCCGGCGGGGCGGGCGCGCATCCTGCGCCCTGAAGCATCCATTCAACCACGCAAAGGATCGCCATGACCACCGAACGCCTAGTGCGCATTTTTGCCGGAACCTTCGTGCTGCTCTCGCTCGCCCTGGGCGTCGCGGCAAGCCCGCTCTACGTCAACGCCAACTTCCTGTGGTTCACCGCCTTCGTCGGCGCCAACCTGCTGCAGAGCGGCTTCACGCGCTTCTGCCCGCTGGAGATGATCCTGCGTCGGCTCGGGGTGCGCTCCGCCGAGGGCGTCCGCGCGTGAGCGAGACCGTCCAGCTCGCCTGCCCGTCCTGCCTGACCGCGAACCGCGTTCCCGCGGACCGCGTTGGCGACGGGCCGAAGTGCGGCCGCTGCGGCGAGCCGCTGCTGGCGGCCGCGCCGCTCGAGCTCGACGAAGCCCGCTTCGACACCTACGTTGCGCGCAGCGGCCTGCCGGTGCTGGCGGACTTCTGGGCGCCGTGGTGCGGTCCCTGCCGCGCCATGGCGCCGCACTTCGCGCGCGCCGCGGAGCAGTTGAAGGGCCGGGTGCAACTGGTCAAGGTAAACACTGAAGCTGCCCCCGCTCTCGCCTCGCGCAGGGGAATCCGCGCCATTCCGACACTGATCCTGTTCCGCGAAGGCGCGGAAGTGAAACGGGTCTCGGGCGCACTGGACACCAGCGAACTGGTAAGGTGGTCGTCATGAAGCGCCTGGCTCTCCTGGCCGCCGCGATCCTCCTCGCCGCCTGCGGCGACGGGCGCGAAGCGCCCACCGCCGGCGTTGCCAAGCCGTCGCTTGCGACGGCGCTCGTCGAACAACGCGAGATCGAGCTCACCTGGACCTCCGAAGCCCTGGTGGAAGCGGTGCGACAGTCCACCGTCTCGGCGCAGATCGCCGGGCGCGTGATCGACATCCGGTTCGACGTCGGCGACCGCGTGAAGAAAGGCGAAGTGATCGTGCGCATCGACGAACGCGCCGCGACGCAGGCGGTGGCCGCGAGCGAGGCGCAGGTGCGCGAAGCTCAGGCGGCGCTGTCCAATGCGAAGGCGCAGTTCGAGCGCCAGCGCCAGCTGCTGTCGCAGAAATTCATCAGCCAGGCCGCGGTGGACCAGGCCGAGGCGGCCTACAAGTCGGCGCAGGCGCGGGTCACCGCGCTGCTCGCGGGCGCCGGACAAGCTGCGACCGAGCGCAGCTTCGCTACCGTGGTCGCGCCCTACGGCGGCATCGTTTCGGCACGTCACGTCGAATTGGGCGAGATGGCGGTGCCCGGCAAGCCGCTGATGACGGGCTTTGATCCGGCGACACTGCGCGTGGCGGCCAACGTGCCGCAATCGCAGGTCGCGGCCATACAGGCCTCGGGCCGGGCGCGCATCGAGATCCCGTCGCGCGCGCAGTGGGTCGAGGCGAAGAGCCTCACCATCGTGCCCTCGGCGGACCCGCGCACGCACACCACGCGCGTGCGCCTGGACCTGCCAGAGGACGTGAGTGGCATCTACCCCGGCGTGTTCGCCCGCGCGCATTTCGTCGTCGGCAAGGCACCGCGCCTGCTGGTGCCGCGGCCCGCGGTCATCCGGCGCAGCGAGCTCACCGCGGTGTACGTCATCGGCGCTGACGGCCGGCCGCAGCTGCGCCAGGTGCGGCTGGGCGAGGCCGGAGACGAGCGCGCGATCGAGGTGCTGGCGGGGCTGAAGGCCGGCGAGCGCGTCGCGCTCGAGCCGGTCAAGGCCGGCCTTTCCGCTCCGGGCGGCTGAGCCATGGGTCTGTCGGGCCGGATCGCCGGGTATTTCCAGGCCTCGCAGCTCACGCCGCTGCTGGCGCTGGTCGCGTTCCTGCTTGGCCTGTTCGCGGTCGCAGTGACGCCGCGCGAAGAGGAACCGCAGATCGATGTCACCATGGCCAACGTGCTGATCCCGTTCCCGGGCGCCTCGGCCCCGGACGTGGAGAAGCTGGTGGCGACGCCCGCCGAGCAGGTGCTGTCCCAGATCACCGGCATAGAACACGTCTACTCGGTGTCGCGCCCGGGTCTCGCCGTGCTCACCGTGCAGTTCAAGGTGGGCGAGCAGCGCACCGACGCGCTGGTGCGGCTGTACGACACCATCAACGCCAACCGCGACTGGGTCTCGCCCAACCTGGGCATCGGCGAACCCATCATCAAGCCCAAGGGCATCGACGATGTCCCGGTGGTGTCGCTCACGCTATGGAGCGAGGACGGGCAGCGCGGCGCCTTCGAGCTCGAGCGTATCGCGCACGCCGCCGAAATCGAACTGAAGCGCGTGCCCGGCACCCGCGAGGTGCAGACCCTGGGCGGCCCGGGACGCGCGGTGCGCGTGCTGCTAGACCCGGATCGCCTCGCCTCGCACGGCATCGCGGCCTTGGACATCGCCAACGCGCTGCAGCTCGCCAACGTCTCCCTGCCCAGCGGGCGCGTGGTGCGCGAGAACCGCGAGGTCGTCGTGGAGACCGGCAACCATTTCGCGTCGGCGGCCGACGTGCGCGGCATCGTGGTCGGCGTGTCCGACGGCAAGCCGGTGCTGCTGGGGGAGGTCGCCGAAGTGCGCGACGGTCCGCCGCCGCCTTCGCGCTACGTCTGGATGGGAACCGCCACGGGCGAGCATCCGGCGGTCACCGTGCAGGTCACCAAGAAGCCGGGTGAGAACGCGGTCGAAGTCGCCTCGCGCCTGATCGCGCGCGTCGCGGAACTGCGCGGCGCGCTGATCCCGGCGGACGTCAGGGTCACGGTGACCCGCAACTACGGCGCCACCGCCAACGACAAGGCGCAGCAGCTGATCCTCAAGCTCGCCTTCGCCACGCTGTCGGTGGTGGCGCTGGTGCTGTTCGCGCTCGGAATGCGCGAGGCGCTGATCGTGGGCCTCGCCGTGCTGCTCACGCTTGCGGCGACCCTGTTCGCCTCCTGGGCCTGGGGCTTCACGCTGAACCGCGTGTCCCTGTTCGCCCTCATCTTCTCCATCGGCATCCTGGTGGACGACGCCATCGTGGTGGTGGAGAACATCCACCGCCGCATGGCGCTCGATGGCAAGCCGCTCGCCGAGGTAATCCCGCTTGCGGTGGACGAGGTGGGCGGGCCGACCATCCTCGCCACCTTGACCGTGATCGCGGCGCTGCTGCCGATGGCCTTCGTCACCGGCCTGATGGGCCCCTACATGAGCCCGATCCCGATCAACGCGAGCCTGGGCATGCTGATCTCGCTCGCCATCGCCTTCACCGTGACGCCCTGGCTTGCGCTCAGGCTGCTGCGGCCCGCCGGGCACGTCGAGGCCGGCGGCAGGCTGGACCGGCTGTTCGACCGCCTGCTCGCCCCGCTCATCGCCTCGCCGCGCCGTCGCCGTCGCCTCGCCCTGGTGGTGCTCGCCGCCATTCTCGCCTCGGTCTCGCTCGCGGGCTTCAAGCTCGTGGTGCTGAAAATGCTGCCGCTGGACAACAAGTCCGAATTCCAGGTCGTGGTGGACATGCCCGCCGGCACGCCGGTGGAGATCACCGCCGCGGTGCTGCACGAAATGGGCGCCGAGGTCGCGACACTGCCCGAGGTCACCGATTACCAGGCTTACGCGGGCACCGCGGCGCCGATCAACTTCAACGGCCTGGTGCGCCAGTACTACCTGCGCGCGGCTTCCGAGACGGGCGACCTGCAGGCGAACCTGGTCGGCAAGGGCGAGCGCGACCGCAAGAGCCACGACATCGCGCAGGCGGTGCGTCCGAAGCTGGAGGCAATCGCCTCACGCTGGAACGCGCGCGTGAAGGTGGTCGAGGTGCCGCCCGGCCCGCCGGTGCTCTCGCCCATCGTGGCCGAGGTCTATGGCCCGGACGAGGCCGGCCGCCATCGCGTCGCCAAGCGCGTGCGCGCGGCGCTCGCGGCCACCCCCGGCATCGTCGCGGTGGACGACTCCATCGAAGACGCCGCGCCGCGCCTCGAGCTGAAAGTGGACCAGGCCAAGAGCGCGCTCGCGGGCGTCAGCCGGCGCAGCGTTGCCGAAACCATGCGCATCGGCCTCTCGGGCGCGGAGGTCACGCCAGTGCACGACGGGCAATCGAAATACGAGGTGCCGGTGCGGGTGGAGATCCCGGCCGAGCGCGCCGGCTCGCTTGATGCGATGCTGAAACTCCAGGTTCGCGGCGCCTCCGGCACGCTGGTGCCGCTCTCGGAACTGGTGAGCGCGACCCGCAACGAGCGCGACCGGCCGATCTTCCACAAGGACCTGCTGCCGGTGACCTACGTCGTCGCCGACCAGGCCGGGCGCATCGACAGCCCGCTCTACGGCATGTTCGCCGCGCGCGGCGCGGTCGCCGGCGCGGCGGACGAGGAAGGCGGCAAGCTGGGCGAGTACTTCATCCGCCAGCCCTCGGACCCGTACCGCGAGTACGCCATCAAGTGGGACGGCGAGTGGCAGATCACCTACGAGACCTTCCGCGACATGGGCCTCGCCTACGGCGTCGGCCTGATCCTGATCTACCTGCTGGTGGTGGCGCAGTTCCGCTCGTACCTGGTGCCGCTGGTCATCATGGCGCCCATCCCGCTCACCGTGATCGGCGTGATGCCGGGCCACGCGCTGCTGGGGGCCAACTTCACCGCCACCTCGATGATCGGCATGATCGCGCTCGCCGGCATCATCGTGCGCAACTCCATCCTGCTGGTGGACTTCGTCAACCTCAAGCTTGCCGAGGGCGTCGCCTTCGAGCAGGCGGTACTGCAGTCGGCCGCCGCGCGCGCCAAGCCCATCGCGCTCACCGGTCTCGCGGCCATGCTGGGGGCCCTGTTCATCCTGGATGACCCGATCTTCAACGGCCTCGCGATCTCGCTCATCTTCGGCATCCTGGTCTCGACCGTGCTGACGCTGGTGGTGATCCCGGTGCTTTACTACGCGGTGATGCGGGAGCGCCTCCCGGTTGCCCGCCCGGGCTGAGGCAGGTCGCTGGCCAACCACCGCCCCGTCCGCGTCATCGACACCGGCATCCGCTCCGGCCGGGAAAACGTCGCCTTCGACCAGGCGCTGATCGAGTCGCGTAACGCGGGAAGCAGCCCGGAAACCATCCGCTTCCTGCGCTTTCGCCCCTGCGCGCTTGTCGGCCTGCACCAGATGCTCAGCCACGAAGTTCGCCTCGACTACTGCGCGGCCAACGGCATCGAAGTCGGCCGCCGCATCACCGGCGGCGGCGGCCTGTACCTGGACGAGGGGCAGCTGGGCTGGGAACTGGTGCTGGAGCGCAGAGCACTCGGCGCGGACCTCGCCGCGATCACGGCGCGCGTTTGCACTGCCGCAGCAGCGGGGCTCAAGCGCCTCGGCGTGCCAGCGGAATTCCGGCCGCGCAATGACATCGAGGTCGAGGGCCGCAAGATCAGCGGCACCGGCGGCGTCGTGGACGGCGACACGCTGTTCTTCCAGGGCACGCTGCTCGTGGATTTCGATCCGCTGCGCATGATCGAGGCGCTGCGCATCCCGGTGGAGAAGCTGGCGCGGCGCGACCTGGAGGATGCACGGCGCCGCGTCACCAGCCTGCGCGAGATCCTCGGCCATGCGCCGCCGCGGGAGGAGGTCCTGGCGGCGCTCCTGGACGGCTTCCGGGAACACCTGGGCCTGGACCCGCAATGGGCCGCACCCACCGAGGACGAGGAACGCCTCGCGCGGAAGCTGTTCGGCGAGCAGCATGGTACTGACGAGTTCGTGCACCAGCTGGATGTCCCGGCCGGGGACCCGCCGGAGGTCTCGGCAACGCTGGTGCGCCGCGGCGGCACGGTCCGCGCCGACATCCGGCTCGAAGGCCCGGCGCGCGACCGCATCCGCGAGGTCCTGATCACCGGCGATTTCTTTCTCAATCCACCGCGCGCGCTGTTCGACCTCGAAGCGCGCCTGCGCGGACTGCCCGTTGCCGAGGGTGGCGCCGCAGTGGAAGGTTTCTTCGCGCAGCACGCCTGTGAAGCGCCCGGCCTGAATGTGCTGGACTTCCGGGAAGCGGTCGAGCAGGCCCTGGCGCAAAAAGCTTTCCAAGCCGCGGGGCACCGCTTGCGCGGGCACTGGCGCGGCCCGCCTCCGGGGAATCAGGCATCGCTGGTCTTCCTGCACGACGCGCTGGGCAGCGTGCGCCTGTGGCGCGATTTCCCGGACCAGCTGGTGAAGGCCACCGGCATCGGCGCGCTCCTCTATGACCGCTGGGGCTCGGGCGATTCCGAACCCCTGGCGCCGCCGTACGAGCGGGATTACCTGTTGCGAGAAGCGCTCGAGTCCCTGCCCGAGGTGCTGGACCAGGCCGGGGTGCGCGAGGCGATCCTGGTCGGCCAGTCCGACGGCGCCTCCATCGCGCTTGCGTTTGCCGGTGCGCATCCGGAGCGGGTGCGCGGCGTCATTGCACTGTCACCGCACCTGTTCGTCGAGCAACGCACGCTGGACCAGATCCGCGACCAGATCCGGGATTTCGAGTCGGGCGACCTCAGGGCACGGCTCCGGCGGCACCACGGCGCGAACACGGACCGCCTGTTCGGCCGCCTGGTGGAGGTCTGGACCGCGCAGGCGCCCGGCACGCACTGGGGCCTGGAATCCCACGTGTCCCGTGTCCGCTGCCCGGTGCTCGCGATCCAGGGCGAGGACGACGAATTTTTCTCAGCGGCCCAGCTGGAGGCGCTGGCGGCCCTGCTGCCGGTCCCGCTGGAACGGCTGCGCATCCCCGGCAGCGCTCACTACCCGCTGCATCAGGCGCGCAACGAGGTTCTGGCGGCGGCGATTCGATTCGTACGCCAAATCCTCGCTAGCCGCCCATCCGCCAGTACTGCACCTTCATCGTGAGCGCGGACCCGGCTACGATGGCCGCGAAGGTGAGCAACGACCCAAGCGCCAGCGTCGAGATCCCGGTGACCGCCTGGCCGATGGTGCAGCCCAGCGCGGTGATGCCACCGAATCCCATGAGGATGCCACCGATGATGTGGCTGGCGGTATCTTCGGCGTCACGGAAGCCCTCCCAGCGGAAGCTGCGCGAGACAAGCGCGTAGGCCGCCGAGCCGGCAATGACGCCCATCGCCGAGGCGATGCCGTAGGTGATGATCTTCGACTTGTCGGTCCACAGCATCAGGTAATCCAGCGTGAAGGCCATCGGCGAAACGAAGGAGAAAGACTCCATGCGCCCGGTGTTGGTGGCCACGAACGCCTCCTGCAGCGTCTGCGGGTCCTCCGCGATGTAGCCCAGCTTCCCGCTCACGTACCAGCCCCCGACCACCACCAACCCGGTCACCACGCCCCCGAGCGTGTAGTCGAAATTCGAGCGGAACTCCGCATTGGCGTAGGCAAAGGCAATGAGCGCAATGCCGATCACGCCGGCGCAGACCGCGATCCAGGTCGTCTTCGCCATGCCGGTACCGGCGGCCAGCAGCGACGGCAGGTCCTGGCCCGTCGAGAACGTCACCGAGGCCTGCTCCAGCACGTTGACGCGAAAGGCGCCGAACAGGCCTCGCAGCGTCATGTAGGCGGCGACGCCGAGGAACACGAACACCACCAGCGACTTGAGGTTGCCGCCGCCGATGCGGATCAGGGTCTTGGAGCCGCAGCCCGAGCCCAGCGTCATGCCGACGCCGAACAGGAATCCGCCCACGAGGTAGGACAGCCAGGTGAAACCGGGCGCCTGGTAGATGGACTTGGACAGGTCCACGACGCCGGCGAGATGCAATCCGCTCGATCCCAGCAACGCCACCGCGATGGCAAGCAGCCACATGCGCATGCGACCAAGGTCGCCCATGTTCACCCAGTCCGAGACCGCGCCCATGGTGCAGAAGTTGGTCTTGTTGCCGATGGCGCCGAATACGAACGCCAGGGCGAACGCGCCCCAGGTGACGTAGGGCGCGAGCTGGGCGGGCGTGGCTTCGGTCATGGCAGGGGCCTATAGAATCGGGGTATGCGATTGATCACGAACCTCGAGCGGCAGCTGGCCGGCGAGGAGAGCCTGTTCCGGGCGCAACTGTTGCGAGAGGACATCGCGCGCCTGCGCCGCCTGGAAACGTTGACGCTCGAGGCCGCGGACGAGGCGGCATTCGTGAAGTCGGGTTCGTGCATCGGCTGGACGCCGGGCGATGCGCGCACTGCGGAGCTGCGCGAGTCCCTGGAGGCGTTCCTGCGCGCGGCGTTCGCGGGCGACGAGGAACTCATGGCGACGGCATGGGCGGAACTGCATCGGGTGCGCCTGGAGCGGCTGCTGGGCTGCCTGTCGACGCCGGTGCCCAGGCCGCTGGACTAGGGACTAGGCCCGGCGCCGGCGCGATTTGCCGACCGCGCGCACGTTGCGGCAGTACACCTCGTAGAGCGCGGCGAGCAGCGCCGGCGCCTCCGGCCCGTCCAGCGCGTAGAAGATGGACTGCCCCTCGCGACGGCTGCGCACCAGGCCGCGCTCGCGCAGCACGGCCAGGTGCTGCGACAGCGCCGACTGGCTCACGGCGGCGACCTTCTCCAGCTCGCCCACCGATTTCTCGGACTCGGCGAGCTGGCACAGCACCATCAGGCGCACCGGGTTGGACATGGCCTTGAGCAGGCCGGCGGCGCGCAGCGCGCGCGCCTGCAGCTCGCCCATGTTCATGTCCGCAATCGCTTCCGCGCGGCCCATGCTCAGGCGCAGCCCTTGAAGTTGTCGGCCGCCATCTTGGCCTCGTACTTCGGCGCCACTTCCGTGCCCGGGGTGAGCGAGCCCTTGGCCGCCGCCCAGTCCGCGGGCTTGAGGACCACCAGCCAGCCCGCGCCGTAGGGATCCTCGTTGGCAAGCGAGGGCTTGCCGGCGAGGTCCTCGTTCACCGCGACCACCGAGGCCTCGAACGCGGATTTCGCGGGCCCGACCCATTTGCCCGATTCCACGGTGGCGCAGGATTTCCCGGCCTCGACCGAGCGCCCCGCCTTCTTCGGCGTGAAGGCCACCAGTTGCCCGGCCATCGCAGTGGCCACCGTGGTCATGCCGAGCTTGACGGTGCCGTCGCCGACCTCGCGGTACCAGATGTGGTTGTCCACGTCATAGAGCAGGTCGTCGGGCAGGTTGCAGCCGCGCACATTAGCCATTCGTTCGTTCCTCCACTGCAGATTGTTCAGACCCTTGTCGCACAGGGCGCGAGGCGCAGCAGAACTCGCCAAGGCCCTCCACTTCCATCTTGCCGCGCACGAACAGTTCCAGGTGACGCACCAGCATTTCCATCATTGGCAGCCGGCGGCTTTCCCGCGCATCGTCCAGAATATTGTAATGATAGGCAATCTCGCGGCAGGTCTCGCGGCAGGCATTGAAGCTGGGCACGCCGCGCGCGCCCTGGCGGTGCAGCGCGAGCAGGCGGAAGGTCTCCACGGTGTCGCGCGTCGGCACTTCGCCGCGCGCGCGCACCCACTCCTCCAGCACCGCTTCGGCGCGCGCGATCAGCGCGACCCTGGCCACGATCATGCGATGCCCTTTTCCTTCAGCAGCGCCAGCCCGTCGGAGACGTTCTCGTGCACGCCCAGCTTGCGCGGCCCCACGCCCAGAGCGACGCCGAGCAGTTGCGTGAAGTAGAGCATGCGCACCTTCGTCTTCGTGCCCAGCACCTTCTCCGCGCGCACCTGGTGCATCTCCAACCCGGAATGGCAGGTCGGGCATTCGGTGGCAATCACCTCCGCGCCCGCCGCCTCGGCCGCCTGCAGGATGTTCAGCACCAGCTTCGTCGAGGTGTCGCTGTCCGAAAGCGTGTGCGCGCCGCCGCAGCAGGCGGTCTTCAGCGGGAAGTCCACGTTCTCGGCGCCCGCCACGGCGAGCAGGTCGTCCATGAAGTGCGGCTGCGAGGTGGACTCGCTGCCGGCCCCCTGGTCCTTCTCCGGGAAGATGTGGCGTGGCCGCGTGTACATGCAGCCGTAGTAGTTGGCGACCTTGAGTCCCTTCAACGAGCCCTTGAGGCGGCGCTTCAGCTCATCCTCGCCGATCCCGTCCTTGATCCAGTCCAGGGCGTGGATGGTCTCGAGGCTCCCGGCTTGGTAGGTCTCGTGCCCGGCCTTCTTCGAGATGCGATCCACGGTCTGGCGCGAGGCCTCGTCGTTGGCGAGGTCGTACTCGGCCTTCTTCAGGTTGTGGTAGCAGCCGTTGCACGGCGCCATCACCACCTTCGCCTTCATCTCGTGGGCGGCAATGGACATCACGCGCGAGGACAGGTAGGTCTGCACCTTGGGATCGACGTTCTTCACTTCCATCGCCCCGCAGCAGTTCCAGTCCTTGACCTCGTCCAGCTCCAGGCCCAGGGCCTGGCCCACGGCCTTGGTGGAGGCGTTGTAGGCATGGCCGGTGCCTTCAAGCGCGCAACCGGGGTAGTAGGCGACCTTCTGGTACTCCGGCTTCATGCGCGCTCCTTGATGCCCAGGGCCTTGCGATTGCGTTGCTCCTGCTCATGGACGTATTCGGACAGCGCGGCCGAGGCCTTCGCCCACTTGCGCGTGCGCGGCTTGAACAGCGCCGACCAGCCCATCATGAGTCCCTGCTTGAACGGCAGGCGCCGGGCAACGCGCCTCGCCATCTCCACCAGCCAGTCCTGCAGCAGCGGCTGGCCGGTGCGCGTGAAGAAATTGCGGATGATGCGGCCTTCCTCGATCTTGCCGGTGGCGATGACCTGTTCGGTGAATTCCTCGTCGAACAGGGTGGACTTCGACTTCGCCGTGTGGCCCTTCAGTTCCAGCCAGTGCGCGGTGGCCTTCATCACGCCCTCGGGGACCACGTCTCGCGGGCATGCGTAGGTGCACTTGTTGCACGAGACGCATTGCCAGATGATGTCCTTGTCCCGCAGCAGCTCCGATTCCATGCCGGTGCGGATCAGGTAGATCCAGTAGCGCGGGTTGAAGTCCGGGTTGAGCGCGTTCACGGTGCAGGAATTGGTGCAGGAGCCGCACTGCCAGCAACGGTGGATGTGCTCGCCGCCGGGCAGCGCCGCGATCTCCTCCTCCAGCGCCTCGTTGTAGTCGGTGACCACGCGCGACTGGATGAACGTGCTCCAGTGGCCGGAGACGTCCACGCCATCCACGACGACGTTCTCCCGGACCTTCAGGTTCTCCGGCCGGATGAGCGACTTTTCGTGGATCGCCATGTCAGTTCGCTCCCACGATCACGGCCGTGCCGTCGGTGGCCTTCAAGCGCGTGCGGCCCGAGGCGTCCACCCCGTCCAGGCCGAGGATGCGCCGCGTGTGCAGCATCGGATCCTCGGGGGTCGCGAAGTCGGTGCGCAAGTAGGTGCCGCCGCGCTCGCTGATGTAGTCGGCGTAGACCTGCGCGGTGAGCACATCCACGTAAAACAGGACGTCGCGGAACACGCCGTTCGTCGCGAGGTACTGCGCCAGCTCCTCGCGCAGCACGAGGAAGGTGGCATAGCCGTCCGGCACGCCGATGGTGATGTGGTCCACGTCCTCGCCATGCCATATCTCGCGGATCACCCCGGTGTTGGTGCGCGCGTCCCATACCCAGCGCTGCATCAAGGGATAGCGCTCGGGGTCGGCGTAGTGCAGCAGCTCCGCGGCGAGGTCGCGCACCCAGCGGTGGTCGCGGTCCTGCGGGAACTCGGCGCAGAAGCGCGCGATGCGCGCATCCGCCGTGGCGGTGTCCTCGCGCCCCTCGAGCAGGCGCGCAATCCGGGCGCGAAATCCGTCGCATGAGTCCGGCTCGAGGTAAGGACCGGCGCGCCGGCGGACCGTGGCCATGTGAGCGCACAGCGTCCTCAGGGTCGCCAGGTCCAGCCCGGCCTCGAGGGCGTTCCGGAACAGCGTGGACTTGAGCTTTAGCCCGGCGACATAGGCCTCGACGCCGCCCTGCTCCTCTGCGCGCGACACCAGCGCTTCGAAGGACAGGCGCAGCTTCGGCCCGGACAGCTCGAGTTGCGGCCGCTCGGTCCGGGCGACGGGCTGGGCGCTAGCCATGCCTCAGGCCGCGGCCTTCTGGTGGACCCGGGCGTAGGCGGCCATCGCCGCCGCGTTGCCCTGCGCGATCGAATCGTCGATGGTCTCCGGGCCGGTGGCCGCGCCCGCGACGAACACGCCCGGGCGCGAAGTCTCGCCGCTCGCGCCGTAGCTTCCCCGGGCGATGTGGCCGTGCTCCTGAAGGTTGACGCCGAACACGCCGGCAATGGCCTTGTTCTCGACGTTCGGATCCATGCCGATGGCATGCACCACCATGTCGAACGGGATGGTGATCGGACGCTTCACGAGGGTGTCCTCGCCCTTGACGATCAGCTTCTGGCCGTCGGAGGTCACCTCCGCGATCCGCGCCTTGATGTACTTGACCTTGAACTCCTCCTGGCTCTTCCAGTAGAAGGTCTCGTTCAGGCCGTAGGTGCGGATGTCCATGTAGTAGATGTAGACGTGGCAGTCCGGCAGCTCCTCGCGGATCTCCATGGCGATGTTGCAGGACACCGTGCAGCAGATCTTCGAGCACCACTCGCGCCCGATCTGGCGGTCGCGCGAGCCCACGCAGAGCAGGATCGCCACGCGCTGGGGCTTCCTGCCGTCCGACGGGCAACGCACGCCGCGGCCCGACGAGATCATCTGCTCCACCTGCGTCGTGGTCACCACGTCCGGGAAGGTGCCGAAGCCCCACTCGGGCTTGTTCACCGAGTCGAAGTGCGTGAAACCGGTGGCGAGGATCGCCGCGCCCGCCTCGACGCTCGAACCATCCGAGAGCGTGGCGCGGAAATTCCCCGCCTCGCCCTCGAACTTTTCCACCCGCGCGCCCTTCTTCACCGTGACGAGCGCATCCTGCTCGACGCGCCGCACCATGCCGCCGATGGCATCCTTCGCCCACTCGCCGGAGGGAACCAGCCTGGCGTAGCCCGACAGGATCGGCGCGCCACCCAGCCTCGATTCCTTGTCCACGAGCACCACGCGCTGGCCGGCGCCCGCAAGGGCGCCCGCCGCGGCGAGCCCGGCCGGCCCGGCGCCGACAATCAGCACGGGCTTGCTCATGGAGCCGCCTTGATCGCGTTCTTGATCGGAATGTAGCCCGGGCCGGAGGTGATCATGCGGCGCGGGTCGTAGAGGTTCTCCTGCTTGCCGGCCTTGATTTCCTCGAGGTAGGCGACGAACTCGGCCTTTTTCGCCTCCCAGTCGATGCCCATCTTCTCCATCAGCGTCTCCGTGGGCGAGGCGTGCCAGTGCGACTGCACGATCTTGTAGGGATGCGCGCCGCAGGCGAGCGCGGCGAACTGGCAGTCGGCGAGTACCGCCAGCTCCACCGGCTTTGCGCCGGACTTGCTGATCCACTGGTTCTTGTCCAGCGTGGTGATGCAGCCGGTGTCGTGGCCGATCATCACGTCCGCGCGCGCCTCCTCCACTGCGACCCGGATCTTGCGGTCGATGGCGAAGGAACGCGTGAACTCGCGCTCGGAGATGATGTGGCGGAAGCCGAAGCCGCAGCAGTCGTACCAGGTGGAGTAGTCGATCACCTGCGCGCCCAGCGACTGCATGATGCCGGTGGACACCGCGAGGCGGTTGCCGCCGTTGATGTTGTCATCGTAGATCGCGTCTGCCGGCACCATCTTGTAGACATGGCAGGCCGGGTGAATGGTGGCGCGAATGCCGCTGCAGTCGATCTCCTGCATGCCCGCGATGCGCTGGCGCATGACGTGCAGCCATTCGGAGTAGTGCACCACCTCCTCCGGGATCAGGAGCTTGCCGTCCACCAGGCGTCCGAGCTTGGCGAGGATCCGCTTCACGTTCTCGCGCAGCTTGGCCGAGTGGATGAGGTAGCCGCGCACTTCCTTGTAGTTTCCGAAAGAGGTGCCGCAGTGGACCAGCGGGTAGTAGTAGGCCTCCGGCAGGCCCTGCGCCTTCGCCGCGACGTAGGCCTGGTGGAAATTGCGCAAGAACACCGCCGCCAGGCTCTCCAGGTTGCCGATGCCCGAGCCGTGGTAGTTCCACGCCGTGCACGAGGTCTGGTCGGTCTCGTCCAGGTACTCGATGTCCATGCGGTTCATCAGCCACAGGAGCGAGGCCGGGTAGCCGGGAATGTTGCCGCACTGGCCGCAGGACTTGTGGTGCCACAGGCGCGTGGTCGGGATCTTCTTGTCCCAGCCGTAGAGCGTCTTCACCATCGCCGGCTGGTGTTCGTCGGAGACCCGGTGGACGACGATTTCGCCTTCCTTCTCCAGCTGCCACATCGCGTCGCGCACGTCTTCGACGCGGTCCTTCTGCGTGAGCATCGATCGCTTGTCGACCTTCAGCTCTACCCAGGAGGTGGCGATCTTCGCCTCCGTGGAACTGAGGTTGGAATCGCGCCACTCGGCGCCGTGGCCGGTGAAGCGCTCCGCATTCGTACTACCTGTCCTGTCCGTCATCGTTGCCTCCTCAGGCGTCGTCCTGGTCGGCGAGGAAGTCCTTCCAGTCCTCGCGCTTCTCGTCCATGATGTCCGTGATCACGTCGAACAGGTTCTCGTCGATCCCCTCCAGCTGCCCGAGCACCCCGGTCATCTCCCAGATGGTGTAGAGCTCGACCGAGGTCTTCAGGTTCACCTCCCAGGCCGTCGCCGTGGTGTTCAGCGTCGGCATCGGGATTGCCTTGCGCAGCAGCTTGAGCGGCGCCTCCACCTTGGAGATGTTCGGGCCCCAGTCGGCGAAGTGGTCCTTGTTGATCATGTCCGGCGACAGCTGGTTGCCGGTGGAGATGAGCTTGAGCATGACACGGCTGAACGGGCGCAGCACATTCTTCGCCGACTCCATCTGGTGCTTGATGGCGGTCTCGCGCATCAGCATCACCAGCCCGCCGGGGGAATTGCCGAACGGGCAGCGCGCGGCGCAGGTGTAGCACTGGGCGCAGGCCCAGATCTTCTCCTGCATCGCGTCATGGATGCCCTCGAGGTTCTCGGTCCACAGCAGCTGGACGATCTCGCGCGGGCTGAAATCATAGTAGTGGGCGGCCGGGCAGGTGGCGGTGCAGATGCCGCAGTTCAGGCAGCCATTCAGCTCGTGGTCGTAGCGCAGGTCCGACTGGATGTCGGCGAAGATTTCCTCCAGCTTGGCGCGCCCGAGCGGCGCGCCCGGGGACACCGGGTCGCCAATGACCGTCTGGACGCGCGTGCTGTCCCCGTGTGGAGCGTTGGGAGCGTTGGAAGCGTTGGACCCGTGCGACATGTCAGTAGGTCAGCACCTTGCAGTCTTCTTCCATCACCTGTTCGATGAGGTGCGCGCCGCCGACGATGCCCGAGCACTCCGGGATCAGGTCCTCGGCCTTCATGTCGAACAGGTCCAGGTTGGGCGAGCAGCAGTAGAACTTCGCGCCCGCCTCGTGCGCATCCTTGATGAAATCGTAGACGGTCTTGGGCGAGCCTTCCTTGACACGAAGCTGGTCGGCGACGCCCTTCTTCATCAGGCGCCCGGAGGTGGCGGTGCAGATCACCTCCACCTCGTAGTCCATTGCCGCGGCAACCGAGGCCTGGAAGATCGGCGCGCCGAGTTCCTCGCCGTTGCGCGGGTCGGTGTTCGCCATCACGATCACGAGCTTCTTGGCCATTCCGGGATCCTCCTCCGAGGAGGCCAGAATATATTAGAGAACTCTAAAATTCAATCGCAGGTCCGCGGCAGCGCCATCAAATGTGCTGCTGCCGGGATAAGCCGCGCGCGTTGCTGCGCCGCAGCGTCGCCGTCGACCGGTTACCGCCCGCGCCGCGCCTGGCTGACAATTTCCCGCCGCACGTCGGTGATCTCGCGGGCGCGCGAAGGCTTCACCCCCTCGCAGTGCCCGGCGATCGGGCAATGGCTGCTGCGCGGGCAGATGATGCGCGCGGGCCTCTCGAGCGCGTCCTCCACCCAGGCGATGTTCAGGACGCGCGCGACGCGCCGGATCGCCTCGGCGGCATCGGCGGGAATCGCCGCCTCGCCGTGGTGGCGCTGGCAGGTTGCGGCAATGCGTTCGGCGATGTCCTGGGCGTCGTCACCGTGCGAGCGCAGCGCGGGAGCGAGATCGATGCCGACCGAGACCACGTGCGCGTTGCGCGCCATGTCCTCGGTACGCCGCGAGTGGCAGCAATAGAGCAGCGACCGGTCGCCATCGCGGAGCACCGATATCTGCGAGCCGCGGTCGGGGCCGCGCCCTTCGTGCAACATGCGGAACACCGCCCAGTTCGGGCACGGATCGCTCGCCTGGACCATGTTTCCCCAGGGCAGCGGAATGCCGTTGCCCCGGTACACCGCCCGCAGCAGCCCCGGCGGATAGGCGTCGAAGAAATGCCAGTAGGGATAAGGCGAGACCTTGGTCATGCGCCGCATCACCACCGCCGGCGTGAGGTCGAACTTCTCGCCGGCCTCGATCCGGTGCGACTCGCGCGTCAGGAACCTCCGGAACGGGGCCTTGGGGCAGAGCAGCGCGCCGGCGAAGAAGCTGCATTCGAAATCGCGCCAGGCGTGCAGCACGTCCTGCGGGCTCAGGCCCGCGAGATCCGGACCGCCCTCCGGGCCGTCGCCCATGCCGCCGCCGGTGGCATGGGCGGAGCGCAGGCCGTCGCCCTCGTGCAGCACCTTGTGCGCGATGTGCGTGGCGAGGTCGAACTTGAGGCGCGCCGGCTCGGCCTGCAGCTCGCGGTTCAGGTAGACCGTGCGCGGCGACTCGAAAAAGGAACGCAGCATGCTGCGCATCTCGCGCTCGTTGTCGCGCGCCAGCACCGGCTTGCGGTCGAACCAGCGCACCGCGAGGCCGTGCTGCTTGCACAGGCGCAACAGGTCCTCCACCCCGAGCGGGAACTTGCGCCCGCCGACGCCCTCCGCAGCGCGCTCCAGGTCCGGGAAGTCGTTGCGCGACATTTCCTGGTGCGAGCGGATGAGCAGGTGCGCGAACTGGCGCCCGGTGGTTCCGGTCTGCGCCAGCAGCTCGGGGATCGCCGCCTGCAGCACGTCCTTGGAGAACAGGAACGCGGGCTCGAGCGGCACCGCGGCGGCGCCCCCGGCGCGCTCCGGCGTGGCCTCGGTTTCCGGGTTGCCGTCGAGAAACCAGCGCGGCTCGCGCTGGAACAGCCTGGCCAGCAGCGCCAGCACCTCCGTCGAGGGAACGCGCTTGCCGCTCTCGATCATGCTCAGGTAGGACACCGAGGGCGCCGCCCTCGGATTGACCTGGACGCAGCGCGCCGAGAGCTCCTCCAGCGTCAGGCCGTTGCGCTTGCGCAGGGCGCGCAGCTTGGTGCCGAGGAAGTGGCTGTTGCGGGCGTGCAGCGACATGGGGCGCCTGGCGTGGTGTGAAATTAACAACGTGAAATTTCTTCTGTGAAATTTAGCACGATTGATGGCCATACTGCGAGCCATGACCACCCACATCCTGATCCTCGGCGCTTCCTACGGTTCTCTGCTCGGCACCAAGCTGCTCATGGCGGGCCATTCCGTGACCCTGGCCTGCACCCGCCCGACCGCAGAGCTCATCCGGCGCGAGGGCACGCGGGTGCGCTTCCCGCTGCGCGGCCGCGCGGAACCCGTGACCATCGCCTCACGCGACCTGCCAGGGAGGCTGGACGCCGCGGCGCCCGCGGACATCAATCCCGAATCCTTCGACCTTGTGGTGCTCGGCATGCAGGAAGCGCAGTACGGGGCGCCCGGCGTTCGCGAACTGATGCGTCGCATCGCGCGCAGCCGCAAGCCCTGCCTCGCCATCATGAACATGCCGCCGCTGCCCTACCTGCGCCGGATTCCCGGGCTCGATACCCGGGCACTGGAGGGCTGCTACGCGGATCCCGCGGTCTGGGCGGATTTCGAGCCGGGCCTGGTCACGCTCGCCAGCCCCGACCCCCAGGCGTTCCGTCCGGCCGAAGAACCCAAGAACGTGCTGCAGGTCGGGTTGCCGACGAACTTCAAGGCGGCCCGCTTCGAGGCCGGCGAGCACACCGCGCTGCTGCGCCGGCTGGAGGCCGACATCGAGCGGGCGCGATACGCCGTCGAAGGCGCGGACATCGAGGTCCCGGTAAAGCTGAAGGTGCACGACTCCATCTTCGTGCCGCTCGCCAAGTGGCCGATGCTGATTGCCGGCAACTACCGCTGCATCCAGCGCGACGGCATGATCCCGATCCGCGAGGCGGTTTGCGGCGACGTGGCGCGGTCGCGGGAGATCTACGACTGGGTGGCCGCCCTTTGCGGCCGGCTTGGCGCCGGCGCCGACGACCTGGTGCCGTTCGAGAAATACGCGCAGGCGGCATCCTCGCTCGGGCGCCCTTCGTCCGCCGCGCGCGCGCTTTTTGGCGGCGCGCTGCACATCGAGCGGGTGGACAGCCTGGTCCGGGGCATCGCGCGGCAGCTGGACGCCGCTTCGGTGCCGCTTCAGGAAATCGTCGCGCTCGTGGACGAGCGGCTGCGGAGCAACCGGATGGAGCGCGAAGCGGTCGCCGCCTAGCCGGGCACGGGATCCATCCAGCCGGCGGCGCGCACCAGCCCGGCCATGATCGGCACCAGCGCATCCTCGATCGCCTGCTGCTGGGCTCGCAGGGCGTCAAGGCCCGCCTGCAGGGCCGGCGGGTTCTCCTCGAACTCCATCACCAGGTCCTCGACCATCGCCACCTTGATGCCCGGGTGCGCGGCGAAGCCGAATGCCGCGGCCCTGGACTGCCACAGCACGATGCGGCCATCCAGGTCCTGGGCGAGCACCCGCGCGCCCGGCGGCGGCGAGGGCCAGTCGCGCATGTAGGTGGCGAAAGGATATGCCTCGGGCAGGTAGCCCTCCAGCGCGTCCGGCACGACGCGCCTGGCGACGCCGACGCCGAACTGGAGCGGCGCAGGCTCCACCCGGCCGCCCTCCGCAAGCGACAGGATCTGCGCGCCCAGGCCGATGCCCACCACCGGCTTGCCAAGCGCGAGCACGGCGCGAACCAAATCGACTTCGGCGGCCAGGGTCGGCACGTCGCGCCCGCCGGCGCTTCCCCAGGGACCGCCGCCGAGGAGGAACAGGCCCTGGTCGATTTCCGCGGGCTTGGGCAGCGCCACCTTGCCGGTGAACGGCCGGCAATAGCGAAAGCGGATGTTGCGGCCCTCCAGGTGGTCCTCCATCAGGCCGAGGTACTCGGCCGAGTCGTGCTGGAGGACCTGCAGCGTCACGGTTTGTCGGCGATGCGCAGCTGGCGGCGGATCTTGCGCAGGTCGTGTCCGTTGGGCTGGAAGGGATAGCTGGCGATATTCGATGGCGGCGAATCGCCGTAGGGCCGGTCGCAGGCCGAGACGTCGTCGCGAAACTTGCCCGGGCAGCCGGAGGTGCGAAAGGCGATGCCCTCGCCGACAATGGTGTCCAGTTCCGATTGCGGAATGCCGAAATCCGCCACGCGCCCGGCATCGTCGAAGCGCATGTGCTCGACGCGCCCGCCCCTGTAGTCGATCAGGTATCGCGCCAGCTGTACCCGGCGCCACTGGTCGCGCGGCGTGGCCGGCAAATGGTCCATGAGCGAGCCCTTCTCCGGAAAGAAGCAGAACAGGTGGCTGTGGCCGCCCATGTCCACAAGCTTCTGCACCAGGGCGAGGACGTCGTGCTCGGTCTCGCCCATGCCGACGATGATGTGCGCGCCGAATTTCTGCGGGCCGAATATGTCGCGCGCCGCCGTCAGGATCTCCCAGTAGTGGGCCCAGGAATGCGGCGACTGCACGCCCTTGCCGCGCGTGCGATCAAAAATGTCCGGCGTCGCGGCGTCCAGCGCCACGGTGAAGATGTCGGCGCCAAGGTCCTTCAGCTGCGCCACGTCCCCGCGCGTCATGGTCGTTGGATTGGACAGGATGGACACCGGGATCGTCCCGGGGTCGATGCGGTCGGTCCAGGCCTTGAGCACCGCGCGGGTGTCCTCGTCCGAGTCCGGATGCGTGATCATGGAGATGCACATGCGGTGGAACTCGCTCGCCGCGCCCGCCTTCGCCACGATATCGATGGTCTGCGCGAGCGGCACCGCCGGCCAGTCCACCCGGATGAAATTCCGGTCGGCGTAGTCGCGCTCGGCCTCGCGGTGCCGCGCCAGCCCGCAGTAGGCGCAATTGGCGCGGCAGCCCTCGGGATAGGTCAGCAGCAGGTTGAGGCAGCGGGTGCAGGAGGTGCGGTGCATGCGCCCGCCCATGACGCCCAGCGTGATCGCCGCCGCCGTGGACATCTGCACGTACTCCGGCGAGCGCATGTTGGGCGTCAGTATGTTGTCGTTCGGCCGGTATACGCCCAGGGGCGGCACGTCGGCGGATTTCACCCGCCCTCCGTTGCGCAGTTCGATCGGGATCACGCCCGGCGCGCGCGGCGCCATCGCGTTGGCCGGTTCACTCTTGTGCTCGAAGCAACTCATTGCCAGTACTCCGGGTAGGCGATCCAGCCGCGGCGCAGCGCGGCCTTGGTCGGGACGTTCTCCATCAATTCGCGGCGGCGGCGCAGCGCGCGCGCCAGCGCCGCCTGGAACAGGTCTTCCAGTTCTTCCTGGTACTCGTCGGGCCTGTCGCCGGCCGCAGCCGCGCCCGCCAGCCGCCCGGATTGCACGGCGGCGGCGATGCCCGCGCCGGTCACCGGGTTGGCGAGTCCCGCCGCGTCTCCGGCAAGCAGCACCAGCGTGGCCCCGAGTCGGCCCCAGGGATTCAGCATGCCGCCAACCGGAATCGCGCCGCCAGTCGTCGCCAGGATCTCCTTGCCCACGCGATCACCAAGTTCCGCGTGCAGCTTCCCGAGGACCGGCTTCAGGCGCGCCCGCTGCTCCGGGCTCACGCCCGCGCCGAGGTTGGCCACGTCGCCCTTCGGAAACAACCAGCCGTAGCCGCCGGGGATGTCCGCCGACAGGAAAATGTCCGTCGCCGAATGCGCGCGCCTGAGCGGCACCGTGACCTGGCGCGTCTCCACCAGGTCGGTGTTGACGCTGCCGATGGCGCGCCCGGCCTGCGAGCGCGGCCCATCCGCGCCCACGATGGCGCGCGCGCGCAGTTGGCGGCCGTCGCCCAGGTGGACCGTGCCGTCCTTTGCGATCCGGAGGACGCGCCTGCCGAGGCGGCAATCCGCGCCGGCCTGCGCCGCGCGCGCGACCAGCGCGGCGTCGAACGCCCCGCGATCCAGCATGTGCCCGGGGAAGTTCGGCTGCAGGTCCGCGGCATCGTCCTCGACGAAGGTCGCCATGGCGTCGATGCGCTGGCGCACGGCGCCCACGACATCGGCGTCGATCATCGCTGGCACGAACTCGGCGCACTGCACCGGCAATCCCGGCTCGCGCTTGCGCTCGAGCGCCACCACCCTGCAGCCGCGCTCCGCCGCCGCCCGCGCCGCGCTGGCACCGGCGGGGCCGAGCCCAAGGACAAGAATGTCGACCTGCTCGATCACGCTGGGACGGCGGTCCGGGAGTGGATCCTGATCGTGCGACCGGCCTTCATGGAGCAGCAGGCATGCTGCTGCTCCGCCGGCCGGCCGATGGCCCGCGCCACCGCCACCGCGCCGTCGGCCGGGAAGGCAATGCCATCAAGGCCCGCCATGACCGCATAGGCATCGGTCACGCGCCGATGCATCCCCGGCGGCCGCGCGCATCCGAGCAGCACCTGCTGGTCCGGGATGCGCTCGCGCGCCTCGAGGAAGATGCGGCCGATGTCCGAGGTGTCCGGCGTCGCAAATGTGCCGGGCTTCGCATAGAAGGGCATGACCACCACCAGCACCAGGGAATGGACGCGGTGGCGGCTGACGATGTCCAGCGCCGCCGGTTCGCCGAGGATGCGGCCGTAATGCAGGCCGATGACGATGTGCGGCACCACCTCCATGGAAGTCGCGCACAGCGCCTCCAGCGTGGACTCGAAGTCGGCCACCGGGCGCGCGAGGTGATACACGTCGCGGATGGTCTCCTGCGCCCCGATCACGTCCATCATGGCGGTGTCCACGCCCGCGTCGGCCATGCCGCGCGCGCGTGGCGCGTCGAGCAGCGCCGAATGGATGGCGATCCGCAGCGCGGGAAAATCGCGCTTCAGGCGCTCGATCACCGGGAAGTAGCGCTCGTAGCGGATTTCGTTGCGCTTGTTCGAGCCGCCGGAGAGCAGGAAGCCCTGCAGGTCCTGCGTCGCGACCAGCTCGCGCACCTTGCGCTCGAGCATCTCCGGGCTGGTGGCCGGGATCATCGGCTCGAGGATCTTCGCCTGGCAATGGTCGCAATCGAGCGCGCAGCCCCCGGCGGTCACCGAGAAGGCGGGAAAGCTGTTCTTGCCGCAGCCTTCCAGCTCGCAGCTGGAATAGGCCTTGAAAGTCGGCGTGGAGAAGCGGATTTCGCGCCCGGCCGCTCGCGGCGCCAGGCGCTCCATCTCGGCCACCAGCGCGGCGTCGAGCGGCGCGTCCTCCAGCGCCTCGACCGTGGCGAGCTTCTCCCGCCAGCTCACGTCACTTGCGTTTCATGAAGAAGGTGAACTCCTTCTGCGCCTCGGCATGCGACAGGAGTTCGTTCCCGGTTTGCTTGCAAAACGCCTGGAAGTCCTTCACCGACCCCGGGTCGGTGGCCAGGATCTTGAGCACCTGGCCCGAGGCCATGTCATTCAGCGCCTTCTTGGCGCGCAGGATGGGCAGCGGGCAGTTCAGGCCACGGGCGTCTACTTCCTTGTCGAAGGTCATGTCAGCGTCCATTCATCTTGAAAGGTTGATCATCAATCGATTCCCGCTAGCCGAAACGTGCGAGCAGTTCCGCGACCTGGCCGGCGCGCTCTGCGCGCGCCTGGGTCCCCGGCGGCGGCTCCTGCCGGATCATGCACGACACCATTTCGTAGAAAGCCCGGTCCAGCGCCTTGCGCGCCGCGGCGAGTTGCTGCGCGATGTCCTCGCAGGGCTCGTCCTCCGCGATCATGCGCCGCACCGCGCGCACCTGGCCTTCGATGCGCGCCAGGCGCGCATCCATCGCCTTCTTCGATTCTGCATCGTGCATCGTGGGATCGGTCATGGCGGCAATATACACGGCAGAGTATCTGTAGGCCAGATTTAGCAATGATGCGCTGCCGCATAAGGAAAGTCATCTGTGTCCATCAGAGGAAACATTTGGCGCATACTCCCCCTGAGTATTAAGGTAACCGACGAATAGGAGTGACGCCATGTCTGACCAAGCTGACCTGGACCGCCTGATCAACGAGCGTTTGGAGGTTCTGCTGCCGCGGAAGCTCGCGGAATTGCGCGAGAAGCAGACGCCCTCCATGACAATCATCTCCACGAAGGGAACGCTGGACTGGGCCTACCCGCCGTTCATCCTCGCCTCCACCGCCGCGGCACTGGGCTGGAACGTGTCCATCTTCTTCACCTTCTATGGTCTGAACCTGCTGAAGAAGGACATTAGCGACTTGAAAGTGAGCCCGCTCGGCAATCCGGGGATGCCGATGAAAATGCCCTTCGGCCCGGACTGGTTCAAGGGGATCAACTGGAACATCCCTAATGCCGTCCAGGCCGTGGTACCCGGATTCGAGTCCATGGCGACCGCGCTGATGAAGCAGACGATCCAGAGCAAGGGCGTGGCCGGCGTCGAGGAATTGCGGACAGCTTGCATCGAGGGCGGCGTCAACCTGATTGGCTGCCAGATGACCGTCGATCTGTTCGGTTTCACGCGCGAGGACTTCATTCCGGAAGTTCAGGACTACTGCGGCGCCGCGACCTTCCTGCCGACGGCGAGGGACGCGGATGTCAGTTTGTTCATCTAGGACGTTTCCAACGAGGGGGGGAAAGATCCATGAAGCTGCTCAGACTCGCCGTTGCTGCCGCGCTCGCGTTGCCGTTTTACGCCTCGGCGACGGTCGGGTATTTTTCGCACGGCTATGGCCTCAAGGCAAAGGGCATGGGCGGTGTGGGCATCGCCTTGCCGCAGGACGCGATGGCCCCTGCCAGCAACCCCGCTGGCCTGGGCTTCGTCAGCAATCGCATCGATTTCGGCCTGGACTGGTTTCGTCCTGATCGCAGCAGCGAGGTCGTTGGAAACGGAGCCGGCCTCAACGGCGGCAACGACGGGAACGGAACGAAGAACTACCTGATTCCGGAGTTCGGCCTGAGCCGTTCGATCGGCCAGAACATGGCGCTTGGCATCGTTGTGTATGGAAACGGCGGCATGAACACGACCTACAATCGGTCACCGTTCACGGCGTTCGGCGGCACAAGCCCGGCCGGGGTGGACCTGATCCAGATGTTCATTGCGCCGACCATCGCCTGGAAGCCCAGCGCGAGCCACTCGTTCGGCCTGTCGCTCAATTTTGCCTACCAGCGATTCTCCGCGGACGGCTTGAACCCGTTCGCGGGAATTTCGTCCGATGCGGCGAATCTCACCAATCGCGGCGATGACGACTCGACTGGATGGGGATTGAAGCTCGGCTGGACCGGGAAAATCACGGATGCGCTGACGCTCGGCGCGACCTATCAGTCCCGGACGCGCATGAGCAAGTTCGACAAGTACAAGGGATTGTTCGCCGAGCAGGGTGACTTCGACATTCCGGAACACTATGGCCTGGGAATTGCATTCCGGGCGACGCCAAAACTCACGCTGGCCGGCGACATACAGCAGATCAATTACGGAAAGGTAAAGGCGGTAGGCACTCCGGCCGACTGCCTGTTCACGGGCGCCTGCCTGCTGGGTCAGTCGAACGGCGGCGGATTCGGCTGGCGCAACACGACCGTGTACAAGTTCGGCGCCAGTTACGAATGGTCGAAGGACCTGACACTGCGCGGCGGATACGTCACGTTGCGCCAACCGATTCCCGCCAACCAGACGTTCTTCAATATCCTCGCGCCGGGCGTGGTGGAGGACCATCTGACGCTCGGCGCTACCTGGGGACTGTCGCCGACGAAAGAACTTACTGTCGGCTACATGCACGCCTTCAGGAAGAAGGTCAACGGTTCCGGCTCCATTCCTGTAGGCTTTGGTGGCGGCAACGCCAATCTTCAGATGAACCAGAATTCGCTGGGCATTGCGGTCGGCTGGAAGATGTAGCGCAGTTCAGCGCAACCCCAGCGCCTGGCGCGCCAGGCCCTCCAGCAGCTTCTCGACCTCCAGCAGCGCCGCCCTGGACGCCGCGGAGCCATCGGCCCGCCATGGCCGGCGAAAGCTTACGGTGACCATGCCGGGTTCCGACACAGCCTCGCTGACCATGATGCTGTAGGGACAGAAGGCCGCGTTGGCCGGATCCGCCTCCATGGTTTTTCGCGACAGCGCCGCGCTGCAGAACACGAACGCCTGCGCATCCGCATACAGCTTGCGCGCGGAGCCCACGTCCTTGCCGGTGCGCTCGAGCATGCGGTTGACGAACGAGTGGTAGTCGATCACAAGACCCCTGGCCTCGATCGCCAGCTTCAGGTCATCGAGCACGTCCTCGAACTTCGCGCGCTTTGAATGCGATACGATGGGGTGCGGATCCGCCATGCCATCCTCCTTCAGGTCTGCCAAGATTAACGCGGTCGCGCTGCTGCTGGCACTCCTGGCGGCGCCCGCGGCAGCGCAGGCGCCCTGGACGGTCACCCAGTACCCGCAGGACAAGTCCAAGTGGTGGTGGGACGACGCCTGGTGGTCGCGTGGCGCTCTGCCGGGCGCCGCAAACCACGAGCTTGCCACGCGCGCGGCGACGTTCCGCAGCGGCGATGTCGAGGTTCCGTTCGAGATCCATGCTCCCCGCGGCGCAGGCAGCTTCCCGGTCGTGGTCTTCCTGCACGGGCGCCGCGGAATCGACCCGATCACGCGCCTGGTTCCGCTGCGCCTGGCGGCGCGCGGCTTCACCGTCGTTGCGCCGGACCTCTACAGCGGCCGCTATATCGATCCGTTCCCGATCCGGCACGACCCCGCGCTCGAGGTCGATGCCGCGCGCGCGATCGATTTCGCGCTGGCGCTGCCCGAGGCGCGCGGTCAGGCGAAAGCCTGCGTCGTCTCGCACACCCGCGGCGGCTATTACGCCCTCAAGGCGCTGGTCACCGGCGGGCGCCAGTCGAAGGCGGCGTGCTATGTCTCCTACTACCCGCACTGGCAGCATCCCGAGGCGCCCGAGCCGATGCAGGTCTACCAGTTCGCCCCCGAGATCGAGGCGCTGGAGGTGCCGGTGCTGGTGTTCCTTGGCGAACACGAGCAGTACCAGCGCGCGCGCCCCATCCTGGCCGGCATCGAGGCGCTGCAGAAGAGGAAGCGCGACGCGCGCGTGATCGTCTATCCGGGGGTCGGGCGCGGCTTCGACTTCCGGCCGCCCGAGGTGCGCGGCTTCGCCGACGACCTCGCGGCGCAGGACGCCATGCGGCGCAGCGCGGACTTCATCCGCGCGCATGCCGTCGGGAAGTGAATCAGGCGATCGACTGGTAGTACAGGTTCTGCGGGTGCTTCGCCTCGGCGAAGAAGTACCAGCGCTCGGCGAGCAGCCCCGCGTACTGCAGCGCGAACGCGGCGCCGAGCAGCGGCGCTGATTGCATCCCGGCCAGCAGCAGGACTGCGGGGCCCGGGAACACCAGCGCCAGCAGCGTCCAGCGCGCCGCGCGCACGACCTCCCGCGGCCGGCCATGGAAGAACTCGCGCGTGTTGAACGAGCCGCCCATCGCGCCCTGTGCGATCTGCCTGATCTTCGGATGCTTGATGCCGATGGCGGTGGCGAGGGTGGACCTCGGTCGCAGGCGCGCGTTGCGCAGCAACGAGGCCAGGCGGCCCAGGTAGGCGAGCAGGCCGACGGCGAGCGCGCCCACGGCAAAGGGCCGCGCCAGCGCGGGCTCCAGCCACGCGGCGAGCGCGGCCGCCGCCGTGAGCCCGGAGGCGCAGCCAAGCAGCGTGAAATTGACGACCGTGAGCGGCGTGCGCCATTCCTGCAGGAACGGCAGGCAGGCATAGATCATTCCGGTGCACACGAACAGCGCGACGCAGGCGACGGCGCCCAGCGCGCCGAGGGCGATGCCCGGCATGAAGCCATGGGCAAGGACGAGAGCCATGAACGCGGGCAGCACGATCACCTCGCGCGACAACCAGGACGTGCGCCACATCGTTGCCGTGCGCCACGCGCGCTCCGGATGGCCCAGGTGAAAGAAGGACGCGAGCAGCCCGGTCGCCAGCAGGACCAGCGCGCAGGCGGTGCCCGCCAGCAGCAGTCGCCCCTGCGCCTGCCCGGCGACCAACGCCAGGAACAGGCCCTGCCCTGCCCCGGCGAGCGTGGTGAAGAAGACGACCGACCAGGCCGGGTTCATGGGAGGTTCGGGGCTACCAGCTGGTCACGTCGTCGAGCGCCGGCTCGCCGCTCGCGGGCCGCGGCAGCAGGCCGTCCACCTTGAGCGGGTTGTCGTGCCGCTCGAGTTCGTCCGGATGCAGGTGCTTCTCCGTCTTCCGGCGCGGCAGGTAGTGATTGGCCGGCTGCGTGCCCCATTCGGGCATCAGCGCGTAGCCGCCCTGCTCGCGGATGGCGCGCGAGGCGTCCGACTCCGGGTCATGGATGTCGCCAAAGAGGCGCGCGCTCGTCGGGCAGGCGAGCACGCACGCGGGCTTCCTTTCCGCCTCGGGCAGATTCGCGTCATATATGCGGTCGACGCACAAGGTGCACTTCTTCATCACCTTCTGCGATTCGTCGATCTCCCGCGCGCCGTAGGGACAGGCCCAGGAGCAGTACTTGCAGCCGATGCACTTGTCGTAGTCCACCAGCACGATGCCGTCCTCGGCACGCTTGTAGGAGGCGCCGGTCGGGCACACCGGCACGCAGGGCGGGTCCTCGCAGTGCAGGCAGGACTTCGGAAAGTGCACGGTCTCGGTCTTCGGGAACTCGCCCACCTCGAAGGTCTGGACGCGGTTGAAGAACGTGCCCGAGGGATCGGCGCCATAAGGATTCTGGTCGGTGAGCGGACCGGCCTCGCCGGCGTTGTTCCACCCCTTGCAGCTCGTCACGCAGGCGTGGCAGCCGACGCAGACGTTGAGATCGATCACCAGCGCGAGTTGTTTGGCGGTCATGTGGCGGCAGTCATGCGGGCGAGATCCTCACTTTGACGTCATACCAGCCGGCCTGGCCGGTGACCGGGTCGGAATTGGAAATCCCGCCCGGCAGCGTGTCCGAGATGAGCGAATTGAGGATGAAGCCGCGCGTGAACTCGTTGGCGTCGGGCGCCAGCGCCCAGGCGCCCGGGGACTTGCCGATGGCGTTCCAGGTCCACACAGTGCCCGGCTCGACGGCCTCGCTGTAGCGGCTCATGCAGCGCACGCTGCCCCATTGCGACGCGACCGTCATCCAGGCGCCATCGCCAATGCCGCTGGCCGCGGCGGTGCGCGGGTTGACGAACAGGTAGTTGTGCGCGTGAATCTGGCGCAGCCACGCGTTCTGCGAGTCCCAGGAGTGGTACATCGCCATCGGCCGCTGCGTGATCGCGGCGAGCGGGTATCGTCCGGCGTCGGTGACCTGCGTCTCGAGCGGCGCATAGTAGAACGGCAGCGGATCGAAGTAGGTTTCCACCCGCCCGGCGAGCGCGGCCGGCGGGCGGCGGCCGGGCCACTTGCCCTGCGCCGCGAGGCGGAAGCGCTGCAGCACCTCGGAATACAGGTGCACCAGGATCGGGTCGCCCCAGCGCCGCAGGCGCGCCCGCTGCGCCCACTCCATGTAGCCGCGGTTCCAGTTGCGCATGTAGCGGTAGGACGGGTCCAGTTCGACCTTGAAGACGCAATTGTTTTCCGCGTAGCGCTGCCACTGGTCAGGATTGGGCTCGCCGCGCAGCGACTTGCTGCCGTCCGTTCCGCGCCAGCCCGCGAGGAATCCGATGCCGGATCCCGGTTCGGTCTCGTGGCGGACGATGAAGTCCGGATAGTCGCGGTATTTGCGCGAGCCGTCCGGATGGGCGAAGGCCGGCAGCTTCAATCGGCTACCCAGTTCGATCAGCACTTCCTGGAATGGCCGGCACTCGCCGCTGGGCGGCACCACCGGCACGCGCACCGAGTCCATCGGGCCGTCGAACTCCGAGATCGGCCGGTCCAGGATGGACATCACGTCGTGGCGCTCCAGATACGTGGTGTCGGGCAGGACCAGGTCGGCGAAGGCCGTCATTTCCGACTGGAAGGCATCGCAGACGACAATGAACGGGATCTTGTATTCGCCGCGGGTTTCCCCTTCCTGGACGCGGTCGTTCAGCATGCGCCGCACCTCGCCGGTGTTCATGGTCGAGTTCCACGCCATGTTCGCCATGAAGATCAGGAGCGTGTCCAGGCGGTAGGGATCGCCCCGCCAGGCGTTGGTGATGACGTTGTGCATCAGGCCATGCACGGAAAGCGGGTACTCCCACGAGAACCCCTTGTCGATGCGCACCGGCCCGCCCTCGGCGTCCACGAACAGGTCCTCGGGCGAACCGGGCCAGCCCAGCGCCAGCCCGGCCAGCGGCGTGTCCGGCTGCACGCCCTCGGGGCCGGTCGGCGTTTTGGCGGAGGGCGGGATTGCGCGCGGGAACGGCGCCTTGTGGCGGAACCCGCCGGGCCGGTCGATGGTGCCCAGCAGGCTCATCAGGATGGCGAGCGTGCGTACGGTGTGGAAACCGTTTGAATGCGCCGCCAGTCCGCGCATGGCGTGGAACGCGACCGGATTGCCGGTGACCGTCTGGTGCTCGGTTCCCCAGCAATCGGTCCACGCAATCGGCAGTTCGATCTTCTCGTCGCGCGCGGTCACGCCCATCTCGTGCGCCAGGCGCCGGATGGTCGCGGCCGGGATGCCGGTGATGCCCTCGGCCCACTCCGGCGTGTGCGGCCGCACGCGATCGGCGAGGAGCTGGAACGCCGGCTGCACGCAGGTGCCGTCGGCAAGCGTGAAATCGCCGAACAGGGCCGGGTCAGCGCCCGGGGCATGGCTCACCACCGCACGGGCGCCGTGGCGGTCCCACCAGAGCTGGTTCTGCGGGTAGAGCGGATTGACCGGGTCGGCGTTGTCGTCGGTGGCCAGCAAGCCGTGGCGCGGCGAAGCGGGATCGGTGATCACCAACTGGCCGCCGTTGGTGTAGCGGGCGACGAAGTCCCGGTCGTAGAGCCCCTGCTCGATCATCTCGCGCACCAGCGCCAGCAGCAGCGCGCCATCCGTGCCGGGGCGGATCGGCACCCACTCGTCGGCGATCGCCGAATAGCCGGTGCGCACCGGGTTGACCGAGACGAACCGCCCGCCGTCGCGCTTGAACTTCGAGATCGCGATCTTGAGCGGATTCGAATGGTGGTCCTCGGCGGTGCCGAACATGACGAACAGCTTGGCGCGCTCCAGGTCCGGCCCGCCGAACTCCCAGAACGAGCCGCCGATGGTGTAGATCATGCCCGCGGCCATGTTGACCGAGCAGAAGCCGCCGTGCGCGGCGTAGTTGGGTGTGCCGAACTGGCGCGCGAACAGTCCGGTCAAGGCCTGCATCTGGTCGCGGCCGGTGAAGAGGGCGAATCTCTTCGGGTCGGTGCGCCGGATCGCCGCCAGGCGCGACGCCAGCGTGTCATACGCCTCTTCCCAGGAAATCGGCTCGAATTCGCCAGCGCCGCGCTCTGCGCCGGCTTTCCTGCGCAGCGGCCGGCTCAGGCGCGCCGGCGAGACCTGCTTCATGATGCCGCTCGCGCCCTTGGCGCAGATGACGCCCTTGTTGAGCGGGTGGCCCGGATTGCCCTCGATGTACTTCACCGAGGTGCGCCCCTGGTCCGTGTCGACGTGCACGCGGATGCCGCAGCGGCAGGCGCACATGTAACAGGTCGTCGTCTTGACTTCGGTCGCCAACGAAGCGCTCCGGGCCGTGGCAGGGGAACCGTTCATTCTGAGCCCGATCGTGCGACGCAGCAACGAGTGAAACTGATGCCTCCATAAGCGCGCGACGGAGGTCCGACTCCGGTGCTCGGCTATGATGCGCGCGTGAAAATCTGCATCGTCTCGGACAGCCACGACCGCGCGGATGCGCTGGCGCTGGCGGTGGGCGAGGCGAAGGCGCGCGGCGCCGAAGCCGTGATCCACTGCGGCGACCTCATCGGCGCACAGACCGTAAAGCCGGCGCTCGCCCACGGCCTGCCGGTGCACCTCATCCACGGCAACAACATCGGCGACACCCAGGCGCTGCACTTCCAGATGGGCAAGAGCGGCGGGCTGCTGCGCTATCACGGCGCCGACGCGCGCCTGGAGCTGGGCGGCCGGCGCGTCTTCGCCGTGCACTACCCGGAGTACGGTCACGCGATGGCCTGCACCGGCGACTGGGACCTGGTGTGCTGCGGCCATTCGCATGCCGCGGGCATGGACCAGGTCGCGAACGTGAAGGGCGGCCGCACCTGGCTGGTGAATCCGGGGACCGTGGCCGGGCTCGCCGCGCCCGCGACCTGGGTGATGGGCGACCTTGGCGAGATGCGCTTCGAAGTTTTTTCTATGGCCGCATAGCCGTTTTTTGCGCACCCCGGGCGGCGTAGCCTCCTACAATCGCGGCCACGAAGAGGGAATCCCCCATGTTCACGAGCAATCCATTCTCCGTCCTGTCGACCGTGGTCCCGGCCGCCGTCCAGCAGGGCTACATCGTCCTGATGGTGGTCCTGGTCGCGGCCGGTACGCTGTTCGACATCCTGCACAAGGGCAGCGCGAAATACTTCTTCGAGAACATGCGCAACGCGAGGAAACGCGGCGCGAAGCCGGTCGATGGCGGCAAGGCGGTGTCGATCGCGGTGCAGACCATTGTCGTTGACGTGCTCGCTTCCGGAGAGTTCTGCAACGCCCGGCGGCGCATCGCGCACCTGCTCGGCATGTACGGCTTCGTGATCCATGTCCTCGCCACCGTCGTCCTGGTGTTCAATGCATCGGCGGGCGCGCTCTGGGCGCAGCTCTGGTGGCTCGGCGGCCTGATGGTCTGCCTTGGCGGCTACTGGTTCTGGTTCTTCATCCGGGTGGACGTCGCCGCCGAGGGCAACTCGCCGCTGCGCCTGGTGCGCGCGGACCTGTTCGTCCTGTCGCTGCTGGCGAGCGTGACCCTCGGCCTCGCGTGGGCCTGGCTGCAGGCGCGCGGCACGCCGGCCGCGATCGTGCTGTTCGGGCTCTACGTCATCGCCACCACCGTGCTGTTCGGCTCAGTGCCCTGGTCCAAGTTCGCGCACATGTTCTTCAAGCCGGCGGCGGCCTTCGAAAAGCGCCTGTCCGAGGCCGACGGCACGCACGCGAACCTGCCGACGCTCTCCCGCGACGACCCCGCGCAACAGGAGCGGCACTCGATGGAACTGCTGAAAAATGCCCCGATGGACATGGGGCTCGGCATCAAGCGCGAAGCACCGCGCCACTACTGAGAACAGGACACGGAACCAGCCTCATGCCTACCTTTGTCTACATGACGAGGTGCGACGGATGCGGACATTGCGTCGACATCTGCCCCTCGGACATCATGCACATCGACCCCACCTACCGGCGCGCCTACAACATCGAGCCGAACATGTGCTGGGAGTGCTACTCCTGCGTGAAGGCCTGCCCGCAGCATGCGATCGACGTGCGCGGCTACGCCGACTTCGCCCCGCTGGGCCACAGCGTGCGCGTGCACCGCGACGAGCAGAAGGGCACGATCGCCTGGAAGATCAAGTTCCGCAACGGCAAGGAGAAGAATTTCCTGTCGCCCATCACCACCAAGCCCTGGGGCCAGGCGATCCCGAAGCTCGCGGAGGTGCCGGCGCCCACGAAGGACATGCGCGAGGGCGAGTTGCTGTACAACGAGCCGAAATGGATCCGGATGGATGAGGGCGGCCTGCGCACGCTCAAGGATGCCGGCCTCACGCTGAAGAAGGGCGTCCAGTACTGACATGGCCATCGACACCATCATCGAAGAGGGCATCGACATCCTGGTCGTCGGCGCGGGCCTGGGCGGCACCGGCGCCGCGTGGGAAGCGCGTTTCTGGGGGCAGGACAAGAAGATCGTCATCGCGGAGAAGGCGAACATCGACCGCTCCGGGGCGGTCGCGCAGGGCCTGTACGCGATCAACTGCTACATGGGCACGCGCTGGGGCGAGAACAACCCGGAGGACCACGTCCGCTACGCCCGCATCGACCTGATGGGCATGGTGCGCGAAGACCTGCTGTTCGACATGGCGCGCCACGTCGACTCCACGGTGCACCAGTTCGAGGAGTGGGGCCTGCCGATCATGAAGGACCCGAAGACCGGGCGCTACCTGCGCGAAGGGCGCTGGCAGATCATGATCCACGGCGAGTCCTACAAGCCCATCGTGGCCGAGGCGGCGAAGAAGTCCGCGGACAAGGTCTTCAACCGCATCTGCGTCACGCACCTGCTGATGGACGACGGCAAGGAGAACCGCGTGGCCGGCGCGGTCGGCTTCAACGTGCGCACCGGCAACTACCATGTCTTCAAGTCGAAGACGGTGATCTGCGGCGCGGGCGGCGCCTCCAACATCTTCAAGCCGCGCTCGGTGGGCGAGGGCTCGGGCCGCACCTGGTATGCGCCCTGGTCCTCGGCGTCCGCCTACGGCCTGATGATCAACGCCGGCGCCAAGATGACGCAGATGGAGAACCGCATCGTGCTGGCGCGGTTCAAGGACGGCTACGGCCCGGTCGGCGCCTACTTCCTGCACCTGAAGACCTACACGCAGAACTGCCTGGGCGAGGAGTACGAATCCAAGTGGTTCCCCGAGCTGCAGAAGATGGTCGGCAAGGAGTACCTGGACCCGGAAGCCTCGCACCTCACCCACCGGCCGATCCCGACCTGCCTGCGCAACCACTGCATCATCAGCGAGGTGAACGCCGGCCGCGGCCCGATCCACATGGTGACCATGCGCGCCTTCCAGGATCCCCACCTGGAAGAAGTGGGCTGGGAGAACTTCCTCGGCATGACGGTGGGCCAGGCGGTGCTGTGGGCCGCCACCGACGTCGATCCCAAGAACGAGAACCCCGAGCTGACCACCTCCGAGCCCTACGTTATGGGCTCGCACGCCACCGGCTCGGGCGCCTGGTGCTCGGGGCCGGAAGACCTCTCGCCCCCCGAGTACTTCTGGGGCTACAACCGCATGACCACGATCGAGGGCCTGTTCGGCGCCGGCGACGCGGTCGGCGGCACGCCGCACGCGTTCTCCTCGGGGTCGTTCACCGAGGGGCGTCTGGCCGCGAAGGCCGCCTGCAAGTACATCGACGACGGCAAGGCCGAGGGCATCGTCGTGTCCGAGGCGCAGATCGACCGCCGCCGGGAGGAGATCTTCAAGCCGCTGGAGCACTACCGGGTCTACCGCAACGCGATCGTGGCGGGCGACGTCAACCCGCACTACATCAACCCCAAGCAGGGCCTGGACCGCCTGCAGAAGCTGATGGACGAGTATTGCGGCGGCGTGACCGTCAGCTACATGACCAACGAGAAGCTCCTCAACATCGGCCTGAAGAAGCTGAAGGTGATGGAGGAGGACCTCGAGAACCTGGCGGCGAAGGACATCCACGAGCTGCTGCGCGCCTGGGAACTGAAGCACCGCCACCGCGCCGCCGAGTGCGTCACGCAGCACACGCTGTTCCGCAAGGAGACGCGCTGGCCGGGCTACTACTACCGCGGCGACGCCATGAAGGTGGACGACGCCAACTGGCACGTGCTGACGGTGTCGCGCCGCGATCCCGCGAGCGGCGAGTACACCATGGAAAAAGCGCCCCTGTATCACCTGATCGGGGATGAGAAGTAGCAGTTGAACATCATCGAGAAGACCGACGACGAGATCCTGGCGATGGCGACTCCCCTGTGGCGCGAACTCGTCAAGTCCTCCAACGAAGGCAAGTACGGCGAGTTCGTGCGCAACTTCTCCGGTTCCTTCGCGCGCGCCATGGACCAGGTCGCCGCCGGCCACCAGTTCGCCAACAGCGAGCTGGCGCGCAGCCTGTCGGAGGACTTCGACGCGCTCGGCATCATCCGCCGGGGCGAGCATGTGACGGTGCTCTACCGCCAGCGCAGCACCAAGAAGCCGGGCGAATGGCTCGGCCGCCTGGTGCTGGGCTACGAGGACGGAAAGGCCAGGATCTTCGGTGCCTCCCTCTTCTGACGTGATCAGCGACGGCAAGTTCGTCGAGCTGACCTACAAGGTCACCGACCGCAGGACCGGGCACGTCCTGACGCGGGTGGAGTTTCCGCTGGGCTACGTCCACGGCCACAACGAAATCCTCGCCCCGTCGGTCCACATGGCGCTCGCGGGCAAGGCCGCGGGCGAAGTCATCGAGGTGCCGATCGACGGCAACCAGATCTTCGGCCCCCGGGACGAGTCGCTGGTGTTCTCGGACCGGATCGAGAACGTCCCCGAGGAGTACCGGAGCGTCGGCACCTCGATCCTGATGGAGAACGACCGGGGCCAGGCCCGCAGCTTCCTCGTCACGCACGTGGACGACGAGAAGCTCACGGTGGATGGCAACAATCCGCTTTGCGGCAGGGAAATCGTGTTTACACTGGAGATCCTGTCCGTGCGGGATGCGACCGAAGAAGAAACCCGGACCGGCGGGGCGATCCCCGCGCGGCCTGATATCGATCCGAGCCGCCTGAGGGCGGTTTGATGGGACTGGACCAAGGAGCTGAATCATGAGCGACGAAAAGAAACCCGCCCCCGCCAAGGTGCCTGAAGGCCAGTCGCGCTTCTTCACCACGCGCCAGATGCCGGCCAACGAGAAGGGCTTCGTCGGCTTCGAGACGGTGTGGGAGCCGATGCAGAAGGAAGCCGAGTACCGGACGCCGAAGAAGCCGTAGGCGCCGGGAGTGCAGCAAATGTAACCGATCGGTTACATCCGGCGGCCCAGCGGCCCCGCACCCTACCGCCCAGCCGCGTAGTACGCCTTCAGCACCTGCAGCACCTCCGGCCGGCTGAACTCCGCCGGCACCTCCGCGCCCTCCTCCAGCCACTTCCGCAACTGCGTTCCCGACACCTGCAAACGATCCGCGTCCCCATGCGGGCAGGTGCGGTCCGACGCCATGCCGTAGCAGCGGTGGCACCAGAAGGTGACACCGATCTTGAGCGCCTTCGTCTCCAGCGCATCCGCGGGGATCTCGTCGAAGATACGGTGCGCGTCGAACGGGCCGTAGTAACTCCCGACCCCGGCGTGGTCGCGCCCGACCACGAGGTGCGAGCAACCGTAGTTCTGCCGGAACACGGCGTGCAGCAGCGCCTCGCGCGGCCCGGCGTAGCGCATGTCCAGCGGGTAACCTGCCTGCAACACCGTCCCGGGCCGGAAGTAGTTCTCGATCAGCACCGCGATCGCGCGCGTGCGCACCTCCGCCGGGATGTCGCCGGGCTTGAGGTTGCCCAGCAGCGAGTGCACCAGCACGCCGTCGCAGGTCTCCACCGCAACCTTCGCCAGGTATTCGTGCGAGCGGTGCATCGGATTGCGCGTCTGGAACGCCGCGACGCGCGACCAGCCCAGGCGCTCGAACGCGGCGCGGGTTTCGGCGGGCGTCAGGAACAGCTCGCCGTATTTCGCCTTGAAGCCGCCGTCCGAGAGCACGCGCACCGGCCCGGCAAGGTTGACTTCGGGCTGGCGCATGACCATCTGCACGCCCGGGTGCTTCTCATCCACGGTGCGGAACACCGACCTGCACTCGTGCGCCTTGTCGATGGCGTACTTCTCGGTCACTTTCATCGTGGCGAGCGGCTCGGCATCCTCCTCGCCCGCAAGCGCGACCTCGTCGCCGACGCGGATCGCGCCCGCGCGCTCCGCGTCCACCGACAGCGTGATCGGGATCGGCCAGAACAGTCCCGCCGCGGTACGGTAGCGCTCGCACACGCCCTCCCAGTCGGCGCGCGTCATGAAGCCCTCGAGCGGCGTGAAGCCGCCGATGCCGAGCATGACCAGGTCGCCCCGCTCACGCGAGCTGATGCGCAGCGCGGGCAGGGTCGCGGCGCGGCGGCGCGCGGCCTGAAGCGCTTCGCCGGCAAGCATGCGCGGCTGGAGCGAGGCGGCGCCGTGAGGAGGGACGAGTCCGGGCATGGGGAAGATTCCTAGTGCGGGCCGCCATTGTCCGGAAGCGGCCCCACCTCGGGCAATGCCGGCGTTCCGATGACCGGATAAGCAGGTTTGATTACAGGGGATGGCCGGACCCCGGGATGCCCGATAATTCCGGCCATGGCTGACCGGAGGCTCCAGGTTTTCCACGCGGTGGCGCGGCACCTTTCGTTCACGAAGGCGGCCGAGGCGCTGTTCATGACGCAGCCGGCGGTGACCTTCCAGATCCGGCAGCTGGAGGAGCAGTTCAGCACGCGCCTGTTCGAGCGCGGCCATGGCCAGATTTCCCTCACCGATGCCGGTCGCGTGGTGCTCGACTATGCCGAGCGCATCCTCGGCCTGTCGGGCGAGCTCGACGCCCGCATGAAGGACCTGACCGGTCACATGGCCGGCCCGCTGCTGATCGGCGCCAGCATGACGCTGGCCGAGTACCTGCTGCCCCGCGTGCTGGGCGAGTTCCGCACCCGCTACCCTGAGGTCGTGCCGAGGCTGATGGTGGCGAATTCAGAGGTCGTGCAAACGCAAGTCCTGGAACACAGCCTGGACCTCGGATTCATTGAAAGCGGATCGCCGTTGCCGCAGCTGGCGGCCGAGGTCCTCGCCGAGGACGAGCTGCTGGTCGTTTGCGCGCCGCAGCATCCGCTCGCCGCGCTGAAATCCGTGCCGCCAGGCCTGCTCGCCCAGCACGCGTATGTCAGCCGCGAGCCCGGATCGGGGACGCGCGTGGTGAGTGACCGGTACCTGCAGGCGCAGGGCCTCGCACCCGATTCCCTGCACCCGGTCATGGAGCTGGGTAGCCCGGAGGCGCTGAAGGGCGTGGTCGCCACCGGCCTGGGCTATGCGCTCATGTCGCGCGCCACGGTGGCCAAGGAAACCCGCCTGGGCGAGCTCGTCGCCCTGCCCTTCGAGCCGCGCCTGGTGCGCAAGCTGTCCGCGGTCTATTCGAAGCAGAAGTTCCAGTCCCGGCTGACCGCCGAATTCGTCGCCTTCGCCAAGTCGCGGCTGGGCGCCGCGCAGTCTGCGTGATAGCCCCATAACCGCGCCTTATTTCCGCGCGCCGCGCGGGTTTGCTAAGGTCGTGACAGGAGGAACCACCATGGATGATCAAGTCAATCCGGATTCGTCGCGTCGCCAATTCCTGACCGGTGTCGCCGGCGCAGGGGCATTGGCCCTGCTCGGGGAGTCCGTCGCGATGCGCGAAGCGCTGGCGCAGGCAGCCGCGCCCGGCACCCTGCCCAACGACGCCATCAAGGCCGGCAAGGCGAAAGCCATGCAGTGGCATTCCGAGCGCCCGCTCACGGGCAGCTTGCCGGCGCACGAGCATGATTTCGAGTTCTCGCCCAACGACCGGATGTTCGTGCGCAACAACCTGCTCACGCCGGTGCTGGACGCGGGCTCGCACCAGCTCAGCGTGAAGGGCCTGGTCGGCAAGGAACTCAGCTTTTCCGTCGCGGACCTGCAGAAGGCCTTCCCGGCCGTGACCATGGCCGGGATGGTGGAGTGCGCGGGCGCGGGCCGGTCGAACTACGTGCCGCGCGCGAGCGGCACACCGTGGGGCGCGACCGGCGGCATGGGCTGCCCTCAATGGACCGGTGTGCGGCTGAAGGACGTGCTCGAGGCCGCGGGCCTTGGCGACAAGGCGGCGCATGTTGCCGGACAAGGTGGCGACCCCGGCGCGCTCGCCACCGCGGCGCCGGTGATCCGCTCCATCCCGATGGCGAAGGCCATGGACGAGAACACCCTCGTCGCGTGGGGCATGAACGGCGCGCCGCTGCCGGCGGTCCACGGCTTCCCGCTGCGCCTGCTGGTGCCGGGCTGGGTCGGCTCGGCCTCCACCAAGTGGCTGCACACGCTGACCGTGCTCGAGGCGCCGTTCAAGGGCACGTACATGAACAACAGCTACGTGACGCCCCGGTATCCGGTGAAGCCGGGCGAGAAAATGCCCGCCGAAACCCTCTCCACGCAGGCCTGGCCGATCAAGTCCATGATCACTTCGCCGGCGCCGGACAGCAGCCACAAGGGCAACCAGCAATTCACCATCCGCGGCAAGGCATGGGTCGGCGAAGGCGCCGTGGACCACGTGGATGTGTCCTGGGACGAGGGCATGACCTGGCACCGGGCCTCCCTCAAGCGCGCGAAGGACAAGTACGCCTGGAGCACCTTCAGCTACGAGTTCCAGCCGCAGCGCTTCGGCTACGTCACGTTCCTCGCGCGGGCGACCGACGACCGAGGCAACGTGCAGCCGGTCACGCCGCTGTGGAATCCCCTTGGCTATTTCTGGAACGGCATCCACCGGGTGGGGGTCATGATTGTCCCGGCCTGACCCTGCCGGTGCGGCAGCGCTGGTCATTGCGCTGTCTGCCGCACTCTGGTGGGGCGCGGCGCTGGCGCAGGCCGACGAGAAGCTCATTTCGGGACCGGGCAGCACGCTCACCGAGAACCAGTGCAAGCTGTGCCACGAGCTGGAGCACATCCGGCGCGCGCGCCTCTCGCGCGACGAGTGGGGATACAACCTGCGCAACATGAGGGAGCGCGGCTGGCCGACCACCGACGAGGACGTGCGCGTCATCCACGAGTACCTTTCCGTGTACTACAACCGCGACCAGCCGGCGCCGGCGCCCTCCCCGGACACCCTTGCCGCAACCGGCGACCCGGCGCAGCAGCTGCTCAACGCCAACGGCTGCACCGGCTGCCACGCGCCCGACAAGCGCATCGTGGGCCCGTCCTTCCGGGAAGTCGCGGCGAAATACGCCGGCGACAAGGACGCGGCCGGACGCCTCGCCGCGAAGATCCGCGGCGGCGGCCAGGGCGCCTGGGGCTCGGTGCCGATGCCCCCGAACCCGCAGATCCAGCAGGCCGACCTGCAGCGGCTGGCGGCCTGGGTGCTCCAGCAGCGGTAGGAACAGCGGTGGCGGTAAACTGCGGGCCATGGAGCACCTTGACCCGAAGCAGGCGCAGGACTTCCTCAAGCGCAACCCGGACGCGCTGTTCATCGACTGCCGCAGCGAGATGGAATACCTGTTCGTGGGGCACCCGCCTGGGGCCCTGCACGTGGCCTGGAACGACGGCCCGGACTGGGACCTGAACCCGCACTTCGTCGGGCAGGTGCGCAAGCTCGCGGGCACCGACCACGCGGTGCGCCCGATCGTGCTCATCTGCCGCAGCGGCAACCGCTCCCAGGAGGCCGGGGAGGCGCTGGAGCGCCACGGCTTCTCCCGCGTCTACAACGTGAAGAACGGCTTCGAGGGCCCCCTGAACGAGAAGCACCAGCGCAATGTGGTCGCGGGCTGGCGCCATGACGGGCTGCCCTGGGAGCAGTGCTGAGGCCCCCGTCGGCGAATAAATCGGCGAATAAGCATATTCAATCCGCGGTGGCTTGGGAGTTGATAGACTGCCCCGAGCCCCATTGGCAAGGAGGAGGAATCGCATGAACGAAATTCGCAGGTCGCTGCTGCAGCGCGCCGGCGTGCTCGCGGCCGGTTTCGCGGCCGGGATGCTGCATCCGCTCGCCTCGCTGGCGGCGGCCTGGAACAAGGCAGCCTTCACGTCCAAGGGCCTCGGCGACACGCTCAAGAGCATCGGCGCATCGAACGCGGCCCAGAGCAAGGACATCGTGATCGAGGCGCCGCAGATCGCCGAGAACGGCGCGGTGGTGCCGATCGAGGTCTCGAGCAACATTCCGGGAACGACCTCGATCGCGGTCCTGATCGAGAAGAACCCCTATCCGCTGACGGCAACGTTTGATTTCATGGACGGCGCGCTGCCGTTCGTGAAGGTCAACGCCAAGATGGGCGAAACCTCCGACGTGCGCGTGGTCGTGACGGCCGGCGGCAAGCACTTCAGCGCGACACGCGAGATCAAGGTAACCATTGGCGGGTGCGGAGGCTGACATGTCGGGACCGATGAGAATGCGTGCGACGCTTGGCAGCGGCTTCACGGACCTGCGGGTGCTGATGACCCATCCGATGACCACCGAGCAGGCGACCAAGGGCCAGCCTCACTTCATCCAGCAGTTGACGGTGAAAGTGAACGGCCGCACCGTGGTGGAGGGCCAGATCAGCCAGGCCGTGTCCCGCAACCCCGTGTTCAGCTTCCGGCTGAAGGGCGGGGCAAAGGGCGACAAGGTCGAGGTGAGCTGGCTCGACAACAAGGGCGAGACCAACAAGACCGAAGCCGCGGTCGCCTGACCGCGCCGTAGTAAAGGAGGGGGAGAACGATGCGTGCATTCACCTGCAGTACCCTGCTCGTGCTTGCGCTGACGCCGGCCGTCCTGCTGGCGCAGCAGAAGTCGCCGTACGCCGAGTACCAGCGCATGGCCAACGAAAGCGCCCCGATCGAGCTGTTCGAGATCATGGGCGAGGAAGCCTGGAAGAAGCGCCAGGGCCCGAAGAACGCGTCGCTGGAGCAGTGCGACCTCGGCCAGGGACCCGGCGTGCTGAAGGGCGCGTACGCGGCGCTGCCGCGCCATTTCGCCGACGCCGACCGGGTGATGGACCTCGAGACGCGGCTGCTGCACTGCATGGTCACGCTGCAAGGACGCACGGTGGCCGAGGCCACCAAGCGCGTCTTCGGCAACGCCGACACGCCTTCGGAAATGGCCCTGCTCTCGGCCTATGTCGCGCGTGCCTCCAATGGCATGTCGATGCAGCCCGGGTCAAGCCACGCGAAGGAGCGCGCCGCGATCGAGCTTGGCAAGAAACTGTACTTCCTGCGCGCCGGGCCCTGGGACTTCTCCTGCGCCTCCTGCCATGGCGAGGAAGGCAAGCGCATCCGCATGTCCGACCTGCCGGTGCTCTACAAGCCGGAGCACGCGCGGCCGCTGATCTCCACCTGGCCCTCGTACCGCGTCTCCACCAGCGTGCTCGTCACGCTGCAGTGGCGCATGAACGACTGCTATCGCCAGATGCGCATGCCCGAGCCCGCCTACGCCTCGGACGCGACCGTGTCGCTGATCCACTACATGACCCACGCCGCGGAGGGCGCGACCTACAGCGGCCCCGCCATCAAGCGCTGAGGAGGCGATGATGAAACGATCCCTGATCCTGGCCACGAGCGCGCTGCTCGTCGCCTGCACGTCGGTTCCCCTCACGACCGAGCCCCCAAAGGCGACTGCGGAGGACCTTGCCCAGGTCACAGCGGTGCTCAAGCGCGACTTCCGCCCCCGCGGGCAGGCGACGATGGCCCGCGTCGAACTCGACGAGCTGCAGCGTCTGTGCAACATGCACGCCGACAACCCGCCGCCGGAACTGGCCCGGCGCATCGAGGAACAGCAACTGAAGTCGATACCCTTCCCGGCCGGCAACCTGGTCGGCGACTGGAAACGCGGCGAGCGCGTCGCGCAGAGCGGGCGCGGCTCGATGTGGAGCGACAAGCCGGGCCTCCAGGACGGCGGCAGTTGCTACAACTGCCACCAGATCTCGCCGCGCGAGCAGGCCTACGGCACGCTGGGGCCGAGCCTGGCCGGCTTCGGCAAGCTGCGCGGCAACACCCCGGACATGCAGAAGTACGTCTACGGGCGCATCTACAACTCCAAGGCCTACAACGCCTGCTCGCAGATGCCGCGCCTGGGGCACGCCGGCACGCTCAACGAGCAGCAGATCAAGGACCTTGTGGGCCTGCTCCTCGACCCGGGCTCCCCGGTCAACCAGTAGGCGTTCTTGCAACGCCGGGAATTCCTCCGCCTGCTCGCGCTTGCCGCCGCGGCAGGCGCGACGCTGCATCCGGGTGCGAGCGCGGCGCAGGCCGCAGCCGAGCTCTACGACGTGCCGCGCTTCGGCAACGTCTCCCTGCTGCATTTCACCGACTGCCATGCGCAGCTGCTGCCGGTCCATTTTCGCGAGCCATCGGTGAATCTCGGCATCGGCCCGGCCGCCGGCAAGGCGCCGCACCTGGTGGGCGAGGCGCTGCTGAAGCATTTCGGCATCGCGCCGGGCGGCGCGCAGGCGCACGCCTTCACCGCGCTTGATTTCGAACGCGCCGCGCGCCGCTACGGCAAGGTCGGCGGATTCGCCCACCTCGCGACGCTGGTGAAGCGCCTGCGCGCCGCGCGCCCCAACGCGCTGCTGCTCGATGGCGGCGACACCTGGCAGGGCTCGGCGGTGGCGCTGTGGACGAAGGGCGCCGACATGATCGGGGCGCAGAAGCGCCTCGGCGTGGACATCATGACCGCGCACTGGGAGTTCACCTACGGCGCCGAGCGCGTGAAGCAACTGGTCGAGAAGGACCTGGCGCCGATGGAGTTCGTGGCGCAGAACGTGAAGACCACGGATTTCGAGGACCCGGTGTTCAAGCCCTGGACGCTGCGCAACGTCAACGGCGTCGCGGTGGCGGTGATCGGGCAGGCCTTCCCCTACACGCCGATCGCGAATCCACGCCACATGGTTCCCGACTGGACCTTCGGCATCCAGGAGCCGCGCCTGCAGCAGATGGTGGACGAGGTGCGCGCCAAGGGGGCGCGACTGGTGGTGCTGCTGTCGCACAACGGCATGGACGTGGATCTCAAGCTCGCCGGTCGCGTCCGCGGCATCGACGTCATCCTCGGTGGCCATACGCACGACGGCGTGCCGGCGCCGGTGAAGGTCGGCCAGACGCTGGTCACGAACGCCGGATCGAACGGCAAGTTCCTTGGCGTGATGGACCTCGAGGTGAAGGCAGGCGGCGTCGCCGGGTTCCGCTACCGGCTGCTGCCGGTGTTCTCCAACCTCCTGCCTCCGGATGCGGACATGGAGAAGTACATCGCCGGCACCCGCGCCCCGCATGAAGCGCGGTTGCGGGAGAAACTCGCGGTCACCGAAGGCCTGCTTTACCGCCGGGGCAGCTTCAACGGCACCTGGGACCAGTTGATCCTGGACGCGTTGCAGGCCGTGAAGGGCGCCGACATCGCGTTTTCACCCGGGTTCCGCTGGGGCACCACGCTGCTGCCGGGCGACGCCGTCACCTTCGAGCACGTGATGGACCAGACCGCCATCACCTACCCGCAATCCACGCTGAACGAGATGAGCGGCGAGCAGGTCAAGGCGATCCTGGAAGACATCGCCGACAACCTGTTCAATCCCGATCCCTACCTGCAGCAGGGCGGCGACATGGTGCGCGTGGGCGGCATGAGCTACGCCTGCGAGCCGAACGCGCGAATGGGCTCGCGAATCGTCGATCTGAGGCTGGGAGGCAAACCCCTCGAGGCGGACAAGCGCTACAAGGTGGCGGGCTGGGCGCCCGTCGCCGAGGGAGCACAGGGAACGCCCGTGTGGGAGGTCGTGGAGCGCTATCTGAAGGACCGCACGACCATCGCCCCGCGCACGCCCGCGCTCCCGCGCCTGATCGGCGTCGAGAGCAACCCCGGGC
>JBQTJX010000002.1:0-196492 GCA_052386675.1 Betaproteobacteria bacterium
GTCGCCGTCATCGGCATCGGCACCGGGCTCACGACCCACACCATGCTCGCCAACACCGAGCTCGAGCGGGTCGACACGATCGAGATCGAGCCGGCGATGGCCGAGGCCGCGCGCGGGTTCGTGCCGCGCAACAGCGCCGCGTTCGCCGATCCGCGCGGCGCCATCCTGATCGACGACGCGAAGACCTTCTTCTCGACCCGCAACCGGCGCTACGACATCATCGTTTCGGAGCCGTCCAACCCGTGGGTGAGCGGCGTCTCGAGCCTGTTCACGCGCGAGTTCTACCGCCGCATCCGCGGCCACCTCAACCCGGGCGGCATGCTGGCGCAGTGGTTCCAGCTCTACGAGATCGACGCCTCGCTGCTCGCCTCGGTGATGAACGCGCTGGGCAGCGTGTTCCCGCACTACGCCGTGTTCGCCCCCAGCGACCATGACCTGCTGATCGTCGCCTCGGCGACGGCGCTGCCGCTGCCGGCGAAGCCCGCGGTGTTCGAGCACCCGGGCCTGGCCAAGGAGCTGTGGAAGGTGCACGTGCTCTCGGCCGGCGACCTCGACGCACGCTACATCGGCGGACGCGCCGCGCTGGAGCCGCTGTTCCGCAGCTACGCCATGCCGGTGAATTCCGACTTCTACCCGGTGCTGGACCTGCACGCCGCGCGGCACCGCTTCACCGAGAAGAGCGCCAGCGACGTGGTCGCGATGCTCAATGCCGGCGTACCGGCGCTGGAGATGCTGGAGCCGGCCCGCAGCCTGCGCCCGGTGAACCCGCTGCACGAGGGCGCCTACGCCTTCCAGCGCATCGACAACACGCGCCTGGCGCGCTACGCGCGCGATTTCCTGCTGCGCCCGGTGGCGCCGCCACCGGAGAACGTCTCCTCGCTGCTGCAGAAGGACCTCGAGGTCACCAAGCTGCGCCTGATCGAGTGCCGCGAGCCGCGGGAGCAGGATGTCTGGCTGCACAGCCTGGCCAATGTCGCGCGCACCCTGAATCCGTACCTGCCCCCCGCGGAAGCGGAAGCGGTGTGGACGAGGATCGCCGCCGCGCCCTGCCACGACGGGCTGCACGAATACCAGCGCCGCTGGATCGCGTTGTTCCGCGCCGTCGGCCAGCGCGACGCGGCACAGGCCGGGCATCTCGCCGAAGTGCTGCTGGCAACGCAGAAGGACCTGGGCCACGAAAACCGGGAGTACCTGCTGCTCGCCGGGATGACCGGCCATGTCGCCGCCGGTGCCCCGGCGCGCGCGAGGACGCTGTGGGATAACCATGCGCCGGAGTTGCCGCGCGCCGTACGAAACCAGCCGCTGCTCCGGCTGCTTCGCTGCCATGCGGCGCCCGACAGTTGCGCGGCCGCGTTCGCGGCTCAGGAGGGCCGGCGCGGGGGCTGATCCGGGCGCGCGGCGAAGCGCAGCGTCGCCAGGACGTCGCGCGCGAAGGCGGCGCAGTCGCGTCCCCGCATCGCGTCCGCGCTGATCTTGTCGTCGAGCATCAGGTTCGCCAGGCCGTGCACCATGGCCCAGGCGGCTATGGACGCGTCCCGGGCCCCGGATGCTTCCGCGACCTGTCCCGCGAGCGCACCCGAGAGGCCGTCGAACACGCGCTTCGCGATATCACGCAGCGCCGGGTGGCGCGAAATCCGGACACCACCGCCGAACATCAGCCGGAAGCGCTGCGGGTGCTCGAGCGCAAAGCGCACGTAGGCCTCGCCCATGGCCTTCAACCCTCCGGTTCTCCGCGCCTCCTGCTGCGCCTTTCCCAGCCTGGCGAAGCCCTCCGCCGATAGCGCGGCAAGCAGGCTCTCCCTGTCCGGGAAATGACGGTAGGGGGCGTTGTGGGAAACCTCCGCCCGACGCGCCAGATCGCGCATTTTCAGACCCTCAACGCCCTGTTCTTCAAGGACTTCTGCGGCCGCCTGAAGGATGGCCTCGGATAGGTCGCCGTGGTGGTAGGCAGGATTCTTTGGCTTTGATGTTGACATTGTCTACATCAAACTCTAAAGTAGTGTTGTCACCGCCAACATATCACATTCCCATGACCCGTGAACTGACTTTCGCAAGCGCCATCCACCTCGCAGCGGTCCTCCCCGCCGTGGCCGTCGGCATGGCCCAGTTGCTGCTGCCCAAGGGCACGCGCGCGCATAAGGCACTGGGCTGGGCGTGGGTCGGCGCCATGGCGATAGCCGCAGTGTCGTCATTCTGGATCTTCGGCATCAACAGCGGCGGCAAATTCTCCGCGATCCACCTGCTGTCGGTGTTCGTGCTGTGCAACCTCGCTGCGGCAATCTGGTTCATCCGCCGCGGCAACGTCCCGGCGCACAAGAAGTTCATGGTCGGCACCCTGCTGGGGCTGTTGGGCGCCGGAGCCGGCGCCCTCGCCCCGGGCCGCTTCCTGCACCAGCTACTGTTTTGACCGCCGGCCGGACTTCGGGTCGGCGTAAGGATTGCGGCCGGTGCGCAGTTCGATCTTCAGCGGCGTGCCACCCAGCTTGAAGGCATTGCGGAAGTACCCCTCAAGGTAGCGCTTGTAGTTGTCGCCGACCTGGTCCAGCGAGTTGCCGTGGATGACGACGATGGGCGGGTTGGAGCCGCCCTGGTGGGCGTAGCGCAGCTTGGGCCTGGAGTAGCCCTTGCGCGGCGGCGACTGCTGCGCCACCGCGGCGATGAGCGCGCGCGTCAGGCGCGGCGTCGAGAGCTTGGCCATCGCCGCCGCATAGGCGCCATCCACCGCGCGCATCACGCCGGGCACGCCCTTGCCGGATTTCGCGGAGATGTTCAGCGTCTCGGCGAAGCCCAGGAAGCCGACCTTCCAGACCAGTTCGCGCTTGATGCGCTCGCGCTCTTCCTTGCCGGCGGCGTCCCACTTGTTCACCACCACCACCACCGCGCGGCCCCGCTCCAGGATGTAGCCGGCCACGTGCGCGTCCTGCTCGGAGATGCCCTCCACCGCGTCCAGCACCAGCACTGCGACATTGGCGGCCTCGATGGCCTGCAGGGTCTTGACGATGGAGAACTTCTCCACCTGCGCGCCGTGCGACTTGCCGCGCTTGCGCAGGCCCGCAGTGTCGATCAGCGTGTAGCGCCGCCCGTTGCGCTCGAAGGGCACCTCGATGGCGTCGCGCGTGGTCCCGGGCTCGCCGTAGGCGATGACGCGCTCCTCGCCCACCAGTGCGTTCACCAGCGTGGACTTGCCGACGTTGGGACGACCGACGATGGCCACCCTCGGATGCTTGCCCTCGTCCTCCGAGGGCTCGTCGCCGCCTGGGAACCGCGCCAGCACAGCCTCCATCAGGTCGCCCACGCCCTCGCCGTGCGCCGCGGATACCGGCGCCGGATCGCCCATCCCCAGTTCGTGGAATTCGGCAGCGGCAGCCGTGCCCATTCCCTCGGCCTTGTTGGCGGCGATGCGCACGTGCTTGGCGACACGGCGCAGGCGCTCCGCGATGGCGCGGTCCCCCGGGGTCAGCCCGGCGCGCACGTCGGTGACGAAGATGACGGCGTCGGCCTCCGCGATCGCCTGCTCCGCCTGGCGCGCCATCTCGGCGTAGATCGGGTCGGTCGAGGCGGCCTCGACGCCGCCCGTGTCGATGACGATGTAGGGGCGGCCGCCGAGCCAGCCATTGCCGTAGTGCCGGTCGCGCGTCACCCCCGGCACGTCGACCACGATTGCCGAGCGGCTGCGGGTGAGGCGGTTGAACAGCGTGCTCTTGCCGACATTGGGCCGCCCGACCAGGGCGATCACCGGCTTCATGCCGGTCCTTGATACGGCTTCATGCCGGTCCTGGACCAGGCTTCACAGCGACAGCGCGAACAGCCCGCCGTTCGCAGTCTGCACCAGGAAGCCCGCGGGCAGGCGCAGCGGCGCGGCGCGAATCGCGCTGCCATCGGTGGCATGGCGGGCGACGAAGGCGCCCGAGTCGCGGGCGAGGAAATGCACGTAGCCCTCGAGGTCGCCCACGGCGATTTCCCCGCCAAGCGCAATCGGCTGCGACAACCGGCGGTTGCCGAGGCGGTCCTGGCGCCAGACGCTGCGCCCGTTGCCCCGGTCCAGTGCGTGCACTGCGCCCTTGTCATCGCTGACGTAGGCGAAGCGCGCATCGAAGGACACGCCGGTGAGCGAGGACAGGTCGCGCGCCCAGATCTGGTTGCCGTTCTGCACGTCGTAACATGCGACGCGGCCCTGGTAGGCCGCCGCGCACACTTCCCTGCCCTGCGCAGCAGGGTCGCCGACGATGTCAGTGACGCGCTCCAGCTCGTTGGCGCCCTTGGGCAGGGCCACTGTGGCCTCCCAGCGCACGCCGCCGTTGGTCAGCGCAAGCGCCACCAGCTTGCCGCCCGGGAAGCCGACGAAGGCCGCGCCCTGGTGCACCGTCATCCCCGCAGGCGTGCGCACGATGAGCGAGGTCGGCGCGCGCTGGTAGACCCAGCGCCGCCGGCCGTCCTCGGCGCCGAAGGCGAAGATCCGGCTGTCGGCGCTGCGCACCAGCACCAGGCCGTCGGAGACGCGCGGCGCGGCGAGCACCTCGCTGGAGACGCGCGCGCGCCAGCGCACGGTGCCGGACCTGGCATCCAACGCCACCACCTCCCCGACGTCCGATGCCACCACTGCCAGCTCGCCGTCCGACCCGATGCCGCCCGAGATCCGGATCCCGGCGGAAACCCGCCAGCGCGCCTGGCCGCTTGCGGGATCCAGACGCGCCACGCTGCCGTCCCGCGCCGCGACGTACAAGTCGCCCGCCAGGGCCGGACTGAGCACGAAGGCGTCCGCGCCGCCAATGCCTGCGGACCAGAGCGCCTTGACAGGCTGTGGACTGGTGAGCGCCGGCAGGGCGGCAGGCTTGGGACCAGTCGGGGCGCTGAACCAGCCCATGGGATTGACGCTGGGCATGCTCGAGCAGGCGCCCAGCAACGCCGCGGCCAGCACCAAGGCGAGGCCTCTTGCCGTCGTGCTCATCCGCCCAACGCGTCCAGGCGCATCTGCACGCTGGCGCGGAACGCTTCGCTGCCGCCCGCCTTTTCCAGCGCGGCCTTGTAGGCCGCCCTGGCGTCGGCGGGCTGGTTCTTGGCCACCAGCAGGTCACCCTTCATCGCCGCGTAGTGCGGTTCGAGCGCCGCCGCGGGCTTGGCCTCCATCAGCTTCAGCGCCTCGTCGTAGCCCTTCTCGTCCAGCAGCACCGCCGCCATGCGCAGGCGCGCCAGGTCCTTGAAATCGTCCGTGGCGCCCTTCTCCAGCACCCACTGCAGCTGCGCGCGGGCGCCTTTCAGGTCGCCGCGGTCGAACAGGGTCTTGGCGCTCGCGAGCGCGCCGAGCGACGCGTACATCGTGCCCGCGTAGTTCTCCGCCAGTGCAGCGCCCGCCTCGCGCATCGCCTTGAGGTCGCCCCCCTGCGCCGCGCGCACCAGCGTCTCGTAGTGGGTGCCGGCCGAAGCGGCCTGCCCCGCCTGCCAGTTGCGCCAGCCAAGCCAGCCGCTGCCGGCGACCGAGACCGCGACCACTGCGCCGAGCACGTAGTTGCCGTTGTCCTTCCACCAGCCCTTGAGGGTGGCGATCTGTTCCTGTTCTTCGAGGTCGTAGGCCATGTTCAGTTCTTTGCTTTCTCCAGCAGGCCGGCGAACCCCTGCACGACCTGGCCGCGCGGGATGCGCGACTGCGGTTCGTTGCGGCGCAGCGGCTTGACGGCCACCTCGCCCTTGCCCAGCTCATCCTCGCCGACGATCAGGGCGAGCCACGCCCCGCTGCCATCGGCCTTTTTCATCTGCGACTTGAAGCTGCCGCCGCCCGCGTGCTGCACCACCGAGTGGCCCGCCGCGCGCAATTCGTCGGCCAGCGTGAAGGCGTAGGCCAGCGTGCCCTCGCCCTGCTGCAGCACGTAGGCATCGGGACGCGGGGGCGCGGGCTTCCGGTTCGACTCCTTCACCAGCGCCACCAGGCGCTCGCAGCCCATGGCGAACCCGGCGCCGGGCGCGGGCTTGCCGCCCAGCTGCGCGAACAAGCCGTCGTAGCGCCCGCCGCCGCACACCGTGCCTTGCGCGCCCAGGGCGTCGCTGATGAACTCGAACACCGTCAGGTTGTAGTAGTCCAGGCCACGCACCAGCCGCGGATTGAGTGTGTACGGGACGCCCGCGGCGGCGAGAAGTTTCGTCACGCCCTCGAAATGCGCGCGCGACGCCGCGCCCAGGTAACCCTCCAGCGGCGGCGCGCCCGCGGCCACTTCCTGCACCATCGGATTCTTCGAATCCAGCACGCGCAGCGGATTGGTGTGCATCCGTCGCTTCGCGTCGGCATCCAGCCTGTCGACATGGGCCTCGAGGTGGCCGATGAGATCGCCGCGATGCCGCGCGCGTTCCTCGGCCGAGCCGATGTTGTTCAGCTCCAGCCGGATGCCCGAAAGACCGAGTTCAGGCCACAGCCGCGCGCACATCACGATCAGTTCCGCATCGACGTCCGGTCCGGCGAAGCCGAGCGCCTCGGCGCCGTACTGGTGGAACTGCCGGTAGCGGCCCTTCTGCGGCCGCTCGTGGCGATACATCGGGCCGCCGTACCAGAGGCGCCTGGGGCCGTCGTAGATCAGGCTGTGCTCGATGGCGGCGCGCACGCAGGACGCGGTGCCTTCCGGGCGCAGCGTCAGCTCCTCGTCGTTCAGCTCGTCGCGCCAGCTGTACATCTCCTTTTCGACGATGTCGGTGGCCTCGCCGATGGCGCGCCTGAACAGCCCGGTGTGCTCCACCAGCGGCATGCGGATCGGGCGATAGCCCCAGCGCGCGAGCCAGTCCTCCACCGTGTGCTCGAACGACTGCCACAGCTCCGCCTCGTCCGGCAGGACGTCGTTCATGCCGCGGACCGCCCGCAGCGTCGCGCTCATGTCACCGCCTTGAGGGGAATGTGGGACCGGTCGCGCGAGGCGCGCCTGCGCGTCGCGCCAACCGCGAAGTTGCGCGTCACGTAGTCCTGCACGATGGCCTGGAATTCCTCGGCGATGCGCTCGCCCTTCAGCGTCACCGTCTTCTCGCCGTCCACGTACACCGGCGCCACCGGCAGCTCGCCCGAGCCAGGCAGGCTGATGCCGATGTCCGCGTGCTTCGATTCGCCGGGCCCGTTCACCACGCAGCCCATCACCGCCACCTTCATCTCCTCGACGCCGGGATAGCGCTGCTTCCAGTCCGGCATGCTGTCGCGCAGCCAGGCCTGGATGCTCCCGGCCAGGCTCTGGAACGTGGTGCTGGTGGTGCGGCCGCAGCCAGGACAGGCCGCAACCATGGGCGTGAAGCTGCGCAAGCCCATGGTCTGCAGCAGTTCCTGCGCCACCACCACCTCCCGCGTCCGGTCGCCGCCCGGCTCGGGCGTCAGGCTGATCCGTATCGTGTCGCCGATGCCTTCCTGCAACAGCACGCCCATGGAAGCGGCGGAAGCGACGATGCCCTTGGAGCCCATGCCCGCCTCGGTCAGGCCCAGGTGCAGCGCGTAGTCGCAGCGGCCCGCCAGTTCGCGGTAGACGCGGATCAGGTCCTGCACCCCGCTCACCTTGCAGGAAATGACGATGCGGTCCGCGCCGAGTCCCAGCTTCTGCGCCTGCTCCGCCGAGCCCAGCGCCGAGGCGATCAGCGCCTCGCGCATCACCTCGCCGGCCTCCAGGGGGCGCGGACGACGCGCATTGTCGTCCATCATCTGCGCCAGCAGTTCCGGGTCCAGGCTGCCCCAGTTGACGCCGATGCGCACCGGCTTTTCCCAGCGCAGCGCGGCCTCGATCATGATGGCGAACTGGTCGTCGCGCTTCGCGCCGCGGCCGACGTTGCCCGGGTTGATGCGGTACTTGGCGAGCGCCTGCGCGCAGTCCGGGTAGCGCGCCAGCAGCTTGTGGCCGTTGTAGTGGAAATCGCCCACCAGCGGCACCTCGCAGCCCTCTGCGTCCAGGCGTTCGCGGATCGGCGCCACCGCGGCGGCGGCCTCGGGAGAATTGACCGTGATGCGCACCAGTTCCGAACCGGCGCGCGCCAGCGCGGCGACCTGGCGCACGGTGGCCTCGACGTCCACGGTATCGGTGTTGGTCATGGACTGGACCACGACCGGGGCGCCGCCACCCAGCGCGACCCCGCCCACCATGACCTGCCGCGAGGCGCGGCGCTGCGGCGATGGCATCGCCGTCACTCCAGCGTGAGGCGCGCGACCTCGACCTTGACGTGCGGCGCCAGGTCCACCGGGCGGTCGCCGTAGGTCAGGCGCACGTGCTGCGCATTGCCGATGATGAGCTGGAACGGCGGCTCGCCGTCCAACTGGAGCTCGCTGCCCGCGGCATTGAGCTGCGACAGCAGCAGCCTGCCGCCGCGGCCGCGCACCTCGACCCAGGACTCGCGCACGAAGCGCAGCACCAGGCGCCGGCTGCCTTCCGCGACGGGCTGCGGCCGCGCTTCGGCGGCCGGCTTCCCGTTCGATTCGCCCTCCGCCATCGGGGCGACCTGCGGCGGCGCGACGATGCTCGAGGCTGCCGCGCTCGCCACCGGGCCGCGCTGCGGCTCGAGCGCGACCGGCTGCGGCGCCTGCGCCGCCGGGACGAAGCTGAGCCGCGCCGCGCGCGCGCGTTCCTGCTGCCATTCGATCGCCACCGCGGCGATTACCGCCAGCAGCGCGACCGACAGCGCGACATAGGTCAGGTTGCTGCGCCGTGCGCTGTCGGTGATCGGAATCGGGCGGCGCACAGAAGTCACCGCGGCGGTGTTGTCCGGCGCGGCGAGGCGCGCCGCGACGCGGCCGACCATCGCCTCCGCATCCAGCTTGAGCAGGCGCGCGTAAGCGCGCAGCATGCCGCGCGCGAAGGTGCCGGCGGGCAGGCGGTCGTAGTGCTCCCGCTCCAGGGCCTCGATCTGGCGCGGCGCGAACTTCAACTGCTGCGCGATGTCGGCGATGGAAAGGCCCAGTGCCTCCCGCGCCCGCGCCAATTCGGCCCCGACGCCGCCGCCTTCGCCTGCCGTCGCGGCGACTTCCTCAGTCATATTCCCCGCGTTGCAGCTGCTGGTACTCGCGCGAGGCCGGGAAGCGGCGCCGCAGCTGGTTGCCCAGGCTCGACTCGGCGACGCGCTCGCCCAGCTTGCGCTCGATGCGCAGCGCGAGCCAGAGCGACTCCGGGGTCGGCTCGACCAGCTTGTTGAAATGGGACACCAGCTTGCGCGCCTCCTCGAGGCTGCCCTGCTGGTAGCGCAGCTGGCCGAGGTTGACCAGCGAGGTCAGGTCGTTCGGGTCCTGCCGCAGCGCACCCTGGAAGAAGGTCTCCGCTTCCTTGGTCATGCCCTTGCGCATCGAGCACACGCCGGCCGCCGAGGACGCGCGCCAGGGCGCCGGGTTGAGCGGGTTGCGGATCGCGCGCTGGAAGTAGTTCAGCGAATCCGCCTCGCGCCCGACCTGGCACAGGAACCAGCCATAGCGGTGGTTGATCTCGGAGTCGGTCGGCGACAGCTGCAGCGCGCGCTCGAAATTCTGCTGCGCGAGCTTGGGCTCGCGCAGTTCCATGTAGACCGCGCCGAGCATGCTGTAGGCAAGCGCGTAACCCGGATCGGCCTGCACCGCCAGGCGCAGTTCCTCGAGGGCGACCGCCATGTTGCCCTGCGAGTAGTACAGCGAGCCGAGCTCGGTGCGGATGCGCGCGCGATTGCGCGGGTCGGAAGGATCGACGCTGCTGCCGCTGCTGCTGCTGGCGTGCTCGAGCACCGGTTCCTGCGGTCCCGTGGATTCGCACGCGGAGAGCAAGGCAGCGAGCGCCACCGCGACCGGCAGCAGGTTCCGTGACCACGTCGCTCGTGCCTGGGTCATGCGCGTACCTCCGTGATGACGATGCCGCGACGGCGGGTGCGGTCCTGCACGTCGCCGGCGAGCTGGCCGCAGGCGGCGTCGATGCCCTCGCCGCGGGTCTTGCGGGTGGTGGTGGTCAGGCCGGCGCGCTGCAGCACCTCCGAGAAGCGGCGGATGCGCTCCGGCGGCGAGCGATGCAATCCGGAACCCTGGAACGGGTTGAACGGGATCAGGTTGAACTTGCAGCGCACCCGGGCCGCGATGTCCACCAGTTCGCGCGCGTGCGCCGGGCTGTCGTTGACGCCGTCGAGCATGACGTACTCGAAGGTAATGAAATCGCGCGGCGCGTGCTCCAGGTAGCGGTTGCAGGCCGCCAGCAGTTCGGCGATCGGATACTTGCGATTGATCGGCACAAGGCGATCGCGCAGCGCGTCATTGGGCGCGTGCAGTGACACCGCCAGCGCCACCGGGCATTCCGCGGCCAGCCGGTCCATGCCCGGGACCACGCCCGATGTGGACACCGTGACGCGGCGGCGCGACAGGCCGTAGGCGTTATCGTCCAGCATCAGGCGCAGCGCCGGGATCACGGCATCCAGGTTGAGCATCGGCTCGCCCATGCCCATGAACACAACGTTGCTGACGTGGCGGCCCTGCCGGGCGCGGCTGGACGAATTGACCCGCTCGCCCAGCAGCTTTTCCGCAAGCCACAGCTGGCCGACGATCTCGGCGGTGGTCAGGTTGCGGTTGAAGCCCTGCTTGCCGGTGGAGCAGAACGAGCAATCGAGCGTGCAGCCCGCCTGGCTGGAGACGCACAGCGTGCCGCGACCGGTTTCCGGGATGAACACCGATTCGATGGCATTGGCGCCATCGACCTTCAGCAGCCACTTGCGGGTCTCGTCGGGCGCGGTGCTGTCGCCGACGATCTCCGGCAGCCGGATGCAGGCTTTCGCCTCCAGCTTTGCGCGCAAGTCCTTGGCGAGGTCGGTCATGGCGGCGAAGTCGCCCGCGCCGCGCTTGTGGATCCAGGCCAGCACCTGCCGCGAGCGGAAGGGCTTCTCGCCGAGACCGGCGAACCAGGCCTCCATCCCCTTGGCGTCGAACTCGAGCAGGTTGACCGGCATCGCCGCTGTTTCCCTAGCGGGGGAACACGTCGCAGGACGGGAAGAAGTACGCGATCTCGACGCGCGCGTTGTCCGCGGAATCCGAGCCGTGCACCGCGTTGGCGTCGATGCTGTCGGCGAAGTCGGCGCGGATGGTGCCCTTGTCCGCCTTCTTCGGGTCCGTGGCGCCCATCAGTTCGCGGTTGCGCGCGATGGCGTTGTCGCCCTGGAGCACCTGCACCAGGACCGGGCCGGAAACCATGAACGAGACCAGGTCCCTGAAGAACGGCCGCTCGCGGTGCACCGCGTAGAAGCCCTCGGCCTGGGCCTGCGACAGGTGCGTCATGCGCGCGGCGATGACCTTGAGGCCCGCCGCCTCGAAGCGCGCGATGATGGCGCCGACGGCGTTCTTCGCCACGGCGTCCGGCTTGATGATCGAAAGTGTGCGTTCCACAGCCATTTCCAGCTTCTCCCGGCCCGGTTTGTATAAAGTCTGAAAGTATAGCACGATGGGACACTCTTTCACGCAGAAAAACAAAGGGTTGCAGCCATGTACCACACTCTCCAGCTGACCGCCGCCGGGCGCATCGCGACCGTGACCCTGAACCGCCCTGAGGCGCGCAACGCCATGTCCGCCGAACTGATGCGGGAAATGATTGCCTGCGCAGCGGAAATTGCACCGCGGGGCGACGTCGACGTGGTGATCGTGCGCGGCGCCGGCGTGTGCTTTTCCGCCGGCGCGGACCTGAAGGACGGCAGCCGCTGGGCGAACCAGGACATGCCGCTGCACGAGCGGCGCGAGATCGCCTCGCTTGGATACCGCATGGCGCGGGCCTGGGAGGAACTGCCGCAGATCACGCTGGCGGCGATCGAGGGCTACGCCATCGGCGGCGGTCTCGCACTCGCCGCGTCGCTCGACTGGCGGGTCGTCGCGAAGGATGCCTTCGTCTCGCTGCCCGAGATCGCGCTAGGCATCCCGCTCACCTGGGGCACGTTGCCGCGGCTGGTCAACCTCGTCGGCCCGGCCCGCGCCAAGCGCCTGACCATCCTGTGCGAGCGCATTCCGGCCGAAGAAGCGCTGGCGATGGGGCTGGTGGACTACGTTTGCGCTTCCGGCAAGGCGCTCGAGAAGGCGCGCGCGGTCGCGAAGCAGGTGCTGGAACTGCCGCAATCCTCGGTGCGCATGAGCAAGGAAACCATCCACGCCTACGCCAGCATCGGCGCGCATGCGGCGACGCACATGTCGCACGACCAGATCCAGGTTGCTGCGGCGAGCGCCGAAGCGAAGGCGGCGCGGGAGGCGTTCGCGGTCAGGAAGAATAAAGGCGCGAAAACGCGGCGCGCTTGAGCCGCCAAATGTTACCGATCGTACACATTCGCCACGCGCGGGTGCCATTCCGGCACCAGCCCCACCGCGCCGGCCCCGACACGGAACGGCGCGTGGATGCCGATTCCCGGCACCCACACCAACTCGGTTCCGCTGGCGAGTAGCGGCAGCCCGGCGCGCTGCCATTCCGGAACGCCGGATTCCTGGAACAGGTTCTTGAGCGTGCGACGGGGACGGTTCGGATCCGGCTGCAGCCGGTCTCCCGGCGCGCGCAGCCTTACGGTCAGGCCTGAGGCGGCGCGGACGGGATCGATCCCCTCGCCCCGCAGCTTGCGGAACCTCAGTTCCCCGCCCAGCGCCGGCAGCTCCAGCCGGCTCGCGCCGTTCCAATTCACTGGCTTGAAGCCTTGCGGCGCCAGGGGTTCTTCGAGACACACTTTCCCGCGGTAGTTCCGCAGCACTGCGCCGTCGTGTTCCAGCTTCATGCGCGAGCTGCCGGTGGCAAGCTGCCGGAGCATGTCCGCGAGCCGCGCCTCGCTCGGCGCGCGCAGGCCATTCGTGGCGAGGAACGCGCGCAGCAGCGCGCGCTCGTCAACCTGACGTGCCGAGAAATGCCGCGCCGCCCGCGCCAGCGCCTCGCGCCAGCGCGGAAACCGTTGGGCAAGCAATGGTCCAACGCGCCGGCGGATGAAATTGCGCGTCAGCGCTTCATCGACATTCGATTCGTCCTCGATCCACGCCAGTCGGCTCGCCCTCGCGTAGGCGAGGATGGCTTCGCGCGGCACCGCTAGCAGCGGCCGCAGCAGCCGCTTGTTCCCGAGCTTCCCGGCCACGGGCATGCCGCTCGCGCCCGCGAGGCCCGTCCCGCGCAGCAGGTTGAACAGCACCGTCTCGGCCTGGTCGTCCAGCTGGTGGCCGAAGGCGACGGCATCCACGCGCAGCGCTTCGAAGACCGCGCGGCGGGCGGCGCGCGCGGCGGCCTCAAGGCCCTTTCCGGACTTCACCACCTTGACGCGCCGGGAAACGAAAGAGACATCGAGCTTGCGGCAGAACCCGGCGCATGACCTGCGCCACGCATCCGCGTTCCGGCTCAGGCCATGGTGGACATGCACCGCGGAGAGGCGATAGCCGAACTCCGGAGCGAGGCGCTGCAATACATGGACCAGCACGGTGGAATCCACGCCGCCGGAGAATCCGGCGGCAAGGCGCTTGCCGCGCAAATCGAGCCCCGCCAGGGCCGCGCGGGCGGCGGCGAGGACTTCAGCGCTCCGCGGTTTCCTTGAAGCGGCCATGGCTCATGAGGCGGTCCAGGCGCTCCTCGACGAGCTCCTTCGGCTTCTTCTCCCGCAGCTGGCGCAGGGCCTCCGCGAGCGCCTTTTTCAGCGTCGCGGCGGTGGCCTGGGGATCGCGGTGCGCGCCGCCCAGCGGCTCGTTCACGATCTTGTCGATGAGGCCGAGGGTCTTCAGCCGGTTGGAGGTGATGCCCAGCGTCTCGGCGGCCTCGGGCGCCTTGTCGGCGCTCTTCCACAGGATGGAGGCGCAACCCTCGGGCGAAATCACCGAATAGGTCGCGTACTGAAGCATGAGGACAAGGTCGCCCACCGCGATGGCAAGCGCGCCGCCCGAGCCGCCCTCGCCGATCACGGTGACGATGATCGGCGTCTTCAGGCTGGCCATCACATACAGGTTGCGGCCGATGGCCTCGGACTGGTTGCGCGCCTCGGCGTCCAGCCCCGGGTAGGCCCCGGGGGTGTCCACGAAGGTGAACACCGGCAGCGCGAACTTGTCGGCCATTTCCATCAGCCGGCGCGCCTTGCGGTAGCCCTCCGGGCGCGGCATGCCGAAATTGCGCAGGATCTTTTCCTTGGTGTCGCGCCCCTTCTGGTGGCCGATGACCACGCAGGCCTCGCCCTCGAAGCGCGCCAGGCCGGCGATGATGGAGGCGTCGTCGCCGAACATGCGGTCGCCGTGCATCTCCTCGAAGTGCGTGAACAGCATGCCGATGTAGTCCAGCGTGTAGGGCCGCTGGGGATGGCGCGCCACCTGCGCCACCTGCCAGGGGGTCAGCTTGGCGTAGATCTCCTTGGTGAGCGCCTGGCTTTTCTTGGTCAGGCGCTGGATTTCCTCGGAGATGTCCACCGCGGAGTCATCCTGGACGTAGCGCAACTCTTCGATGCGCGTCTCCAGCTCGGCCACGGGCTGCTCGAATTCGAGGAAGGTGGTCTTCATCGCGGCAGCATTCTACGCCCGGGCGCGGGAATCAATATTCCACCGGCAGCGGGTCCAGCGACCGCCACAGGTACCAGGTGGCCACCGAGCGCCAGGGCGCCCAGGTCTCCCCCAGTCGGCGCATGCGGGACACCGGCACCTTGCGCCCCTTGAAGTAGTGCAGCCGGAGCGCCTTCTGCAGGCCCAGATCGTCCAGCGGGAACACGTCCGGGCGCAGGAGGTTGAACATGAGGAACATCTCCGCGGTCCAGCGGCCGATGCCGCGCACCTGCACCAGTTCCGCGATGACCTCCTCGTCGGGCATGTGCGGCCAGCGGGCGACATGGACGGTGCCCTCGGCGAAATGGCGCGCCAGGTCGGCGATGTACTCGGTTTTGCGGTCCGACAGGCCGCAGGCGCGCAGCTTCGGGCGCGGCTGCGCCAGCACCTGGCCCGGCGACATCGCCGGCACCAGTTCGATGACGCGATTCCATACGCTCTGCGCCGCCTTGACCGAGATCTGCTGGCCGACGATGGCGCGCGCCAGCGTGGCGAAAGGTTCGCCACGCCGCTGCAACGCGATGCCCGGAAAGTTGCGCATGATGCCGCCCAGCACCGGGTCTCTCCTCGCCAGGGAGCGCTTCGCCGCGGTCCAGAATTCGGGCTTCATCGCGCGCTCAGCTGCGCACGGCGAGCGGCAGGTTGACCAGCAGGTTCTGCGGCTTGAAGCGCACTTCGTCCGCCTCGTTCGACGACAGCGCGAGGTAGACCGGTCGGCCGGCGACGTCCGCGCGCATCGCGGCCGGGTCGGCGAAGTCCATGCGGAACAGGGCCAGGATGCGCCGCATGGCGCCCTGGTCCACCTCCTTGCCGTTCCACAGGTCGTTCAGGATCGTCGTGGATTCCGCGTCCAGCCCGATGTGCCACGCCCAGCGGGCCTCATCGATCCTGCGCAACGGCGTCACGCTCACAATCGTGCCGGTGAAATGCGCCACCCAGGCTTCGATCACCCGGCACAGCGCATCCAGCGCCGGCCGTCCGTAGGTGACGCTGATCACGGTATCGTGGCGCGAATGGCGGTCCCAGTAGAGCGCCGCGTTGCTCCGGTCCAGCACATCCAGGTTCACCGTCCCGAGCGCGCCCTGGGCCTCCACGATCAACCGGCCCAGGCTGCCGAACTGGTTGCCGGAAGCATGCATCTCGACCGTTTCCATGTCCGCGAGCAGCACATGCCCGTCCTTCAGGCTCGCCTTCTGCTCGCGGAAGAACAGTTCCGCGGCGCGCGCCTGCAGCGGATCCTCGCAGCCCTCCAGGATGTTGCGCAGGACCACGTGCGCTAGCTGCTCGACGAACAGCGGCGGCACATTGACGCCTTCCCCCTTGAACAGTCCCGCGTAGCAGGCCTCCACGGTTCCCGCCTCCAGCAGGCGGTCACGAAAGCGCAGCAGGATCCGGTAGTTGTCGCGCGCGTCGGCATCGGCGAGCGCCTCCAGTTCCGCGGGCGCCACCGCGCGGCGCGGCTCCCGCATCAGGGCCGCGTGCAGGGCGTGCTCGGCATCGCACGATTCCTCGACCGGGTGAATCTCAGGCCGCAGGTAATAGGCGCGCAGGAAGTCGTCGCTGACGCCGAGCCTTCCGGCCGGGTCCTTCTCAAGCAGGTGGTAGCCGCTGCTGCGCCAGAAATCCGGCATGGCGGGGAACGCGCGAGCCCGGGCCGACGGCCCTAGGCCGGCACCAGCATCAGGCGCGAGTGCTCCGCCACATGCTGGCGCAGGAACTCCATCTGGTCCGAGAAAATGCGGCGGTTGGTGAGGATCAGGTACTCCGCCTTGTTCGGGACGTAGGGCGCGTACAGCAGTTCCATGTCCGCTTCCTCCGGCAGCCGGTTGCGCTTGTGGCCATTGCAGTGCCGGCAGGCGGTGACCACGTTCATCCAGGTATCCCGTCCGCCGCGCGACAGCGGGCGGATGTGGTCGCGGGTCAGGCGGAAGTAATTGAACTCCCCGCCGCAGTAGGCGCACATGTGCCGGTCGCGGCGGAACAGCTCGCGGTTGTTCAGCGGCGGCACCTGGTTGAAGCCCTTGGCCGCCAGCGCCTTGCCGCGGATGGCGATGATGGAGTGCGCCGTGATGCTGGAGCGCGCGCCCGTCGCCCGGGACAGGCCGCCGTGGAAGGTGAAGGTACGCTCGCCCATGGTCCAGGCGACCAGGTTCTTGGCGTAATAGAAGCAGGCCTGCTGCCAGCTGATCCAGCGGTGCGGGATGCCGTGGCTATCCAGGGTAAGGATGAGCGGACCGTCCATGGCGACGGATTCTGCCTACTCGCCCTGTGCTTTGCAATGGCCGGAAAAACAAGGGGCTGCGAGGCGAACCTCACGGCCGGTGGAAACTAGCGTTCGCCGACCCGGTCCTTGAAGCCCTGGCCGGCGGCGAAGGCCGGCACGGTCTTGGCGTTGATGCGGATTTCCTTGCCGTTGGCCGGGCTGCGGCCGGCGCGCGCCTTCCTCTTGCGCGGCATGAAGGTCCCGAAGCCGACCACGGTGACCCGCTTGCCGCGCGCGACGTTGGCAACGATGGCGTCGAACACCGCGTTGACCGCCTCGCCCGCCGCGAGCTTGGAGAGGTTGCCCGCGCGCGCCGCAGCGTGAACGAGATCAGACTTGGTGACGACCGATGCCATGCGTTCTCCCTGTGAACTTCCCCGAGCGGGTTTTGCCCGCGCACTCGCTTCGCAACGGAACGTGAATCATAGCGACATCGATTTCCGAAGACAATCGCCACCGCGGAATTTTTTTGTTGCGCGGCGCTGATTCGTTCGCGCGACACGCGCGGACAAATCCTTTCGTCGCGCATCGTTGCGCGGAATTCCTGCTTCAAGCTGTTCGAACGGGCCCGATGGCGAGCCGCCGGTGGCGCTGCTAGACTACGGCTTCCTTAAGGAGGAGTCCCACCATGAAGCTTCACCGCACCTTCCTCGCCGCGCTCGTCGGCTCGGCGTTCTCGATGCCCGTCCTGGCGCAGGCCCCGCTCACGTTTTCGTCCTGGGTGCCGCCCACCCACCACCTGACCCTATGGCAGCAGAAGTGGGCCGCCGACGTGGAGAAGGCGACCGGCGGGCGCGTCAAATTCCAGTCGCTGCCCAAGCACCCGTCGGCCCCTCCCGGGACCTTTGACGCGGTGCGGGACGGCCTGATGGACATGTCCTACGTCACCGCCAGCTACACCCCCGCGCGGCACATCCTGCCGCTGATGGCGGAGCTGCCCGGCGCTGGCGGCACCGCGGAGATCAACTCGGTGGCCTTCTCGCGCATGCACTGGAAGCATTTCCACAAGGTGGGCGAGTACAACGGCGTCAAGCTGCTCGCGGTATTCACCCACGGTCCGGGCCAGATGTTCACCAAGAAGCCCCTCAAGTCCATCGCCGAGTTCAAGAACCAGAAGATCCGCACCGGCGGCGGCGTGGCGGAAAGGGTCGCCAACGCCCTGGGCGCCTCGGCCTTCGTCAAGCCGGCGCCGGAGTCCTACGAACTGCTGAACTCGGGCGTGGCCGACGGGGTGTTCTTCCCCTTCGAGTCCATCGTATCGTTCAAGCTGGACAAGGTGATCGGCCAGGCCACGGTGTTCCCGGGCGGCCTGTACAGCTCCTCGTTCGGCTTCTTCATGAACCAGGCCAAGTGGGACAAGCTGCCCAAGCAGGACCAGGACATCATCACCAAGATGGCCGGCGAAGCCGCCGCGCGCAGCAATGGCAAGTCCTGGGACACGGCCGACCAGGTCGGCCTGGCCGCGCTCAAGGCCGCGGGCGCCAACATCCTCCCCGCCGACGCCGCGATGATGGCCGAGGCGCAGAAGCGCAGCGGACCGATCATCGAGGACTGGATCAAGCAGGCGAGCGCGAAGCTGCCCAACGCCAAGGCAGTGCTGGAGGAGTTCCGCGCGGAGCTGAAGAAGGTCGAGGCCGGAAAATAGGCCCCGGAACACGGCAAAGGGCGCGGAGCGATCCGCGCCCTTTCCTTTTCTGGACATCCGCGTTCCGATGAGCACAGCCCCAAACGCCTGGGAACGCCGCTTCGATGCGGTGCTGGGCATCGCCTCGTCGGTACTGCTGTTTGGCATGATGCTCCTTACCTTCGTGGACGTGGTGGCGCGCTACCTGTTCAACCGCCCGATCCGCGGCGGCTTCGAGATCACCGAGCTCATGCTTCTGGTGCTCATCTTCGCCGGCCTGCCGCTGGTGTCGCACGCCGACGAGCACGTCACCATGGACTTCATCGACCGCATCCTGCCCCCGGCGGCGCAGCGCGCGCTGGTGCGCGTGGTGCACGCGTTCTGCGCGGCGATCATGTTCTTCCTCGCCTGGCAGGTCTGGATCAAGGCGGGCAAGATTTCCGGCTACGGCGACACCACCGACGTGCTGCGAATCACGGTGGGGCCCTTCGTCTACTTCATGGACGCGATGATCGCCCTGACCGGCGCGATCCACGTCTACAAGGTGTTCGCGCCCGGCGACGGCGGCGCGAACCAGGCCACCACCTAGGCCCCGGCGCGCGATGAACGAAGCCCTGGTCGGCCTGCTGGCGATGATGCTGATCGCCTTCGTGCGGATCCCGATCGCGCTCGCCATGGGCATCGTCGGCATCGTGGGCTACGCCTACATGCGCGACTGGAGCTGGGGCGCGGCCTTCGCCACCGCCCAGACCAAGATCTACGAGACCGGCCGCAATTACACCCTGTCGGTGGTGCCCCTGTTCATCCTGATGGGCACCCTGGTGACGCGCGCCGGCATGTCGCAGGAACTGTACCGGGCCGCGTACGCCTTCATCGGCCACTTCCGCGGCGGCCTCGCGATGGCCACCATCGCCGGCTGTGCCGGCTTCGGCGCCATCTGCGGCTCCTCGATCGCCACCGCCGCCACCTTCGCCAAGGTCGCCTACCCGGAGATGAAGAAGTTCGGCTATTCGGACGCGCTCGCCACCGGCGCCATTGCCTCGGGCGGCACGCTCGGCATCCTGATCCCGCCCTCCACCATCATGGTCATCTACGGGATCATGACCGGCACCAGCATCGGCAAGCTGTTCGCCGCCGGCATCCTGCCCGGGATCCTTGCCGCCCTGCTGCTGTTCGCCGCGGTGCAGTACGTCACCTGGCGCGACCCGAAAGCCGGGCCGCGCGGCGAGCGCCTCACCTGGAAGGAACGCTTTGCCACCCTGCACGGCGTGGGCTGGTTCGCGCTGGTGGGCGTCGCGGTGGTCGGCTCGGCGAGCCTGGACCTGGTGGAATCCGACGACGCAGCCGTGCTCGGTGCGCTCGCAGTGTTCGCCCTGTCCCTGGTCTACAAGGGCGTCACCAGCGTGATCGCCCTGTTCGTGCTGGTCATGGGCGGCATCTACGGCGGCGTCTTCACCGCCGTCGAGGGCGCGGGCGTGGGTGCTTTCGGCGCACTGGTGTTCGCGACCGCACGCCGCTCGCTCACGCTCAAGTCGCTCTACGCCGCGCTGGTTGAGAGCGCGCGCACCACCAGCATGCTGTTCCTGATCCTGATCGGCGCGCTGATGTTCGCCGAGTTCGTCAACATCACCTCGATGCCCAAGGACATGATCGCCTTCGTTACCCGCTGGGAAGTGAGCCCGGTGACGGTGGTGGCGGTGATCATGGTGATCTACGTCCTGCTCGGCACCGCGATGGAGGAACTGTCCATGATCCTGCTCACGGTGCCGGTGTTCTTCCCGCTCATCGTGCACCTGGGCATCGACCCGGTCTGGTTCGGCGTGCTGATCGTGGTGGTGGTGGAGATCGGCCTCATCAGCCCGCCGGTGGGGATGAACCTGTTCGTGCTCAAGACGCTGCTGCCCCAGGTCGGCACCGGCACCGTGTTCCGCGGCGTGCTGCCCTTCTTCACCGCCGACTGCATCCGGCTCGCGCTGCTGATCGCGTTCCCAGTCATCTCACTCTACCTGCCCGGGCTGATGCGCTAGTCAGATTTCCACCTTCGTCCCCAGCTCGATCACGCGGTTGGCCGGCAGCTTGAAGTAGTCCGCGGCGTTGCCGGCATTGCGCGCCATGGCGGCGAACAGCTTCTCGCGCCACAGCGCCATGCCGCCCTCCTTCCCGCCCGCCGGCACCACCGATTCGCGGCTGAGGAAGAACGAGGTCGCCATCGGCTCGAATTCCAGTCCTTGGCTGCCGGCGATCTCCAGCGCCTGTCCGATGTCGGGCTCGTTCATGAAGCCGTAGCGCAATGTCATTCGCCAGCAGCCGTGGCCTAGCTTCGCGATCTGGACGCGGCGCTCCATCGGCACCCAGGGCTCGTCTGTGACGTCCGCGGTCAGGAACACCACGCGCTCATGCAAGGCACGGAAATGCTTGAGTCCGTGCAACAGCGCGTGCGGCGTGACCTCGGGCGTCGCGGTAAGGTACACAGCGGTGCCCGGCACCCTCTGCAGCGAACCCGCCATGAGCGATTGCAGGAATTGGTCCAGCGGCGCCGAGGCCTCGCGCACGCGGCGCAGCAGGAGCGACCGCCCGCGCCGCCAGGTTGTCATCACCGCGAACACGACGGCGCCCAGCGCGAGCGGGAACCAGCCTCCCTCCAGTACCTTATGCATGGCTGCGGCAAACAGCGTCGCATCCACCAGCATGAAGGCGCCCGTCGCCAGCACGCACAGCCACAGCGGATAGCCCCAGCCGTAGCGGACGACGAAGAAGGTGAGGAACGTCGTCGCCAGCATGGTGCCCATGACCGCCACGCCGTAGGCCGACGCCAGCCGGCTGGAGGTGCCGAAGCCGATCACCGCCGCGGCAACCACCGCGAGCAGGATCCAGTTGACCGCCGGGACGTAGATCTGGCCAAAGACCTTCGCCGACGTATGGTGCACGGTCATCCGCGGCAGGTAGCCGAGCTGGATCGCCTGCTGAGTGATGGAGTACGCGCCTGAGATGGTGGCCTGCGAGGCGATCACGGTCGCCGCGGTGGCCAGCGCCACCATCGGATAGAGCGCCCAGGACGGGTACGCCAGGTAGAACGGGTTCTCGAGCGCGCCCGGATCAACCATCAACAGCGCGCCCTGGCCGAAGTAATTGAGCACCAGGGCCGGCGCGACCAGCCCGAACCAGGCCAGGCGGATGGCCTTGCGCCCGAAATGCCCCATGTCCGCATACAGCGCCTCGGCGCCGGTGATCGCGAGCAGCACCGACCCCAGCACGATGAACGAGGCCAGGCCATGCCCGGTCGCAAAACGGAGCGCGTGGAGCGGATTCAACGCCTCGAGGACCGCGGGGTACTTCCCGATGTTCCACAGGCCGCCCGCTGCGAGCGCGAGAAACCACAGCGCGCACACCGGCCCGAACAGCAGGCCGACCACCCCGGTTCCGTGCCGCTGGATGAAGAACAGCCCGACCAGGATTCCGGTCGCGATCGGCACCACCCAGGGCTTGAACGCCGCAGTGCCGACCTCCAGTCCCTCGACCGCCGAGAGCACGGAAATGGCAGGCGTGAGCACGGCGTCGCCATAGAAGAGCGACGCGCCGAAGAGTCCTGCCAGGACCACCGGCGCGGCCAGCCGCGGCCGCTGGCGCAGGGATTCATTGGCCAGCGCAAGCAGCGCCATGATGCCGCCCTCGCCCCGGTTGTCGGCGCGCAGCACCAGCGTGACGTACTTGAGGGAGACCACGACCATCAGCGCCCAGAAGATCGCCGACAGGCCGCCAAGGATGGTCTCGGGCACCAGCGGAATGCCGTGCTGCGGATTGAAAGTCTCCTTTACCGCATACAGGGGACTGGTGCCGATGTCGCCATAGACGATGCCGAGCGCGAGCAGCGTCAGCGCCGGGAGGGATTGCCGTTGTGTGTTCATGGGCGCGCATGTTAGGCGCGCATCGGGCGCGCGCAATGCGGCGGCGTCATTTCTTGACGGGTTCTTTACGGCCGAAGCGGGATAGACTCGCCGCATGCGGGGCTATGCATGGGCCGCGGCCTCGGCCGCGGCGAGCACGCTTGTGGGGCTCGCCGCGGGCACGCGACTCCAGCTGGTGAACATCGCGATGATTTACATGCTCGCGGTGGTCGTGGTCGCCCTGCGTTTCGAGCGCGGCCCGGTGATCGCCGCCGCGGTGCTCGGCGTGGCCGCATTCAATTTCTTCTTCGTGCCGCCGGTGCATACATTCACGGTGGACGATCCGCAGCACCTGCTCGCGTTCGGCATGATGCTCGCGGTGGGACTGGTCATTTCGGGTCTCACAGCCAGCGTGCGAAGGCAGGCGGAGGCGCGCGCCCGATCCGCGCTGGAAGCGGAAACCGAACGCATTCGCAGCACGCTGCTCGCCTCCATATCGCACGACCTGCGGACGCCGTTGGCGGTCATCGCGGGTGCCGCTTCCGGGCTCGCGGAGCGCGGCGAGCAAATGCCGGCGGCGGAGCGGGTCGCGCTGGCGCAAAGCATATTCCGCCAGTCGCGCGAGATGTCGGAGCTGGTCGCCAAGGTGCTGGACATGACGCGCCTGGACAGCGGCGCCGTCGCGCCGCGGCTCGACTGGGGATCCATGGGCGAGATCGCCAGCGCGGTGCTGGACCGGCTCAAGGATCCGCTTTCCGCGCACATGGTCATGGTGGACCTGCCGGCCGACCTTCCACTGGTCCGGATGGATGCCGTGCTGGTCGAACAGGTCCTCGCGAACCTGCTGGAAAACGCGGCACGGCATACGCCGCCGCGCACCCTGGTCCGGCTGCGTGCCTGGGTCAAGTCCGGCGAAATGGTGGCCTCCGTGGAGGACTACGGCCCCGGACTGCCCGAGGGGGAAGCCGGGAAGATGTTCGCGAAATTCCAGCGCGCCGCAGGCACGCGACAAGGAGGCGTCGGTCTGGGACTCGCCATTTGCCGCGCCATTGTCGAGCTGCACGGCGGGCGCATCTGGGCAGAGGCCATTCCTGGGGGTGGCACCGCGTTTCGCTTCAGCCTGCCGCTCGAACCCTCGCCGAACGTTCCCGCCGAGCAAGGCTGACATGGCCGACCTCAAGGCCACGATCCTGGTCGTGGAGGACGAACCCGGGATCCGCAACGTCCTTCACAGCGCGCTCGCCGCAGAAGGCTATCGCGTGGTGGATTCCCCAACCGGGCAACGCGGCGCGCTCGACGCGGGCATGCACAAGCCCGACCTCGCCATCGTCGACCTCGGCCTGCCGGACCTGGACGGCGTGGAGGTCATCCGCCGCATCCGCGCATGGTCGCCGCTGCCTATCCTGGTGCTGTCGGCGCGCGCGCAGGAGCGCAGCAAGGTCGAGGCGCTCGATGCCGGCGCCGACGACTACGTCACCAAGCCCTTCGGCGTCGGGGAGCTGCTGGCGCGGGTGCGCGTGGCGTTGCGCCACGCGGCGCGCGCCGGAGGCTCCAGCACCGCAGTGCTGCGCTTCGGAGAGATCGAGGCCGATCTCGAGAGGCGCCGCGTCCTGCGCCGCGGCGCGGAGGTGCACCTGACGCCGATCGAGTTCCGGCTGCTTGCCTGCCTGGCGCAGCACCTAGGCATGGTGGTGACGCACCGCCAGCTGCTGCGCGAGGTCTGGGGTCCCTCGCACGTCGAGCACACGCACTACCTGCGCATCTACATGAAGCAGCTGCGCGACAAGCTGGAGGCCGACCCGGTGCGGCCGCGCCACCTGCTGACCGAGACCGGCATCGGCTACCGGCTCGTGCCGGACGAGACCTAGATCTCGACCTTCGTCCCCAGCTCGATCACCCGGTTGGCCGGCAGCTTGAAGTAGTCCGCGGCGTTGCCGGCGTTCTTCGACAGCGCGGCGAACAGGCGCTCGCGCCACAGCGCCATGCCGCCCTCTCCACGCACCGGCACCACCGTCTCGCGGCTGAGGAAGTACGAGGTCTGCATCGGTTCGAACTCGAGCAGCCCCAGGCCGCCGGCGATCTCCAGCGCCTTGGGCACGTCGGGCTGGTTCATGAAGCCGAAGCGCACCGTAACGCGCAGGCAGCCGTGGCCCAGGCGGTCCACGCGGACGCGCTCATCGAAGGGCACCCAGGGCTGGTCCAGCGTCTCCACCGTCAGGAACACCACCTGCTCGTGCACCACCTTGTTGTGGTTCAGGTTGTGCAGCAGCGCGTTGGGCGTGGACTCCGGCGTCGCGGTGAGGAACACCGCGGTGCCCGGCACGCGCTGCGGCGGCTCGCGGAACAGCGACTCCAGGAACGGCGTGAGCGGCACCGAGGACGCGGTCAGGCGCTCGAACAGGATGCGCCGGCCGTTGCGCCAGGTGGTCATGACCACGAACATCGCCATGCCGAGGACCAGCGGGAACCAGCCACCTTCGAAGGTCTTCAGCAGCGCCGAGGAGAAAAACGCGATGTCGATGACGAAGAAGAACCCGGTGGCGAACACGCACAAGGGCAGCGGCAGCCGCCAGTGGTAGTAGGTGACGAAGAACGTGAGCACCGTGGTGATGGTCATGGTGCCGGTCACCGCGATGCCGTAGGCCGAGGCAAGCCGCGTGGAGGAACCGAATCCGAACACCGCCGCCAGCACCAGCACCAGCAGGATCCAGTTCACCGCGGGGATGTAGATCTGGCCATACTGGCGCGCCGAAGTCTGGATGATGTTCAGGCGCGGCAGGAATCCGAGCTGGATCGCCTGCCGCGCCAGCGAGTACGCGCCGGTGATGGTCGCCTGCGAGGCGATCACCGTGGCCGCGGTGGCCAGGACCACCATCGGGTACAGCGCCCAGCCGGGCACCGCGAGGAAGAACGGGTTCTCCACCGCCTTCGGGTTGGCGATGAGCAGCGCGCCCTGGCCGAAGTAGTTGAGCACCAGCCCTGGCAGCACGACGCAGAACCAGGCGGCGCGAATGGGCCAGCGGCCGAAATGCCCCATGTCGGCGTACAGGGCCTCGGCCCCGGTAAACGCGAGCAGCACCGCGCCCAGCACCACGAACGAGGCGAAGCCATGCCCGGTGACGAACTGCAGCGCGTGCAGCGGGTTGATCGCCTCGAACACCACCGGGTTCTGCGCGATGTTCCAGATGCCGATCGCGCCCAGCGCGAAGAACCAGGCCAGGCACACCGGGCCGAACAGCGTGCCGACGACCGCGGTGCCCTGGCGCTGGAACAGGAACAGGCCGATGATCACGCCCGCCGCGATTGGCAGCACCCAGGGCTTGAAGGCCGCGGTGCCGACCTCCAGGCCCTCCACGGCGGAGACCACCGAGATTGCAGGCGTGAGCACCGCCTCGCCGAAGAACAGCGCCGCGCCGAACAGGCCCACCGCGATCACAAAGCGTCGCCACGCGGGTCGCTCCCGCACCGCCGCGCTGGCGAGTGCAATGAGCGCCATGGTGCCGCCCTCGCCGCGGTTGTCCGCGCGCATCACCAGCACCACGTACTTGAGCGACACCACGATTACCAGCACCCAGAAGATCGCGGACAAGCCGCCAAGTACGTTGGCGGTGGTGAGTTCGATGCCGTGGCCGGGGGCGAAGGTTTCCTTCACCGCGTACAAGGGGCTGGTGCCGATGTCGCCATAGACGACGCCGAGAGCAAGCAGCGTCAGGGCCGCCTTGGAGGATTGCGCCGAATGCGAGCCGTTGGCCAGGAGGATTGGACAATGCGGAACAGTAAGGGCGCGAAGTCTGCTCCCGCATTGCAGCATTTGCAAACCGGCCGTTCGTCGCGGGAAAAAGGATGAGTAAAATCATCGATATCCGGAACATGCGTTTCAAGGGGTGGAAATGAACGACCGCGACAAGGCTTACTTCATGGATCGCATCAGCCGTGAGATGGAAGAGGACCTGGGCGTCCTCCAGATGTCATCCGCCGAAGCCCTCGCCGCCTGCTGCCGGATCCTCGCGAAGGAAGGCCATGAGTCCGGCCTCGCCGGTCAGGTCACGGCTCTTGGCGAGAATCCGAACACCTGGTGGACCCTGAAGTTCGGCCTCGGCTTCGAGGAGGCGAGCACCGAGCGCATGGTGCTGGTGGACGAGGACCTCAAGCCCGTGCTCGGAACAGGCGCGGGCGGCCGCGCCAACCCCGGCGTGCGCTTTCATGTCTGGATCTACCGCAAGCGCCCGGACGTGAAGGCCATCGTCCACACGCACGCGCCCTACGCTTCCGCTCTCGCGGCCACCGGCAAGCCGCTGAAGACCATCCACATGGACAGCGCGATGCTGCACGGGACGGCGCATCTGCCGGAATGGCCCGGCGTGCCGGTCGCCGACGACGAGGGCCGGATCATTTCGGGCGCGCTCGGATCAGCGAAAACCATTCTGCTGTCCAACCACGGCCTGCTTGCCGCCGGTTCGAGCATCGAGGAAGCAACCTACCTCGCGGTGTTCTTCGAGCGCGCTGCGCGGATGCAGATCCGCGCCATGGCCGCGGGCGGGTTCAAGGAAGTGAAGCCGGAGCTGGCCGAGGAAGCCTGCAGGTTCCTGCTGCAGCCTTCGATCGTGCGCGGCACCTTCGCCTACTGGGCCCGGCGCAGCCCCCCGATGTAACCGATCAGTTACATTTTAAACAGGGACAGTCCCCATTTTTCTCAGGTCCTGCCGCTGAGCAGGTCCACCAGCACCGCCGGATCCCGCTCCGCCTTGCCCTGCGCCTCCAGCAGCCGGTAGAGCTCTGCGGCGGTGCGCGCCATGGGCAGCGGCACGCCGAACTGGCGCGCCACCGTTGCCGCGTTCTCGAGGTCCTTCAGCATGGTCGCGTTCGCGCCGAGCGGCGGCTCGAAGTTCCGCGCCGCCATGCGGGCGCCGAATATCTGCAGCGGCAGCGAGTCGGCGAAGCCGCCCTTCAGCGCCTCGGGCAGCATCTTCGCGTCCACGCCCGCGGCTTCCGCCAGGCGGACCGCCTCCGCGATCACCGGCAAGAGACTCCCGACGATCACCTGGTTGCACAGCTTGGTCGCCTGGCCGGCGCCAGAGTCGCCCATGCGGGTGAAGCGCTGCGCGAGGAGCAGGATCACGGGGCGAACGCGCTCGATGTCCTCCGGCTTGCCGCCGGCCATGATGGCGAGCGTGCCCTTCTCCGCGCCGGCGATGCCGCCAGAAACCGGGGCGTCAACCATGCCCATGCCCTTCGCGGCAAGGCGTTCCGCGAACGCACGCGCCGAATCCGGCGCGATGCTGGAAAAATCCACCACCAGCTTTCCGGGTGATCCACCGGATTCGACGCCGTCCTTGCCGAACAGCACCGCTTTCGCCGCCGCCTGGTCGGTCACGCACATCATGACGATGTCCGACGCCTTCGCGACGGCCGCGGGCGATTCGACCGCCTTCGCGCCCTTCGCCACCACGGGCGCAAGCTTCTCGCGGTTGCGATTCCAGACCGACACCTCGTAGCCGGCCGCGAGCAGCCGGAGCGTCATCGGACGCCCCATGAGCCCGATCCCGATGTAGCCCAGCCGCGGTCGCGCGCTCATCGCCTGCCCCGAAATCGTGGTCTGTCCCTGATTTTCAGGGGGCCGCTGTGGGTGACGGCGCCGTGGAACGCGGAGCCGACCTGGGCGGCGTATTTTTCCAGCGCGCCGGAGAGCTTGTGCTTCGGCATGCTTGCCTTGCGCTTCTTCAGTTCGGCAGCCGGGACGAGCAGGTCCAGTCGCCCCTGTTCAGCGTCGATCAGGATGCGGTCGCCGGTCTTCACCAGCGCCAGCGGGCCGCCCACGCCGGCCTCGGGCGAGACGTAGCCCACCATCATCCCGCGCGTCGCGCCGGAGAAGCGCCCATCCGTCACCAGCGCCACCTTCTCCCCCGCGCCCTGACCGTACAGCAGCGCGGTGACGCCGAGCATCTCGCGCATGCCGGGCCCGCCCTTCGGGCCTTCGTAGCGGATGACGAGCACGTCGCCGGCCTTGTAGGCGCGCCTGCGCACCACGTCGACGCAGGACTCCTCGTTGTCGAACACCCGGGCGCGGCCCTCGAAGCGCATCGACTTGAGTCCCGCGACCTTCAGCAGCGCGCCATCGGGCGCGAGGCTGCCCTTGAGCACCACGATGCCGCCCGAATCCATGATCGCCTTCTTCGGCACCACCTTGCCGTCGGCGCCGGGGTGGTCGCTCAGTTCCTGCTCCAGCGTGGTGCCGTAGATCGTCAGGCAGTCGCCGTGCAGCGCACCGCGCTCGAGCAATTCCTTCAGCACCGCGTACACGCCGCCGATCTCGTGCAGATCCTTGGCGAGATACCTGCCGCCCGGCTTCATGTCGGCGAGGTAGGGCGTGCGCTTCGAGATACGCGCCAGGTCATCCAGCGAAAACCGGATACCCGCCTCGTGCGCGATGGCCGGGATGTGCAGGCCGGCGTTGGTCGAGCCACCGGTGGCGGCGACCGCGGCGCAGGCGTTCTCCAGGCTCTTGCGCGTCACCAGCTCGCGCGGCAGCGGTCCGCCCTTCTTCAACAATTCCATCGCCACGCGCCCCGCCTCGCGCGCCTGCGCGCGGCGCTCGAGCGCCACCGCGGGCATGGTCGCCGACCCGGGCAGCGCCAGGCCCAGGGTCTCGGACACCATCGCCATGGTGTTGGCGCTGAACTGGCCCGGACAGGCGCCGGGTCCGGGCAGGCAGACGTGCTCCAGCACGTCCAGCTGCTTTCTCGTCACCGTCCCGGCGTAAACGCCGCCCACCGCCTCGTAGGTGTCCAGCACCGTCACGTCCCGGCCGTCGAGCTGCCCGGGCAGCGCGGCGCCGCCGTACATGAAAACCGAAGGCAGGTTCAGGCGCACCATCGCCATCATCATTCCCGGCAGCGTCTTGTCGCAGCCGGCGAAAGTCACCAGCGCGTCGTAGGCGTGGCCGCGGCAGACCGCTTCCACGCCGTCGGCGATGAGCTCGCGCGACAGGAGCGAATAGCGCATCCCGGCGTGGTTCATGGACATGGAATCGGCCACCGCGATGGAGGCGAAATCGAAAGGCACGCCGCCGCCATCACGCACGCCCTCGCAGGCCTCGCGCGCGAGCGCACCGAGCAGTGCATTGCACGGCGTTACGCGGCCGTCCGTGGAGGCGACGCCGACGAACGGCCGCTGGATATCCTCGTCGGTCAGGCCCAGGCCGCGCAGGAAGGCGCGGTGCGGCGCGCGGTCCAAACCCTCGACCGTCGCGCGCGAGGGCAGGATCGGGATCGTCCTATCCCTGCTTTTCCGGCTCATCCCAGCGACTCCGCGATGATCTCCTCGATGGAGGAATTGTGGTGGAAGCCCAGCTGCGCAGCGCGCGCCGAGCGCGTCGCCCTCGGCACCATGTCCATCACGGACTGCACGCGGGGATCGGGCTCGAAGCGCACGCGGCCCTTCGCCTTCGCCTTCACGGCTTCCCACATCTGGCCGGCGGACACCGAGATGCTGTTCAGCAGCACGGTGCGGTCGTGCCCCAGCGCCTCCGCAGGCAGGTCCGCGGCGTGCAGGAACGCCTCGGCCACCTTCTGCACCGAGATGCAGGGCTGGCGCGTGTCCGGCCGCACCGGGCATACAAAATCGTGGCCGGCGAGCGGCTCGCGGATGATGGCGCTCGACCACCCCGACAACGCGGTATTGGTCCCTTCGCGCACCAGCACCGCCGGCAGCCGCAGCGTGCGCCCATCCACGAAGCCGCGCCGCGTGTAGTCGTTGATCAGGACCTCGCAGGCGAGCTTCTGCGCGCCGTAGGAAATGCGCGGCGAGGCCGGCGTGTCGTCGGTCACCGGATCCGGCAGGTCGCCGCCGTAGACGCCGATGGTGGAAGCGAAGATGAACTTTGGCCGGTGTCCCGCGAGGCGGCAGGCTTCCAGCAGGTCGCGGGTGGCGTCCAGGTTCACCTTGGTGCCCAGCTCGAAGTTCTGCTCCGCGCCGCCGGAGACGAGCGCCGCGAAGTGGAATACGGCGGAGACATCGGGTGTGACCAGCGCCCGTGCGAACTGCGGGTAGGCGATATTGCCCGACACAAAACGGACCTTCGGGTGCTCGAATGGCGCCGCGCCCTGATCCGTCGCAAGAATTTCACCGATCTCAGGGCGCGCAGTCTGCGCCCTGAGAAACACAGCGCCGATGAACCCCGCCGCCCCCGTCACCAATATCGTCATCCGGTCATTGTATTTGCCCTTGCCCCTGTGCTAGAAGGAATCCAGAGGAGGATTCCCCATGTTTCGACTGTTGATAGCCGCAGCGATAGCGGCGCTCGCATCCACCCCCGCCTGGTCCCAGTCCTACCCCGCCCGCTCGGTGAGAATCGTCGTGCCCTTCGGCACCGGCGGCCCGGCGGACATCTACGCCCGCTTTGTCGGCGCCCGCATCGGCGAGGCCATGGGCCAGGCCGTGGTGGTGGAGAACCGCCCCGGCGGCGGTGCCGTGATCGGCAGCGATGCGGTGGCGAAGTCGCCACCCGACGGCTACACGCTGCTCATGATGTCCAACACGCACACCGTCAACGAGACCCTGATCCCGAAGAAGCCCTACACGCTGATGAAGGACCTGGCGCCCATCACCGGGGTGAACTATTCCGACCTGCTGATGGTGGTGCATCCGACCGTGCAGCCGAACAACGTGAAGGAACTGGTGGCGCAGGCGAAGGCCTATCCGGGCAAGCTCAACTACGCCTCATCCGGGCCGGGCACGCCCTACCACATGGCCGGAGAGCTCTTCAAGGCGATGGCCGGGGTCGATATCGTGCACGTGCCCTACAAGGGCAGCGACGGCGCGCGCGTCGGCATCCTCGGCGGCCAGGTGCACATGATGATCGACGCCATCACGACCATGGCGCCGCACGTGCGCGCCGGCAAGCTGAAGGCCATGGGCACCACCGGCAGGACGCGATCCAGTGTGCTGCCGGAGGTGCCGACACTCTCGGAAGCGGGCGTCCCCGGCTATGAAACCGGCATCTGGCTGGGCCTCATGGCACCCGCCGGAACGCCGCGCCCGGTGCTCGAGCGGCTGAACGCCGAAGTGGTGAAGGTGCTCAACTCCCCGGATGTGAAGGCCGCCTGGAGCAAGCAGGGCGCGCAGCCCATGGGCATGTCCATCGACCAGTTCGACAAGTTCCTGCGCGAGGACATCACGAAGTGGTCCGGCGTGGTCAAGGCCACCGGCATGAAAGTTGACTAGTAGCTAGAGGCCCTTGCGCGCGGCGCGGCTGCGATGCTTGCCGCGCGACACCGCGCCCTTGCGCAGCTCGGAGCCGTAATTCTTGCTGTTGTCGCCGCTCTCCTTGGCGCGCTCGCGCATCATGCGCTCGGCCTCGGATTCATTGGCGCGGGCCGCGCCGTATTTGCGTTTCATGGATACTCCGGCTGGTCTGGATTTTTGAGGGCGCAATGATACCCGAGGAATCGGCCGACAAGCACGGGCAGCGCAACCCCCGCCGGACCCTGATCCGGGGCGCGGACTGGATCGTCGCCTGGGACGCGGCCGTCGGACGCCATACCTATATGAAGGGGGCGGACATCGCGTTCGAGGCTGGCGCGCTGGTCCACGTCGGCAAGGGCTATTCCGGCCCCGCGGACCGGATCGTGGAGGGCCGCGGCCGCCTGGTCATGCCGGGCCTGGTGAACATCCATTCCCATGCCGGACGCGAGCCCATCTTCCGCGGCATCCGGGAGGAGCACGGGGTCCCGGGCCACCACATGACGGGCCTTTTCGAGCGCTTCCAGGCCTTCGGCCCCGGGGACCTCGATTCACGCATCGCCTGCCTCGAGCTCGCGGCCTGCGAACTGCTCCGCAGCGGCGTGACCTCCATCGTGGACATCGGCGCGGCATGGGAGGGCTGGGCGGATGCGATGGCGCGCACCGGGTTGCGCGCCTTCCTCGCGCCCGGGTTCGCGTCCGCCGCATGGAAGGTCGCAAGCGACCTGGAAGTCGGGTACGAATGGGACGAGGCCGAGGGACGAAAGCGATTCGAGGCGTCGCTCCGGTTCATCGACGGTCTGGCGGCGCACCCCTCGGGCCGCATCTCGGGCATCGTGACGCCCTCGCAGATCGACACCTGCACCGAGGATCTGCTGCGCGACAGCCTTGCGGCGGCGAAGGAACGGCGCATCCCGTATACGGTCCACATCGCCCAGGGCATCACCGAGGTGAAGGAGATGCTGCGCCGGCATGGCAGGACGCCGATCCGCTGGGCCGCCGACATCGGCATCCTCGGGCCGGACACCATCCTCGGCCACGCCATCTTCCCCGACAGCCACTCATGGTTGCGCCGCGAGGCCGGCGTCGCGACGGCGGAGGATATCGCGCTGATGGGCGCACACGGTTGCACCGTGGCGCACTGCCCGACGGTGTTCGCGCGCAACGGCATCCTGATGGAGAGTTTCGGCCGGTATCGCAAGGCCGGTGTGAACATGGGCATCGGCACCGATACCACGCCACAGAACATGCTGGAGGAAATGCGCACTGCGTCGACCCTCGCCCGCATTGCGGATCATCACGTCTATGCCACTTCGATCGACGAGATCTTCCACGCGGCGACCATCGGTGGCTCGAAGGCCCTGTTGCGGGAAGACCTGGGCCGTCTCGCGCCGGGCGCGAAGGCGGATCTGGTCATCGTGGACCTGGCGCATCCGGACATGCAGCCGGCGCGCGATCCGCTGCGATCGCTCGTGTTCCACGCCGCCGACCGCGCAGTGCGCGAGGTGTTCGTGGACGGTGTTCAGGTCATGGCTGAAGGGAAGGTGCTGACGGTGGATGCCGTCAGCGCGGGCGGGCGCCTCGCGGAGGCGCAGCGCCGGATGATGTCCGGCGTGCCGGGACGGGACTACCGCCGGCGCAGCGCCGACGAAATTGCGCCGCCCAGCTTGCCGCCCAGCCGGCGCTAGTCGATTTTCGCCCCGGAGGCCTTCACCACCGGCGCCCAGCGCGCGGCGTCTGCCTTCACCATCTCGCCCATGCGCTCCGGCGTGCCGGTGATGACATCGAAGCCCAGAGGCTCCAGCCGGTCACGGAATTCCTTCGCGTTCGCGCCCTTCACCGACTCCGCATTCAGGCGTGAAATCACGTCCCTGGGCGTCGCCGCCGGCGCCACCAGTCCATACCAGGACTGCACCTCGAAACCGGGCAGCCCGGACTCCGCGATGGTCGGCACCTGCGGGAACAGCGCCGAACGCTTTGCGCCGGTGACCCCCAGCGCCTTCAGCTTTCCACCGCGGATGTGCGAGATCGCGGCCGGGATGGTCTCGAACATGATCTGCACCTGGCCGCCCAGCAGGTCGGTCATCGCCGGCGCGCTGCCCTTGTAGGGGACGTGCACCAGGTCCACCCCGGCGCGCATCTTGAACAGCTCTCCGGTGAGGTGCAGGTTGGTGCCGTTGCCGCTGGAGGCGAAATTGATCTTGCCGGGCTGCGCCTTCGCCTGCGAGACCAGGTCCTGCACCGAGCCCACGCCGGATTCGGCGCGCGTCACCAGCACGTTGTTGAACTGCACCAGCGTCGTCACCCAGGCAAAGTCCTTCAACGCGTCGAAGGGCAGCTTCGAGTACAGCACCGGGCTGATGGCGTGCAGCGCGTTCAGCGTCAGGAACAGGGTGTGGCCGTCCGGCGCCGCCTTCGCGACTTCCGCCGCGGCGACGTTGCCGCCGGCGCCGGGGCGGTTCTCCACGGTGACCGGCTGCCCCAGCTGCTTCGCCAGTTCAACGGCGATGGCGCGCGCGGTAATGTCCACGCCGCCCCCGGGGGGAAACGGCACCAGGATCCGGACCGGCCGCGACGGGAACGCTTGCGCCTGCGCGAGGGTCGAAACGCAGACGGCGAGAACGTACAGGAAACAGAGGACAATGCGCTTCATGGGCAGGATCCTTTCGCTATGAACATGGATTATGGAACAAGCAAGTCGGATGCCACGTCCGCATTGCGATTCGACAACCGCTTCGTGCGCGCGCTTCCCGGCGACCCCGTCCTCACCAACGTCCCGCGCCCGGTCCGCAACGCCCTCTACACCCGGATCATGCCCACGCCGGTCGCCGCGCCACGCCTGCTCGCGTGGTCGGATGAACTGGGCGCGCAACTCGGAATGGAGCGCCCTTCGCCGGAGGGGCCGATGGCGGAGGTGTTCGCGGGCAACCGCCTGCTGCCCGGGATGGAGCCCTACGCCGCGCGCTACGGCGGCCACCAGTTCGGCCACTGGGCCGGGCAGCTGGGCGACGGCCGCGCCATCACGCTCGCGGAGCTGGTCGCCGCCGACGGCAGCCGTCAGGAGTTGCAGTTGAAAGGCGCCGGCCGCACGCCCTATTCGCGCACCGCGGACGGGCGCGCGGTGCTGCGCTCGTCGCTGCGTGAGTTCCTCTGCAGCGAGGCGATGCACTGGCTGGGCGTGCCCACCACGCGCGCGCTCAGCCTTGCTGCCACCGGCGAGCCGGTGGTGCGCGACATGTTCTACGACGGCAATCCGGAGCCCGAGCCCGGCGCCGTGGTGTGCCGGGTGGCGCCCTCCTTCGTGCGCTTCGGCAACTTCCAGATCCTCGCCGCCACGAAGGAGTTCGACGAACTGAAGCAGCTTGCCGAGCACGTCATGCGCGAGCACTTTCCCGGCATCCATTCGGTGGAGGACTGGTTCCGCGAAATCTGCCGCCGCACCGGCCTCCTGATGGCAGACTGGATGCGCGTCGGTTTCGTCCACGGCGTCATGAACACCGACAACATGTCCATCCTGGGCCTCACCATCGACTATGGCCCCTACGGTTGGCTTGAGGGCTATGACCTGGCCTGGACGCCGAACACCACCGACGCAGAGGGCCGGCGTTACTGCTACGGCAACCAGCCGCATATCGCGCAATGGAACCTGGCGCGGCTGGCCGAAGCGCTGGTGCCGCTGGTGCAGAACAACGAGTCGCTCGGGGATGGCCTCGCCCTCTACGCGGAGACCTTCAGCAAGGCCTGGTCGCAGGCGCTCGCCGCCAAGCTGGGGGTCGCGGCGCTCGACCGTCCGGGCGACGACGAACTGGTGGCGGACCTGTTCGAGCTGCTGGGCGCGGCCGAGACCGACTTCACGATCTTCTTCCGCAGGCTCGCGCAGCCCACCGCGGAATCGCTGCGGCCCGCGTACTACGCCGACGACCTGCCGCGCCAGCGGCTCGAGGCCTGGCTCACGCGGTACGTGGAACGTTCGCGCGACGAGCCCGGCCGCGAGGCGCGGATGAACGCGGCGAACCCGAATTACGTCTTCCGCAACTACCTTGCGCAGCAGGCGATCGACGCGCTCGCCGCGGGCGACGCCTCGGTGCTGGAGCGCCTGATGCGGGTCCTGCGCCGGCCCTACGACGAGCAGCCGGGCGAGGAAGACCTCGCGGCCCGGCGCCCCGAATGGGCTCGCAACCGCCCCGGGTGTTCGGCGCTGTCCTGCAGTTCCTAGCTAGAATGGGCGCATGAAGCTCCGCATCCTCCTGACGGCGCTCGCGATTGCCTTCGGCACCGAGGCCGGCGCGCAGATGTTCAAGTGCCAGGACGCCGCCGGAAAGATTACCTACTCCAGCCAGCCCTGCGCCGAGATCGGCCTGAAGTCCGCCGGCGAGGTGCAGGAGAAGGTCAACGTGGCGCCCGCCTACAAGCCGCCGCCGGCGCCCAAGCCGCCGCCGACCCAGGCGCGCCCGCCCGCCAAGCCCGCAGCCGGCCCGGCGGCCGCCGAACCGGAGAAGAAGAAGGAGCCGGAGCGGCGCTGCTTCGTGGTGAAGACCCCCACGGGCACCGCCACGCGCTGCAACGACGTGCCCGAGGAAAAAGAGAAGAAGTGAGCACCGGGCGCTACGACGCGCTCATGGACGTCGTGCGCAACCGCATGACGGTGCGCGCCTTCGATCCGGCCACGCCGATTCCCCGCGGGCACTTCGAACTGATCCTGGAGGCCGCGCGTCACGCGCCCTCGGGCGCCAACGCCCAGCCCTGGCATTTCATCGTGGTCGAGGACCAGTCCCTCAAGGACCGGATCATGGAGTACTTCCGCGAGGAGCAAGTTGTTCGCGCCAGGCTGAAGATGAAATTCCCCACGCCGGATTACCGCGGCCTCGCGACTGCGCCCGGCTTCGTCGTCGTCGCCAGCGACTTCCGCTGGGTCAGGGCCTTCCCGGTGCTGAACGACGGCTCCGATCTGGACCGGATGTACAGGGAGAACGCCGAGCGCATTCTGCTGCAGAGCGTGGCCGCGGCCACGATGTCGGCGCACCTCGCGGCGGCGGCGCTGGGCTACAACGTCTGGTGGGTGACGGCCATCGGCCAGCAGAAGGCGCAGGCCGCGATGAAGCCGCTGCTCGGGATTCCCGACGAACTCTCGGTGCTCGACATCATGTGCTTCGGCCTGCCCGCCAAGGCGCCGTACAAGCGCTGGAAAAAGGAACTGGGTGAGATCGTAAGCTGGAACCGCTTCGACCCGGCGCTGCACCGGAGCACGGCGCAGATCGACGAGTGGATCGCGACGCAGCGCCGGAAGGTGATGTACAAGGACGAAAAGAACGTCGACTAGCGCCCAACGGCCCTAGAGCAGCACCACCGCCACCGCCTGCACCAGCAGCCACGCCGCCAGCAGGCCCACGCTGGCGAGCGACCGCGTCCGGTGCTTCTCGGCCGCCTGCCGTTCGCCGGGCGACAGGCGGTCCTCGGCGATCCGCGGCGCGCGCCACAGGTACAGGAATATCAACAGCGCGCCGATCGTGGTCGCGAACAGGCTGACGGTGCTGAGTATCCAGCTGACAGGCATCGGCACTCCTCCAGTTTGATTCCAGGCATGCAGTAGTCCGGCTAGAGTAACGCAGGCGGCAATCCGGCGCACTCATTCCTAACGCCAGGCGGCGCCTGCGTTGTAAGATCGCTGGCACGGGCCGCCACACGCCGTCGCGAACGGGCCCGGTACACAGGAGCCCCGATGGCCGAGCACACCCCGATCGCCAGAAGCACCTTCTGCAGCACCCTGCTGCTGCTGCAGGAGCGCGGGTTCGGCGCCGGCACGGTGATCGACATCGGCGCGGCGGAGGGAAACTTTTTCCTGTTCTGCTCGCAGGTCCGGCTGTTCCCGGACGCGCGGCATTTCTTCGTCGACGCGATGCAGGAGAATGCGGAGATCTACCGCAGGCTGGCGGACCGATTCGAGGTCGGCCACGAGATCACTGCCCTGTCCTCCATGGACGGCGAGGTCGTGCTGCGCGTCGATCCGAACTTCTACAACACGCACATTGACCACCTGCAGCCCGGGTCGGACTACACCTCCACCCGGCGCGTCCCCATGTGCACGCTCGACGGTCTGGTGGCACGGCACGAGTTGCAGCCGCCCTACGTCCTCAAGCTCGATGTCCAGGGCGGCGAACTCGATGTGCTGCGCGGCGCCCTGCGCACACTGGACGAGGCGGTCATCGTCACCTCCGAGATCCAGATCTTCTCCGAGCGCGACAACCTCGTCGAGTTGCTCGATTTCATGCAGGGCAATGGCTGGGCGCTTTACGACCTCACGGACCTGGCCTACTACCCGTCGGACAGCACCTTCTACCAGTGCTACGCGACATTCATTCCGAAATCCATGGATTTCCGGAAAGGCTCGCCGTGGATCCTTCCCGGACAGGAGGCCGTGGTGTACGAACAGCTGCGCGCGCGGCGCGCCTCGCGCATCGCGGCGCTGGAGGCGCTCGCGGGGAAGGGCTGAGGACGGGAAGCGTGACGCAACGAAAAAGGGCCAGCTTTCGCTGGCCCTTCTGTAGTATGGCGCGCCCGGAGCGATTCGAACGCCCGACCCCTTGGTTCGTAGCCAAGTACTCTATCCATCTGAGCTACGGGCGCGGTGGGCGCGAATTATACCAAAAACTCAAGGAGATGCGATGTCGCTGGTGCTGCAGGTGAATATCCGGATCAAGCCCGAGAATGTGGAGGCGTTCATGGCGCAGGTGCTGGAGAACGCCCGCGCCGCGCGCACTGAGCCCGGCTGCCGCCAGTTCGAGGTCCTGGTGGACGCTGACGACCGCACGAAAGTGATGCTGTTCGAGGTCTACGACAACCAGACGGCCTTCGAGGCGCACCAGGCTGGCGCCGCGTTCAAGAAATACCTCGCCAACGCGGTCCCCCTGCTCGCTTCGCGCGAGCGCCAGTTCTGGAACCGGGCGGGCTAGAACAGGAAGTAGCCCAGCCCGCCGCCGCCGCCCAGCAGCCACAGCGGATTCAGCCGGCTGAAATACAGCGCAGCGGCGCTGCCGCCCGCGATCAGCCCGCTCTGCCAGTCCGGCCCGTGCGGTGTGCCAAGCACGTAGCCGCCGGAGAACACCAGCCCCACGGTGACCGGCAGCAGCGCACGCTGGGTCGTGGCGCGCCAGGGCGCATCCTTGAAGCGGTCCCAGGCCGCCGACACGTACCAGGCCAGCACTGACGAGGGCAGCGTCATCGCTGCCAGTGCCGCGATCGCGCCCCAGAGTCCCGCCACATGCCAGCCGATGAGGCTGGAGATGAGGATGTTCGGCCCCGGCGCCGCCTGCGACACGGCGAACAGCTGGGTGAACTCGGCGGGCGTCACCCACTGGTTGGTCTCGACGACCACGCGCTGGAACTCCGGCATGATGGAACTGATTCCGCCCACCGAGAGCAGCGACAGCAGCGCGAACCAGAGTACCAGGTTGAGCATCAGGCAAGCTTGCGCGTGGCGGCGAGCCAGGCGAGCGCGATCGCAATTGGCAGCACGTAGAGCAGCGACACCCTCGCGATACCCACTGACAGGAAGCAGCCGGCGACGATGGCCAGCGCCGCGGGTTTCGTCGCCAGCGGCCTGCACAGCTTGAACGCTGTGCCGATGAACAGCCCCGCACCAGCGATACCGACGCCGGTGACCACCGCCTTCACCGCCGGGTAGCCCGCGTAATCCCCATAGAGCACCGCCAGCGCCAGCACCCAGACGAAGGGCAGCGCCATCAGGCCGGCGAAGGCGACCAGCGCGCCTGGCAAACCGAACCAGCGCCGCCCCAGCACCACGGAAACGTTGCCGACGTTCGGTCCGGGCAGGAACTGGCACAGCGCCAGCACTTCGGCGAACTCCGCCGGCGCGATCCAGCGCTTTTCCTCCACCAGCACCCGGTGCGCCCAGGGCAGCACGCCGCCGAAGGAGCGCGCGCCGATGGAGAGGAACCCGACATAGAGTGCCCAGAGCGAGCTCGGCGCCTGGTACGAGAGCCCTCTGTCGGAGTCCGCCAACTACTCGCCCCAGTAGTCCAGGCCTTCGGGCAGCGGCTCGCCATGCGCGAGCGCGGCGATCTTGGCGTACTGGCCGTCCGCATAAAGCAGCGCCTTGCCCTTCCTGCCCAGGTGCAGCGCCTCGACTTCGCCCAGGAACACGGTATGGGTGCCGTGCTCGAGCCGGTTCGCGATCCGGCAATCGAACGCAACCAGCGCATTGGCCAGGACGGGCGAGCCGGTGGCGAGGCGCGTCCAGTCAGCCGAGCTGAAGCGCTCTTCTCCCCGCACCTGCCCGACCAGCGTGCCGCTGAACAGGCCCGACAGCTCGCGGTCCTCGAAGCGCAGCACGTTGACGCAGAACACGCCGCTCCTGGCAATCGCGCCATGCGTGGTGGTGCCGCGGTTGATGCAGGCGAGCACCGTGGGCGGGTCGGCGGTGGCCGAGCACACCGCGGTCGCAGTCATGCCGTAGCGATGGCCGGCGTGGCCGCAGGTGACGATGCTCACCGCGCCCGCCAGCGCGCGCATGCCGAGCTTGAACCGGGCAACGCCGGCGGGCTGATCCATGCAAGGATTCTACAATCCAGCCCGACCCATTGACGGAGCATTCCATGCCGGATCACGGATTTCTGCACCAGGCGCTGATCTACCTCGCCGCGGGTGTGATCGCGGTGCCGATATTCCGGCGCCTCGGACTGGGCTCGGTGCTGGGCTACCTCGTCGCCGGCGTGGTCATCGGGCCCGGCGGCCTCGGCTTCGTTTCCGAGCCCCAGGCGATCCTGCATTTCGCCGAGTTCGGCGTCGTGCTGCTGCTGTTCCTGGTCGGGCTGGAACTCGAGCCCAGGCGCCTGTGGCAGATGCGCCGCTCCATCCTCGGCATGGGCGCGGTGCAGGTGCTGCTCACCATGGCGGTATTCGCGGCGCTGGGCTGGGGCTTCGGCGTCCCGGCCAAGGTTGCGCTGGTGGCCGGCATGGGTTTCGCCATGTCCTCCACCGCCATCGCGCTCGCCACGCTGCAGGAGAAGAGCCTGCTCGCCACCCCGGGCGGCCAGGCCAGCTTCTCGGTGCTGCTGTTCCAGGACATCGCGGTGATCCCGCTGCTGCTACTGCTCGCCTTCCTGCAGCCCGGCCAGGGAGCTGAGGGCTTCGACTGGATGGCGCCTCTGAAGGCGATCGGGGTCATCGTCGGCCTGGTCGCCGCCGGGCGCCTGCTGCTGCGGCCGGTGCTGCGCTTCGTCGCCAACACGCGCCAACGCGAGATTTTCGTCGGCTTCGCCCTGCTGCTGGTGATCGGCATAGCGGCGCTCATGACGCAGGTCGGACTGTCCATGGCGCTGGGCGCGTTCCTTGGCGGGGTGCTGCTCGCCGACAGCGAGTACCGGCACCAGATCGAACTGGACATCGAGCCCTTCAAGGGCCTGCTCCTGGGACTGTTCTTCATTGCCGTGGGCATGTCGGTGGACCTGGGCCTGTTCCTGCATTCACCGCTGCTGGTGATCGGCCTGGCCGCCGGCGTGGTGGCGCTGAAGGCCGCCCTGCTCTATCCGGTGGCGAAGACCTTCGGCTATTGCGGCCGCGCGGACGCCACGCTGTTCGCCCTCGGCCTTTCGCAAGTGGGCGAGTTTGCCTTTGTCCTCTACGCCGCCGCCGGCGACATCCTGCCGCGGCCGACGCTGGACGTGCTCAACGCCGTGGTGGCGGTGTCCATGCTCGCTACGCCGCTGCTGATGATCCTCTACGAGCGGGTGCTGGCGCCGCGCTTCGCCGCCGGGCCCGGGCGCGACCCCGATGTCATAGACGAGCAGAACCCGGTCATCATCGCCGGCTTCGGCCGCTTCGGGCAGGTGGTCTCCCGCGTCCTCGCGGGGATGAAGATCAAGTCCACGGTGGTGGACGCCGACCCCAACCAGATCGAGCTGGTGCGCCGCTTCGGCAACAAGGCCTACTACGGCGATGCCACGCGCCTGGACCTGCTCGAGGCCGCGGGCGCGCGCCAGGCCAAGCTGCTGGTGGTGGCGGTGGACAATCCGGACAGCGCCATGCGCATCGTCAAGGAAGCGCGCAGGCACTTCCACCACCTGAAGGTCGTGGTGCGCGCGCGCAGCCGCACCGACGCCTTCGACTACCACGACCTGAACGTGCCGGCGGTGCGCGAAACCTTCGGCTCGGCGCTGGAGGCCTCGGAACTGGCGCTGCGGGCGCTCGATTTCGGCCCGGTCGCTGCGCGCCGGGTGGTAGCGCGCTTCCGGCGCCACGACGAGGAGTTGATCGGCGAGCAGGCCTCGCATCGAAGCGACGTCAAGAAGCTGATCGCGGTGTCACAGCAGGGGCGCGAGGACCTGGAGCGGCTGCTGGCGGAGGAAGCCATTCGATAGAAGTGGCCTATGGTCTCCATGTAAACGTTGTCTTGGACCTGGCGCGGGCGAAGGCCTAGCCTGCACTCACAGGTAATCAGTGCAAACAACGAGGAGTCCCCATGACCACCGAAGCCAAGTGCCCGTTCTCCGGCGCCGCCACCAATCCCGCGGCGACCGGGCAAGCCCAGACCAACGCCGACTGGTGGCCGAACCAGCTCCGGCTGGGCATCCTGCACCAGCACTCGTCCAGGTCCGACCCCATGGGCGAGGCCTTCGACTACGCCAGTGAATTCAAGACGCTCGACCTGGATGCCGTGGTCAAGGACCTCCGTGCCCTGATGACCGACTCGCAGGAATGGTGGCCCGCCGACTGGGGCCACTACGGCGGCCTGATGATTCGCATGGCCTGGCACTCCGCCGGCACTTATCGCGTCAGTGACGGGCGAGGCGGCGCGGGCCGCGGCAACCAGCGCTTCGCACCCCTGAACAGCTGGCCCGACAACGGCAACCTGGACAAGGCACGCCGCCTGCTTTGGCCGATCAAGCAGAAGTACGGCCGCAAGCTTTCCTGGGCCGACCTGATGATCCTCGCCGGCAACGTGGCGCTCGAATCCATGGGCTTCAAGACCTTCGGCTTCGCCGGCGGCCGCCCTGACATCTGGGAACCGGAAGAAGACGTGTACTGGGGCATGGAGAAGAGCTGGCTCGCCACCAGCGACAAGCCCGGCAGCCGCTACTCCGGCGAACGCAATCTCGAGAACCCGCTCGCCGCGGTGCAGATGGGCCTGATCTACGTGAACCCGGAAGGCCCGGACGGCAAGCCCGACCCGGTCGCCTCCGGCCGCGACGTGCGCGAGACCTTCGCGCGCATGGCCATGAACGACGAAGAGACCGTGGCGCTGGTCGCCGGCGGCCACACCTTCGGCAAGGCGCATGGCGCCGGCGACACCAGGCTGGTCGGCCCGGAACCCGAAGCCGCGCCCGTCGAGGAACAAGGCCTGGGCTGGATCAACCAGCTCGGCACCGGCAAGGGCGCGCACGCCACCACCAGCGGCATCGAAGGCGCGTGGAAGCCGAACCCCACGAAATGGGACAACGGCTACTTCGACATGCTGTTCGGCTATGAGTGGGAATTGACCAAGAGCCCGGCCGGCGCCCACCAGTGGGTGGCGAAGAACGTGAAGCCGGAGCACATGATTCCGGACGCGCACGATCCGTCGAAGAAGCACCCGCCGATGATGACCACGGCCGACCTGTCCCTCAGGATGGATCCGGCCTACGAGAAAATCTCGCGCCGCTTCCACAAGGATCCGAAGGCCTTCGCCGAAGCCTTCGCCCGCGCCTGGTTCAAGCTCACGCACCGCGACATGGGCCCGCGCGCCCGCTACCTGGGCAAGCTGGTGCCGAAGGAAGTGCTGCTCTGGCAGGACCCGATTCCCGCCGTCGACCACCCGCTGGTCAATGAGCAGGACATCGCCGCGCTGAAAGCGAAGATCCTTGCCTCCGGCCTGTCCATCCCGCAACTGGTCTCGACCGCCTGGGCATCGGCTTCGACATTCCGCGGCAGCGACAAGCGCGGCGGCGCGAACGGCGCCCGCATCCGCCTGGCGCCGCAGAAGGACTGGGAAGCCAACCAGCCGGTCGAACTGGCGAAGGTGATCCAGAAACTGGATGCCATTCGCAAGGATTTCGGGAAGAAAGTCTCGCTGGCCGACCTGATCGTGCTGGGCGGCTGCGCGGCCGTCGAGGCGGCCGCGAAGAAGGCTGGGCAGGAAGTGAAAGTTCCGTTCTCGCCGGGACGGATGGACGCGACGCAGGAGCAGACCGACGTGGACTCCTTCGCCGTGCTGGAGCCGGCGGCGGACGGCTTCCGCAACTACGCCCGCAAGGGCCTGGAAGGCGCGGCCGCCGAGTTGCTGGTGGACAAGGCGCAGTTGCTGACGCTGACCGCGCCCGAGATGACGGTCCTCGTCGGCGGCCTGCGCGCGCTGGGCGTCACCGCGCCGAACTCGGCGCGTGGCGTGTTCACCAGGCGGGAGGGCACGCTCAGCAACGACTTCTTCGTCAACCTGCTCGACATGGGCACGAAGTGGCAGAAGGCCGCCACCGAAGGCTTGCTGGAGGGCCGCGACCGGAAATCGGGCGAGCTCAGGTGGACCGGCACCATCGCCGACCTCGTGTTCGGCTCGAACGCGCAGCTGCGCGCGCTGGCGGAGGTCTATGCCGCCGCCGACGCGCAGGAGAAGTTCGTGCGCGACTTCGTGGCGGCCTGGAGCAAGGTGATGGACCTGGATCGCTTCTAGGCCCGCTTCAGGTTCACCAGCGCGATTCCCAGCCCCACCAGGACAGCCGCCGCCGCGAACGACGCGGTGAGCGGCTCCTCCAGCAGGATGACACCCGCGGCGACGCCGAACAGCGGCGTCAGGAACGAGAACACCGCAAGCCGCGCCGCAAGGTAGCGCCGCAGCAGCCAGAACCACGCCAGGAAGCTGGCGTAGGCCACCGCGATGCACTGATAGGCGAAAGCGATGACGATCGCCGGCGTCAGCTTCGTCACGCCCGTCTCGCCCATCAGCCATGCAACGACGAGCAGCACCGGCCCGGACACCGCGAGCTGGTAGAACAGGGTCTTGGTGGCGCTGACCGAGGCCAGCCTGGTGCACCGGATAAGGATCGTGGTCACCGCCCAGAACAGCGCCCCAAGGAGGCCGAAGAAGTCCCCCAGCAGGGTGGCGCGGCCGCCGGTGAAGCCGTCGCTGAAGGCAAGCGCGACGCCGCCGAAGGCGACCAGCACCCCGATCCATTGGCGCAGGTCGAGCCGCTCCTGTGGAATCAGGAAGTGCAGGCCGAAGGCGGTGATGCAGGGCGCGAGGTACACGAACACCACCATGCGCGCGGCGTCGGTGTGTGCCAGCCCGGCGAAGATGAACACGAACTCCGCGGCGAACAGCAGCCCGGCCAGCACGCCTGGCCACAAAGTGCCGTCGCGATCCCAGAGCACGCCGCCCTGCCAGCGCACCCAGGCCAACAGCAACGCGGTGGCGATGACCGAGCGCAGGCCGGCCTGGAATACCAGCGATATTCCCTCGGCCGCGAACTTCGCCGCCACGTGCCCCACGCCCCAGACCAGGCACAGCAACACCATGAGCGAAACTGCCGAAGCGTCGAGGGGTTTTCGCTGGTCCATGGCCTTATTATTGCTTCGTCCTTGTACACTGCATTTCGCCCACAGGAGCCTCTCATGCGCGCCATCCTTGCCATCGTTTCGCTATCCCTCGCCAGCCTCGGCGCCATCGCCCAGGGCTACCCGAACAAGCCGGTGCGCATCGTAGTGCCCTTCCCGCCCGGAGGCGGCGCCGATGTCGTGGTGCGCGTGCTGTCGCCGAAGATCAGCGACGCCCTTGGCCAGCAGGTGATCGTCGAGAACCGCGCTGGCGCCGGCGGCAATATCGGCGCCGATTTCGTCGCCAAGTCGCCCGCGGACGGCTACACGCTGTTCGTCGCCACCGCCTCGGCCACCATCAACCAGACCCTGACCAAGAACAAGGCCTGGGACATGCAGAAGAGCTTCGACCCGGTGGTGCACCTGGTCATCAACCAGAACGTCATGGCCGTGCACCCTTCCGTGCCCGCCACCAGCGTGAAGGAGTTCATCGCCCTGGCCAAGGCGAAGCCCGGCACCGTCACCTACGCCTCCTACGGCAACGGCACCTCCGCGCACCTGATTGCCGAACTGTTCAAGATGATGGCGGGCGTGGACCTGGTGCACGTGCCCTACAAGGGCGCCGCGCCGGCGGTGAACGACCTGCTCGGCGGCCAGGTGAACGTCATCTTCGCCGACATCGCCGCGATCCTGCCGCATGCCAGGGCGGGCAAGGTGCGTCCGCTGGGCGTCGGCTCCGCGACCCGTTTCAGCGGACTGCCCGACGTGCCGACGGTGGCGGAAGCCGGCGTCCCCGGCTTCGAAGGCAGCGGCTTCCTTGCCCTGGTGGCGCCGGCAGGCACCCCGCGCGCGGCGATTGACGCGGTCAACGCGGCCACGGTGAAGGCGCTGGGCGACGCCGAGGTCAGCGCGCGCATCGCGGGCCTGGCCGGGATTCCCATGGGCGGCTCGCCGGAAAAGCTGGGCGAGTTCCTGCGCGCCGACGTTGCGAAGTGGGCGCGGGTGATCCAGGCCGGGAACGTCAGGTCCGACTGAGCAACTTCTCCCCCTCGGCCATCGGGCGGCCGGAGTAGCGTGCGAACTTCGCCAGCACTTCGGCGCGCGTCATCGGCTTCCCGGGATCGCCGCTGACGCGGTCCACTGAACGGACCATGCTCTCGTCGCCCAGGTGGATGACGAGCGTCGCGCCGCGCCTCCCGGTTCGCGTCAATCTCCGGTCTTCGGACAGGACCACCTTCTTCTCGAGTTCCGCGATCAGCCGGTCCTTCATTCCGTAGGCGGACGGGCCAAGGTCCCCGGTCGCCAGCGCCGCCGCGACGCCGAAAGACAGGCTGAACTGCGCCTGGATCGGCATCTTCGGCGCGCGATTGCCGCAATAGGTCAGCGCCTCGGCGTAGGTCGAGAGTTCGATCCGTGAGATGGCGCGCAGCCGCCCGGCAAGCTTTGGTCGCAGCGCCAACGCGGCGGCCACGCCGTAGTGGACGTGCCTGACCGCCGCGTAGGGCTTCAGGTAGCCTTCCAGCAGCAGCCATTTCCCGCTCGCGGCGAAACGGCCGGCGCCGATTCCATCGAGCGCGCCCGCCGGCGCCACTATCCCCGCAAGCGACGCATGTGCGGTCAGCAGGCCCAGTTGCGCCGAATGCGCGAGGTAGGTGTTGCGCGCGTCTGCGCCCGCCTTCACCGGCAGGTAGAGCGAATGCGGCATCTGGCAGGCCGCGATGCGCACCGCGTCGAGCGCCTGCGCCGCGGTTCCGCCAGAGAGCCGGACCACGGCCACCGCGACGCCGAATCCGGGCCAGGTTGCATCCACGTGCATGCCCGGAGTCATGCGCACGGCCTCGCCCATGCGGCCGCCCGCTTCATAGCCGGCGATGAGCGCGCGCAGCATCGCGCCGAAGGAAATCTTCAATGCCTGCGCCAGCGCGTGGCAGGCGGCGATCACCGGCACGCCCGGCCGGCCATGCGCGCGCGCGAGCCCTTCGCAGGCCTCATCCCAGCACGCCGAAATCGCGAACAGATACGAGGCGGCGGAAACAGAGAAGCCCTGGGCATATCCAGGCACGCGAACCCTGCCCGGATCGACTTTCGACAGACGGGCCGCCAGGCGCCGCAGTTTTGGATTGCAGCTGGCGGCGATAACGCAGCCGATGGTATCGAGTAGCAGCAGGCGCGCCTTGCGGTCGACCTCGCGCGGCGGCGCGCGGCGCCAGAGCCACCCAAGAACCGCGGCCAGTTGCGCGTCGCGGGACATGGCTACTTCAGGAACCGGTCCAGGCCGTAGAAGCGCAGCACCTGCTGCAGGCGTTCGCGCGGCACCTTGTCCCCGACCCAGCCCGCGGCCTGCGGCGCGGGGGCGTCCACGGCCGCTTCCGCGGCTTGCAGTGTCAGCGCCAGGCTGTCCAGCAGCGGCACGCCGTCCACTTCGCGCATGCCCGAGGTCGTGAGCAGCACGTTCATCGGGATTTCGCCCGGGATGATGGCCTGCGCGCCTTTTGCGATCATGCGGCGAGCGGCGACTGCAAACAGGTCCTTCACGCGGCCCGGGTTGTCGAATGCGTTCACCACGTCCTTGAAGGTGAAGCCGACCGGCTCGATGCCGATGCAGTTGCCGGAGAGCCCGAGGTCCCGCACCTGCTCCAGGTAATGCTGCGCCATGCGGTCGATGAAGATGAGCATGCCGAACTTCCTCCCGCCCGCCGCCGCGGCGCGAAAGCAGGTTTCGCCTGCGGCCACCACCGGGATGCGCACCATGTCGCGCGCCTCGCGCAGCAGCGGGTCCACCAGGGTGCAGGCGGCGAAGGCGGCGAAGCCGGCTTTCTCGGCGTTGAGCGCCTGAAGCGGGAACTGCAGGCTGTGCAGCGCGAACAGCGCCGCGTGGCCGATGTCGGAGCCGGGATAATTCGCCGGGTAGGTGCCCGGCAGCAGGCCGTGCAGCACCACCTCGGTGTCCGGGCGCACCACGGTCCGGATGTGCGCCGTCATGCGCGCTGCGTAGTCAGGCAGGTCCTCGAGGACCGTCATGCTCTGGTGCCAGATTCTCATGCCGCGACCTTCTCCGGCTCGAACACGGGTCGCCCGTCCTGCATCCGGGCGCGCAAGCGCATGCCGATCCTCACCGCCTCAGGCGCGACGCCGACGACGCGGCTGAGCAGGTGCGGGCCTTCGTCGGTCTTCACGATCGCGACCACATAGGGAACCTGTTCCTTGAACTCCGCGCTCGGCGCGCGGTGCACGACGGAGAAGGAATACACGCTACCGCCTCCGCTTGCCGCTGCCCAGTCAAGATTCGCGCCGCCGCACTTCGGGCAGGCAGGCCTGGGGTAGAAGTGGAACGCGCCGCAGCCGCCGCAGCGCGGCATCGAGAAGGCATCGGTGGGCCGCTGCGGCATCATCAGCCGCGCCCCAGGATCAAGGTGCAGTGCAGGCCGATGATGCCGCCATTGCCGTGCGCCAGGGCCAGCTCGGCATCCTTCACCTGCCGCTCGCCGCATTCGCCGCGCAGCTGGCGCACCGCCTCCACGACGTGGAACATGCCGCCGGAGAGGCCTGGGTGAACCGCGGACAGCAGGCCGCCGTGCGTGGTGACCGGCAATTCGCCGCCAATCCGGATCCGCCCGCCCTCGACGAAGCGCCCGCCCTCGCCCTTGGGGCAAAAACCCAGGTCCTCCAGCTCCGCGATCACGGTGATGGTGAAGCAGTCGTACAGTTCCGCGACGTCGATGTCCGCTGGAGTCACGCCCGCCATACGGAAGGCATCCCGCCCGGATTGCACCGCGCCGGTAGTGGCGATGGCATCGTGCTCACCGATGTAAGCGTGGGTGAAGCCGTAGCCCTGGCCGAGGATCGCCACCGGCTTCTTGCGGACATCCGTGCGCGACGTGACGACGAACGCAGCCGCGCCATCGGAGACGATGGCGCAGTCCAGCAGGTGCAGGGGCGTGGTGATCATCCTGGAGCCAAGCACGTCGGCCACGGTGATGGGTGCGCGCATCTGCGCCAGCGGATTGAGCGCCGCGTGGCCGCGGATGGCGACGGCCACTTCCGCCATCTGCTCCGGCGTCGTGCCGTACTCGTGCATGTGGCGCTGCGCCACCAGCGCGTACAGCGTCGGGATCAGCGGGCCGTACGGCGCCTCGTACTGCGGGTGCGCCCAGCCCACACCGGCCAGTTGTGCCACCGTGGCGTCGCGCGAGACATTAGTGAGCTGGTTCTGGCCGCCGACGCACAGCACCGTGGTCGCCTGCCCGGTCGCCACCGCCATGGCGGCGTGATGGACCATCGCCGTGCCCGAGGCGCCGGCGACGTCCAGCGTCGCCAGGTAGCCCGGCCGGATACCCAGCGCCTGCGCCGCCATGCCCACCGGCATCGCCCAGTTGGCCGTGCGTATGGGCGTCGTCAGCAGCCCGTCCACGTCCGCGAGCGTCAAGCCGGCGTCCTCGAGGGCGGCAAGCGCGGCGGCGCGCTGCAGGTCGCGGGCGTCCTGCCCCGGCGTCTTGCCAAGCGCGCTTTCTCCGACGCCGGCGATGCCGACCTTCACTTCAGCAGGTCCCGGGCGATCAGCATTCTCTGGATCTCGGACGAACCTTCGCCGACGCGGTAGTGGCGCACGTCGCGGTAGAAGCGCTCGATGGGGTAGCCGCGCACCAGGCCCATGCCGCCGTGGATCTGCACCGCGCGGTCGGCGACGCGGCCGACCATCTCGGAGCAGGTCAGCTTGCAGATGCTGGCCGCGGGGCCGACGTCCTCGCCCGCCTGCACCCGGCGCAGGGTCTCGTACGTATAGGCTCGCGCCGTCTCCAGTTCCACCACCGAGTCGGCCAGCATCCACTGGATGGCCTGGCGCTCCGACAACGGTTGACCGAACGTAACTCTCTCACGCGCATAGGCCGCCGACATCTCGATCAGCCGGTCGGCGGCGCCCAGGCAGGAGCAGGACACGCCAAGCCGACCGTTGGTGAGCGACTCCATGGCGATGCGGAATCCCTGTCCCACCTCGCCCAGCACCGCACTGTCCGGGAGGAAGCAATCGTCTATGGTCAGTTCCGCGAGCTTGATGGCCTCCGAGCCGATGGTGGTATCCACGCGGGTCACGTTGAAGCCCGGGGTGCCCTTCTCCACCAGGAAAGCAGTGATGCCGCCGCGGCCCCGCTTGGCGGCATCGTTCACCGCCATCACCATCACGACGTCCGCGTCGTGCGCGCCGGAGATGTAGTGCTTGCGACCGTTGAGCACCCAGCCGCCGGCCTTCCTTTCCGCCTTCGTCTTCATGGACTGGGAGTCGGACCCGGCGCCGGGCTCGGTCAGGCCGAACGAGGCGCGCAGCGTGCCGCTGGCGAGTCCCGCCACGTACTGCTTCTTCTGCGCGTCGGTACCGAATTTCGCGATCGCGATCGGATTCAGGCCGCTGGTGGCATCCAGCAGCAGCGTGAACATCCGGTGCGAGCGCGAGAACTCCTCCAGCGCCAGGCAATAGGTCATGAGGTCGAAGCCACCGCCGCCGTATTCCGAAGGCAGGCGCATACCGAGGTAGCCCTGCTCGCGCAGCAGGTCCACCGCGGCCTGCGGGACCTCGCCCGTGCGGTCGATCTCCAGCGCGAGCGGCTCCAGCTTCTCGGTGGTGAACCTGCGCAGCACGGCGCGCACCTCGGCCAGTTCCGGCGTGATTTCGAGTTGCATGGCTCTCCCTAGGCCTTGTCCGCCTCGGCGAAGGCTGCGGCGAGCGCGGCCTTCAGCGGGGCATGGATGAAGTTCTTGTTGATCCGGTACGCGTCCGCAGGCATCGCCGCGAGCTTGCCCGCGCGCTCCAGCGCCGTCGCCTGCACCGCATCCGCCGGGCAGACGAAGTCCGCCAGCCCGGGGCCTGCCGGCTCGCCGTCCTGCACCATGCGCCGCGCGACCGCCATGCCGCTGCGCGCGGCGACGATGGCGTAGCCCACCGGCGTCGGAATGCCGTGCCTGATCTCGGGCAGGCCGATCTCGGCCGTGTCGGCCATCACCAGGTCGTCCGCCAGCAGCGCCAGCATGGCCCCGGCCCCGAGCGCCTTGCCCTGCACCGCGGCGACGAGCGGTCCGGGGAAATCCAGCACCGCGTTGAGCGTCCGCCTGAGCAGCTCGCGCCGCCTCTTCGCCGCGACGCCGCGATCGAGCTCGGAAAACTCCTTCAGGTCCGCGCCGGCGGAGTAGACCTTCGTCCCGGCGCCGGCGATGACCACCGCCTTCGCGCCGGAGGCGAGTCCCTGCACCAGCGCCTCATGCATCGCCTCGTTCATGGCGTTGGCCTTCTCGGGGCGGTTGAGCGTCAGGACGAGGATCTCGCCCGCCTTCGCGGCCAGAACGACGCTCATGCGCTCACCACCAGCGCATCCACCACCCGCGCGCCCTGTCCTGCGGGCAGCACGCGCAGCGGATTGATGTCCAGCTCCGCGATCCGGCCGCCGAGGTCCACCGCGAGCCAGGACAGACGGACAATGCAATCCGCAAGCGCCTCCACGTCCAGCGGCGGATGGCCGCGCACGCCCTTGAACAGGACCGCGCCGCGCAGTTCCTCGACCATGTCTTTCGCCTCTTCTTGGGACACTGGGGGCAACCTGAGGGAAACGTCCTTGAACACTTCCACGAAGATACCGCCCAGGCCGACCGTCAGCACCGGCCCGAAACCCGGATCCTGCGAAACACCCAGCAGCACTTCCTCGCCGCCCGTGACCATCTCCTGCACCAGCACGCCCTCGATGCGCGCGTCGGGCCTATAGGCCTTCGCCGCGGCGATCACCTCGTCGTAGCCCCGGCCGATGGCGTCCGGCCCGGACAAGTCGAGGCGGATCGCTTTCGCTTCGGTCTTGTGCGGGATGTCTGGAGACGAAATCTTGAGCGCCACGGTTCCGGCCGCGGCCACCGCCTCCGCCCGGGAGGTGGCGAGGAATTCCTTCGTCACCGGCAAGCCGTAGCAGGCGAGCAAGGCCTTGGACGCGCCTTCGGTCATGATTCCGGGCCGGAGCAGCTTCGTCGCCGCCACGGGATCCATGCCATCGGGCCGCTTTGGCGCCGGCCTCGCCCTGCGCGCGCGGAACTCGCCGTACCGGATGGCGGCGCTCACCGCATTCATGCAAGGCAGGGCATCGCGGTAGACGGCGTGCCCTTCCGCTACCAGCACCTCGGGCGTCAACGCCGGGTCGTCCAGGCATCGCCCGGTGAACAGGATCGCCACCGGTTTGTCCGTCTGCGCCGCAGCCTCCGCAATGGACCGGATCTCCGCCGCGACCGCGCTCGTGAGTACCGGGACCAGGGTCCCGACGCCCGGGTCCTCGCCAAGGATCCTCGCCACCGCGCCGAACGTGTCGGTGCGACCGATTGCCGCGGAGGTAAGGTCCGTCGGGTTGGACGCAGCGACGAATCCCGGCAGGTAGGCCTTCAGCTTGTCCTGCGTCGCATCCGCATAGGCCGGAAACTCGACGCCGCGCGCGGCGCCCAGGTCGGCCACCATCACCAGGTTGCCGCCGGAAACCGACAGCGCGGCCGCCGTGCGCGATTTCGGCCGTCGCCCGCGCCGCAGGAGCATCGCGGTCTCGTACAGTTCGCTGCAATCATCCACTCGGATGATCCCCAGTTGGCGCAACGCGGCGTCGCTCACCTCGTCCGCGCCGGTCACCGCGCCGGTGTGCGAGGCCGCGGCGCGGCTGCCCGCCTCGGTGCGCCCGACCTTGATCATGACGATGGGCTTGTCGAGTTCCGCGGCGCGCGCGGCCAGCGCGCGCAGCCTGGTGGTGTCGGGCACGCGCTCGGCGATGGAGAGCACCACCTTCGTGCGCTCGCTCTCCACCATGAACGCCATGTAGTCGATGAGGGACAGGTCGGCGTCGTTGCCGCAGCTCACCTGGTAGGAAATGCCAAGACCCGCCTGCTGCGCGCGCCACATGACGTTGATCTGCCCGGCGCCGCCGGACTGGCTGACGACGCCGATATCCCCCGCCGGCCGGCGCTCGCCCTTGATGGCCGAGGTCGAGGTCAGCGCGAACGCGTCCACGAAGTTCACCATGCCGTTGCAGTTCGGGCCCATGAAGCGCAATCCGCCGGCACGCGCGATGCCGACCACGCGTTGCTGCAGGGCGCGGCCCTCCTCCGTGCCGGTTTCGCCGAATCCGGCCGAGAACACCGTGGCGAAGGGTGTGCCCAGCTTCACGCAGGACTCCAGGGCGTCGGGAACGCCGGCCGAGGGCAGCACGATGCCAACGTGGTCCGGCGCCTGCGGCAGGTCGGCCAGCGACGGGTAGCACTTCAGGCCGAAGATCTCGGCGCGCTTCGGGTTGACCGGGTAGATCTCGCCGCGGAAGCCGAAATCCACCAGCAGCCGCATGCAGCGGCCGCCGAACTTGGACAGGTCCTCGGTGGCGCCGACGAAGGCGACGCGCCGCGGAGCGAAAAACCGGGTCAGGTCGGGGAAGGCATCCATGCGATCAGACATCCTTGAGGTACTTCCTCTCCAGCGCCTGCCAGTGGCGCGAGTTCACCGCTTCCTCGCGGTCGCTGAAGGTGGCCAGCTCGGATTCGATCGCCGCGGTGTCGCCGTCGCGCCTGAGCACCGCCAGCACCTTCTTCACCGCGGCAATCGCGGCGCGGTGCGTCTGCGACGGATAGATGCCGATGCGGTGGCCCATCGCCTCCAGCGCCTTCTTCGGCAGCGGCGGCGTCTTGCCGCCCTCGAAGATGTTGACCAGGGAGGGCTTGATCAGCCTGCCCGGGATCGCCGCCAGTTCTTCCGCCGATTGCGGCGCCTCGACGAAGCCCACGTCCGCCCCTGCCTCCAGGTAGGCGTTGACGCGGTCGATCGAGGCCTGCAGGCCTTCGATGGCGCGCGCGTCCGAGCGCGCGATGATGACCATGTCTGCGTCGCGGCGCGTGTCCACCGCAGCCCTGATCTTGCCCACCATCTCGGCGGTGCTCACGAGCTGCTTGCCTTCGTAGTGGCCGCACTTCTTGGGCGACACCTGGTCTTCGAGGTGGAAGGCCGCCACCCCGGTCTTCTCGTACTCGCGCACCGCGCGGATGACGTTGAGCGCATTGCCGTAGCCCGCGTCCATGTCCGCGATCACCGGGATGTCCACCGCCTCCACCACGCGCGAGATCCACTGCGTCACCTCGGTCATGGTGAGCAGGCCGATGTCCGGGTAGCCGTTAGAGCGCGAAAAGCCGCCGCCGGTGAGGTAGACGCCCTCGAAGCCGGCCAGCTCGATCAGGCGCGCGGTCAGCACGTCGTAGGAACCCGGCACGATGGTGTAGCCCTTCCCCGCGAGCAGCGCCCGCATCTTCTGCCTTGGATTCATGCCGCTTTCTCCAGTCTGTCCCTGACGACGAAATGCAGTTGGCCGCCGTGGCGGTAGTACGCCACCTCGCGCCGGGTGTCCAGGCGCGCGAGCAGCGGGACCGCCTGCCGGCGGCCGTCCATGTGCACGATCGTGCACATTTGCTCGCCCCGGGGGGCCAGCCCGGCGCCGATGCCGCGGATGTCGATGAGCTCCGAACCGTCCAGGCCGAGCGTCGTGCGCGTCACGCCGGCCGGGAACTGCAGTGGCAGCACGCCCATGCCGATCAGGTTGGAGCGGTGGATGCGCTCGAAGGACTCCGCGATCACCGCCTTCACCCCCAGCAGGCGCGTTCCCTTGGCCGCCCAGTCGCGCGAGGAGCCGGCGCCGTATTCCGCGCCAGCGACCACCACCAGCGGCACGCCCTCGGCGCGGTAGCGCTCGGCGGCGGCATGGATGCTCATCCGCTCGCCGCTGGGGTGGTGAACCGTGCTGCTGCCCTCGATTCCGGGCGTCATCTCGTTCTTCACGCGCACGTTGGCGAAGGTGCCGCGCACCATGACGTCGTGGTTCAGGCGCCGTGCCGCGTAATTGACGAAATCAGTCGGCGCGACACCGAGCGACTCGAGGTAGGCTGCGGACGGCGTGCCCGCCGAGATCGCGCCCACGGGGGAGATGTGGTCGGTGGTGAACATGTCACCAAACAGGCCCAGCACGCGCGCGCGCAGGATGTCCGCGGGCGGCACCGGCTGCGCGGCCATGTCGTCGAAAAACGGCGGCCGGCGGATGAAGCTGCTACCCGGCTTCCAGGCGTGGAGCGTCCCCGCGCCGCCCTCGATGGCGCGCCATCCGGCGGGGCCCGCGAGGATCGCGTCGTAGCGCTCGCGGAACAGCCGCGGCGTGATCACCTCGTCCATCACCTTGCGGATCTCGGCGCCGTCGGGCCAGATGTCGCGCAGGAACACGGGCCGGCCGTCGGCGCCTTCGCCCAGCGGCTCGCGCTCGAAGTCCTTCAGCACCGTGCCCGCGATGGCGTAGGCGACCACCAGCGGCGGCGATGCGAGGAAATTGGCGCGCACCGCGGGATGGATGCGGCCTTCGAAGTTGCGGTTGCCGGAGAGCACTGCGACCGCGTTGAGCTTTCCTTCGTCGATGGCCTGCTGCACCGGCGCGGGCAGCGCGCCCGAGTTGCCCATGCAGGTCATGCAGCCAAAACCGGCAAGGTGGTAACCGAGCGCGTCCAGCGACTGCTGCAATCCGCTCTTGCCGAGATAGTCCGCGACCACGCGCGAACCCGGCGAGAGCGAGGTCTTCACCCAGGGCTTGACCCTGAGGCCGCGCGCGAGCGCGTTTCGCGCCAGCAGGCCGGCGCCGATCATCACCGTCGGGTTGGAGGTGTTGGTGCAACTGGTGATGGCGGCGATGACCACGTCGCCGTCCTTCAGCGTCGAGCTGCGCCGTCCCTCGGGGAACGCGTCCAGGAACGCCTTCGGCGCCTCGCCAAGCGCCACCCGGTCCTGCGGCCGGCTGGGGCCCGAGACGCTGGGCACCACGCTGCCAAGATCGAACTCGATCACCTGCGTGAACTCGGCCGCCGGCATGTCCGGCTCGCGCCACATCCCCTGCGCCCTGCAGTAGGCCTCCACCAGCGCCACCTGCTCCTCGCTGCGCCCGGTCAGGCGCAGGAAGCGGATGGTTTCGGCATCCACCGGGAAGAAGCCCATGGTGGCGCCGTTCTCCGGGCTCATGTTGGCGATGGTGGCGCGGTCGGGCAGCGACAGCTCGGCCACGCCGGGGCCGAAGTACTCGATGAACTTGTCCACGACCTTCCGGCCACGCAGCATCTGCGTGACCGACAGCACCAAATCGGTGGAGGTGACACCGGGCCGCAGCTTGCCATGCAAGCGGCAACCAACCACTTCCGGCACCAGCATGGATACCGATTCCCCGAGTGCACCGGCGCCGCCTTCCAGTCCGCCGACGCCCCAGCCCAGGATGCCGAGGCTGTTGATCATTGCGGTGTGGCTGTCCATGCCGAGCACTGAATCCGGATAGACGACTCCGTTTTCTTCCCAGACCACCATCGCCAGGTACTCAAGATTGACCTGGTGGCAGATGCCGCTGCCCGGTGGCACGATGCGGAAATTGTCGAAGGCCTGCGCGCCCCAGCGCAGGAACGCGTAGCGCTCGGCGTTTCGCTTCAACTCCAGCGCGAGGTTGCCGGCCAGCGCCCCGGGCGTGGCGTGTTCGTCCACCATCACCGCGTGGTCGACCACCAGGTCCACCGGCACGGACGGATTGAGTCGCTTTGGATCCCCGCCGAGGCGCACCGTGGCGTCGCGCATTGCCGCAAGGTCTCCCAGCAGCGGGATGCCGGAGGAGTCCGGCATCACCACGCGCGTGAAGCGGAACGCGATCTCGCGCTCCGCCTTGCGGTTCTTCAGCCACTGGGCAATGGCGGAGAGGTCCTCACTCTCTCCGTACCGCAGGAGGTTCTCCAGCACCACTTTGAGCGAGCAGGGCAGGCGGGTGACGCCGGCGAGTCCCTGCCCTTCGGCCGCAGCGATGCTGTAGTAGGTGTAGGTCTTCGATCCGACCGACAGTTGGCGCGTCGTACCCTTCACATTCATTGCATCAGTTCTTGGGACGTCGCGAGCCTCGATTTGGCCATCGCAGCAATAAACTCCAGCGACCACTTCTGCGTTTCCTCCACCGTGTGCCCGCCCCAGGCGTGCGAAATGCAGAGGTCGCCGACCACGGTGCTGGCGTAGCCCAGCTGCCAGCCGTCCACAGCCGTGGTCGCCACCGCGAGCGAGGTGGACCAGCCCAGCAGCACGAGCGACTTCACTTCCAGCTCGCGCAGCGTGAGGTCGAGGTCCGAGTCGAAGAAGCCGCTGTATCGCCGTTTGTGCACGATGAGGTCGTGTTTCGCGTCGAACAGCTCCGGGATCGGCTCCTGCCCCGGTTGCCAGATCTCATTGGCCAGCTCCCAGTGCCTGAGGAACCACTTGTCGGTGCGCCGGCGGGCGCTGCACACGAACACCACCGGCCGGCCGGACCCACGTCCCCAGGCGAGGAATGCCGCGGTGCGCGCGAGCACCGCCTTCCTCTTGTCCACTGCCCGGGCCTCCGGCGCGATCGAGTCGCGCGTCATGTCCAGGACCAGGATCGCTTCGCTGGCGCCCATGTCAGTCGATCCTGATCTTCGCGGTCTTCGCCACCCTGGCCCAGCGCTCTAGGTCGCCCTTGATCTGCGCCGCGTGCTCCTCCGGCGTGTTGCCGACCGGGTCCAGGCCCGCGGCACGCAGGCGCTCGTTCACGTCCGGCGCCTTCAACGCCTTGGCTGTCTCGCGCGCGAGCAACTGCACGATTGCCTTCGGCGTCCCCGCCGGCGCCATCATCCCGTACCAGGAATTGACCTCGAAGCCCGGCATGATCTCGTGCATCGTCGGCACCTCGGGCAGCACCGCCGAGCGCTTCAGCGTGGTGACCGCGATCGGGCGCAGCTGGTTGGCCTTCAACTGCGGCATCACCCCGGCGATGTTCAGGAACGAGATCGAGATCTGGCCGCCGAGCATGTCGGTCACCACCGGCGCCGAGCCCTTGTAGGGCACGTGGATGGTGCTGATGCCGCCCATCATGTTGAGCATCTCGCAGGCGAAGTGAGTGGTGCTGGCCGGCCCGACCGAGCCGCAGCTCAGCTTGCCGGCGTTCGCCTTCGCGTGCGTGACCAGCTCCGCCACGGACTTCGCCGGGATGTCGTTGCGCACCAGCAGCACCAGGGCCCCGGCGGCCACCTGCGTGATGGGCTCGAAGTCCTTCACCGTGTCGTAGGGCATGCTAGGGGCCACCGCCGGGTGGATGGCCATCGGGCCCACGTGCGAGAACAGGATGGTGTAGCCGTCGGGCGCGGACTTGGCGACGAACGAGGCGCCTATGGTGCCATTGGCCCCGGGCCGGCTTTCGATCAGCACCGTCTGGCCGAGCGACTCCTGCAGCTTGGTGCCGATCGTCCGCGCGAGAAGTTCCGCGGGGCCGGCGGGCGTCCAGGGGTTGATGATGCGGATGGGCTTGGTCGGGTACTGCTGCGCCGAAGCCGCGCCGGCGAATGCCACGGCGGCGCAGGCAAGAAACGAGGCGAGGCGGCGGGTATTCGTAGTCATGGAGAACTCCTTTCGGGTTGCACTATCATGTCGGTTCAATGAACAGGAAACGCGAGTACGGACACGCCGGCACCATCGGCATCACGGTGCCCCAGGCGAACACCACTGTCGAGGCGGAGTTCCGCGCGCTCGCGCCAGCGGGCGTGAACGTGATGACCGCGCGGCTGCAGGGCAGCCGCAGCGACTCGCGCCAGCGGCTGCTCGACTACTTCCATACGCTCGGGACGACGCTGGACACCTTCGACAACGCCCCGCTCGGCGCGGCGGGATTCGCCTGCACCGGCTCGTCCTACCTCCTCGGCGTGGAACAGGACCGCGCCGCCTTCGCGGACTTGTCGCACAGGCGCGGCTACGCGGTGGTGCCGGCGACCGAGGCCATCCTTGCCTCGCTGCGGCACATCGGCGCTCGGCGCGTCACGCTCGTCTCCCCCTACCCGGAATGGCTCACCGGCGCGGCGCTGGACTACTGGCGCGACGCGGGCATTGAGATCATCGAGGTGGCGCGGGTCACGGCCGACGCCGTCGACGTGTCGGACACGCGCAACGTCTACGACATCGGCAGTGCCGACGCGGTCGCGGCGGCCAGGCGCCTCAAGCGCCGCGACATGGACGCCCTGCTCCTTTCGGGCACCGGGATGCCGACCCTGCGCGCCATCGGCGAGCTGGCGCGCGAATTCGGCAAGCCCGTGCTGTCCTCCACCCTGTGCCTGGCCTGGGCGCTGGGGCAGCGCGCCGGCATCGCCGGCGCGCCGCCGTGGGAGGCGCGCAGCGACTGGGAATCCCGGCTCGACCGGCTCTAGGTGCATCACTTCAGCTTGTAGACCCGCAGCGCGTTGTCGCGCAGGAACTTGCGCTTCGCCTCTTTCTTCAGCCCCAGCGCCTCGACCTCCGCGCGCGTGCGCTCGAAATCGAGGATCGGGAAATCGGTGCCGAACAGCACCTTGTCCTGCCCGAAGCTGTTGATGTAGTGCACGAAGGACTGCGGCCAGTACTTCGGGCTGTGGGCGTCCGAGCCGATGTAGACGTTCTTGTGCTTCCAGGCCATGGCGATCATTTCCTCGACCCAGGGAATGCCGACGTGGATGCCGATCAACTTCAGCTCGGGGAAGTCGCAGGCAACCGCATCCAGCGTGATCGGCCGCCCGACGCTGCGGATGGGATAGGTCGGGTCGTAGATCATGGATTGGCCGACCTGCAGCTGGACCGGGACGTCCAGCTCGCAGCATTTGGCGTAGTACGGGTACCACTTGGCATGGTCGGGCGCGAGCTCGTACCAATGCGGATAGAAGTGCGCGCCGATGAAGCCCAGGTCCTTCACCGCGTGCTCCAGTTCGCGCACTCCCTTCATGCCTTCGTAGGGGTCCAGGCCCGCGAGCGCGGAGAAGCGATCCGGATGCTGCTTCACCGCCTTCGCCACCAGCTCGTAGGGCAGGTGGTAGCAGGCCGGATGGCCCAGGCGCCCGGCGCGGATGGCGACCAGGAAGCTGCGTTCGGTGCCTGCCGCATCCATCCGCCGCAGCATCTCCTTGATCGATATGCCGTCCGCGGTCTTCGGCTTCACCTTCATCTTGCCCTTGTAGAAGGCGTCGCGCCTGGGCCGCAGCGCGTTTGCCTCCGGGGTCCAGATGTTCACCACGATGTCGATCGCGGCGATGTCGTGCTTCGGCTTCTTCATGTGACGGTCTCAGCCTCGAATATTTCGTCCAGGATCGCCTGCGCCCCGGCGCGCGGAATGCGCCGGCAGGCGAGGTCGAAGAACTTCGCGCGCATGCCCGCCTCGTCCATGGGCGGCGTAGTGGTGCCGCGCGGCGAGTACGGTCCGTCCTCAGCGGGCATGCCGTACTCCATGCGGCAGTCCCCCTTCCGCAGGCTTCCGTCCTCCAGCGTCACCTCGACCCGCGTGAGGAAGCGGCGCGGATATTCCTTCTCGTATTCCGGTACCGCCTCGAATGCGATCTTCGGATACAAGGCCTCGATGCGCGGATCGCGCGCCGGCGCCATGACGTTGTCGAAGCCGTAGCCGCCGTGCACCAGGCAGCTCGCCACTGCCCAGGGCGTACTCATCAGGCGATCGTAAAGCTCGTGCTCCTGCCGCGGCGGCTTGCCGAACATGATGGACACCGGATAGGTGAGCACCTTGATGCCGCGGATGCGACGGACATCGAGCGGCCCCGCGCGCAGCAGCTCCAGCACCGCCTCCACCGCCGGCTGCGCATGGCGGCAGGCGGGGATGGGCTTGAAGAAGACACCGTCCAGCATCTCGCCGTGCCAGTCCTCAGGCACCAGCGCTGATGCATCGCCTTTGAGCAGGTGCAGCAACCCGCTGTCCTTGCCGCCCTCCAGAACGTTCTCACCCGCCGCGAGCCCCGCTTGCGCGAGGCGCACAGCCTCCATCGCCGCCCGCGCCGCGAGCCCGCCATGGATGGGCACCACCGAGCCGTGCTCGGTCAGGCCACGCATGGCGGCGACCGGAGCCGAAAACGCGGCGATGGAGATCGCGTTGGCCAGCGTGCCCTGGTTCAATCCGAGCAGCCGACCGACCGCCGCCGCCGATCCGATTGCGCCGGTGGTGGAAGTCGGTGCCGCGCCCGCGAGCGTCTGCGCCGGATGTGAGCACTTGGCGATACGACACGCGATTTCGTACCCAATCGCCGCGGGCAGCAGCAGGTCTGTCAATGGCCGCTGGCCGCGAGAAGCCCACAACGAGGAAATGATGGTGCTGCTTGGATGATTGCCGCCGCCGCCAAAGCCGTCGTGGATCTGCAGCAGCGCGCCACAGGTGCCCATGGCGATCGCCGCCGATTCGGGAGATAGCGCACGGCTGTCGCCCGGAAGCTTTACGGTCCCCGGTTGCGCGAGCACATAGCCGCTCGCCGCCTCCGGCAACGTGCTGCCCGCAAGCGTGCTGCCAATGTAGTCGGCGAGGAACCAGCACGCCCTCCGGCGGCGCGCGGGCGACAGGTCCTCCCAGCGCAGGCGATGCGCGAACGCGGCGATGCGGGCGGCAAGGCCGGCCATCTCAGTTGTTGGTGATTTTCGCGTCGCGCAGCGCCTTGGCCCACTTCGCGGTCTCAGAGCGGATGTAGGCCGCGTGCTCCTCGGGTGTCGAGGCCACCGGGTCAAGGCCGTTCTGCTTCATCCACTCGACGACGTCGGGTTTCTTCACCGCCGCGGCGACTTCCTGGTACAGCCGCTGGACGATCGCTTTGGAGGTGCCGGCGGGCGCCATCATCCCGTACCAGGAACTCAGCTCGAAACCGGGAACCGTCTCGGCGACCGCCGGGATGTCCGGGAAGTTCGGCGAACGCTTCAGCGTGCTGATGGCGATGCCACGGATCTGGCCGGCCCTCGCCTGCTGGATGGAACCCGAGATGCCGAAGAAGGCGAAGTCCACGCGCTCCCCGACCATGTCGACGATGGCGGGCGTCGAGCCCTTGTAGGGCACGTGCAGGGTATTGATGCCCGCGGCGACGTTGAGCATCTCGCCCGCCAGGTGCGTGGTGCTCGCCACGCCCACCGAGGCGTAGGAGAGCTTGCCCGGGTTCGCCTTGGCGTAGGCAATCAGCTCCGGCACGCTCTTCACCGGCAGGCCGTTGCGCACCACCAGCAGCGTCGGTCCGGCGATGATCTGCGTGATGGGCTCGAAGTCCTTGAGCGGGTTGTAGGGCAGGTCCTTCTTCAGCCCCGGCGAGATTGCCGTCGGCCCCAGGTGCGACATAAGGATGGTGTAGCCGTCGGGGGCTGCCTTGGCGACCAGTGCGGTGCCTATCTCGCCATTGGCGCCGGGCCGGCTGTCGATGATGAACGGCTGCCCGAGCACCTCGGCCATTTTCAGCGACACGGTGCGCATGAGCGCCTCAGCCGGCCCGCCCGGGGGCCAGGGAATGATCACGCGGATGGGCTTGGTCGGATACGCCTGCGCCAGGGCGGCAGACGAGAAAGCCAGCGACAGAATTGCGACGAGCAGCCTTTTCATGTCATCTCCTTCAGAGGGCGGGCAGCTTCGAGCTCAGTTCGGCCTTGATCACCTTGCCAAGCGCATTGCGGGGAAAGTCCTTCACCACGAACACCTCGCGCGGCACCTTGTATGGCGCCATGCGGCCGCGGCACAGGTCGCGCAGCTCGGCAGGTTTCGCGTCATCCTTCAGGATCACGAACGCCGCGACTTCCTCGTTGAATTCGCGCGAGGGCCAGCCGACCACGGCGCAGTCGGTGACCGAGGGATGCGCTTGCAGCACCGCCTCGATCTCAGCGGGGTAGATGTTCACGCCGCCGCGGATGATCATGTCCTTGGAGCGGCCCTTCAGGTACAGGTAGCCGCTGTCGTCCAGGAGCCCGAGGTCGCCCGGATACCACCAGCCGTCGTGGAACGATTCGCGGCTTGCCTCGGGATCGTTCCAGAAGCCGTCGGCCACCGCCGGGCCCCTGTAGCGGATGCGCCCGACGGCTCCCGCCGGCAATGCCTGGTGAGCTTCATCCACGCATTGCACCTGGACGCCGAACACCGGGCGGCCGACGGAATCGCTGAACGGCTCCGGGTCCTCCGAGGTGAGGTAGCTGACGCCGCCGCCCTCGGTGGAGCTGTAGTACTCGACGAAGCCCGGGCACAGGACGCGCAGGTGGCGGCGCTCCTCCGCGTGCAGCGCGGAGCCGGATGAGAGCAGCAGGCGCAGCGACCGGATCGGCGCCAGTTGCGCGTCGCTGAGCGTCAGCAGGCGGCGGATGAGCGTGGGCACGAGGAACAGCGACGTGATGCGGTGCCGCGCGACCGCCTCGCACAACGCCTCCGGTTCGTACGGCGGCGGCAGCATGATGCTGGTGCCTCCGATGTAAAGCATGCACAGCGGGAATGTGCGCCCGCCTCCGTAGTAGAGGGGCGTCGCGGACAGGAACCGGTCCTGGCTGTTGAAACCGAGGTTGATCCAGAACACCCGGTAGCGCGCGAGAAACTGGCTGTGGCGGATGCGTGGCCCCTTGGGGCGACCGGTGGTGCCCGAGGACAGCGACATCAGCAGCGGCAGGTCGCCTTCGGGAAAGCGCTTGTCTGTGGCGTGCTTGCCCACCAGGGACAGGAAATCCTCCTCCACCGGCACGCAGGTCACATTCGCCAGAACCGGCTTGCCCGGCTCCATCAGCACCACCGTGGCACCGAAATGCGCCACCACCCGCTCCTGCTCCGCCGGCGTCCAGCGCCAGTCGAGCGGCAGGATGACGATGCCCGCCCGCGCCAGCGCGCACAGGATGACGATGTGCTCGATGCTGTCCTTCAGGGCCACGCCGACGACATCGCCCGGCACCAGGCCGATGGCGTAGAAGTGCGCCGCGGCGCGGCTCACCAGCGGGTCGAGCTCGCGGTACAGGAGCACGCGATCGCCATGCACCAGCGCCGGCCGGTCCGGGACCGCTCGGGCGTGATGGGCGAACGTCCCGGTGATATTCACAGGATGGAAGGCAACCCTACGCCGCCTTTGCGGTGATCATGGTCATGTAGTGCGTGCGGTAGCGCGGCAGCTCGCCCGCCAGCACTGCGGCGTCCGGCTCCGGGTGTGCGATGCGCATTTCCACCTCCTTGAACCCGGCGCGCTGCAGTTCAGCCTTCATGTCCATGCCGGCGTAGGTATGCGCGAAGGGCTCGTTGTTGCGCGCCGAATAGCCGGCGTGGAGCCAGCGGCCCACCGCGCCGCCCGCAATCAGATACATGTCGTAGGCCATGAAGCCGCCGCCCTTCTTCAGCACGCGGCGCGCCTCCGCCAGCGAGCGGCGCACCGCCGCCGGCGGCATCTCGTGGTACAGCCAGTGCGACGCGACAAGGTCGACGCTGCCGTCGGCATCGCGCAGCTTCTCCGCGCTCTCCTGGCGGTAGCGCGTCACCAGCCCCTGCTCCAGCGAGCGCAGGTGCGCGAGCATCAGCGTGGGAGCGCTGACATCCAGGCCGGTGATGTCCGCCCCCGGAAACGCGCGAGCCAGCGCGCGGGTGGAATGCCCCGCGGTGCAGCCCATGTCCAGGATCACCTGTGCCTGCGGCGCGAGCACCTTCGCGGTACCCGCATAGAGTTCCATCGGGCGATTCGGATCGAACAGCGAGAAAGAATAGGCGCTGGCGGAGGTCTCGTAGGCGAAGGCGTCGTCCGAATCGCTCCAGATGCCGCCCGCGTGCTGGTGCGTGTCCACCGCGCGCACGTACTCGGGCAATTCGAGCTTCGGATCGAGGGCGAGGCGCTCCGGATGCCGGCGCGCGGCTTCGTCCAGGACAGCGGAGAGCCGCTCCCGGTTCGCCTCCATCCAGCGCATGATTCCCCAGCGGCCGTAGTACTTGAGCTGCTGCGAGTGCCGCTCCAGCCAGGAATACAGGCTGTAGGAAGCGCTGTTGCGCGCCTGGCGCTCGATCTCGGCCGGATCGTCGCTGCCGGATCGCTTCGCCGCCTCGACCGCGCCGCGGTAGGCCTGGTCGCGCCAGACGCCGCGAATGCCGCGGACGAAACACTGGAAGGCGGCGGCTTCGAACGACAGGGGCGCTTCGTTGGCCATGGGTCAGTCTCCCGTATGCCTACTTCTCGTGCATCCAGCGCGTCGCGTTCACCGACAGATCGGGCTCGAGGTAGGGGGCGGTCAGGCCGCGTGTAAACGCAGCCTCCTCCGCTTCCAGCCACTTCGCCATGCCTTCCGCCGCAGCCGCGGCTGCGAGCTTCTGCGGATCCACCGTGCCGCCCGCCTCCAGCGCGCGGGTCAGGCGCTCCACCTGCGCCTTGAGGACGAACACTTCTCCTGCGAGGGCCATCACCATGCCCATCAGCCGCGCGGCCTCCGGGTCGCGCCCGCCCATCTTCGCGAGTTCCGCGACAAGGTCGGGTTTGGCGCCGCCGCTCACGTGATCACTCCACCTTGATCTTCGCGTCCGCGATGACTTTCTGCCACTTCACGTTCTCGCTGCGCTGGAAGCTCGCCAGCGCTTCGGGCGTGCTGGTGGCCGGCTCCAGGCCCATCGCGGTCAGCCTGCCGCGCAGGTCGGCACCGTTCACGGTCGCGGTCAGCACGGCGTTCAGGCGCTCCAGCACCGGACGCGGAATGCCCGCCGGGCCGTACAGCGCAAACCAGCCGGTCGCCTCGAACCCGGCGAGGCCAGGGGTCTCCGAGGCGGTCGGGAGATTGGGAAATGCCGCGACCCGCCTGGGCGCGGTGAGCGCGAGCGGCTTCAACTTGCCCGACTGGATGTGCGGGGTCGCCGACATGTCGCTGATGCCGACCAGCACCTGGTTGCCCATGACGTCGATCTGCAGCGGCGCCGAGCCCTTGTAAGGCACGTGCGTCATGTCGACCCGGGTCATCGACTTGAACAACTCGCCCGCGAGATGGGCGAGGCTGGCGTTGCCGTAGGAGCCGTAGTTCGCCCTGGCCGGGTTCGCCCTGATGAAGGCCAGCAACTCGGTCAGGTTGCTGACCGGCGTCGACGGATGCACCACGAACACCAACGGCACCGCGGAGACCATGCCGATGGGCGAGAAGTCCTTCACCGGATCGTAGTTCAGCTTGTACAGCATCGGATTGAGCACGTGCGTGCTGGAGGCGCCCAGGCCGAAGGTGTGGCCGTCGGGCGCGGATTTCGCGATCGCGTCGGTGCCGATGGCACCGCCCGCGCCGGGCTTGTTGTCCACGATCACCGATTGCCCGAGCTGGTCGCCCATGAGTTGCGCGAGCGCGCGGCCCAGTATGTCGGTGACCCCTCCCGGGGGATAGGGCACCACCAGCCGCATCGGCTTGGAGGGGAAGGACTGCGCCTGCGCAAGACCCGCGACGAGCGCAAATGCAAAACCGATCAATGCCTTCATGCTGCCTCCGCTTTTCTCAGCGGCCGGAGCCGCTCCAGGATTTCCGTGGTGGTGCCGACGTCAGCGTACTTTGACGCCATGTCGAACAGGTTCACCGCGTGCGAAGCAGCGCTGCGGTCGTAGACCGCGTCCTGTGGCACCAGGACGCGGAAGTTGTAGGCGAAGGCGTCCACCACGCTGCCGCGCACGCAGCCGCTGGTGGTGCAGCCGGTCACCACCAGGGTGTCGGCCTGCAGGTCGATGAGGTGGCTCGCCAGCGGCGTGGCGAAGAACGCGCTCGGGTGCTTCTTCGGGATCAGGACATCGCCCTCGCGCGGCGCGATTTCCGCCGGGAATTCGTAGCCCTTCTCCGGGATGTTCATGATCGCCGGCACCTTCTGCGCCAGGCGACCGCCGTCGGTGGCCTTGTTCTTGGGCGCCACGTGCGGGTACAGCACCGGCCAGCCGTTGCGACGGAACTCCTTGAGCAGGATCGCGATGTTGTGCATCGCGTTCCAGCCGATCTCGCCGCAGGACGTGGGAAATTCCTTGATGGATTCCCAGAACGGCTTGGGCGCGGTGCCGATGGTGCGGTACTGGACATCGATGATGAGGAGCGCCGGGCGCTGGCCGATGCCGCCCGCGCGGCCGAAGCCGGCGGCGTGATAGGCCTTCTGCTCCTCCTCGCTGATGATGCCATCCCACGGTTTCATGCGGAGGCCCTCCCTAGATTGACTGCGGCAGCTTAGGCAGGCCTATAATATTAGTCAAATCAATCGCTTGTATTTCAGTTATTTACTCGATAGATAACGCCAGGTGAGACCGACCCGTTGAGCGATACCCCCGACCTGAACCTGCTGCTGGCGTTCGAGGCGCTGTTCCGGCACGGCAGCGTCACCCGCGCCGCGGGCCAGATCGGGCTGTCGCAGTCGGCGATGTCGAGCGCCCTCGGCCGCCTGCGCAAGCAGTTCGGCGATCCCCTGTTCGTCAACACCCGCTCGGGCATGCTTCCGACCCCGCGCGCGCTGGAACTGGCGCCGCCGCTGATGGAGGCCCTCGCCATGGTGCGCGGCGCCATGGGCAAGCGCGAGGCCTTCGAGCCGGGCACCTCGACGCGAGCCCTGCGCGTGTTCATGACCGACGTCGGCGAAACGGTGCTCCTGCCCGCCCTGATGCGCTTCATGCACGAGCGCAGCCCTGCGATGCGCCTGGAGACCGCGCAGCTGCCGGCCCCGGAACTCGCGGTGCGGCTGGAAACCGGCGACATCGACCTCGCTGTGGGCTACCTGCCGCAGCTGCCGGAGAAAATCCGCCGCGCGCGCCTGTTCGAGGAGCACTACGTCTGCATGACGCGCCAGGACCATCCCCTGGGCCAGCGCGCGCCGCTGACGCTGAAGGAGTTCCTTTCCGCGCGCCACGTGCTCATCGCTTCCATGGGCTCCGGCCACCAGGTGCTGGAGCGCACGCTCGCCGAGCGTGGCGTGCACGAGAACGTGGCGCTGCGCGTGCCGCATTTCGTCGTGGTGCCGCTCATCATCGCCGGCACCGACCTCATCGTCAGCGTCCCCAGCCGCGTCGCGGGCGCGACCGCACGGCTGGTGAATGCGCGCGTGCATCCACTGCCGATCCCGATCCCGTCGTTCGACGTTTCCACCTACTGGCACGAGCGGGTGGAAAACGACGGCGCCAACCGCTGGCTGCGCTCGGCGCTGACCGAGCTCTTCGGCGACCGCAAGCCGAGGCGCGGACGTGAATGACCCCCGCATACCGGTGTTCCTGCTCACTGGATTCCTGGGCAGCGGCAAGACCACGTTGCTGAACGAGGCGCTGCGCGCGCCGGCGCTCGCCAACACCGCGGTGGTGGTGAACGAACTGGGCCAGATCGGCCTCGACCAGGTCGTGCTCGGGCAGGCAGCCGACAACGTGGTGCTGCTGGACGCCGGCTGCCTGTGCTGCGCCAATACGGGCGCGCTGCACGAGACCCTGGCCGACCTCATCCATCGCCGCGCGCGCGGCGAGGTGCCACCCTTCGAGCGCGTCATCATCGAAACCAGCGGCGCCGCCGATCCCGCTCCCTTGCTGCACATCCTGCTCGGCCATCCATTGGTGGTGTCGGATTACAGGCTGGAGGCAGTGGTCTGCACCGTGGACGCCCAGCATTTCATGGGCTCCAGGGAACTGCATGCCGAACTGGACAAGCAGGCTGCGATGGCCGACCGCATCGTCATCACCAAACGCGACCTTGCCGACCCGGCGCCGGCGGCCGCGTTCCTCGCGCAGCTCAACCCGGGAGCGCAGTTCAGCGACGGCGCGGCCGCCGCTTTCGCCCCGCTTGGCCACGCCCGCACGCCCGCGCCTTCGCTCGCCACGCTGGGACCGATCCGGCCCCATGGCCGCCCGAGCGGCATCCGCGCTTTCGCCTTCCGTCCCGAGCCCACGGTCACCTGGGCGGGCTGGGCGGCCTGGTCGCGCCTCGTGGCCGAACGGTTTGGCGCGCGCCTGCTGCGCGTCAAAGGCTTGATCCGCCTGGAAGACACCGGAGAGATCGCACTGGTGCAAGGGGTGCAGGGCGTGTTCCACAAGCCGCAGCGTTTCAAGGACTGGCCGGATTCTGACCGTGGCAGCCGGCTGGTATGTATTGCGCGAGACATTCCCGAAGAGGAATTGCGCGCCACGCTCAAAGACTTGAACCAGGAAAGGATGGTTGAAACATGAATGGAAACCCGGCTGACTTCGTTCTACGCGGCGGTACGGTGGTATTTCCGGACCGCGCGCCGGCCCGGCACGACATCCTGGTGCAGGGAGGCAAGGTCGCCGCCCTGCTCGCCCCGGGCGCCGCGGTGCCCGCCGGCACGCCCGAGCAGTCCGCGGCCGGCCTGCACGTGTTCCCCGGCCTGATCGATGCCCACGTCCATTTCGGCTTCGGCGAGAAAATCACCGAGTACACCTCCGAGACGGCCTATGCCGCGCAGGGGGGATTCACCTCCATCCTCGGTTACTTCCTGAACAACGAGGCCTACACCGACGTCTACAAGCGCGAGCAGGCCTACGCCTCAGCGCGGGCACACGTGGACTACGGCTTTCACTTCACCACCTGCAACGAACTGCACATCACCGAACTGGGCAAGTACGTGCGGGACTACGGCGTCACCTCGTTCAAGTACTTCATGAACTTCAAGGGCGAGGAAGGCCGCTACATGGGCCTCGATGGCACCGACGACGGCTTCTTCCACGCCCTGCTCGCGGAATCCGCGCGCGTGGGCAAGCCCACCATTGTTTGTCATACTGAAAACATCGAGATCGTGAACCGCATCCGCCGCCAGGTGCAGGCCGCCGGCGGCAGCACGCTGCGCGACTGGTCCGCCTCCAAGCCGGCGATCACCGAATCCGAGCCCGCCATCCGCGCCATGTACTTCGCCGAGCGACTGGGCGCCCGGGTGTATTTCCCGCACATCTCCTCACGCATCGCCGTGGACGAGATCCGGCTCTGGCGCAAGCGCTACGCCGATGTCACGTTCGAGATCTGCCCGCACTACCTGACGCATACTGAAGATTCAGATCTGTTGGGGATGGGAAAAGCCAACCCGCCCTTCCGCACCAAGGACGACCTCGAGGCGCTGTGGGAAGCGCTCGCCGATGGCACCGCCGACGTGGTCGCCTCGGACCACGTCGCGCGCAAGAAAGCCACCAAGGACAAGCCGTTGTGGCTCGCCTCGCAGGGCTTCCCCGGCACTGCGACCATCCTGCCGGTGCTGCTCTCCGAGGGCTACCACAAGCGCAAGCTCCCGCTGCAGCGCATCTGCCAGCTGCTCACCTCGGGCCCGGCGAAGATCTTCCACCTCGACCCCTTGAAGGGCCGCATCGAGAAGGGCGCGGATGCCGACTTCGCCCTGGTGGACCTGGAGAAGGAACGCGTCGTCCGCGCGGCGGAGTTCGACTCCTACGCCGACTACAGCCTTTACGAGGGCTGGACGTTCAAGGGCTGGCCGGTCCAGACCATCGTGCGCGGCGTGACGGTGATGCAGGACGGCAAGGTCACCGGACCCGGCGGCCACGGCAAGTTCATCTGGCGCCGCATCGGCCAGGCGCCGGTGCTGGGCCGGACGGAGTAGCCCGGTGAGCAGCCGCTACCCGCTGTCCTCGCAGCCCTTCCGGCTCGGGCGCCTGGCGTTGCGCAACCGGCTGTTCGCCCCCGCCCACACCACCAACTTCGGCGAGCGCCACATGCCCACCGAACGCCACGTCGAGTACCACCGCGCGCGGGCGCGGGGCGGCGTGGGCATGATCATCTTTGAGTCCATCCGCGTCGCGCGCGAGAGTCTCGGCCGGCCGCAGGGCGTGGGCGGCTACGACCGCGACACGATTCCGGTGTTCGCTCGCTGCGCTCGAGCCGTTCACGCGGAGGGCGCGAAGCTGCTGGGCCAGGTGATCCACATCGGCCGCCAGATCGAGGGTGACTTCGAGCGCACCGTGTCCTTCGGCCCCTCGCCGGTGCGCTGGTCCCCGGTGGCTGCGGTGCCGCACGCCATGAACGAGGACGACATGGCGGCGGTGATCCAGGCGCACGTGGTGACGGCGAAGAACGTGCTCGAGGCCGGCATGGACGGCTTCGAGGTACACCTGGGCCACGGCCACCTGCTGCAGCAGTTCCTCTCCCCCGCCTCCAACACCCGCATCGACGCCTATGGCGGCTCCGAGGACAACCGCCTGCGCTTCCCGCTCGCGGTGCTGAAGGCGGTGCGCGCCGCAGTCGGGCCGCAGGCCAACGTCGGCATCCGCTTCTCCGGATCGGAATTCATCGATGGCGGCCTCGCGCTGCCCGATGCGCTGTCCATGCTGCCCAAGCTCTGCGCCGCGGTGCCTCTGGACTTCATCAACGTTTCGCATTCCGCGTACCACATGAGCTATTCGCTCGCGACCCAGTTCGCCGACATGCACTTCGACGCCGCGCCATTTCGCGAGCTGTCGCGCGAGATCCGGAGGGTGCTGAAGGAAGCCGGCCACGATGTCCCGGTGCTTGCCGCCGGCAAGTACCGCAGCGTCGCCGAGGCCGAAGCCGCGCTCGCCTCTGGCACCGCCGACATGGTCGGCTTCGCACGCGGTCACATCGCCGACCCGGAGCTGGTCGCGAAGTCCTTCGCCGGGCGCGAGGACGAGGTGCGCGCCTGCATCGGCTGCAACCAGGGCTGCGCCGCGATGCTGGAGAAGAACCTCGCCATCACCTGCATGGTCAATCCGGCCGCGGGCCGGGAGGCGGAGTGGACGCAGGTTCCCACGCCTTCCCCGGCGAAGAAGCGCGTGGTGGTGATCGGGGCCGGCCCCGCCGGCCTGGAAGCGGCCGCCACCGCCGCCGAGCGCGGCCACCGGGTCACGCTCATCGAGCGCGACGCGGAACCGGGCGGCCAGTTGCGCTGGGTGCGGTACATGCCCGCGCGCCGGGATTTGCTGGGTCTGCTGGCGCAGCAACTCGCGCGCGCCACGCGCGCCGGCGTGGAGCTGCGGCTCGGCGTTGCCGCGGATCCGGCGAAGGTCCGGTCGATGGCGCCGGACCTGGTGCTGATCGCCACGGGATCAAAGCCCCAGCGCTTCGTCCCGCCCCTGGGCGGCAGCGCGTTCACGATGGAGGAGATCCTGGAGCAGCCCGGCGCGCGCGGCAACCGCGTCGCCTTCCACGACCTCACCGGCGAGCTATCGGCGCTGGGCGTGATCGAGCACCTTGCCGACCTCGGCCTGGCGCTCACCGTTTTCACCCCGGTGGCCGGCTTTGCCTGGCGCACCACCATCTACAGCAATCTCGCGACGCGCAAGCGCCTGCGCGAGAAGAAGGTGCGCATCGCGCCGCTGCGCGCGGTGAAAGGCTTCGCGGGAGGCGTGCTGACGGTCGAGGACATCTCCACTGGCGAGCTGGAAGAACTGGCCGGCTTCGACAAGCTGGTCGTCGCCCAGTACAACACCGCGGACGATTTCCTCTACGGCCAGATGATTTCGGCGGGCCTCAAGGTGCAGGCGGTGGGCGACTGCCTCGCGCCGCGCACCGCGCTCGAGGCGGTCTACGAAGGCCACGCCGCCGCGCGGGCCATCTGATGCGAATTCTGGTGACTGGCGCAAGCGGCTTCGTCGGCGTCAACCTCGTCGAGGCGCTGGTGAAGCGCGGCCACGAAGTGGTGGCGATGTCACTGGACGCGCTCCCGGCGCCGCTGAAGGTCACGGAAATCACCGGCGACACGACGGACGCCGCGCTGGTCGAGCGCGTCCTGCGCGAGCACCATGTCGAAGCGGTATGGCACGGCGCGGCGATTACTGCAGGTCCGGAACGCGAGAAGCGCGAGGCAGGCCGCATCGTGGAGGTCAACCTCCTCGCGACGGTGCGTGCCGTGGAGGCCGCGGCGCGCGCCGGCGCCAGGCGCTTTGTCTATCCCAGCTCGTCGGCGGTGTACGGTGAAACCGCCTTCGGCGGTGGCGGACCGGTGGCCGAGGACGCGCCGCTGCGCCCGCTGAACCTCTACGGCATCACCAAGGTCGCGGCCGAAGCCGCTGTGCTGCGCCTCGCCCCGGCCCTGGGGCTGGAAGCCTGCGCCGGCCGCATCAATGCGGTGTTCGGCCCCTGGGAGCGCGACACCGGCCTGCGCGACACCCTCAGCCCGCACCTGCAGTTGGCGGGATTCGCGAAACAGGGAAAGGAAGCGATCCTCGCGCGCGGCGCGGACCGGGACTGGGTCTATGCGCCGGACGTGGCGGATGCGTTTGTCGCCATGCTGGAGGCGAAATCCGTTCCGCCCCTGCCCATGAACATCTCCATGGACCGGCCCTGGCCGCTGGAAACGATGGCGCGGGCGCTGCCCCGGTTGAAGTGGCGCTACGCGGAACCCGGCGAGGCGACGAACCTGGGCTACGGAGGCCCCATCGACCGGCCGCGGCGCGCGCTCCCGCCGGACTGGATCAAGTCGGTGCTGGGCTGGTCGCCGGCGCACTCGCCCGAAAGCGCCTGCACCGACTACGCGCGCCGGCTCGCCTAGCGCGCCGCCGCCGAAGTCGTCATCTGCGCCGGCAACCAGGTGACGATCTGCGGGAAATACCAGACCAGGAACACCGCTACGCACATCATGAGGAAGTAAGGCAGCGCCGCCATGGCGATGTAGGGCAGGTCGCGCTTGGTGAGGCCCTGGATGACGAACAGGTTGAAACCCACCGGCGGCGTCACCAGCCCCATCTCCACCACGAAGATCATGTAGATGCCGAACCAGAGCGGATCGATTTTCGCCGCCTCGATCACCGGCATCAGCACCGAGGTGGTGAGCACCACCACCGAGATGCCGTCGATGAAGCAGCCCATCACGATCATCAGCAGCGTCAGCACCAGCAGGATCTCGCCGGGCGAGAAGCCCTGCGCGCCCACCATGGCCGCCAGCTGGCGCGGGATGCCGGTGAAACCCATGGCGCCGGTGAGGAACATGGAGCCGGCGAGGATGAAGAAAATCATGCAGTTGGTGCGCACCGCGGCGTTCACGCTGTCCAGGAAGGACTGCCAGGACAGGGTTCCGGTCCACCAGGCGATCGCGAACGAGCCCATCAGGCCCACGGCCGCCGCCTCGGTGGCGGTGGCGATGCCGAAGTAGATGGAGCCGATGACGCCGGCGATGAGGATCACCACCGGGATCAGCTCGCGCGAGGCGCGCAGCTTCTGCGCGAACGTGGTCGGGGCATCCGGCGCCGGGACGCGCTCCGGATGCCAGAACGAGTCGGCCATGATCCAGCCGGAGAACAGCGCCATCAGCAGCGCGCCGGGCAGCACGCCAGCGATGAACAGATGCGTGATCGGCACGTCCGCGGCGACGCCGTAGACGATCATGATGAGCGAGGGCGGGATCAGGATGCCCAGCGTGCCCGAGCCCGCGAGCGAGCCCAGCACGGTGCGATCGTCGTAGCCGCGCTTGGTCAGTTCCGTTACCGTGATGCGGCCGATGGTGGCGGTGGTCGCGGTGGAGGACCCGGAGACCGCGGCGAAAATGCCGCAGGCGAGCACGTTGGTGTGCGCGAGGCCCCCGGGAAGGCCGCGCATCCACGGCGCCAGGCCGGCGAACATCTGGTCAGCCAGCCGGGTCCGGAACAGCACTTCGCCCATCCAGATGAACAGCGGCAGGGCCGTCAGCGCCCAGTCGGTGCTGCCGCCAAATACCGTGGTGGCGAGCAGCGCGCCGGAATTGGTATTGGTGAACGCGGCCACCGCCACCAGGCCCACCAGGATCATGGCGATGGCGATCCAAAGCCCGCCGGCGAGGAACACCAGCAGCAGCAATGACAGGAACAGGCTGATCTCGGCCAGGTTCACCGCTCAGCCTTCCGTGTTGTGGTACTTGGACGGACGCATGTAGGACGGCACCCGCCCGGCGATCTCGTCCACCAGGTCCTCGGCAAAAGCGATCGCGACCAGCGCGACGCCCAGCGTCATGCCGGCGAGCGGAATCCACTTCGGAATCGGCACCTGGCCGATGGTGGTTTCGTTGAAGCGCCAGGAATCGATCATGGTGTCGCCGGTGCTCCAGGCGAACCACGCCGAGACGCCGGTGGCGACCGCAAGGCACAGGATGTCCAGCGCGCGCTTCACGCCCGGGGGCACGCGCTCCAGCAGCAGCGTGACGCGGATGTGCGCCCCGCTGCGCAGCGCGAAGGCAAGCCCGAGGAAGGCGCTCGCCGCCATCGCCAGGCGGGCGAAATCGTCCGCCGAGGGAACCTGGGTGCCGGCGAGGCGCGCGAAGATCTGCACCGCCACCAGCACGGACATCAGGACCAGGAAGAATCCGGCGAGCACCGCGCTCGCCGAATACAGGAAATCCAGCGCCCGCCTCACGGCACGACCGGCCCTCCGGCCGGGTGGGCGGGCGCCCCGCGCAACTGCCTCAAGTTCGCTGCGCCGCTACTTCACGCGCTTGCGGTAGTCGGCGATGACCGCCTTGCCCGGCTCGCCGGCCTTGGCCAGCCAGTCGTTCAGCATCACCTCGCCGACTTTGCGCAGTTCGGCGGTAAACGCCGGCGCCAACGGGGCCAGCGTCATGCCGTTCTTCGCCAGCACCTTCGGCGCCTCGGTGTTCTGCTCCTCGGACAGCTTCCAGCCGCGATCCTCGGCGGTCCTGGCCGCGTCGGTCATGGCCTTCTGCACATCGGCAGGCAACTTCTTGAACGCGCCCTCGTTGACGAACACGCCGTTCTTCGGCGCCCAGGCGCCGGTGTCGTAGAAGTACTTGGTGTACTCCCAGGCGCGGGTGCTGACCCCGGTCTGGCCGGCGGTGTACATCAGGTCGATGATGCCGGTGGAGAAGGCCTGTGGGATTTCCGTGGCCTGCACCGTGGTCGGCACCACGCCCAGCAGCGTCGCGAGACGCGCGGTCTGCGCGTTATAGGTGCGCATCTTCTTGCCCTTCAAGTCGGCGATGCTCTTCACCGGCTCCTTGGTAAAGAAGGCCTGCGTCGGCCATGGCACCGAGTACAGCAGCCGGATGCCCTGCTTGGCGAAGCCGTCGGTGACCGGGCCGCGCGTCGCCTCCCACAGGGCGCGCACTTCCTTGTAGTTCACGGCCAGGTAGGGAATGGCGTCGATCTCGAACATCGGGTTCTCGCCGCCGAAGTTGGAAATGAAGAACTCCGCCATCGGCACCAGGCCGGTCTGCACCGAACGCTTCAGTTCCGGGTTCTTGATCAGGGAGCCGGCGCTGTGTACCGTGATGTCCAGCTTGCCCCCCGACAACTTCTTCAAATCGTCGGCGAACATGCGCACGTTGCGCGTCTGGAATTCGGTGTCGGCATAGGCGGTGGCAAGGTCCCACTTGGTCTGCGCTGCGGCGGCAAGCGGCAGCGCCAGGGCGGCGAATAGCAGCGTTCTTTTCATTGCGGGTCTCCAGGGTTGGCGGTGAGTCGGTCGGGCTTTCGGGCAATGATAGCCGCCCACGGAAAGCGCCAGAAAGGATTGGACGGATCGGTCGCGCCCTCGCGCTCGGCGAAGGGCTCGATACGCACATCGTCGAAGCCGGCCTTGCGGTAGGCCGCGGCGAGGTCCATGCGCATCAGGGGCTCAAGGAAGGGCTCGTTGTTGCGCACCCCATGACCATACATGATGAACTGCCAGAACGGGTCGTCGGCGCGGAAGTCCAGGTGGATGGACACTCCGCCCGGCGCAAGCAGGCGGCGGGTCTCGGCAAGCGTCTCCTCGACTGCCTCGCCCGGCAGCTCGTGCAGCAGCATGGTGGAGGTCACGAGGTCGAAGGATCCGGGTGCGAGGCCGGTGTGGCGCGCATCCGCCTGGCGGAAGCGGACATTCGGCACCTTCGCGGCTGCCGCGTCCGCGGCCGCCAGGTTCAGGCAAGGCGCGGAGACGTCCACGCCCACCACCTCGGCCTGCGGGAAGGCGCGTGCCAGGGGCAGCGCGCTCTTGCCGAAGCCGCAGCCCATGTCGAGCACCTTGTGGAGGGAAGCCGCCGGCTGTTCGCGGCGCACCACGTCCACGAAACGCTCGTGCAGTTCATTCTTGCGGGTGCGCGGGTGGATGGAGAGCGCACTGGCTTCGTACACCAGCCCGGCCATCGGGTCGGCGTGCAGGTTGCCCGGGTGCTGGTGGATGTCGTGCGCGGCGTAGTACTCGGGAACCTTGAATCCGCGGTCCAGCTCCAGGCGGGCCTGCTCCGCCGCCGCGAGGCGTCCGGCGGCGCGCTCCGGCTCACGCGCGAGCTGCGCCACCAGCCCCCAGCGCGACGAGGAGTACTTGGCCTTCTGCACATGGCGCTCGAGCCAGCAGAAGTAGGCGTAGGTGGTGCTGCGCGAAAAGAGACCAGCAACGTCATCGGCGCTACGCACCGGCCTGCCCTCGGCCGCAGCCAGTGCCCGGCGCTGCTCGTACTCCTCGCGCAGGCGCGGGAAAAGGTCCGTCGCCCACCAGGTGCGCGCCTCCATGATGAATTCCTGGAAGGCGTTGGCCTGGCGGTCGCGGAACAGGGTGAGCGTGGACATCGCAGCCGGTCAGGACTTCGAGGCGAGGCGACCGGGCAGGCCCTCGAGCACGTGGCGCACCAGCGCGGCGCGTCCGGCACCCAGGCGCGCCTCGAGCGCGCTCTCGGGCGCGGCGTGGTCCAGCGACGCGGGGTCGACCACGCCTTTCGCGGCCAGCGCGGATTCCAGGATCGCGAGGCGGTCACGCAGCACGTGCACTTCCGCGGTCAGCGAGAACACCATGCCCAGCAGGCGATCCAGCGCCGGGTCGGCGAAAAAGGTCTGCTCGGCATCGGCACCCACGACAGGATCTGTGCTTTTCATTCGGGATCAATCATCGTCAGCGGAGGGGTGCCCTGTCAACCGGAAAGTGGCCGGTGCTAAGATGCAAGTCATTCATTTGTCTGGTCAATTCGAGGCATCCATGAACGCGATACCATCTTCTCCCGCCTCCCCGACCGCCTCCGCCCCGCTTCTGGATCGGACCGAGCGACGCTTTCCGCTCGCTATGGACACCGCCATTCCGAAGATCCGGGAACTGTATGTGGCCGCGACGCGCAACCAGTGGGACCCTGAGCGCGACATCGACTGGGACGCGCTCGATCCGGAGGCCATTCCCGACGAGCAGCGCGAGGCCGCGCGTAACTGGTGGAGCCGCCGCGGCTGGGGCGAGTACGGGGCGATTTCCGAGAGCCCGACGCTGTCGGTACGCTTCACCCAGGACCGCCTGCCGGTGGAAATGGCGCTGTTCTTCGCTCTGCGCACGAACGAGGAGGCGCGCCACGCCGAGACCTGCTACCGCATGGCCGAGCGGCTTGGCGGCTACATCCCGGCGCCGATCCATGCAGACTTCACCAAGGCGATCGGCAGCCATGGCGTGCGCAAGATGGCGCTCGATCCGGACACCAGCGTCGAGTGCATCATCGCCGCGCTGGTCTGCGGCCTGGAGGAATACGCCTTTGACTGGTTCCGGCTGATGATCGACACCACCAGCCATCCGGTGGCCAACCGCGCGCTGAAGTTGATCCTGCGCGACGAGGTGCGCCACTGCGCCTTCGGCTGGCATTTCATCGAGTCCCGCCTGCCGCACATGAGCGCCGGGGAGATCGAGCGCATGCGCCAGGCCTTCATCGATACCACCATCCAGGTCGAGCTCACCGGCTACCGGGTGCCCTGGATGGCGCCCGATTCGCCCATGACCGACGAGGAGAACCGCATCGACGCCCTCACCCGCGCCGCGGGGCTGGGCGCCTCCATCGAATCCGAGGAAAAGCCGGTGTTCATCGCCACCATGCAGCGCGTGCGCCGGCGCTTCGCCGAAATGGGCATCGAAGTGCCGATGTTCACCCACGCAAAGCTGGGAACGTTCTAGGTCCGAACGACGTCCGTGACGCTGATCCTGCAGGAGTACCGCTTCCCGCTGCACCTGGAGCCGAAGCTCGAGAGCATCTGGGAGGTGTACAGCCGCGCCAAGACGGAGCGCTGGGACCCGTCGCGCTCGGTCGCCTGGGACCGGCTCGACGCCGGCGCCCTGCCTGCAGAGGCGCGCGAAGGCGCGCGCCTGGCCTGGAGCCACCGTGCCTGGTTGCTGTTCGGCCGGCTTTCCGAGACGCCCTCCCTGCTGGTGCGCTTTTGCCTGGAGCGCCAGCGCGAGAGCGATCCGAAGTATTTCCTCTCCCTGCGCGGTACCGACGAGGCCTGGCACCTGGACGTGTGCCACCGCGTCGCGGAGCGCCTGGGCGGCTTCATCACGGAGCCGGGCAACGCGGCCTACGCCGCGCGCTTCAACCAGACGCTGCACCGCGAAGTGCTGGACGCCGCGCTGGGCCTGGACGAGTACGTCGGCGCCTACGTTGCGCTGCGCGAGCATCTCGAGGCCGCGCTGCTCGCCGCCGCGCGCGCCGCGACGACGGAGCCGGTGCTGGCCTTGGCCCTCGAGCTGATGTTGCGCGACAAGCTGCGGCACGCGCAATTCGGCTGGCTGTACCTCGCCGAGCGGCGCGGGCAGCTGGATGACGGCGCGCGCGCCGCGATCGCACGCCGGGCGGCCGAGATGCTGGATCGCTTCTACGCCGGCGGCCTGATGGTCCCGGGCTTCGCGCCGGATATCGCCGGCGATGTCGCCGCGGCGCAGGAGGCGGCGGCCGCGGCCGGGCTTGGCGTGGCGGCGTTCGGCACGCAGCGCCAGGCGCTGCGCGGCGCGCTCGAGGACGCGCGCAAGCGGTTTGCCGCGCTGGGCGTGGAAGCGAAGGCGCTCGCGCTGCCCTAACCCTGCCCCAGCACGCGCCGCGCTGCGCGCAGATGCGGCCGGTCGATCATCTTTCCTTCCAGGCGGAACGTGCCGAGGTTCGGGTTGGCGTCGAATGCGGCGACGATGCGCCGCGCCCATTCCAGCTCCGCTGCGGAAGGGCTGAACGCGGCATGAATCGGGCCGATGTGCTTCGGGTGTATCGCCATCTTGCCCACGAAGCCGTCGCGGCGCGCCTCGAGGGATTCCGCGGCAACCACGGCGTCGTTCTCCAGGTCCACGCAGACGGTGTCGATCGCCCGCACGCCCGCCGCCGCGGCGCCGAACAGGCAAAGCGACCGCGCGACGCGGAACGGTTCCGTATAGCGGTCCCCGACGCGGTTGACCACGGTGCCCAGGTCCGCCGCGAGGTCCTCCGCGCCCCAGGTGAGCCCCCACAGGCGCGGGCTGGAGCCGGCATAGGTCCCGAGCCCGAACATGGCCGCGCCAAGCTCGGTGGCGATCGGCAGGATCCGAGTCACGCCCACGGCTGTGCCAGCGGCAGCTTCATGCCGGTCAAGCATCGCCGCGAGGCGCTTCACGTCCTCCCCGCCGCGCGATTTCGGCAGCATCACGCCAAACGGCCGGCCGCCGGTCACCGCGGCAAGATCGGCCTCCGTCCAGTCCGTGTCGAGCGGATTCACGCGCACCCAGAGCTGCTTGCCGGGGGCGCCCCTGGCCAGCATGTCCCGGACCGTGACGCGCGCATCCGCCTTCGCATCCGGAACCACCGAATCCTCCAGGTCCAGCACCAGCGCATCGGCGTCGCCGGCCGCCGCGCGCTCGAACTTGCGCGGGCTGTCGCCCGGGACAAACAACATGGAACGCGTCACGCCGGCTTCATTTTCATCAGGCCGGTGCGCATCACGTAGCAAACCTCCTGGTCGCGCTGGTTGAAGCCGGAATGCTCGAAGGTGACAATGCCTTCATTCGGCCGGGACTTGCTCACGCGCTTGTCCTTGATGCGTGTCAGCACGTGGATGGTGTCGCCGTGGAACACCGGGTTCCTGAAGCGGATGTCGGTCATGCCCAGGTTGCCCAGCGTCGTGCCCAGCGTGGTGTCGGCAACGGTGACCCCGATCACCAGCCCGAGCGTGAACAGGCTGTTGACGATGCGCTGGCCGTACTGCGTGCCCTTGGAGAATTCCTCGTCCAGGTGCAGCGGCTGCGGGTTGTGCGTCATGGCGCAGAACAGGACGTTGTCCATCTCGGTCACGGTGCGCGTAAGCGGATGCCTGAACTCCATCCCGATGGTGAATTCCTCGTAGTACAGGCCGGCCATGCGTTCCCCCTGTTATCCGCGGGCGTCGCTGACGCCGCCATCCACGATGAGCGTCGAGCCCACCACGTAATCCCCTGCCCTCGAAGCGAGGTAGATCGCCGCGCCCGCCATGTCCTCGTCGCGGCCGATGCGCTTGGCCGGAATTCGCTTCGCCACCGCCTCGCCCTGGTCGCGCGCGGTCGTATTCATGTCGGAAGCGAAGGCCCCGGGCGCGATCGCCGAGACCACGATGTGGTCCTCGATCAGGCGCAGCGCCATGCGTCGCGTGAGGTGGATCAGCCCTGCCTTGCTCGCCGCGTACGAATAGGTTTCCTGCGGATTGACGGAAACGCCGTCGATGGAGGCGATGTTGATCACCTTCGCCGGGCGCTCCTTCGAGGCCGCGGCGCGCAGCGAACCCGCCAGCGCCTGCGTCAGGAAGAACGGCGACTTCAGGTTCAGGTCCAGCACCTTGTCCCAGCCTTTCTCCGGGAACTGGTCGAACTTCTCCAGCCACGCGGCGCCGGCGTTGTTGACCAGGATATCCAGCTTCGGCTCGTGCGCGGCGTAGGCCTTGGCGAGCGCCTGCGCGCCCGCGACCGTCGAGGTGTCCACCGGCAGCGCGACGCAGACGCCGCCGCCTTTGGACAATTCAGCCGCGGTCTTCTCGCACACCTCGGCCTTGCGCGCGGTGATGTAGACCTTCGCGCCCTGCGCAATGAAGCCGGCGGCGATCATGCGGCCGATGCCGCGAGAGCCGCCGGTGACGAGCGCGACGCGGCCGGCGAGGGAGAACAGATCCGTCATTTGCGCGCCTTCCTTTCGGCCCTATGGGGCATGCTGCGGATGGCCGCGATGCGCCAGCGCCCATTGTCGCGCTTGACGACGAACGCCATGATGCCGCGCCGGATGGGGGCCACCTTGCCACCCTTCATATCGTAGGACACGTCCGCCAGCGCAACGTCGTCGCTCAGCATGCGCACATGGGTGACCTGCGTATGGGTGACCGCTCCGGCGAGCGCGCCGGAATGCTGTTCGGCGTACAGCGCCAGGAACGCATCGCGCCCGCGCGCCGCGCGTCCGGTGGCGCTGACGATGTCGGCGTCCTCGGTGAGCAGCTCGCGATAGGCGGCCACGTCGCCGCCATTCCAGGCCGCTTCACGTGCCGCGACCAGGGCGGTGATCGCCTTCTCGTCCGCGCCAAAGCGCCTGAGCCAACCGGCGAGCGCGGCGTCCTTGCCATAGCGATCCGGGTGGCGGGTCTTGCGCAACCCATCGATGGCATTGGCGGCCTTCAGCCGCGCGAGGTCGGTGCGTTTCCAGGTCACGGGCGGGATTCTACTTCCATGGCCCGCGCGCCCCGCCACGTCCCCGGGAGCCGCAAAATGTGCACGATCGTACACATTTGCCCCGCTCACCGGAGTCGAATCAGCGGCGCCTGACCGGCGCCGCGCGCATGGCACCGCCCGCCAGCACCGGCGCCAGCCTGCGCGCCACGTCTTTCAAGGCCTGCCCCGCCTCACGCCGCAGCTTGTCGGTGTTGAGCACCGAGGTGAGGCAGCTGACGTAGATGACGTAGAGCTTGCTCTCGTCCAGCCCGGAGGCGTGCCCGCCGATCGGCAGCGACACGGTGCACAGGCCGTTGAAGAAGGTGTCCACGTTAAGGATGGCGCCGGTGCGGGCATATTCCTCGAGTGCCTTGCGGAACGGCCGCTCGGCGCGGCGCCACAGGTCCGGTTCCCTCCTGCGGATGTCCGCGACGAGCGCCTCGCGCCGCGGCTCGTCCAGCCCGGCGAGGTAGGCCCAGCCCACGCCGCTGTGCGCAATGGGGATGGTGGAGCCGGCGCGCAGCGTGACGTTCAGGTAGGCGTTCTTGCCCTCGCAGCGCAGCAGGAACAGCATCGCGTTCCGGTCCCGCGTTACCAGCCCGGTGGCGCCCATGAACTTGTCCGCGATCGCCTCCAGCTGAGGCCGCACCAACTCGCCCAGGTCCAGCGTGCTGAGCGCGGCGTAGCCCAGCGTCAGCACCGCGAGGCCGGGGCGGAAGCGCGACCCGTCGCCTTCGGCCACCAGGTAGCCCTCGCGCTCCAGCGTCCGGCACAGGCGCCAGACGGTCGGCTGGGGCAGACCGGTCAGGCGCGCGATTTCACTCGAGCCTAGGGATTTGCGCGCGTAGTCGAAGCAGCGCAGCACCTCCAGGCCGCGCAGCAGCGCGGTCACGGTCGGTTGGGAGCTGCGGGCTTCCGCGGGTTTCGCCATGACGAATGAATAGTCTACTCATCTGGGACGGGTACGGACGATCGCCACGCTGCGCGAACGGTAGACCAGCGCGCCATCCTGGTTGGACAGCGTGGCGGTGTTGGTGACGAAGCCCATCTCCGGTTTTGTCCTGGAGGCACGCACCGCGTTCACCTCGACGCGGCCGCTCAGCTCGTCCCCCGGCCGTACCGGCAGCAACCACTCCAGCTTCTCGATCCCGGGGGAACCCAGGCTGGTCTCGACGCAGATGAAGCTTTCATTCAGCATCCGCATCATCACCAGCGCGGTCAGCCAGCCGCTCGAGGTCAGGCCGCCATAGGGGCTCCTGGCGGCCGCCTCGCGGTCGGTGTGGAAGGGCAGCGGGTCGTACTTCGAAGCGAACTCGATGATCTCCGCCTCCTCCAGCCGGCGGCTGCCGAGTTCGTGGACCTCTCCTTCCCGGTAGTCCTCGAAATAGCGCGGCAAGCTCAGACCACGCGCTTCGCCCGGAGCCCCGCGATTGCGGCCGCGTCCAGGCCGAGCTCGCCCAGGATCTCGTCGGTGTGGTCGCCCTGCTCCGGCGCCGCGCTCTCCAGGCGGCTGGGCGTGCGCGACAGGCTCACCGGCTGGCCCACCAGTTCCATGCGCCCCAGGCTCGGGTGCGTCACCGCCTGCGCCATGCCCAGGTGCCTGACCTGCGGGTCGGCGAACACTTCATCGATGCGGTAGATCGGGCCGCAGGGCACGCCTCCGGCCTCGTCCAGCGCCTTGATCCAGGCCGAGGAGGGCCGCGTGCGCGTGATCGCCGCGATGGCGGCGTTCAGGGGCCCGCGGTTGGCCAGGCGCAGCTTGTCGTCGGCAAAGCGCGGATCGGCCGCGAGGTCGGGTGCCTGCAGCGCCCGGCACAGGCGCGCGAACATCTGGTCGCCGACCGAGGCGATGTTGATGTGGCCATCGGCGGTCGGGAACACGCCGGTGGGCGCGGTGGTCGGGTGGTCGTTGCCGGCCTGTCCCGGGACCTCCTTCTCGATCAGCCAACGCGCGGCCTGGAAATCGAGCAGCGAAATCTGCGCCTGCAACAGCGAGGTCTGCACCCACTGCCCCTTGCCCGAGACCTCGCGCTCCAGCAGCGCGATGAAGATGCCCACCGCGCAGAAGATGCCCGAGGCGAGGTCGGCGATCGCGGTGCCCGCGCGCACCGGCCCCTGGCCAGGCAGGCCAGTGATGGACATCAGCCCGCCCATGCCCTGCGCAATCTGGTCCATGCCGGCGCGGTTGGCGTAGGGGCCGTCCTGCCCGAATCCGGAGATGCTGGCGTAGACGATCCGCGGGTTGATCGCTGACAGCGCCTCGTAGTCGATGCCCAGGCGCCGCTTCACGTCCGGGCGGAAATTCTCGACCACGACGTCCGCGGTCTTCGCCAGGTCCAGCAGCAGGCCGCGCCCCTGCGGATCCTTCAGGTTGATGGCGATGCTGCGCTTGTTGCGGTGCAGGTTCTGGAAATCCGCGCCGTGGCGGCCCATGCCGCCCAGCACGCCGCCGGCATCGTCGGGCGATTCCACCTTGATCACCTGCGCGCCCCAGTCGGCGAACTGGCGCACCGCGGTCGGACCGGCCCGCACCCGCGACAGGTCGAGCACCTTGAAGCGGGAGAGCGGCCCGGACACGTTCTATTGCGCCGTGATTCCGGCGTCCGTCACCACCTTGCGCATGCGCTCGCTGTCCTCGCGCATGATGCGGCCCATTTCCTCGGGCGTGCTGGTGCTCACCTGACCGCCGCGCGCCTCCATGGCTTTCAGCATGTCCGCGGATTTCATGCCTCGCACGATGTGCTCGTTCAAGGTGGCGATGGTTTCCCTGGGCATCCCCGCTGGCCCGACCACGCCGAACCAGACCGAGGCCTCGAACCCGGGCAGGGTGCGGTTGAGCGGCGGCAGCTCCGGCATCTGCGGCGAAGCCACGGGCGTGGTGACGCCCAGCGCGCGCAGCTGCCCGGACTTGATGTAGGGCATCGCTGCAGGAAGGTTCTCGAACGCGAGCTGCACCTGCCCCGCGACCAGCGCCTGCATGGCGGGCCCGGCGCCCTTGAAAGGCACGTGCGTCATCTTCAGGCTGGCCATGATGGCCAGCATCTCGCCCTGCAGGTGGCTGCTGGAGCCCATGCCCACGGAGGCGAAGTTCATCGCGCCGGGCTTGCCGCGCACGAACTCGATCAGTTCCTGCGCCGACTTCGCCGGCACCGAGGGATGCACCAGCAGCACGTTGGGCACCACCAGCGCGATGGACAGGGGCTGCAGGTCCTTGATCGGGTCGAAGGGCATGCCCTTCATCAGCCACTGGTTGGTGGTAACCACGCTGGCGGGAAGCAGCGTGATGGTGTGGCCGTCGGGCTTGGCGCGCGCCACCGCGGCGGTGCCGATGGAGCCGTTGGCGCCGGGCCGGTTCTCCACCACCACCGGCGTGCCGAGGGTCTCGGCCATGCGCGTCGCGAGCAGGCGCGCGAGCAGGTCGCTCAGGCCGCCGGGCGGATAGGACACCACCATGGTGATCGGGCCGGCGGGGAACTTCTGCGCCAGTGCCGGCGAGGCGAAGGCGGCCACAAACGTGGATGCGAGCAGCAGCAGCGCGGCGGTTCTCTTGGCGAATCTCTTCATTGGATTCCCTCTCCCGTGGGTAATTCATCTAGAGAATTGAACATTCACCATGCTTGCATTGCATTATTTTTCCAGTCAAGATTTTGAATCAACTATTCACATAGCGAGTAACTGACCTTGATCCAGTACCCGATCCAGATCGACGGCATCGCCACCCGCGTGCTCGAGTCCGGCGTATCCAACGCTGCAGGCCCCGTCGTCGTGCTGGTGCACGGCACCGGCGGCCGCGCCGACCGCTGGATCCGCAACCTGGACGCGCTCGCCGCCGCGGGCTTCCACGCCTATGCCTTCGACCTGCCCGGCCACGGCTTCGCCGCCAAGGGCGCCGGCGTCGAGTGCTCGGTGCCGGCCTACCGCAGGCTGCTGGCCGGCTTCATGGACCATATCGGCGCAAGGGAGGCCACCGTCGTCGGCACGTCCCTGGGCGGCCATGTCGCGGCTTCCTACGCGGTGGAAAACCCGCAGCGCGTGAAGTCGGTGGCGCTGGTGGGCAGCATGGGCCTCTTGCCCATCGGCGCAGAGGCGCGCGGCCGCATCCAGGCCGGCGCCAACAACCAGACACGCGAGGGCGTGGCGACGAAATTCACGCGCATCATCTTCGACCAGGCGCTGGTGACCCCGGAAATGGTCGCCGAGGAGTACCTGGTGAACAACTCCCCTGGCGCGAAGGAATCCTTCGCCGCGCTGGGCAGGTACATCGCCGACAAGCTGGACGACGAGGTCGTGGGCGAGCAGTTGGCGAAACTGGGCAAGCCGGTGTTGCTCGTATGGGGCGACCAGGACAAGACGGTCGCGATGTCGGTGGGCGAAGCGGCGGCCAAGCTGATTCCGGGGAGCCGCTTCGTGCTCATCCCGGGCGCGGCGCATACCGCGTACTACGAGAAGCCCGAAATGTTCAACGACGCGCTGCTCGGCTTCCTGCGTGGCTGACATGGCGGCCACCGTCTTCACCGGCGCGCGCGTCTTCGACGGCAGCGAAGCCTTTGAGGGAGAGGTGCGCGTCGAGGGCAACCGCATCGCGCAGGTGGCGCGCGATGCCGCCTGCCGGCGCGCGCCCGGCGACACGGTGATTGACGGCAAGGGGCGCACCCTGATGCCGGGGCTGGTCGAGCCCCATTCGCACCTCTCGTTCCCGAACGTGTTCTCCCGCGAGCTGACCGGGATCCCGGTCGAGGAGCAGATGATGATGACGGTGCGCAACGCGCGCATCGCGCTCGACAGCGGCTACACCAGCATGATGTCCATGGCCTCGGCCAAGCCCCGGCTGGACGTGGCGCTGAAGAAGGAGATCGAGGCCGGCCACTGCGCCGGGCCCCGCTACCTCGCCTGCAGCACGGAACTCACCGTCACCGGCGGCCTGGGCGACACCAACCAGACGCACCTGGCCTGGAACCGCGACACCGTGTTCTCCACCATCGTGGATGGCGCCGACGACATGCGCCGCACCTGCCGCATGTTCGCCCGCGAGGGCGTGGACGTGTTCAAGCTGCACCTGTCCGGCGACCTCGGCGTCACCAGCTCCGCGGCCCCGGACCACACGCCCATGACCGATGCCGAGGTCGCGGCCGCCGCGGAAGTCGCCAAGGCTTCGAACATCCGCATCGCCGCCCACGCACGCAGCGCGGAATCGGTGCGCATGGCGCTGCGCCACGGCATCCGCCTGGTCAACCACGCCAACTACGCCGACGAGCCCGCGCTGGACGCGCTGGAGGCGGCGAAGGACGACGTGTTCGTCATTCCGGCGGCGGGCCTGGACTACCGCATCGCGAACGCCAACGGGGAATGGGGCGTATCCGCGCAGCGCTCGGAGAATTTCAAGCGGGAACTGGAAGCGACCGTGGGCGCGGTGGCGCAGATGCGCAAGCGCGGCATCCGCGTCGTGCCTGGCGGCGACTATGGCTTCCCGTACACGCCGCACGGCATGTATGCCTTTGACCTGTGGGTATTCACCGAATGCTTCGGCTACACGCCCTCCGAGGCGCTGTCAGGGGCGACGAAAATGGCCGGGGAGGTGTTCCGTCCCGGCGGCGAGATCGGCCAGGTGCGCGAAGGCGCGCTGGCGGACTTGCTGCTGGTGGAAGGGGATCCGCTCAAGGATGTGCGCATCCTGCAGGACCACGCGAAGCTGCGCGTGATCATGAAGGACGGGGTGCTGCACAAGGGCGGCGCCTAGCTGGCCATATGTGCACGATCGTGCACATTTAGACTATCCCGGGCGACCCTAGAAGTCGACCTGCTCGCCGGGCTGCAGCGGCAGCACCTTCACCGCGGCGCCGCCCAGTGCCTGCATCAGTTCCTGCGGCGTGCCCTTGATGAACGGATTCGTGCCGTAGTGCATCGGGATGGCGTGCTTCGGCCGGATCAGCTCGCGCAGCGCGTAGGCGGCGTCGGCCGGGTCCATGGTGAAGTGGCCGCCGATCGGGATCAGCACCAGGTCCGGCTTGTAGTACTCGGCGATCCATTTCATGTCGCCAAAGACGCCGGTGTCCCCCATGTGCCAGATGCGGAAGCCGTTCTCCAGCTCAATGATGAAGCCGACCGGCTCGCCGCCCGGATGGGTCTCTTCCTTGTCGGTGGCCGGATTGCGCCAGACGTAGACCGAGGAATGCTCGGCGCGGGTCATGGTCACCTTGATGCCGGGGACTGGCGTGACCCGGCCGCTCTTGTTGAAGCGCGGCAACTGCGCCGGCGGCAGCACGCCGAGCGTGGTGAGCGTCATGTTGAGGTCGCCTGGCGCCCACATCGGGATGTTGTTCATTTTCGCCAGCGCCGGCGCATCCCCGACGTGGTCCCCGTGCCCATGCGTGACCAGCAGGACATCGATCTTGCCCAGGGCCGCCAGGTCCTTGTACTTCGCCGGCGTCACCGGGTTCCGGGTCAGCCAGGGATCGATGACGATCACCTTGCCGCCGGGCGAGGTGATGCGGAACGCGGCCTGGCCGAGCCACAGGACCTCGACCTTGCCCTGCTGCGCGAAGGCGGACACCGCCGCGAGCGCGAGCGCCGCGGCGAGGGACGACAGGACAGTGAGGCGTTTCATGGTTTCTCCTTTGCGTTGGTTGCCGCGCTCGATCCGGCGATCCTGCCGAACACCGCGCCGTTCGTAAGTCCCGTTCCGCCGGGGTAGTTGAACCAGAAGATCCCGCCCACCAGTTCCCCGGCGGCATACAGGCCGGGAATGGGCGGGCCATCCGATGACAACACCTGCGCCTCGGTGTTGATCTTCAGGCCCCCAAAGCTGAAGGTGATGCCGCAGGTCACCGCGTAGGCCTCGAAGGGCGGGGTATCCAGCGTGTTGGCCCAGTTCGATTTCGGGATCGCCAGGCCCTTGGTGCCGCGCCCGTCCTTCACGTTCGGGTTGAAGGCAATGCTGGTGTCCACCGCGGCGTTGTAGGCCTTGAGTTCGGCCAGCGCCTGCGCCTGGTTGGTGTCCTCCAGCTTCGAGACCAGCTCCTCCAGCGTGTTGCCCACGCGCTTGGTCACCTGCCGGATCTTGTATTCGTCCCTCAGCTGCGCCTTTACCTTGGCATCGAACACCTGCCAGGCGAACTGGCCGGGTTGCGACAGGATCACGCGGCCGTACTTGGCGTAGGTGTAGTTCCTGAAGTCCGCCCCCTCGTCCACGAAGCGCTTCCCGTCCGCATTGATGTAGACGCCCCACGGATAGGAGTGCTTCTGGAACTGGTCGCCGATGGCGAGGTCGCCGAACTCCGGGGCGTTGCGCTCCCAGGCCACCGCGTGGCAGCCCGACCAGTTGCCGGTGGGCGCGGCGCCCGCATCCAACGCCATGCGGATGCCGTCGCCGGTGTTGAAGCGCGTGCCTCGCACCTTGGCCATTTCCCAGCCCGGGCCGAGGTAGCGTGTGCGCATTTCCGGATTCGATTGGAAGCCGCCCGCGGCGAGGACTACCGCCTTGGCATGCAGGGTGACCGTGTTGCCCTTGTGGCGCACCACCACGCCCTTGACGCCCTCGTCGTCGGTCAGGAGCGACTGGGCGCGCGCCTCGAACCACACCTCGACGCCGTTCTTCTTCGCGATCGCCGTCAGGGATTCCACCAGCCCCGGGCCCCCGCCCACCGCTTCCACCGTCAATCCGCCCCAGAACTTGAACTTGCCGCCGATGTTGAACGCCTGCCGGCCCCAGGCGGCGGTGAAACGCATGCCCTTGGACCTCATCCAGGTCACCGTCTCCAGGCTCCTCCGAACCAGGATTTCGGTGAGATCCGGGTCGCAGCGGTACTCGGTGACCCGCGCCATGTCATCGAGGAACTGCTCCTCGGTGTAGGTGCCGAAGTCGGTGCGGGCGACTTCTTCGTCCGAGAGCTCCGGCATCACCTTCCTCAGGTCCTCGACCCCGCTGTAGGCCACGCGCATCAGGCCCGCGGTGAAGCGCGAATTGCCCCCCGAGTCCTCCTCCGGGGCGCGCTCCAGCACCAGCACCTTCGAAACCTTCTCCCGCGCCGCCAGCGCCGCGCAGAACGCGGCGTTGCCCGCGCCTACTATTACGACATCCCAGGTCATCTCAGATCCAGCCTCCATTCGCCCGCAACACCTGCCCGGTCACCCAGCTCGACTCCGGCCCGGCGAGGAAGGCCACCACGCCGGCGACTTCGTCCGGGCGGCCGACGCGGTTCAGCGGCGAGAACGCCGCCGAGGCCTGCACCTGTGCCTCGGTCTTGCCCTTGCGGAACAGCGCCGTGTCCACCGGACCCGGCGCCACCGCATTGACGGTGATGTTCTTCGGCGCCAGCTCCCGCGACAGCACGCGCGTCAGCGCCTCGACCGCCGCCTTGCTCGCGGCATAGGGGCCGAAGCCGGGGCGCGCCGTCCGGCTGAGCGTGGTGGCGAGGCTGATGATCCGGCTGCCCTCGCCCAGGCGCCGCGCGGCCTCGCGCATGAGCAGGAACACGCCGCGCGCATTGGTGCGCATGACGCGGTCGAAATCGTCGTCCGTGACTTCGGCGATCGGACGCATCGGGATGCCGATGCCGGCGTTGTTCACCACGATGTCCAGCCGGCCCAGCGCGGCGATGGCGCCGTCGAACAGCGCCGCCACCTGCGCCGCGTCGGCGATTTCGGCGCGCAGCGCGCGAGCCTTGCCGCCGGCACTTTCGATCTGCCGCACGGTCTCGGCGGCGCCCGCTTCGTCCGACCCGTAGTGGACCGCGACCGCCGCGCCGCCCGCGGCGAGCCGCAGCGCGATGGCCTGCCCGATTCCCTTGGAGGCGCCGGTCACGAGCGCCGCCCTGCCCTTCAGTTCATTGCTCAATGGACTTCCTTTTCGCAAAATTTCTCAAATTTTCGTCACAGCCAGAGGATTTTCTTGCGGTAGTCGAGGTCGGCCAGCAGCGGCGCCGCTGGCCCCTGGTGGAACACCGCCCCGCGCTCCAGTGCAAACACGCGGTCCGCGAGCGCCAGCACCAGGTCCAGGTTGTGCTCGACGATGATGATGGACACCTGTCCGCGCAGGCGGTCGAATACCTTGAACAGTTCCTGCACCACGGCCGGCGCGAGTCCTTCGAAGGGTTCGTCCAGCAGCAGCAGGCGGACATTGCCCGAGAGCGCGCGCGCCACCGCCGCCATCTGCTGCTCGCCGCCCGAGAGGTAGTCCGCGGCCACGTTCATGCGTTCCTTGAGGCGCGGGAAATACTCGAAGATCTTCTCCTCGCTCCAGGCAACGCCGTGCGTGCCATCGGTCGCGCGTGCCAGGCGGCCCAGCGCGAGGTTCTCGGCCACCGTCATGCCGGCGAACAGCCCGCGCCCCTGCGGCACGTAGCCGATGCCCATGCGCGCGATGTCCGGCGCCGGCAGGCCGGCGATCGCGCGCCCTTCATACTCGATGACCCCGGAGGCCGGCGGCAGCAGGCCCGCCAGCGCCTTCAACAGCGTGGACTTGCCCGCGCCGTTGCGCCCGAGCAGGGCCACGATCTCGCCTTCGCGCACGTCCAGGGAGGCATCGTTCAGGATGTGGCTCTTGCCATAGAACGCATTCACCTTCTCGAAGCGCAACAGCGGCGCGCCATCGCTGGCGCCTGCAGAGCGCTCCGTAACCGGCGGCGTCCCGGTCCCTGTATAGACCTCCTGCACCCGGCGGTCGGCGCGCACCTGGTCGGGCGTGCCCGCCATGAGCACCTCGCCCTGGTTCATCACCGTGACCGTCCGGGAGAATCCGAGCACGCGGTCGATATCGTGCTCCACGATGAGCACCGGGATGTTCGCCGCGGTCGCCGTCACCAGCCGCGAGATGCGCTCGCGTTCCCCGGCGGCGAGCCCCGCCAGCGGTTCATCGAGCAGCAACACGCTCGGCTTGGACCCGAGCGCGATGCCCAGGTCCAGCAGCCGCTGCCCGCCGTAGGACAGGTCGCCTCCGGCAATCTCCTCGATGCCCTCGAGCCCCAGGAATTTCAGCAGCTCGCGCGTCTCCGCATGGATCTCCGGGTAGCTGTCGATGTCGCGCCAGGCGTTGAACCGCGCCGGATGCCGCGCCTGCAGCGACAGCCGCAGGTTCTCGTAGATGGACAGGCCCTTGAACAGGTTGGTGATCTGGAACGAGCGTGCCAGGCCCTCGCGGCAGATGCGGTACGGCGGCAGGCGGTGGATCTCCCGCCCATAGAGCCGGATCGCGCCGGCGTCGGCGGGGAACATCCCGGTGGCGAGATTGAACAGCGTCGTCTTCCCGGCGCCATTGGGGCCGATCAGGGCGTGGATCTCTCCGGCCTTGACCGCGACGCTCGCATTCCTCACTGCCTGGGTTCCGCCGAAATGCTTGGCGACGCCTTCGATCTCCAATACCGCGCCCTTGCGCAGCGCCGGGCACAGGCAGGCGGGAAGCGGCAACCCGTCGTAGATCTTGCGCCGGCTCATCGCCGCGGACTCCTCCGGCGGCGGATTCCAGCGCCGCCGCAGCTTTGCCCAGATCCCGGCCAGGCCCTCGGGTGAATAGATCACGAAGCCGACGAACACGATGCCGAACCACAGCAGCCAGTTGCCGGTCCAGATCGAGAACAGCTCGCGGAAGAAGATGTAGAACAGCACCCCCAGCGCCGGCCCCAGGATGTGGTGCATGCCGCCGATCACCACCATGGCGAGCAGTTCGCCCGAGAACGCCACCGACACCGATTCGGCCGAGACGAGGTAGTTCAGGAACGCGAGCAGCGCCCCGCCCAGGCCGGTCACCGTGGCCGAGAGCACGAACACGCCCAGCCGGTAGCGGTCCACGTCGTAGCCCTGGAAGGTGGCGCGCTGCTGGTTCTCGCGGATCGCCACCAGCACATGCCCGAAGGGCGAGCGCGTCACGCGCAACAGGACATAGAGGACGCCCAGCGCAATCATCGCGACGAAACCGTAGTAGATCCAGCCGTTGTCCAGCGGCACGGCGGCGAACCCTCCGCGCTTGAGGCCCCCGAGCCCGTCCTCGCCGCCCGTCAGCTCGGTCCAGCGAAACGCGATGGCGTAGGTGAGCGCGACGAAGGCGAGCGTGAGCAGCGCGAAGTACACGCCACGCCGACGCAGGATGAGCAGGCCGACCAACGTGGCGAGCAGCGCGACGAAGGCCACCGAGAACGCTAGCGGCAGCGCGATCTGCCCGGCGAACCAGTGCTTCTGCGCCAGGGCCGCGGCATAGGCGCCAATCCCGAACCAGGCGCTGTGGCCGAAAGAGGTGAGCCCGGTATAGCCCACCAGCATGTTCAGGCCCAGCGCGGCAATGGCGAGCGCCACCACCTGCGTCGCGCTGCTGATGCTGAGGCCGATGGCGTGCAGAGCGAGCGGCAGCAGCACCAGCCCCGCTGCGCCGATGGCGAGCGTACGGTTCCGGGTCATGCGCAGCTCATTCGAATTTCTCGATGCGCTCGCCCAGCAGGCCGCGCGGCCGGAACAGGAGCACGAGGAACATGAGCACGTACATCGAGGCCTCGCCCGCCGCCGGGACGAAATGGATGGTGATGCCGCGCACCACGCCCACCAGCAGCGCCGCCAGCACCACGCCCCAGAAGCTGCCCAGGCCGCCGATCACCACCACGACGAAGGCCACCGTGATGATCTCGGCGCCCATCGCCGGGTGCACCATCGCGATCGGCGCGAACAGGGCGCCGCCCAGGGCGGCCATGCCCACGCCCAGCATGACGATGGTGGTCATGTAGGGCTGCAGGCGGATGCCCAGCGCGGCCACCATGTCCGGGCGCTGGATGCCGGCGCGCACCACGCGGCCGAACGACGTCTTGTGCAGCAGGATCCAGATGCCCGCCAGCACCGCGGCCACCACGGCGAGCAGGAACAGCCGGTAGCGCGAGAACAGGAAATCGCCCAGCACCACGTTGCCCTTGAACGCCTGCGGCATGGACGCCGGCAGCGGCGCCGCGCCCCAGATCATGCGAATGGCCTGCTCCGCCACCAGCGCCAGGCCGAAGGTGACCAGCAGCGACAGGATCGGGTCGGCGGTGTAGAAGCGGCGCAGGATGAAGCGCTCGAACAGGATGCCCAGCAGCGCCACCGCCACCGGCGAGAGCACCGCGCCGGCGCCAAAACCCAGGCGCCGGGAGATCTCAAGCGACAGGTACGCCCCCAGCGCGTAGAACGCGCCATGGGCGAGGTTGACCACGCCGCCGACGCTGAAGATCAGCGACAGGCCGAGCGCGATCAGCAGGTAATACCCGCCGAGGACCAGGCCGTTGACGACCTGTTCCAGCAGAAACAGGACCTGCATCTACATCACAGGACGCAGGCGTTCGCGGACTTGGGCGGGTTGATGACTTCCAGCGGTTCGCCTGCCGCCGGCACCGCGGCGCCGAAGGCGAGGAAGTCCCACTTGTCCTTCGCCTGGCCCTTGGGCTTGACGGTGAACGGATAGGCTTCCTGGATCAGCTGGTGGTCCCAGGCGCGGAAATAGCCCTTGCGCGCCTTGAGCAGGTCGAACTCCGCCTGGCTCTCGAAATACGCGATCAGCTTCTCGGTGTCGGTGCCCTTGGTGGCATTGATCGCCTGCGCCATGATCTTCAGCGACACGTACTCGATCCAGGCGTGGTTCTCGGGCGGCTTGCCGTACTTCTTGCGGAAAGCGGCGGTGAAGGCCTTCGAGCCCGGGGTGTCCAGGTCGTGGTGCCACACCGTGGGCCAGGTCCCCGCGAGGTTGCCCTCGCCAGCCGCCCAGGCGTCCGCGGTGTTCAGGTTGAAGCCGGCCACCGGGTAGGGCAGGCCGAACTCCGAGTACTGCTTGACGAAGTTGGTGACCTGGTTGCCGCCCAGGTTGGTCGCGACCAGGTCGGGCTTCGCCTGCCGGATCTTGAGCAGGAACGGGCTGAAGTCGGTGGTGTCCGTCGCGGTCAGCTCGTCGCCGATCACGGTGCCGCCGTTGGCAGCGACGAAATTCTTCGCCGCCTTCGCCAGGTCGTGGCCGAACAGGTAGTCCGAGGTCAGGGCGAAGATGCGCTTGCCCTTGATCAGGCCCTGGCGCGCCAGCGCCTGCCCCGCCGCGTTCACCATCACGGTGACCGGGATATCGACGTGGAAGGTGTAGCGGTTGCAGTTCTTGCCGCGCAGCACGTCCGAGCGCGCGCCGATCTGCAGGAACAGCTTCTTGTTGCGCGCCGCCACCTGCATGATGGTTTGCGCCGAAGCGGAGTTGATCTCGCCCATCAGGAACTCGACGCCGTCGCGCTCGAGCATGCGCTGGGCCTTGGTCGAGGCGGTGGCCGGGTTGACCGAGTCCTCCGACATCACGTCCAGCTTGCGCCCGAGCACGCCGCCGGCGGCGTTGATTTCCTCGGCGGCCATCTTGATGCCCATCACTGCGTATTCGCCCAGGGCGCCGAGGAAGCCGGTGAGCGGCGTCAGGTGGCCGATCTTGATCGCGCCCGCCTGTCCACCTGCCTGCGCCCGCACGATGGCCGGGAAACCCAATGCGAGGACGCCAGCGGCGCCCGCCTTCAATACCTTCCTGCGCTGATTCATTTCCCTCTCCCCTTGAGTGAAGACACTTGCGTGAAGACAGCAAATTTCACAATGTCGCAACTGTATTCACAGTATCAAATAAACACCGGAACCGCGCAAGGGGAACGACGCTAGGCGACGCGGGGGGGAGCCTTTTTCGGGTTGTAGCCGAGTTGCGCGGAGATGGCCTTGGCGGCCTCGCGCACCTGCTGGGCCTTGTCCTGGAGGGACTGCAGGGACAGGCGCCAGACCGCGCCGGAGATGCCCACCGCGCCGGCCACGCGCCCGGCAAAGTCATGCACCGGCACGGCGACGCAGCGGATGTCGGCGTCGAACTCGCCGTCGTCGTAGGCAATGCCCTTGCGGCGTGTCTCCTCGATCTCGCGCAGCAGCGCGTCGCGGTCGACGATGGTCTTGGGGGTGAACTTGCGCAGCGGTTGCGGGCCCAGGAACTGGCGCACCTGGGCGTCGTTCAGGGGCGCGAGCAGGACCTTGCCCAGGGCCGTGGCGTGCGCCGGGCGCTGGCCGCCGCCGCGATCCACCATCTGCAGCATCCCGGAGCCGGCGGTGCGGGCGATGACCACGATCTCGTTGCCGGAGCGGATGGCGAAGTGCGCCGCCTCCCCGGTCTCCCCGGTCAGGGTCTCCAGCACGGGCGTGGCGAGCGCGAGGAAGGAGTTCTCCTCCAGCGCGCCGGCGGCCAGCGTGAACAGCTTGGATCCGATCCGGTAGCGCTTGGAATCGCGCACCTGGCCGACATAGCCCAGCTGCACCATGGTCTTCACCAGGTGGAAGGTGGTGCTGTTGTGCAACCCCACCGCCTTGGACAGGTCCGCCAGGTTGATGCCCTCGCGGTTGCGCGCCACCTCCTCGAGGATGGCGAAAGCGCGCTCCAGCGACTGGATGCCGCCGCGCTGCTCCTTCGCGGGTTCTTCGTCCTTGTCGTCTTTCTTTCTCGTCGCCATGGCCGATTATAGGATCTCAGAGATTGAACACCACCAACCGCTCATCGGTCATGTCGCGGATGGCGTAGCGCGGCCCCTCGCGACCGATGCCGCTCGCCTTGATGCCGCCGTAGGCGAGCTGGTCGGTGCGCCAGGTGGAGGTGCCGTTGACGATCACGCCGCCCACGCGCAGCCGCCGGATGGCGTCGAAGGCGACCGGCAGCGATTTCGTGAATATCCCGGCGTGCAGGCCGTACTGCTCGGCGCTGACGCGCTCGAACAGCGGCTGCAACTCGTCGAAGGGCTGCACCGTCGCCACCGGGCCGAATATTTCCTCGCACACCACCTTCATCGCCGGCCGCGTGTCGGCGAGCACCGTGGGCTCGTAGGCCGCGCCGTGGCGCTTGCCGCCGCACATCAGGCGCGCGCCCTGCGCCACCGCCTCCGCCACCCACTGCTCCACGCGCCTGGCCGCGTTCTCGTCGATCAGGGTGCCGACGTCGGTCTTCGGATCGAGCGGGTCGCCCAGCTTCAGCAGCTTCACCTTCGGCACCATGCGGCCGAGGAAGTCCTCGTACACGCCGCGCTGGACGTAGATGTTCTGCACCGAGATGCAGCTTTGCCCCGCGAGGCGCATGGAGTTGCGCGCGCACAGCGCCGCGGCCTCCTCCAGGTCCGCATCCGCGCAGACGATGGTGGTGCCGTTGCCGCCCAGTTCCAGCGCGACGCGGCGCAGGCCGCTCGCGGCCTTGATCTCGGCGCCGACGCGGCTTGAGCCGGTGAAGGTGATGAAATCCACGCGCGGGTCGCGCACCAGCGCGGGGCCCACCGCGTTGCCGTAGAGAACGTTGACGAAGCCGGCGGGGGCGCCGGCGTCGGCGAACAGCTCCGCCAGCTTGCTCACCACCCAGGGCGCCTGGGGCGGCGCTTTCAGCACGATGGTGTTCCCGGCGGCGATCGCCGGCGCGAATTTGTGGCAGGCGAGGTTGAACGGCGCGTTGAACGGCGTGATGCCGGCCACCACGCCGACGGGAAAGCGCAGCAGGAGCGCCAGCTTGCCCGCGCCCATCGCGCTGCCCTCCAGGGGCACCTGCTCGCCCTCGATGCGGATCGCCTCCTCGGCCGACAGGTTGACCGTGTCCTGCGAGCGGATCACCTCGGCGCGCGCGTCGCCGATCGCCTTGCCCGTCTCCCGCGACATGACCTCGGCGATGCCGTCGGCGCGTTCCACGAGCAGCTTCGCCACCCGTCGCAGCAGGGCCGCGCGTTCATAGCCCGGCATGGCCGCGGCCTTCGCCTTGGCAGCGGTCGCGGCGGCCAGCGCGTCGTCCAGGTCCTGCGGCGTGGATTCCGGCACCCGCGCGATGACCTCGTTGCGGTAGGGATCGCGCAAGTCATAAGTGCTCGCGCCCTCGCGCCACTCGCCGCCGATCAGCATTCTCACCGTCGCGACCATGGCGGGCTACTTGTCCTCGACGGGCGTGGTGACGACGATGAAGGTGAGGTCGCTGATGCCGTCGTTGCGGATGGAGTGCCTGATGCCGGGCGGCAGGAAAATGACGTCGTGCTTGCGGACGATCTGGCGCCTGCCTTCGATCTCCATCGAGCCCTCGCCTTCCAGCACGTGGTAGATCTGCTCCTGCACCTTGTGGCTGTGGGTTTCCACGTAGGCCATGGGCTGGTAGGTGGAGATGCGGTAGTCCACCAGCTTCGAGCCGGCGGTTTCCGGCCGCACCAGCGGCTTGGACAACGCGCCGCCGAAATGTCCCGGGTACTGCTGCCAGGGCGTCTCGACCACGTTGCGGATGGACGCGCGGGCCTTGTTTTTGTTCGCGTTCTTCTTCATGTCCATTACCTCACGATTTTCTTGCCGAAGACGGGTTCCAGGTGCGGGATGGGCGGCAGCGCCCAGGCGCCGGTTCCCGGCGGCCGGATGTTGGCGTCCACGTGCACGTCGATCAGGCAGGGCTTGTTCAACGCCACCGCGTGCGCCAGGGCGCCCTTGAAGTCCTGCGACTTCGTGACGGTGAGGCCCTCCACGCCCGCGGCGCGCGCCCAGGCGGCGAAATCCGGGTTGTAGGGCTTGCGATCGGGCCCGTGGTAGAAGCCGGTGCCGTGCTCGCGGCCGCCGAAGTAGGCGTACTGCAGATCGCGGATGGCGCCCCAGGCGAAGTTGTTCCACACCACCCACACCGCGGGGATGTCGTACTCCACCGCGGTGCACAGCACGTGCGACACCATGGTGAAGCCGCCATCGCCGCAGATGGACACGCAGGGCTTGTCCGGCGCGGCGAGCTTGGCCCCGAGGATCGCGCTGGGCCCGAAGCCCATGCCGGAATAGCCCCAGGTGTTCAGCATGGTCTGCGGCCGGCGCGCTTCCCAGAACTGCATGAACCAGTTGTGGTGGATGCCGGAATCCAGCGAAATGATGGCGTCGTCGGGCAGCACCTCGCGGCAGTCGGCGACGATGCGCTCGGGGCGGATGGGCGAGGAATGCAGGCCGAAGTTCGGGCGGATGTACGCCTCCCACTCCGCGCGCCAGCCGTTGATCATCGCGTGCCATTCAGGAAAACCCGTCGCGAACTGGTTTGCACCTTCGATCCTGCGATTCGCGGCGTCCGCCAGCAACTGGCGCAGGAAGGTGCGCGCATCCGCGAGGATGCCCAGGTCCGGCGCGTAGTTGCGGCCGATCTCGGAATGGTCCACGTCCACGTGCACCAGCTTCGAGGCCGGGATGTTCCAGGAGTAGCCCGGCATCCACGAGGACGACGAGCGGTCGTCGAAGCGCGCGCCGATGGCGATGATCAAGTCGGCGTGCCGTCCCGCCTGGTTGGCCGGGTAGGCGCCGTTGCGGCCGATGAAGCCGAGCGACATCGGGTCGCGCATGTCCAGGCAGCCCATGCCGTTGGGCGAACTGATGACCGGGATGCGGTATTTCGTCGCCAGCTCCGTGAGTTCCTTGCCCGCCTCCGACAGCGTGACGCCGTGTCCGATGAAGATCACCGGGCGCCGCGATACCTGCAGCATGTCGAGCACCGACTTGATGTCGTCGGGCGAAGCGCCGCTGCGGCGCTTGTCGAATCCGTCCCAGGCGGGTTCGAGGGGCACCTCGGCCTCTTCCTGGAACAGGTTGAACGGAATGTCCAGGTTCACCGGGCCGGGGCGGCCGCTGGTCATGGTGGTCACCGCCTGGCGCAGCGCCAGCGGCAGCATGTCCACGCGCGTGGGCTGGAAGCTGCGCTTCACCACTGGCCGGATGACATTGGGAAAATCGGCCTGGTTGTGGCGGTTCAGTTCCTGGAACGGGCCGCGGTTGAACTGTGAGGTGGGCACGTTGGCGGTGATCGCCAGCAGCGCCGAGGAATCGGTCTGCGCAACAGCGAGCGCCATGATGAGGTTCGCGGAGCCCGGCCCAGTGGAGGTCAGCGTCGCCACCGGCTTGTGCTTGACGCGGAAGTAGCCGTCGGCCATGTGCGCCGCGGTCTGCTCGTGGCGTGGCGAGATGAGCGTGATCTTGTCGCGCGCCTCGTAAAGCGGATCGAGCAGGCCGACGTTGCCATGGCCGCAGATGCCGAACACGTAGGGAATTTTCTCGTTGACGAGAAACTCCGTGATCAGCTCGCCGCCCTTCTTCGTCACGGTCTTGCCGGCGGCCGCGGCCTGCGGCAAGCCTTTTTCCGTCGGTTTGTTCATGCCACTCTCCTTTGTGTCGCTTGTCCCGATGCCCGTACCGCGTGCAGCGCGGCAAGATAGCCAAAAGTCATTCCGGGGCCGAGCTGCGCGCCCGCCCCGGGGTACTCGCCGCCCATCGGCGAGTGCATGTCGTTGCCCACCGCGTACAGGCCGGGGATGGGCATGCCGGAGCCATTGCAGACCTGCGCCTCGGCGGTGGTGCGCAAGCCCAGGCTGGTGCCGAGCGGCGTCGGCTCGACCCGCACGGCGTAGAACGGCGCCTGCCCGATCGGCCCGAGGCAGGGATTCGGGCGGTGCTCCGGATCGCCGTTGCCCAGGTCATAGGCATTGCCGCCCTTGCCAAAATCGGCGTCCTTGCCCTCGCGCGCGAATTCGTTGTGGCGGCGGACCGTGTCCGCGAGGCCGCCGGCATCGACATCGATGGCGGCGGCCAGCTCCGCGATGCTCCCTGCGCGCTTCAGGTAGCCCGAATCGACGAATCGCGCCGGCCGCAGAGTCATCGGCAGCACCATGCCCAGACCATAGCGCCACAGGAAGCGCTTGTCGCAGACCAGCCACGCGGGCACGTTGCCGGTCCGGTACATGGCGCGCGTGAACTCGTGGTAGGACGCCGCTTCGTCGGTGAAGCGCCGGCCGTCGGCGCCGATGGCGACCAGCCCGGGCTTGGCGCGATCGAGCACGATGTGCGGATACACGGCGGTGCTGCCATCGGCGCGCATTGCCACCGAGCCGGGGAACCACAGCGCGTTGTCCTCGCCGGGACGGCCCAGCGCCCCGCCCGCCTCAAGGCCCAGGCGCAGCGTGTCGCCGACGCAGCCCTCGTAGGCCGCGGTATGGCGCGCGACCGGCTGGCGGAAATGCTTCTCGCGCAAGGCCTCGCCCGCGGGAAAGCCGCCGCCGGCGAGCACCACGCCGCGCCGGGCGCCGATCCGAAGTTCCTTGCCGCCGCGGTGCGCCACCACGCCGCTGACGCTGTCGCGCCCGGTCAGGCGCGTGGTGCGGGTCTCGGTCCACACCTGCACCTTGCGCTCGAGCAACGCATGGAACAACCGCGCCACCAGCGCGTTGCCCAGCACGAGGCGCGTGCCGCGCGCATGACGCAGGCGGTCGGCGAGGTAGCGCAAGGTCAACCGGGCGCCGAGCAGCGTGCCATCGAGCGATCGTCCCGCGCGCAGCAGGCGCGCAGCCTCGCCGCGCGTCACCATCATGCCGCCGCACAGCATCAGTTCCGGCAGCGGCCAGCCGAGCCGGGCGAACTCGGCGCCCAGCAACCGGCCGTCGAACGCCGGCGGTTCCAGCGGCCGCGCGCCGGATGCCGCGCCGGGGAGCTCCTGCCTGTAGTCCGGATGCGACGGATAGGGCTTGAAGATGAAGCCGGCCTGCCGCTCGAGGCAGTCGATCATTGCCGGCCCGGCGGCGAGAAAAGCCTGGCGCAGCGCGCGCTCGCCCTTGTCGCCCACCAGCGCGTCGAGATAGCGTGCGGCTTCGGCATCGCGCGGGATCCACAGCGTGCCGGATGAGCGCGCGCTGGTGCCGCCGACGAAACGCGTGGATTCCAGCACGAGGACGCGCGCGCCCTCCATGGCCGCCACCAGCGCGGCAGTCATCCCCGAAGCCCCGGAGCCCAGCACGACGAGGTCGAACTCGGCATCGAAGTCCACCGTGTCAGAATGCGGCGTCATCTGCGACATTGTGAGCGAAATTGGCCCAACCCTACGGCGTCAACAGCTTCTCCTACATGTGGACGCACTCGGCGTCCGACTGCGTGCCGCACCTGGCGCGCATGGGCTTCGACGAGTTCGAGCTCATGACCATGCCCGGCCACCTGTGGCCCGATGATCTCGACGCCGGCGCGCGCCGCGCCCTGCGCGCGCGCTTCGACGACCTCGGCGTGCGCGTGCGATCCCTCAACCACACCGGCCTGGACCAGAACCTGTGCAGCGCCCTGCCCGAGGTGCGCGCCTATACCCTGGCGCTGTTCCGCAAGCTCATCGCACTGGCGCGCGACCTGGGCGCGGCGAACGTCATCGTCGTGCCCGGGCGCCTCAATCCGCTGCTGCCCGCCCCCGGCCCGCGCCACACGGACTGGCTCTACGAATCCCTGCGCCAGCTCGAGCCCGCCGCTAGGGATAGCGGCGTGGTTCTGGCGCTGGAGAACATCCCGATCGCGCCCATCCCGAAGGTGGAAGACCTGATCGCCATGCTGCGGCGGCTCGATAGCCCCGCATTTCGCATCTGCTACGACGTGGCCAACGGCCACTTCGCGAAGGAAGACCCCGCTGCCGGACTGAAGGCCGCCGCGCCGTGGCTGGACGTGGTTCATCTGTCCGACACCACGCAGCGCGCCTGGCGGCATGACGTCCCTGGCGACGGCGACATCGATTTCGGCGCGGTGCTCAGGGCGCTCGCGGCCACCGGCCACGCGCGCAAGGCGCTGATCGAGCTCACCGTCGCGGATCCGGATGCGGGCCTGAAGTCCACGCTCGCCACGCTTCAACGCTGCGCTTCCATGACCGCGCCCCACGACGGGAGTTCGCGCGCCTCGTAGGGCTTGTCCCAGGCCGCGCAGTTCGACCGGTCCACGACCTGCACCGGCAGCGCGATGCGCGGCGCAATGGTCTCGCCTCGAAGGTGCCGCACCGCGGCCTCGGTCGCGATGCAGGCCATCTTCATGGCGTCGAAATCCACCGTCGCGAGCATCCGCCCGGACTTGATCGCCGCGATCGCCTCGGGGACGGCATTGACCCCGACCACGAGCGGCAGCGGCTCGCGCGCCCCCAGCGCATCGAGCGCGCCCAGCGCCATGCTGTCGTTGGCCGCGATCACGGCATCGAACTGCAACTCTTTCGCGAGCAGCGCGGCCACTGCCGCGCAAGCGATGTCGCGCTGGTAGTCGCCGCGAACGGAAGCGGCCACCGCCAGCCCGGGATACTCCGCGAGCGCCGACTGGATTCCCTGCAATCGCGGCAGCGAAGTGCTGGAACCCGGAATCCCTTCCAGGATGATCACGCGCCCCTTGCGGCCCAGCTTTCCGGCGACATGGCGCGTGATCTCGGCCGCCAGTTCCCGGTCGTCCGAGCACACCCAGCTCACGCGCTCGCCGACGGTGACGGGAGAGATCAGGCTCACGATCGGGATGCCCGCAGCCTGGATCTTCCGGATCGAGTCATTGATCGCGGATTCGTGCACCGGCACGAACACCATCGCGTGCGGCCGGTCGGCGATCGCCTGGTCGATGAGCGCGACCTGCTGCGCGACGTCGTCCGGCTTCTCCGGGACATAGTGCCGCGTGCTGGCGCCCAGGCTGGCGGCGACGCGGTCGGCGCCCAGGCGGGCGCCCGCATAGGCCGGGTTGCTGCGGTTCTTGGTAAAAACCGCTATGCGAAATGTTTTCATATGGTCAAATATGAATTCATAATAGCAAATCATGCCCATCCAGGAGGGATCCAAAATGCGCCTTCGCGCCCTGCTGTGCCTCGTCCTCGTCCTGCCTTGCGCCGCTATCGCGCAGTCGGCCTATCCCAGCCGCGCCGTGCGCTTCGTCGTGCCCTACCCGGCCGGCGGGCCCGCCGATGTCGTCGCACGCGCCATTTCACCCGGAATGGCCGCGGCGCTCGGCCAGCCGGTGGTGGTGGAGAACAAGGGCGGCGCAGGCGGCCACATCGCGGCCTCCGAGGTCGCGCGCGGCGCGCCCGACGGCCACGCCATCGTGCTGACCACCATCGCGCACAACGCGGCGCAGTCCATGTACAACAACCTGAACTACGACCCGGCGAAGGACCTGCGCGCGGTGGTGCTGCTCGCCGAGAGCGCCAGCGTGCTCGTGGTGCATCCGTCGGTGCCGGTGAAATCCGTCGCCGAGCTGGTCGCGCTGGCCAAGGCGCAGCCCGGCAAACTGACCTATGGTTCCGCCGGAATGGGCTCCGCGCTGCACATGGCGGGCGAACTGTTCAAGATGCTGAGCGGCACCGACCTCACCCATGTCCCCTACAAGGGCGGCGCGCCAGCAATCGCCGACCTGCTGGGCGGCCAGATCCAGGTCATGTTCGACACCATCCCGACCGCGCTGCCGCATATCAAGGCGGGCAAGCTGCGCCCGCTCGGGGTGACCACCACCGGGCGCACGCCCAGCATGCCGGACATGGCGCCCATCGCGGAAACCGTCCCGGGCTACGCTTCGGTGCCCTGGTACACCATGTCGATCCACTCCGGCGCGCCCGAGGCGGCGGTACGCAGGCTGAACGAAGTGGCGAACGCGGTGCTCAAGCTGCCGGAACTCGCGCCGCGCTGGCAGGCGCTGGGCCTGACGCCGCTGGGCGGCACGCCCGAGGTCGCGGCGCAGCGCAACCTCGTTGAAGAAAAGCGCTGGTCGCAGGTGATCAGGGCGGCGGGGATCAAGGCGCAATAGCGCTTCGGTCGCGCCAACACGTTGTCCCGAAAGAAGATCTCCGGTAGTCCGACGCGCCAGCCTCATGTTTTCGTGACAGAAGCCGAAACAGGGTGGAAGCGGCACTTGGAGCCAGTCCTGGCGGTCCGGGTCCGCGCACAGTCGCCACAACAACGAAGCGGACGGAATGGAATCGACGCGCATCCTGATCGTAGACGACTCCGAGGACGACTTCACCCTGATGTCGCGTGAGTTGCGGCGCGAAATTCCGCAAGCCGCGACACGGCGCGTGGACAATGAGCCAGAGATGCGCTCCGCGCTTCGCGACCAGGTCTGGGACCTGGTGATCTCGGACCATTCGATGCCGCGCTTCGACTCGGTGGCGGCCCTGCGGGTGCTGCACGAAGGCAAGTACGACATCCCGTTCATCGTCTACTCGGGCGACTACGATCACGAGAAAGGCGCCGCGGCCATGTCCGGGGGCGCCGGTGACTACCTCTACAAGTCCGACCCGCAGCGCCTGGTTCCCGTGGTGCGCCGCGAGCTGCGCAACGCCGAGCTGCGCCGTGCGAAGGACAAGGCCGAACGCGCCGCGACCGCGATGTCGCTGTTTGACGATCTGACCGGACTGCCCAACCGGATCCTGCTGTCGCAGAAAATCCGGTCCCGCGCCGGCCTTCCAGGTGCCGGTGCGGTGGCCTGCATCGACATCGACCGCTTCATGCGCATCAATGACTCGTTCGGCTTCCCCATGGGCGACGCGCTGCTTCGCCAGGTCGCGGTCCGGTTGAAGTCCGCCCTCGACCCCGCGGATGTGCTGGCGCGGGTGAGCGGCGACCGATTCTCGTGCCTGCTCTGGACCGCGGCCGACGAAGCCGGCGCGCTCGGCCAGGCAGAACGCCTGCTCGCCGTCTTCTCGGCGCCATTCCAGCAGAACGGGCAGGAACTGTTTCTCACCGCGAGCGTGGGCTGCGCGCTTTTGCCGGAGCACGGCAGCGACCCGAACGTCCTGCTGCATGTGGCGGAGCGGGCCATGGCCTCGGCAAAGAAGAATGGCCGCAACCGCATCGAGGTGTTCGATCCAAGGCTCACCCAGGGTGCGGGTACACGGTTGCAGATGGAGAACGCCCTGCACCACGCGGTTGAACGCGACGAGTTGTTCCTGGTCTTCCAGCCCATGTACCACACCGCCACCCGGTCGTTCAGCGCAGCCGAGGCGCTCATTCGCTGGCGCCACAACCGCTTCGGCATCGTACCGCCGGACCAGTTCATCCCGCTTGCAGACGAAACCGGCCAGATCGTGGAGATCGGCGACTGGGTCCTGCGCCGGGCCTGCCAGCAGGCGCGCGACTGGCAGCGCCCCGGCGACCCGCCACTGGTGGTGTCGGTCAACTTCTCCGCGGCCCAGTTCCGCGACGAGCGCATTCGCTCGCGCGTGCAGAACGCGCTGGACGAGTCCGGGCTGCCGCCGGAACTGCTCGAGGTCGAGATCACCGAGACCGTCGCGATGCAGGACGCCGGGCACGCCATCGCCACGTTGCGCAGCCTCAAGCGCATGGGAGTGCACATCGCGATCGACGATTTCGGCACCGGTTACTCCTCGCTCAGCTACCTGCGCCGGTTCCCGATCGATGTGCTGAAGATCGACCGCTCGTTCATCAAGGAGCTGCCGGACGACACCGACAGCCTGAACATCGTCCGTACCGTCGTCGCCCTGGCGCAAGCGCTCAAGATCGACGTCGTCGCCGAGGGTGTCGAGACCGCGGCGCAGTTCCAGCTACTGTCCGATGAAGGAATCGGCCGGATGCAAGGCTACTATTTCAGCCGGCCGCTGTCGGTGTCCGAGTTCACCAGACGCTTCGTTCCGCACGCCTCCGGCTTCGATCCAGACGCCACCCTGTTGCCGGTCATGGCGGCGCAGCACGGCGGCGTCCGGATCGCCACGGCAGCGTAGCTGCCGCGACCGCAGCAACAGGCGCGGCAGGCCGTCAACCTTGCGCCCCGTGGTCCTCGCCGCAGGGTGAGACAATTTTGCCATCGCACTTCGGGTGCTCGCCACCCGGTTTCCTGCAATTCTCGGCTGCCACATGCCGGACTGATCGCAATTGCGCATCGGTCAGCATGCTAGTATCTCCCGTAGCCGCGCCATGTATACCAATTCAAGATCGATAACCTTCAGGCGGGAGCCGGCTTGGTCGCATTCTTGGTGAATGGGCTGTTGCGGTGGGGTGAAAACCGTGCGTCCACGGCAATGGCCATGAGCGCCGCAACCCGATCCTGGGTCCCTCGCAAGCCGTGATGCTCGCGCAGAAAGCCGGCTTGCAGCCCGCGGCGCCGCCGCCCACGCCTGCGGAGCCGCGCTACGCGCGGCGCCCGCTGCGGGCGCTGATCGTTGAGGACTCCATCGACGATTTCGAGCTCATCGTCGCCATCCTTGCGCGCGCGGGATGGTCGGTGGAGGCCGAACGCGTCGATCAACCCGCCCAGATGCGCGCTGCGCTGGTGGCGCGAGGCTGCGATGTCGTCATCGCCGACTACAGCCTGCCCCGGTTTACGGGTGCGGAAGCGCTGCTGCTGGCCAAGGATAGCGACATCGACGCACCCTTCATTCTCGTCTCCGGCTCGATCGGCGAGGACGCGGCGGTCGCCGCACTGCACGCCGGTGCGGACGATTGCATCAGCAAGACGAACCTGTCGCGCCTCGCGCACGCGGTCAAGCGCAGCCTTGCGGCGGCCGAGGCCCGGCGCGCGCGCCAGCGCGCGGAAGCGGCGCTGCGCGAAAGCCTGGAGCAGGTACGCGCGCTGTCGGCGCACATGGACAAGTCGATCGAGGCCGAGCGCGCCGGTTTCGCCCGCGACCTGCATGACCAGGTCGGCGGCACGCTGACCGCACTGCGCAGCGAACTCGACGTCCTGCGCCAGCGCGTGGAGGATCCCGCGCTGGCCAGGCGCGTGCAGAGCATGGACAGCCTTGTGGAATCGGCCATGAACGCCACCATATCGATGGCGCGGGCGCTGCGCCCCGGCATCCTCGACCACGGTGTGTACCCGGCGCTGGAGTGGCAGGCGCATGAGTTCGAGGAGCGCACCGGCACCGCCTGCCGCGTCACCTGCAACGACAAGGAGGCGATGCTCGACATCGAGCAGTCCACGGCGCTTTACCGCGTCTTCCACGAGGCGCTCACCAATGTCTCCAAGCACGCTGGCGCCTCCCGGGTCGACGCCGAGTTGTTCATCAACGCCTCCACTGTGACCCTGGAGGTGCGCGACAATGGCACCGGCCTGGAGCAGGGCGCGCTGGGCAAGCGCGCGTCGTTCGGGATCCGCGGCATGATGGAGCGCGTGCGCGCGCTCGGCGGCTGGCTTGACATCTCCGGTCAATCCGGCGAGGGCGCCACAATGATGCTGTCGATCCCGCGTCGCAGGCCGAAGGCTGGCCGGGGCGGCGAATGATCCGCGTCCTGATCGCCGATGATCATCCGATGGTGCGCAAGGGACTGGCGCAGATGGTCTCCGAGAGCGGGGACCTGGAATGCGCCGGCGAGGCCGAGAATGCGTTGGCGGTTTCACGCGTCCTGCGCAAGGACCGCGTGGACGTGCTGCTGCTCGATGTCGATATTCCAGGCAAGAACGGGCTGGACATCCTGAAGGCCGTCCGCCGCAGCCACCCAGGCGTGCAGGTTCTCATGTTCAGCATGTACCCCGAGGAACAATACGCGGTGCGTGCGCTTCAGGCGGGTGCGGCGGGCTACCTGTGCAAGAACACTCCGCCGCACAGGATCATCGAGGCGCTGCGCTGCGCCGCTCGCGGCCGCAAGTACGTTTCGCCGGAACTGGCGCAGACCCTTGCATCGCGAATCTCGGAGGACGTGGCCGACGGCCGGCCTCCGCACGAATTGCTTTCCGACAGGGAGTTCCAGACCATGCGCTGCATCGCTGGCGGCAGGAAGCTGGCGGAAATCGCCGCCGAAATGTCGCTCTCGCCGAAGACGGTGAGCGTCTATCGCGCGCGGCTGCTCGAGAAGATGAAGCTGCGCAACAATGCCGACCTCACCCGCTATGCCATCCGCAATCGGCTGGTGGACTAGTCAGGCGGCCGCGATGACCCGGTTCTTGCCGGCTCGCTTCGCCTCGTAGAGCGCCGAGTCAGCGCGCTTGATCAGGGCGTCGCGCGATTCGGCGATCCCCCGCTCGGCGACACCGGCGCTGAATGTGATCAGCACTCGCTCGTTGCCGTGCAAGAAGAACCGGCGCGTCAATTCGCGCTGCAGACGCACCATCACGCTGACGGCCTCCCCGGCTGGCGTGTGCGGCAGCAGCACCACGAACTCCTCGCCGCCAAAGCGGGCGATGATATCGGAGGGGCGCAACGCGTTCCGCACCACCTCGGCCAGGTGAACAAGAGCCTGGTCCCCGGCCTGGTGCCCGAGGCGATCGTTGAGCTGCTTGAAGTTGTCCAGATCGAGAACCGCGAGGCATAGCGGCGACTGGTGACGCTCGGCACGGGCGGACTCTGCCGCCCAGGCCTCGTCCAGTCCGCGCCGGTTGAGCGTTCCGGTTAGCTGGTCCTCTCGCATCTGCCCGCTCATCGCCTCCAGCTCCTGCTCAAGCTGGCGGATGCGGCCTTCGTGGTCGCTCACCAGCTTGCGGGCCGTCACCAGTTCCTCGTGTACGCGCGCCACGTCGGTCTGCATTCCGCGGGTCTGGCTGACCAGTTCCTCCACCAGCCCGCCGAGCTGGGTGATGTCGTCGGTCTCCGCGATGCGCCGTGCGTAGCCCGACATTCGCTCCTGGAAGGCGCCGGTGGAGCTGCTGACCGCTGCGAGGCGATCCACGAACATCGCCACCATGTCCTTCAGCGCACTCTTGGTCTGGTCCAGTACCGCCTTGCGGTTGCTCTGCCTGATCGCGAGGTCGCGGAAGCCACGCTCGGCCTGGCGCAGCATGTCCTTGCCCAGGGGTTCCGCGAGTAGCGCCTGCACCGCGCTGACCTGCCCCCTCATCCAGCGATCCTCGCTTACCAGCTCGCCCACGTTGTCCGTCAGAAGCCGCAGCAAGCCCAGCAAGCCGCGCAGGAGGTCATTGATATCCTCGCCCGCCAGTTCAAGGCGCAGGAAGAACCGCTTGAGCCTGCCACCCAGTTCGAGCAGCTCGGCGCGTCGCTGGACCCGCCTCGCCTGGGCGGCCAGCTCGGTTGCCTCCTCCTGCAACGCAGGCGCGTGACCAAGCCTGCCGATGACCGCGTATTCCAGTGTCTGCGCCATCGCCTCCCGCATCGCCAGGCCCGGATCGTGGCCTGCCGGCGTGAAGGCCACGGAATCCCCGACTGCCGCCGCGTCCTCGCCCCGCTCGCGCCAACCGCGCACCAGCCCGGACAGTCGTTCATGCAGGCGGTCGTTGTCTGCGCCAAAAGCGCCGAGCACGTGCTCGAGCGAATCGCGCTTCCTGGCCACGGTGAGGCCCGCCTGGCGCCGATCCCACTGGCGCAGAATCTCGCGGACCAGTTCGGCCCAGGGCGCATGGCCGCGTTGCGTCGCCTTGGCGCCGCTGAGTTCCACGTAAAGCTGGGCGTAGTTCTCCGGCGAAGGCACCAGCTTGCGCAGCGCGAGGTGGCGGATGGTCTCTCGCGCGATCTCCGACGGCGGCGAGGCGGCGTTCAGTTCCTGTCGCAATTGGCCGCCTTCATCAGCGCATGAAGTCGAACAGGGACATTGCGGTCATCCTGACCTGGGTCTGCTGCGCGGCCTCCAGCGCAAGCTGCTGGCGCTGGAACGCGCTCGCCGCCGCTGCATAGTCGAGGTCCTCGAGCCGGGAGCGCCGCGCCGCAAGCAGCACGTTCTCGCCTTCGCCCAGGGCGCCGAGGTCGTCCAGTTCGCGCAGGCGGGCGCCGAACTCCGCGCGCACCGCCAGCACACGATCGGCGCCTGAGTCCAGTTCCGACAGCGCGAGCGCGAGCTTGCTGTTGCGTTGAGCGGCGGCAGCCGGCGTCGCCGCCGGGTCGCCCGCGGCCGCGATCGCATCCTGCAGGGTCGAGAACAGGCTGCGGCGGACGCTCGGCGCCACGTCGACGGCGTCGCCGTCCGCCGGAACGCCCTGCACGGCGATCTCGATGCCGTCGAAGCGAATCGCCGCGCCGCTGGTGTACGGGTTTGCGGTGGAAAGTGTCACCCCAGCGGTCAGGTCGAGAACGTCGTAGCCGCCCGCAGTGAACACAACGCGGTAGGCGTGCCCGGTGAGCAACGTCGCGTCGTGGACGCCCCCGATGCCCACCGCCGCCGTCCCGACGTTGGCGCCGGGCAGCGTTGCCTTGAACACGCCGTTGCCGCTGCGGCCGGACTCGAAGATGGAGTGGCCATTCTCGGACACGGCGAGGCGGCGCGAGCCGCCGACCGCAAGTGCGCGGCTTCCCTGGTCGCCGTTGTACACCACACCCGCCGCGGTCTGCGTGAACGGCTGGAATCCGTCCTGGTAGCCGGCGAAAAGATAGCGGCCATGCCCGTCGCTGGCGTTGGCCATCCCCAGCAGTTCGGCCTGCAGCCCGCGCAACTCCGCGGCAATCGAGTCGCGATCTGCGGCCGCCAGCGAGCCGCTGCCCGCGGCGATGACCAGTGTGCGCATGCCGCTGAGCAGGTCCCCGAACGCGGCGAGCTTGCCTTCGGCCAGCTCAAGCCCTTCCCGCGCCGCGGATCGGTTGGCAGCATGCTGAGCCGAGACAGACTCCTCCGCGCGCACGCCAAGCGCCTGACTTGCCGCGACCGGGTCGTCGCTTGGCGCCAGCAGGCGCCGACCGGTCGACATTTGCTGCTGCGTGCGCAGTAGGTCCGCCTGGTTCCTGAGCACGGCCCGCGTGGATGCTTCGAACAGCATTCCGGTGCTTACGCGCATGCCTATCTCCCCATCTGCAGCAACGTCTCGAACAGCTGGCCCGCGACCGCGACCAGCTTGCCCGCTGCCTGGTAAGCCTGCTGGTACCGCAGAAGATTGGCGGCCTCCTCGTCAAGGTTGACGCCGGATACGCTGGCCTGGCGGGCCTGCGACTCCTCTAGCAGGCGCGTCTGCGCGGCCGCCGACAGGCCGGCCTCTTGGGTGGCGGTGCCAACGCGCGCAAGCAGCTCACCGAAGGCGCCGGCCAGGGTGGATCGGCCGCCGACCAGCGCCAGCGCCTGCAGATCGGCCAGCAGCGACGCATTGCGGCTGTCGCCGCTGCCCCCGGCATTCGCCGCGACCGTGAAGCTGTCCCCCGCCGCCGGCGCACCATCGATTTCGATCGTCCATCCGTTGAAGCTGATCGCCGCGCCCGGGGTGTAGGGGAGTCCCGTGGGATTGCCGGTGCCCGTACCGGTCACGCTGTAGGTCCCGGGGCCCGTGAACGAGATGGTCACGGCCTGCTGCAGGTTCGGATCCACGGTCGGGCCGACGACCGTTTCCGACGAAATGGCACCGGTGCCGGCGTTGCCCGCAGCCGCCGACGTCCGGATCGGCGCCGCTGCGGCGATCTGGTCTGCGCTCCTGAGAAGGGCGGCGAAGCCCGCTGCCCCGTTGCGCGTCGGCAGGACGAGGAACGCGTCCCCCGTCGCCGGTGCGCCCGAGGTGACGGAGATGGCGATGCCGTCGACGGTCTGAGGCAGGGTTGCAAAGCCCTGCACGGCGCCGTCGGCGAGGCGCGTGACCTGCCACGCGACACCGTCCCACTGCACCCGGTAGTCGCTGTCGGTCAACGCCGCGACGTCAATCAACGACGCCGCCATCTGCGCCGAACCGGCGTTGTTCGCCGATGCGTTGCACTGCGACGCTCCGGCGACGAACACGTCCCCGCCCGGTTGTCCGCTTCGATCCACACCGAGTCGGTGCTGCCCGTTGAATTCCGCCGCAAGCACTATCGCGATTCGGCCGAGTGCGTTGCGGGCGGGGTCCAGCGTGCCCTCCCGGAAGGCGAGCAGGCCGCCCAGTTCCCCTCCTTCCAGGTCCCTTGGACGGAAGCCAACCTGCGTGGCGCCCGAGCGCAGGCCGATCGACAAGTGCGCCGGGTCGAGCGGATCGGCCCTGACGTCGAGGACGTAGGCGCGCCCGCCGACGACCAGCGCCTGGCCATTGCCGAGGAACACGTCCATGCCGCCGTCGCTCTTCTCGACGACACTGGCGCGTGCCATCCTGTTCAGGTCCGCCACCAGCGCGTCGCGGTGGTCCAACAGATCGTTCGGCGGCTGGCCGGTCCCTCCCCCTGCAAGCGTGATGCGTTCGTTCAGGCTCGCGATTTGCGCACTGATGGCGTTGATCGTCGCCACCGCGCCCGTGATGCGCTGGTCATTCGCCGCACCCAGGCGCTGCAGGCTGCCGTCCAGGTCCCGCAGGCGGGCCGCCACCGCATGGATGGCGGACAGCATTCCGCCGCGCGAGGCCGCGTCGCCGGGATTGGCGCCAAGGCCGTTTGCCGCCGCGAACAGCCCGTTCAGCGCGGGGAGCACGCCGACGTCGCCATCGGCGAGCAGCTGGTCGACGTCCTGGAGCTGCGCGAGAGCCGTGCTCCAGTGGCTCGCCCCGGCCTGCATGGACAGGCCCTGCGCTGCAAGGAATTCGTCGTAGGCGCGCAACACGGTCTGGATGTTCGATCCGGTGCCGAAGAATCCCGCCCCGGTAGCCTGCGGCGGGTTCTGCGTCTGCACCGCCTTCTGCCGCGAGTAGCCCGGTGTATGGACGTTGGCGATGTTGTGTCCGGTGGTGACCAGCCCGCCCTGGGCGCTGTTCAGGCCGGTGAGCGCGATGCCTAGCAGCGATCCACTCATGCCGGCACGCCCTTAAGGCTCGCCGAGTTGATCACCCGAGCGAGCTTCTCGGCGTAGCGCGGATCGGTGGCATAGCCGGCACGCTGCATGCCCGCGGCGAACGCTTCGGCGTCCCGCCCACCGGCGAGCGCGACGGCATAGCGCGGGTTTCCCTTCAGCAGTCTCGCGTAGTCCGCGAACGCCTCGGCATAGGAGTCGTAGGCTCGGAACCGCTCGACGCTGCGCCGCGCGACGCCATTGGCGTACTCCGTGGTCGGGGATTCGACCACCCTGCCGTTCCAGTTCCGCCCTGCCTTGAGGCCGAACAGGTTGAAGCTGGCGCCACCGTCCGGGCTGCGAATCTCGCGCAGCCCCCACCCCGATTCAAGCGCAGCCTGCCCCAGGACAAAGCGCGCTGGAACCCCGGTCTCAAGCGCCGCGGCGCGCGCGTGCGGCGCCATGCGCTCGATGAAGCGCTGCGCCACCGTCGCGCCGCCGGCGGCGGCCGATGCGCCATCGCTGGCTGCGCTCGCCAGACGGCTCGTCGCTGCGTCGCGCGGCATCGCCGACTGCGGGGTGAGCGCCGCATGCTGCGCCCCCCTCGCCCCGGCGGAGAGCTGCCGGACCATGAGATCGGCGATGCCGAGGCCGCGCTCGGCCAGCTTCTGCGCTATCTGCTCGTCGTGCATCCCGGTATACATGCGGCCGGCTTCGCTTGCCAGCGGATCACCCCCTGGCAGCGCCTCCCGCATGCTTTTGAGGAGCGCGCGCATGAACACGGCCTCGAACTGCGTCGCAGCCTGTTTCAATGCCGCGTCCGGATCCCGCTTGGCCTGCGTGCGCAGGGCATCGAGCGAGCGCGCGTCGAACGCGAAGCGGGTCGTGGCAGTCGCGTCCGGGCCGGCCGTCACTCAGATGATCTCGAGTTCGGCGCGCAGCGCGCCGGCGGCGCGCAGCGCCTGCAGGATCGATAGCAGGTCCTGCGGCGTCGCGCCGATCGCGTTCAACGCCTTGACGACGTCGGCCAGCCGCGCTCCCGGCTCCAGCAGGTTCAATTGCCCACCCTCTTGCCGGATCTGGATGTCGGTCTTCTCGCTCACCACCGTCGAGCCGCCGCTGGAGAACGGGCCCGGCTGGCTGATTACGGGCGTCGAACTGATCGAGATCGACAGATTGCCGTGCGCGACGGCAGAGGGCTCCAGGCGGACCGAGCGGTTCATCACCACCGACCCGGTGCGGGCATTGATGATGACCCGGGCCGCCGCTGCGGCGACATTGACGCTCAGGTCCTCGATCCGCGCCAGGAAGCCGACGCGTTGATCGGCACCGCGCGGCGCGGCAACCCGTACCACGCGCCCATCGAGCGCCTGCGCCATGCCCTCGCCGATGCCGGCGTTGATGGCGTCGGCAAGCCGCCGCGCCGTGGTGAAGTCCGTCGTGTGCAGTTCGAAGTGCACGTGGTCGCCTTCCAGAAAGGGCGTCGGCACGTTGCGCTCGATGGTGGCGCCTCCGGGAATGCGGCCCGCGGCGAGGTGGTTCACCTGCGCCGAGGATCCGCCCTGGGAAGCACCCGCCCCGCCGACTACAAGGTTTCCCTGAGACACCGCATAGACGCGGCCGTCGGCACCCTTGAGCGGCGTGAACAGCAGGGTGCCCCCGCGCAGGGACTTCGCGTTGCCCATCGAGGACACTGTCACGTCTATGAGCTGTCCAGGCTGCGCGAAAGCCGGCAGCACCGACGTCACCATGACCGCCGCGACGTTCTTGAGCTGCAGGCTGGTGCCCGGCGGCAGGTTGATGCCAAGCTGGGACAGCATGGTAGCGAGACTCTGCACCGTGAACGGTGTCTGCGTGGTCTGGTCGCCGCTGCCGTCCAGGCCGACCACCAGACCGTAGCCGATCAGCTGGTTGGGGCGCACGCCCTGCACGCTGGCGATGTCCTTGACGCGCTCGGCGCGCGCGTCGAATCCGATCACGATGCCGGCCACGAGCAGCAGGACCCCAACAAGGACCCGATCGAGATTTGCGTGCATCAGAAAGGCAGGATCGCAAGGAAGAAGCGCGCGAGGAAGCCCATGATCTGCGCCTCGTTGACGTAGCCGGATCCCTTGTAGTCGATGCGCGCGTCGGCGACCTGGGTCGAGGTCACCGTGTTCCCGGCGAGGATGGTCGCCGGATTGACCACGCCCGAAAAGCGCAGCGTCTCGCTGTTGTGGGAGATGCCGATCTGCTTCTCGCCGGAGACGACCAGATTGCCGTTCGCCAGCACTTCGAGCACTGTCACGGTAATGGTCCCGGTGAACAGGTTGTCGGCGGCGCTGGCGCCCTTGCCCTCGAAGGTATTCGAGCTGGACGCGGACACACCCGTACCGACATACCCTTTGCCCGGAAGTCCGTTGCTGATCAATGGGACATCGAACGTGGTCTCGCCCGTGCGGCTCGCGTTCGACGATGAACTGTTGGCCGCCTGCAGCTTCTCGTTAAGCTGGATTACGAGCATGTCGCCGACATGGCGTGCACGCCGATCCTCGAACAGCGGCCGGTAAGCCGTGCGTTCGTTGAAAATCGCGCCTGCCGCCGGAACGGCCGGCGGCACCGGCAGCGGGCGCGCGCTGGTGGGTTCGACCACGCGGACGGGGTTGAAGTTGCAGGCCGTAAGCGCGGCCAGGGCCAGCGCGACGGGTGCGAGCACCTTCATCACAACTGCGCCAGTCTCGCGAGCATCTGGTCCGACGTCTGGATCGCCTTGGAGTTGATCTCGTAGGCGCGCTGGGTCTGGATCATGGACACCAGTTCCTCCACCACGTTGACATTCGAGGTCTCCACGTAGCCCTGGTTGAGCATGCCAAGTCCGTTGCTTCCGGGCGCGTTGGCCTGCGGCGCGCCGGAGGCGGCCGATTCGTGAAACAGGTTCTGGCCCAGCGGCTTCAGGCCCGCGGGGTTGACGAAATTGGCGAGCTGGATCTGGCCGATCTGCTGCGGCGCGGGCGAGCCGCTGCGAATCACGCTGACCACGCCGTCCTGCGCGACGGTGATCGAGGTAACGTTGGACGGGATGGTGATCTGGGGCTGCACGTTGAACCCGTTCGAGGTGACCAGCGCGCCCTGGGAATCGACATGAAACGAGCCGTCCCGCGTGTAGGCCGTAGTGCCGTCGGGCATCAGGACCTGAAAGAAGCCCTGCCCGTTCACCGCCAGGTCGAGCGAGTTGTCGGTCTTCTGCAGGTTGCCCTGGGTGAAGACACGCAGGGTGGACACCGGCCTCACGCCCGTTCCGACCTGCAAGCCGGAGGGCACCTGCGTGAGTTGCGAGGACTGGGCGCCTGGTTCGCGCAGGGTCTGGTAAAGAAGGTCCTCGAACACCGCGCGGGAGCGCTTGTAGCCGTTGGTGCCGACATTGGCGAGGTTGTTGGCGATCACGTCGAGCTGAAACTGCTGGGCGTCGAGGCCGGTCTTCGATATCCAAAGCGATCGGATCATTTGGGGGTCCTCAGGATTGGATGGAGAGCAGCCTCGAGGCGTGCTGCTCATTGCCTTCGGCGTTCTGCATCAGCTTCATCTGCAGGTCGAACTGCCGCGCCACCGATATCATCCCGACCAGCGCCTCGACCACGTTCACGTTGCTGCCCTCGATCGCGCCGGGCACCAGGCGCAGCGCCTCGTCCGGCGGCGCGGCGCCGCCGTCCTTCATCCGGAACAGTCCATCGGCGGAACGCTCCAGCGCGGCCGCCGGCGGATTCGTCAGCTTGATGCGACCGACGCTGATCACCGCGTTCGGTTGCGCCGCAGGCAGCGCCGACACGGTGCCATCTGCGCCAATGCGGATCGCGGCGCCGGCGGGAATCGCCAGCGCCCCCCCGTCGGACAGCACGTTGAGTCCTCCGGCGGTCTGCAACATGCCTTCGGCGCTGACCTGGAGGCCGCCGTTGCGGGTGTAGGCCTCGCGGCCGTCGCGCCCCTCGACGGCGATCCAGCCGCTGCCGCTGACGGCGACATCGAGGCTGCGCCCGGTCTGCGTGATGGTCCCGGGCGTCAGGTCCGCGCCCGGCGTGGATTCGAGCGCGAACACACGGGTCGGGCTGCCGACCAGCGGCACGGCGCGAAACGCCGCCGATTCGGCGCGATAGCCTGGCGTCGACACATTGGCCAGGTTCTGCGCCAGCGTGTCCTGGCGGGCAAGCGCCATCCGGGCGCCGGTCATCGCCGTGTAGACAAGTTTGTCCATCAGCGCAGGTTGACCAGTGTCTGCAGCACCGAATCCTGGGTCTTGATCGTCTGCGCATTGGCCTGATAGACGCGTTGCGCGGTGATCATCGAGACCAGTTCGGCGGTAAGGTCGATGTTCGAATCCTCCAGTGCGCTGGCCTGCAGCACACCCAGGGACCCGGTACTGGGCGCCCCAAGCAGCGCCTGGCCTGACTGTGGCGTCTCGCCCCACTGGTTGCTGCCCAGTGGCTGCAGGCCCTGGGGATTGGTGAAGTTCGCGAGGACGATCTGTCCCTGCGCCAGGGTCTCGCCGTTCGAGTAGCGTCCGAGCACCACCCCGTCGGCCCCCACCGAGAAGCCCGCCAGCCGTCCCGAAGTAGAGCCGTCCTGGGTCAGTTCGTTGACGCCGAAGCCGGAACCGAACTGCGTGCTGCCTGTGAGATCGAGCGTGAACGCGAGCGGCGACGTGGCACCCGTGGCGACGGCAGTCGAGACGTTGAGCGGCAAAGTGGTGGTCCCGGTGTCGATCGCCCCGGCGCTGGTGAAGTTGAGCGTGCCGAGCGCCGCCGCGCCGATCTGCACGCCGTCGTTGGCGCCAAAGACGTTCCAGGCGTTGGTTCCCGTCTTGGCGAAGTAAAGCGACAGCGTGTGCGCGTTGCCGAGGCTGTCGTACACGCCCATCGAGGTCGCGCTCTGGTAAGTACTGGGATCGGCCAGGTTGAAAGGCGCCGCAATGACGCCCGAGCGTGCATCCAGGTTGAGCACCACGCCGGCCTGGGTCGTCGCCACCGGCGGCAGATCGGCGCGCGACAGCTGCAGGTCGGTTGGGGTGGACGTCACGATGGTTCCGCCAGGCCCGGCCGGATACCCCGACAGGCGCGCGCCTCCGGTGCTGACGACGAAGCCGTCCTTGTCCAGCTGGAACTGGCCATTGCGCGTGTAGGAGGCAGTTCCGTTCGCGGACAGGCGGAAAAAGCCCAGGCCATTGATGGCGACATCGAGAGGGCTGGAAGTGACGTTGATGTTGCCCTGGCCGAACTGCGGCAGCACCGCCGACAGCGCGGTGCCGATTCCGACCGAGCCACCGCCGCCGCCCGAGAGCGAATTGGCGAAAACGTCGGCAAAGCTCGCCTGTGCACCCTTGAATCCGGCGGTATTCGAGTTGGCGACGTTGTTGCCGATGACGTCGAGGTTCTTTGCCGCGGCATTGAGGCCCGAAAGCCCTTGCTGGAAACTCATGTCCGTTTCTCCTTCACATGATGCGTTTGATGTCCGCGTACGGCTTCTCGCCGAGGGCACCGAGGTTCAGGATCGTGCCGCCGTTGGCGCGGTTGACGGCATCGATCCGCCCCAGAGACAGCGTTTCGGCCGTCACTGCCTTGCCGGCGGCCCGCGCCTCGACTGAAAACGTGTAGCGGCCGTCGACGGCACGCGCGCCGGAATCGGCCAACCCGTCCCAGTTGAAAACGTGCGTGCCCGCGGAAAGCGCGCCAAGCTCGACGCGGTGAACCGCCACGCCGGAAGCGTCCGTCACCGTGACGGCCAGGCGCTCGACCGACTGCGTCAGCGAAAATGCACCGCGCCCGCCGTCCGCGCCCAGTTCCAGCGCATTGCCTGCCACCAGCACCTGACGTCCCACCAGCGCGGCCGCCTGCAGCGATTGGCCGGCCTCGAAGCTTCCGGCGAGCGTCGCAAGCGTGGCGTTGAGCTTCTCGATTCCCTGCACCGTGCTGATCTGCGCCAGCTGCGAGGTCAGCTGCGCGTTGTCGAGGGGATTGAGCGGATCCTGGTTCTTCAGCTGGGTGATCAGCATCGTCAGGAAACGGTCCTGCCCGGCGTCGCCGGCGCCTGCGGAGGTCGCGCCCGCCTTGCCCGCCTGCACCAGTGCCGCGATGGGGTCGCTGACCTGGGTCATGTTGACGCTGCTCATCGGAGCGCCTAGGAGCCCAGCGTAAGCGTCTTGGCCAGCATGTTCTTCGCCGTGTTCATCACCTCGACGTTGTTCTGATAGGCGCGCGAGGCCGCGATCATGTTGACCATTTCGTCGACCACACTGACGTTGGGCAGCGTGACGTATCCCTCCTTGTCGGCCATCGGGTGCTTCGGATCGTGCAGCCGCCGCGGCGGTGCGGCGCTTTCGGTGATGGAGACGACGCGGACGCCCTGCGCGCGCGGGTCGCCGGCATCGACGTTCGTCGACTCGAACACGACCTGGCGCGCGCCGTAAACCCTGCCCCCGGGCCCGGCGGCGCTGTCGACGTTGGCGATGTTGCTGGCGACGGTATTGAGTCGCTGGCTCTGGGCTGCCATTCCGGTGCCCGCGATGGAGAAGATCCTGAACAGCGACATGGCGCCTTACCCCTGGATCGCGGCTTGCATGGTTTTCAACTGCATGTTCAGCGCGCGGAGCGCTGCCTCGTACCGCAGCGCGTTGTCGGCGAAGTGCGCGCGCTCGGCGTCCATGTCCACCGTGTTGCCATCCAGGCTGGGCTGATGGGTGCCGCGCTCGTAGGAGTGCGCCTGCGCTGCGCGCCCTCCGGCGCCAGGGGCCGGCCGCGCGGTGGCGTCGCGCAAGGCGCGCGCGAAATCGAAGTCGCGCGCCTGGTATCGGGGCGTCTCCGCGTTCACCACGTTCGATGCCAGCAGTTGCTGGCGGGTCGAGCGCAGGCGCAGGGCTTCAGAGTTGAAGCGCAGGTGCTCGCTCAGTCTGTCGATCATGTCGGCCTCGCTAGCAGGTGGATAGGCTTTCCGTGAGGCTGATTATGCGAATCCGGACGGCGTGCGATGCCCGGAACAGGCGGCGAAACCGGCCCCTGTTCCAGGACTACGGTGCGCGGCGGCTCCCATAGGCTGTGCGCCATGTGGACCTCCTATCCCGCCGCTACGACGCTGCTCCGGGCACTGCCGCTGGCGCTGGCTGCGCTGGGCGCCCAACCCTGCGCGTACGCCCAGCCGGCAGCGGACGCGCCCGCCGCGCAGGCGATCCGCATGTTCCTCGAGCGCGAGACGACCGGTCTGGAGGGTCGGGTGGCAATTGAATTCGGCGCGCCTGATCCGCATGCGCGCCCCGCGCCCTGCGCCAGGATCGAACCGTTCCTCCCGTCCGGCGCGCGGCTCTGGGGGCGCAGCACGGTCGGCCTGCGCTGCAGCGACGGTACGCGGTGGAGCACCTTCCTTCCGGTGACCGTGCGCGTGTTCGCGCCCACGCTCGTCGCCGGCCGAAGCTTGCCCGCCGGGCACGCGCTGGCGGAGGACGACTACCGCAGCGAGGAGATTGACCTGACGCAACAACCCGCAGGCCTCCTCAGTGACGCCGGATTCGCCGCGCAGAAAGTACTGTCGCGTCCCGTCGCCGCCGGCCAGCCGCTGCGCCGCGAGCACTTTCGACCCCGTGCGCTGGTGGCGCCGGGCGATCCGGTGCGTCTCGTCTACGAGGGCAGCGGCTTCAGCGTCAGCACCCAGGGCCGGTCCCTGGGGTCGGCGACCGAAGGCGAGCCGGTTCGGGTCCAGACTGAGTCCGGGCGAGTCGTCACCGGCTTCGCCCGCGGCACGCGCCGGGTGGAATTGCGCCCATAGTTTGCATCCTGTTGATTGTGGTTGAAATTTTTTTCGGACCCGGCCATCAAGTTGGCGCCAGCACGGCCGTAATACCTGAGGTGAGACGGCCCCGCAGGCACCTGCCGCGGGTCATGGACCGCATCCGGAGCAGGAGAGTCATGTGAAGATCACCAGCGGCATCGATTCCACCGGCCCCCTGGAGCGGGGCAGCGCGGACCAAGGCACCACCGCACGCGCCAGGCCGACGGCCGGCGCCGCCGGAGGCGCCGCAGCCACCGACACCATCCGCATCAGCGAACTCTCGGCCCAACTGGCCGGGCTCGAGGATCGACTTGCAGCCGACGGTTCCTTCGACGGCGCGCGCGTCGAGGCCATAAAGGACGCGATGCGAGACGGGCGCTTCAGGGTGAACCCGGAAGCAGTCGCCGACAAGCTGATCGAAAGCGTACGCGAACTGTTGCGCAAGCCGTCATGATCACCCTGCCTCGGCCCGGCGCCGCAGAAGAGGCTCTTTTCGAGCGCCTCAACGAAGCGCTCGACGCCGAGCGCTCCGCGCTGCTCCTGGGCAACGAGGAGGAACTGTCGAGAGCGGAACGCGAGAAAGCGTCGCTCATCGACTGCCTGCTCGGGCCCGACGGCACCGCGTCGGCGCAGGCGCGCTTCGCCGCGCCGGCGCGCCTGCGGGACCTTGCCGAAAAGAACCACCTCAACGGCCTGCTCATCGCGGAGCGGCTCGGCGAGGTGCGGCAACGGCGCCAGTTTCTCGACAGCCTTGCCGGACGCGCGGACCTCTACGGCCCGGACGGCGTCACACGCGCGTACGCCGGAGCGACCCTGTCGTCGCGCATCTAGCGCCTCGCGGCGCCGTCACCAGTCGCGAAGCCTGGCGCGCAGCCGGGCGATCGCCTGGCTGTGCAGCTGGCAGACCCGCGACTCGGTGACTTCCAGCACCGCCGCGATCTCACGGAAATTCAGGTCCTGCTCATAGTACAGGCCCATCACCGACTTCTCACGCTCCGGCAGCATGCCGATCGACGCCGCCACCGCGCTGCGCAAGCGCCCGTCCGCCAGTTCCGCGAACGGCTCGGCGTCCGCGTCCACCGAGAGGTTGTCGAACAGCGAGTCCCCCGACTCGCGGTCACCGAAGTCCTCGGCATAGATGAGTTGCGCGCCACGCGATTCCGCGAGCATCTCCTGGTACGCCTCCAGCGACATGCCCAACTCGGCGGCCACCTCCCGTTCCCCCGGAGCGCGCCCGGTCATCTGCTCGAGCCTGGACAGCGCTTGCTCGATCGTGCGCTGCTTGCGCCGCAGGCCCCGGGGCAGCCAGTCACTGCCCCGCAACTCGTCAAGCATGGCGCCACGGATGCGCTGCGAGGCGTAGGTCTCGAACTGGGCTCCCTGAGTCGACTCGTAGCGGGTCACGGCGTCCATCAGTCCCATCATCCCGGCCTGGATCATGTCGTCGATCTGCACGCTCGGCGGCAGGCGTGTCAGGAGGTGGTGCGCCATGCGCTTCACCAGAGGCGAGTACTCCTGGACGTAGCGCTTCATGTCGAGGGTGCCGGCGGCTTGGTACATGGGTTTCATGTCCTTCAATGGAGGCAGGATTCGATGCGAGAGCCGCGACGGGCCACTGCCGGGAACGCGGCGCCAGCGCCCATCCGTGGCAGCGGCCAGCCGGCGAGGGCGAACCACAGCTGGTCGATGCTCAGCTGCGGCATCTGCGCCCGCCGCACAACCGGTTGCCGGTCGCGGTCCCGGGCCGCGCCCAGGCGCCCGAGCAGCTCCGGTTCGCCGCCGAGAAACGCGCGCGCGGTCTCGGCCAGGCGCAGGTGCGCGAGGCGGGCCGCCTCCGCGTCCAGCGCCTCGCCGTAGACCAGTCGCGGCGGGGCGCTGCAAACGGCATGCGCGCGCTTGAGCGCGGCGTAGCACGCCTTCAGATTCGTCGCGCCCTGCGGGCCGACAACGACCAGGGAAGCGAACGCCGCAAGCTGCGCGAGTACTGGCAGTTCGGTGGCGGGCGTCACCGCCAGCACGAGCTTGGGCGCGCCGCCCGCGGACTCGACGAACGCCGCGAAACGCTGGCGGCCGCGCCAGGCGCTCGCCAGCGCGCGCAGGCCGCGCGCGGCCGGCAGCAGCGGAATGCCGCGTGGACCCACCGCCACGATCTCCTCGATGCGCTTGTGCGCGTCGATGACATGCATCAGCTCGTAGCGCGGCGCACATCCGGGCGCAGTGCAGGCCATCTCGCTCGCGAGCGCACCGCGCGTCAGATCGAGCAACAGGACGCGGCGGCCAGCCCGATCCCCGAGCACTGCCAGGTCGAGCGCCAACCGCGCATAGTCGCGCGGATCCGCGCCGCTCAATGCAAGCATGCCGGGCGCGCGGTGCGCAATCAGGCGGCGCAGTCCGTCCGCCTGGTCCGCGACTGGCCCCGGGCCCGCGCGCTCAGGTGCCGGCATGCGCTGGCATCGGTGCGGGGACGGCCGCGCGTGGCGGCGAAAATGCCAGCAGGTCGATCTCCTGGTCCCGCATCCGCAACGCCGGCGCACCGGTGGCGCTGAGCGCCCGGTGGACAAGGTACGCGGCATTGGCCGGATGAATGTCCTCCGGCACGCGCTGTCCGTTGGTCACGTGGCTGACCCGAAGCCGATTCCGGATGGCGCAATCGAGAACGCCCCCCAGTGCCGCGGCCTCGTCGGTCTTGGTCAGGATGGATCCGGCCAGCGGCGCGGCGCCGTAGGCCTGCACCACTTCCTCAAGCGTCTCGGCCTGGCTGGTGGCCGAGAGCAGCAGCAGCCGGGCCACGCCCTGTTCCTCGAACAGCGCTGTCTGCTCGGCGACGCGCGGATCGCGCTGCCCGACCCCGATCGAGTCGATCAGGATCAGGCGCTTCCCCGCCAGCGCTTGCAACGCGCTGCGCAGGCTGCCGGCGTCGTGCACGGCGTTCACGGCAACCCCGAGGATGCGGCCGTAGATCCGCAGTTGGTCCTGCGCCCCGATCCGGTAGTGATCGGCGCTGATCAGGCCCAGGGAGTCGGCGCCGTGCCGGACAACGCAGGCGGCGGCAAGCTTCGCCGCGGTTGTGGTCTTTCCCGCGCCGGTGGGACCGACAAGGGCAAAGGTGCCGCCGGCGGCCGCCGGATCCGCGCCCTCGCCACAAGCTTCGCCGCAGCGCAGGTTGCGCGCAATCGCGGCCGAAGCCCAGCTACTCGCCTGTCCGTCCGTCAGCGACTCCGGAACCGCGTCGGCGATCCGGCGCGACAGTCCCGCGCTGAACCCCGCGCGCATCAACTCGCGCAGCAACGCGGAACGCCGCGGACGCAGCGCCTCCCCCTGCCGCCATGCGAGGGTCATGCCTTGTTCCTCCACCATGGCGCGGAGCGCGCGGATTTCGCCCGCCAGGGACGCGTCCGCCGGCTTGGCGAGTGCCGGCGGGGCCGGCGCCTCCGCGGCAACGGGTGCCGGTGCGGACGCGGAAGCCGGCGGCACCCAGCGCTTCGGCTCCGGCGTGCGTCGCTGCGGTGCGGGCTGCGCCATTTGGGGTACCGGCGGCGGCCCGGCCTCCCGCCCCGCCTGCGACCGGCCAGAGCCGACCAGGACCGCCACGTCCGCCTTGGCGAGCGCGAGCAACTCGAACCCGGCGTCTGTCTGGCCGCTGGACAGGATGACTGCGTCCGGGCCGATCTCGGCGCGCGCGCGGGCGAGGGCTTCGCGCGAGTTCGCCGCAACGTAACGCTTGACTCTCATGCGCGTGCTCCAAGCAAGGTGTTGACACGAATGTTCCGGGAATCGGCGATTTCACCGTGGGCGATGACCTTCAGGTTGGGCAGTACGCGCCGCAGCATCCGCGCCAGCGGCGCGCGCAGGCGATCGGGCACCAGCAGCGCCGCGGGCTGGCCCAGGCTCTCCTGGCGACTGGCGACCGCGGCCGCCTGCCGGATGAGGTTCTCCGCCAACCCTGGTTCGATCGCGATGGATTCGTCCGCACCAATTGCCTGCGCCACGACACGCTCGAGGTCCGGGTCAAGCGCCGCAACGTTCAGCTCGCGTGCCGCGCCGAACACCTGCTGCACGATGGCGCGGCCGAGTGCGACGCGCACGCAGGCGCACAGCGCCGCGGAATCCTGCACCCGGGCGGCATGCTCACCGAGCGCGTCCACGATCGTTCGCATGTCCCGGATGTGCACACCGTCCTCGAGCAGGCCCTGGAGCACCTTCTGCACCACGGCCACGCTCACCAGCTTGGGCACCACGTCCTCGAATGCCTTGCCCGCCTGCTTTTGCAGGTGATCGAGCAGGCTCTGGGTTTCTGCCCTGCCCAGCAGCTGCGCCGACTGGGTGTGCAGGATGTGGCTGAAATGGGTGGCGACAACGGTTCCTGCGTCCACAACCGTGTAGCCGGCGGCCTGCGCCTGCTCGCGCTGGCCGGACTGGATCCAGGTTGCCGGCAGGCCGAATGCCGGGTCGGTAGTCGCCGTCCCCGGCAGCGCCAGCGTCACGCGCCCCGGATTGATGGCGAGGTGCATGCCGGGATGGGCCTCGCCCTCCCCGACCACCACACCCTTGATCAGGATGCGGTATCCGACGGGCTTCAGCTCGAGGTTGTCGCGTATGTGCACCGCGGGCGGCAGGAAGCCCACGTCCTGCGCAAACTTGCGGCGTATCGCCTTGACCCGCTTGAGCAGTTCCCCTCCCTGCTGGCGGTCCACCAAACCGATCAGCCGGAAACCGACTTCCAACCCGAGTGCATCCACCGGCTGCACATCATCCCAGGTCGCCTCGACCAGATCGTCCGCGCCCGAGGTCGCGGTCGGGGCCGGCGCCACCGGCGGCTCGGCGCCGGCCCGGGACAGGCGCCACGCCCCTGCGCCGGCGATCGCGGCGAGCACCAGGAACGCGAGGTGTGGCATTCCGGGAATCAACCCGAGGACGCCAAGGACGCCGGCCGTCAGCCCGAGCGCGCGCGGCATCCCGAGCAGGCTGTCGATCATCTGCCGGCCGATGTCCTCGCCGGTGCCGACGCGGCTCACCATCAGCGCAGCGGCAGTCGAGATCACCAGGGCCGGAATCTGCGCCACCAGTCCATCGCCGATCGCCAGCAGCACATAGTTCCTGGAGGCCGAGGCCAGCGACAGCCCGTGCTGCAGCATGCCTATTGCCAGGCCGCCGAGAATGTTGACCAGCAGGATCAGGATGCCGGCGATCGCGTCGCCGCGCACGAACTTCGAGGCGCCGTCCATGGAGCCGTAGAAGTCCGCCTCCTGCGAGATCTCCTGGCGCCGCCGCCGCGCCTCGTCCTCGCCGATCAGGCCGGCGTTGAGGTCGGCGTCGATCGCCATTTGCTTGCCGGGCATCGCATCCAGCGTGAAGCGCGCGCTCACCTCGGCGATCCGGCCGGCGCCCTTGGTAATGACCACGAAGTTGATGACGACCAGTATGGTGAACACCACCAGCCCGACGGCGAAGTTGCCGCCGACGAGGAAGTGGCCAAAGGCCTCGATGACCTTGCCGGCGGCATCCGGACCGGAATGGCCGTTCAGCAGCACCACCCGCGTGGAGGCGACGTTCAGCGACAGGCGCAGCAGCGTCGTGAGCAGCAGGATCGTCGGGAACGCCGCGAAATCGAGCGGCCGGGTCGAATAGACCGCGGCCAGCAGCACGATCATGGCGAGCGCGATGTTGAAGGTGAACAGCAGGTCGAGCAGCAGCGGCGGCAGCGGCAGGATCATCATCGCCAGGATGAGGATGATCAGCAGCGGCGCCGCGTAGGCGGCCGCCATGGTGCCCGGTACGCGCTGCCGCGCGGCGACTGCGCTCATGCCGCGCCTCCCCGCTCCGGCCCATCCTCCGGCACCGCCAGCGCTGCGGGTACCTCGATCGGACCAGGCGCCGCGGGCGCCGCGCCGTCCCGTCCCGCGCCTCGCACCTGGTATACCCAGGCGAGGACCTGTGCCACTGCGTCATAGAGGCCGTGCGGGACCGGCGCCCCGAGGGCGGCATGGCGGTAGAGCGCGCGCGCGAGCGGCGGCGACTCGAGCACCGCCACCCCGCTCTCATGCGCGACGCGGCGGATGCTGAGCGCGATCTGGCCGGCGCCCTTGGCCACCACACGCGGCGCGCGCATGCCAGCGTGGTAGGCCAGGGCCACCGCGTAGTGCGCGGGGTTCGTCACCACCACGTCGGCTTTCGGCACCTCGGTCATCATGCGCTTGCGCGCCATCTCGCGCTGCAGGCTGCGCACGCGCATCCGGATCTGGGGATCGCCCTCCGACTCCCGCGCCTCGTCCCGCGTTTCCCTCAGCGTCATGCGCAGGTCGCGCGCATGGCGCCAGAGAACGAAGGGCACGTCGATCGCCGCCACCAGGGCGAGGCTGGCTGCGAGCGCGAGGAAGCCCGCGGTCAGGGTCCAGGTGACTCCCGCGACGGCGCCCTCGACCGCAGCGCGCGAGGCAAGCGCGAGCTGCGGCCGCGCGTAGTCGAACACCAGCAGCGCGACCGCGACCACGAGACAGGCCTTGACCAGCGCCTTGCACAGCTCGACCACGCTGCCGACCGAGAACAGGTTGGAAAGGCCGCGCGCCGGATTGAGGCGTCCGAAGTCTGGACTGGCCGCGCCGGCGGCAAACATCCAGCCCCCGACTGACAAGGAGCCCGCCAGAGCGGCAAGCGCCAGCGCGCCCAGCAGTGGCCCGTACAGCAGCAGCGCTTCGGTGACGGCCGTACCCAGGCGCTCCAGAGTGGCGCCATCCGAGAACACGGTGCGGTGGTCGAAGCGCAGCGAGCGCGCCAGCAGCCGCCCGGTGCCCTGGGCCAGCTGCGGCCCGAGGATGGCGAGCGCGGCGCCTCCGGCCAAAAGGACCGCGAAGGTTGCCAGCTCCCGGGAGCGCGCCGTACGCCCTTCTTCACGCGCGCGCTCCAGTCGGCGCGCTGATGCGGGCTGGCTGCGTTCCTGCTCGTTGTCGTCGCTCTGCGCCATGCGCGATCCGAATGTCGGCCGAAGGCCATTATTCGTTGCCGCGCAGGCGACATTGCGTCGAACAGAGGGCTATTTCACCGGCTGCTCCGGCTTCGCCGGCGCCGCGCCCGGCAGCGGTCCCAGCGGCGTGCCGCCTTCGCGCAGCACGCGTTCGGCCTGCTTGTTCAGCACTACGATGCTGATGCGCCGGTTCGACGGATGGAGCGGGCCTTCGGCGGCGAACGGGATGGATGCCGCCAGGCCGACCACGCGCAGCACCTTGTCCTCGGCAAGCCCGGCCGCGAGCAGCTCGCGGCGCGATGCGTTGGCGCGGTCGGCCGACAGCTCCCAGTTCGAATAGCCGCGCTCGCCACCCGCGTAGGGCGTGGCGTCGGTGTGCCCGGACAGCGCGACGCGGTTGTCCACGTCGTTGAGCACGCCGGCGATCTGGCGCAGGATCTCGCGCGTATGGTCCTTCAGGCTCGCGCTCCCGCTGTCGAACATCGGCCGGTTCTGTTCGTCCACGATCTGGATTCGCAGACCCTCCTCGATCAGGTCGAGCCGGATCTGGCCGCGCACCATGCCAAGGCGCGGATTGCCGTCGAGCGCGGCCTCGACGCGCTGCTTCAACCGCCCGAGCACGACCGTTTCCTCCCGCGCCACCTCCGCCTTCGCCGCCTGCAGGTTGATGGTTCGGCGCTCCGGAAGCGTGTCGCCGCGCTTGACCTGACCGGCCGAGCGCGTCAGGTCCTGGCCACCGCCCCGGGTGATGCTGGAGGAGTCGCCGCTGCCGGACCCGCCCTGCAGAGCGACCTTGAGCGGGGTTCGGAAGTACTCTGCGATGCCGTTCAGGTCGCCCTTCGCGGTCGAGCCGAGCAGCCACATCAGCAGGAAGAAGGCCATCATCGCGGTGACGAAGTCGGCGTAGGCGATTTTCCAGGCGCCGCCATGATGTCCACCGCTCACCTTCTTGATGCGCTTGATGATGATGGGTCTGGGTTCGCCGGCCATGGTTCCTCCCTCAGGCGCCTTTGTGCTGCTTGACATGCTGCTCAAGCTCGGAGAAGGTCGGTCGCTCGGTCGAGAACAGCACCTTGCGCCCGAACTCGATCGCCAGCGGCGGCGCGTAGCCGTTCAGGCTCGCAAGCAGCGTGACCTTCACGCACTGCAGTTCCTTGGTGGCTTCCTCGGCCTTCTGCTCCAGCAACCCCGCGAGCGGACCGACGAAGCCGTAGGCGAGCAGGATGCCGAGGAAGGTGCCGACCAGGGCGTTGGCGATCATCTGCCCCAGTTCCGAGGGTGGCAGTCCCACCGATGCCATGGTATGGACCACGCCCATCACCGCCGCCACGATGCCGAACGCGGGCAAGCCGTCGCCCACCTTGCCCACCGCATGCGCCGGCACGACGCTCTCGTGGTGGTGGGTCTCGATCTCGTTGTCCATCAGGTTCTCGATTTCGATGGGATTGAGGTTGCCGCTCACCATCAACCTCAGGTAGTCGCTCAGGAATTCGACCAGGTGGTGGTCGGCCAGCAGGTCCGGGAAGCGGTTGAAAAGCGAGCTGGACGCCGGCGCCTCGATGTCCCGCTCGATCGACATCAGACCTTCCTTGCGCACCTTGACCAGGATCTCGAACATCAGCGCCATGAGCGACAGGTAGCGGACCTTGGTGTAGTGGGAGTTCTTGAGCACGCTGGGCAGGGCGCGCAGCGTCGCCTTGAGCACCTTGGCCGAATTGCCGACCGCGAAGGCGCCGGCCGCGCCACCGCCGATCATCAGCAGTTCGACCGGCTGCATCAGGCCCGAGAGATGGCCGCCGGCCAGCACGAAGCCGCCGAACACCGAGGCCAGAACGATGACGTAGCCGATGATTACCAGCATCTCTTTGCACCCGTCCGCGGTCGCAGGCGAGCGGCACCGGCCGCGCGCCGCGAGCGCTCCAGTCCTGCGTATCGGCCGCGGCGGCGAATGCTTGAGGGCGCGGCGAGGCGCCCGTCGGCGTTCAGTTCAGCGTCGCCGCTCCGGGCCGCGGGCGGGTCTTGCCGGCGCGCGACGGCGCCTGGCACAGGCCGCAGATGAAGCGGTTCACGAGCTCATGGTTGTGCACCACGTACTGTCCGTGGCAGCGCGTGCACGGCGCCGTGGTGAGCAGCCCGCAGTCGAAGAACTTGACAAGGCGCCAGGCACGGGTGAGCGACAGCACCACCGGCAGCCTGAGCTGCCCGACCTGTTCCAGGTAGAGGCGGTAGGCCTTGATCAACACCTCGACTTCGTCCAGCGCGCAGGCCTTGTCGATATGCTCGTGCAGGGCGATGAACAGCGATGCATGGGTGTTGGGCTGCCAGGTCATGAACCAGTCGGTCGAGAACGGCAGCATCCCCTTGGGCGGGGACTTCCCCTTGAGCTCCTTGTACAGGCGCAGCAGGCGCTCGCGCGAGAGTTGCGTCTCGCTCTCGAGCACCTGCAGGCGGGCATCAAGCCCGATCAGGTCGGTGGCGACGCGGATTTCGCGGGCCTCGGTGACGACGCTCCGGTTTCGCATGCTGGACCCTCCTTCTCGGCCGTCGAGGCGGTTACGCCGCCTGCGCGACGCGTCCGGCCATCAGGATCGCGGCGTGCATGCCCGCAGCGCGGTGGTCCCTGGAGTGACCCGCAAGAAGGTTCCAAACCAGGTCGTCGTTGAAGCGGAAGGCGCAGATCAGCAGGCTGGTTGCGGCGACCTTGAGGACCTGTCCGGGGCTGAGGCCGGCGATCAGATCCGCCACCGCCTCGCTCAGGCCGAGGCGGTACAAGGCTTCGGCGCGGTCCTCTCGTATCAGGCGCTGCGCCAGCATCAGGTAGGTGAGATTCGCTTCACGGACTTCCTCCAGCAACTGTTCGGATTTCATGTTTCCCCCCGTAGGTCGTCATGGATACTCGGATCGATACGGTCCGTCGCGCCCTTGCATGCGGCTTGTCGTCCAGGCCCGTCATCACGGCGCCATGTTCAACGCAGCCCCGGGCAATCCTGAAGTGGGTGCGGGCCGGAGTTGGTGTGGGAAGAAGCGGCAGCGCTTGCGTAGGAATTCTTCCTACCCGGCCCGGGCGCCGTCGAACAGCCGCCGATTCCGGGCTCTACTCGGCGGGCGGCCCGGAACCACTGCCCGCTAAGGTCACGACCCATGTGATCGGCACGGCAGCCTAAAGTTTGCGGCGCGGCGCACCGTTAAGTCCCTCACGACGGTGGCCAAGCGTGCCGGGGACAGCCCGCAGCGCTTCTGCCGCCGCCATACCAACCTACAGCCAGGAGACTCTCATGCCGCAGGTCATCAACAGCAACATCGCGTCACTCAACTCGCAGCGCGCCCTCAACACGTCCCAGAACGCCCTCAGCACGGCGCTCCAGCGCCTGTCTTCCGGCCTGCGCCTGAACAGCGCCAAGGACGATGCCGCCGGTCTGGCAATCTCCGAGCGCTTCACCGCGCAGATCCGCGGCCTCAACCAGGCCGCGCGCAACGCCAACGACGGCATCTCGCTCGCGCAGACCGCGGAAGGCGCGCTCGCCGAGGTCAGCAACAACCTGCAGCGCATCCGCGAACTGGCGGTGCAGTCGCGCAACGCCACCAACAGCTCGACCGACCGGGCCGCGCTGCAGGTGGAGGCCCTGGCGCTGAAAAACGAGATCGACCGGGTGTCGACCCAGACCGCGTTCAACGGCGTCAACCTGCTCGACGGCTCGTTCGCGAACGGAGTGTTCCAGGTCGGCGCCAACTCGGGCCAGACGATCTCGATCACTGCCATCGCCAACAGCCAGTCCACCGCGCTCGGCACCTACGACCGCGCGACGGTGACTGGTGCGGCCGCGACCGCGTTCACGGCGGTGACTGCGGGCCACCTGACCATCAACGGCACCTCGGTCGGTGCCATCGCTGCCAGCGCCAGTGCGGTGGAACGTGCCGGAGCGGTGCGCGACGCGGTCAACTCGGTCGCGGCAACGACCGGCGTGTACGCAACCACGGATACCACGACTACCGTGACGCTCACCTCCAGCAGCGCGATTACCGTTGCGCACGCGGGCGCCAGCTCCACCGCCGCGATCACCGGCCTAAGCGCCGCCACTACCGCGGTGACCTCGACCACCGGCTTTTCGACGCTTGACATCTCCACGGTGGCGGGCGCCGACACGGCGATGAACGCGATGGATGCAGCGCTCTCCGCAGTGAACACGGCACGCGCCGCGCTCGGCGCGGTGCAGAACCGGTTCCAGTCGGCGGTGACCAGCGTCCAGACCACGGCCGAGAACCTGACCGCCTCGCGCAGCCGGATCCAGGACGCCGACTTCGCCATGGAAACCGCGGCCCTGACGCGCGCGCAGATCCTGCAGCAGTCGGGCGTGGCGATGCTGGCGCAGGCCAATGCGTTGCCGAACAACGTGCTGTCGCTGCTCCGCGGCTAAGGCGCGTCGAAGTTCCCGTTGCCGCGGCGCCACGCCGCGGCAACGGTTTTGTCCATCGCAGCCAGATTGCAGGAGGAAGCGAGACGTGTCGATTGCAGAGCCTTCCGCCCTCCCCTTCGCCACCGACCGCGTCCGGCTGCGCGACGCGGTCGACCGCGCCAACCGCCTGATTACCGCATCGTCCGGCAACCTGCGCTTTCGCGTCGAGCTGGACCGGGCCAGCCAGGAGGTCGGGGTCGTTGACGCCCAGTCCGGAGCCTTGATGCGCCACATCCCGACCGAGGAGATGCATGCGATCGCACGAGCGCTCGATCGCATGCAGGGCCTGATGGTCAACCTGAAGGTCTGAACGCGGAGGTCGCGGCCATGGCGATCCAGTCCCAGGGAATCGGCTCCAACCTGGACGTCAATTCCATCGTCACCCAACTGATGGCGGTCGAGCGTCGTCCGCTGACGCTGCTCGCGGCCGAGGCACAGGGATATCGCGGCCGCATCTCGGCCTGGGGCGCGCTCAAGAGCGCGCTCGCCTCCTTCCAGAGCGCCGCGAAGCAGCTCGATGACGGCGCCAGGTTCCTCGCCCACAAGGCAAGCGCCGGCGATGCCTCGCTCCTTGCGGCCGGCGCCGGCGCCCAGGCCAGGCCCGGAACCCACGTCGTCGAAGTCGGCGCGCTCGCCCAGCACCACAAGCTCGCGTCCGGCCCGTTCGCCAGCCCGCTCGATCCGGCGGGCACCGGAACGCTGACCTTCCAGTATGGAGCCTACGACGCCACCGGCAACGCGTTCGCGCTCGATTCCGCGCGGCCCGCGCAAAGCATCACCCTCGGCGCCGGCCAGAACTCGGTCGCCGCGGTACGCGACGCGATCAATCAGGCCGGCCTGGGCGTCTCCGCAGCCATCGTGTACGACGGTTCGGGCAACCGGCTGGTCCTGTCCTCGAACAACAGCGGCGCCGCCAGCAGCCTGAAAATCACCGTCACCGACGACGACGGCAACCATACCGACTTGAACGGACTGTCGCGGCTCGCCTTCGATCCCACGCAGGCGGCGGGGGGCGGGCGCAATCTCACCCAGGCCGTGGCGGCCCTGGATGCTTCGCTCACGATCGACGGGATCGCGATGACCAGGGCCGCCAACGCCTTCGACGACGCGATCCCAGGGGTGATGCTCACGCTGCTGAAAGCCGCGCCCGGCGCGCCGACCCTGCTCACCGTGAGCCGCGACGAGGGCCCCACCAAGGAGGCCGTGGAGAGCTTCGTCAAGGCCTACAACGAGCTCGCGCGCGCCATCACCGACCTGACCCGCTACGACCCGGCCACGAAGCAGGCGGGCGTCCTGCAGGGAAACGCCGCCGCCCTGGCCGTCCAGTCGCGCATGCGCGCGGCACTCTCCGCTCCGATTCCGGCCGCCGGAGCCGTCACCGGATTGGCCCAGATCGGCGTCAGCTTCCAGAAGGATGGCCTGCTCGCTCTCGACTCGGCGAAGCTCCAGGCCGCGCTCCAGGCGCATCCCGAGGATATCGCCCCCCTGTTCGCCAGCGCCGGGCGTGCGGCCGACTCGCGCATCGCCTACCTCGGCGCCGGGGTGAAGACCCGGGCCGGAGAGTACGCGGTCAACGTCACGCAGGTCGCGACCCGCGGCGTGCTGACCGCCGACACGGCCGCGGAACTCGTCGTCACCACCGGGATGAATGACGAACTTGCGGTGGTGGTCGACGGAGTGGCCGCCACCGCAACGCTCGCGGCGGGAACCTACGCCAGCGCCAGCACGCTCGCCGCCGAGCTGCAAACCAGGCTGAACGGCAGCGCCGCGCTGGTCCTGGCGGGGGTCTCCGTGCAGGTGACGCAGTCGGCCGGCGTGCTCCAGGTCGTGTCGATGCGCTACGGTTCTGCCTCGGCGGTCTCCGCTCCGACCGGCAGCGCCGCGGCCGGGTTGTTCGGACCGGCGCCGGTGTCGACTTCCGGGCTGGATGCCGCTGGGACGATCAACGGCGCCGCCGCCACCGGCAGTGGGCAGACCCTGACAGGCGCTGCGGGCGATCCCAGCGAGGGCCTCAAGCTGAGCGCGGCCGTCGCCGCGCCGGGCCTGTACGGGAGCGTGAAGTACTCCGTGGGCTACGCCGCACAGCTCGCGGCCCTTGCCGAAGGCTATCTCGCGACCGGCAGCGGTCTGGGCGAGCGCATCGAAGGCCTGAACGCGAGCCTGAACGCGAACGGGCGGCGGCAGGCGGCGTTCAACGCTCGCCTGGTGGATATCGAGGCGCGCATGCGTGCCCAGTTCACGGCGCTCGATCTGATGATGTCGCGGATGAGCCAGACCAGTACCTACCTGACGCAGCAGCTGGCCAACCTGCCCAAGCCGTACTCGGGCTGACGACGGAGCGGTGAAAATGACCTTTGCACAGGCGCGATCCGTGACCGCGTACGCCCGGATCGACCTCGAAACCGGCGTAGAGAGCGCCGACGCGCACCGCCTCGTCCTGATGCTGTTCGAAGGCGCACTGGTCGCGATTGGCCGGGCGCGCGGCGCCATGCTGGCGCGCGATGCTCGCGGCAAGGGCGAGTCGGTGTCGCGTGCGATCCAGATCGTCGAGCAAGGCCTCAAGGCGAGCCTGGACGAGTCGACCGGCGGCGACCTGACGCGCCAGCTGCGTTCGCTCTACGACTACGTCATTGAGCGACTACTGCTGTCGAGCGCGCGCAGCGACGCCGGCGGCCTCGACGAAGCCGCGCGTTTGCTCGGACAGCTGAAACAGGCCTGGGAGGAAATGCCGGTGGCGGCGCGCATGCGTGCCCCGGCGTTGCGCTGATGTCCGGGTCGGTGGACGCGCTCGCGCGCTACGAGGAGGTCGCCCTCGCAAGCAACGGCATGCTGGAGGCCGCGCGCGCATCGGACTGGGACATGCTGCTGGAACGCGAAAGCCGGTGCGCCGCACTCATCGAGGCCCTGCGCGCGGAGGAGGTGCGGCACGAACTGGACGAACGCGGCCTCGCCCGCAAGGCCGCCATCATCCGCCGCCTGCTGGCGGACGACGCGGAGATCCGGCGCCTGACGCAGCCCTGGCTGCGCAGCCTCGAACAGATGCTGAGTGCCTCCACCAAGCGTCAGCGCCTCGGCGATGCCTACAGCCGGGAATGAGCACGCCGTGTCGCGCCAGGACACCCGAATTCCGCCCAGCCCGGTGGCCCCGCCCAGGCCCGTGTCGCACGACCGCGGGTGGCGCCCGCCTGCGCCGCGGGGCCGGCGCCAGCCCGCCCCCCCCCAGCCCCCCCCCCCGCCCGGGGGCCCCCCCCCGCGGGGGCCCCCCGCCGCCCCCGCGCGGCCGCCCCACCCGGGCCCCACCGCTGCCGCCACGCCCGCCGGCGGAACTGCCCCGGATCGATGAGTATGCCGGTGTCCCCGCTGCGTGACCTGGCCGCGCTCTCCGGGCCTGCCACCGCAGTTGGCGCGGACCAGCTGCTGTCCGCGTTGCGCGTGACGCCGGCCACTGCGCCGCCACCGTCGGCGCACGCGGCGGCGCCCGCGCCAGGCGCGTCGATCCTGGTGAGCGAAGCGCTCCCGGCGCTCGCGCGCCTGCTCGGGGACGCGCTGCGCGTCGCGCCCATTCCGCTCGCACTGGTGGGCGAAATGCATGCCACGCCACGGCACCACGGAGCCATCGAGCCGGAGCGGCTGGCGGCCACCCTCGAGAAAGCGATTCACGGGGAAACCGGTGAGGTCGGAAGGAAAGCCATCGCGTCCGCGCTCGACATGGCCGGGACGGCGCGCCCGGCGACCGAAGCAACCGCACCCTACATGCCGGCGCCGCCGGAGGTTCAGGATGCCGCGCGCGCGGCGGTGTTCCAGCGCCAGCTCGCGTGGCTGGCGACCGGCGAATGCGCATTTCAGTTCGCGGCCTGGCCCGGGCAGGACGCAGTGCTGGTCTTCTACGGGCCGTCGCACGCCCCGAGCGCGGCTGCGTCTCCGGATCCGGACCTGGTGGCGCGGGTCGATGTCGACCTTCCCGGGCTGGGCCTGGTGCAGGCGATCCTCGCCCACGGCGAGCGCGGGCTCGGAGTCGCACTGCGCACGGACAAGAATGGGGCCGCAAGCGTGCTGGAGGCGAGCCGGATGGCGCTCGCGGACGCCCTCGAGGATGCGGGGCTGCGCGTCGCCCGCATCACGGTGGAACATGGCAGTCGATAGCGCGTACAAGGCCAGCGCCGTGGCGCTCGCCTACGAGGCGGGCGACACTGCACCCAGGGTCGTGGCCAAGGGCAGCGGCCCGCTGGCCGAGGAGATCCTGCGGCGCGCGCGGGCGGCTGGCGTCCCGGTCCATGCATCACGCGAGCTGGTGTCGCTGCTGCTGCAGGTCGATCTGGACCGCCACGTCCCGCCGCAGTTGTACCGTGCGGTGGCCGAACTGCTGGTCTGGCTGCATCGCCTTGAGCACGGCGTCGCACCCGACGGCGGGCGCGACGCGCACCGGGAGGGCTGAGCATGGAGACGGGTCACGCACTCGTGCCGGAGGCCAACGCGCTGGACCACGAACGGTTCCAGGTCTACTCGCGCATCGAGATCGTCGCGCTGCTGCGCGCGGTGGCCGATGCGCGCATAGCGGTCACGGTGTACTTCAACCAGGGCGCGGAGTTCATCGTTACCAACGTGCTGTCGGTCAACCCGGAGTTCGAGGAGCTGATCCTCGACCTGGGCGCTGATGCACGCGCCAACCAGCGCCTGCTGCAGTCCGCGCGCATGAACGTGGTGACCTTCCTCGACCATATCCGGCTGCAGTTCCAGGTCCAGCGTGCGGAGGAAACCGTCCACGAGCAGCTGCCGGCCCTGCGCGTGCGCCTGCCCGAGGTGCTGACGCGGCTGCAGCGCCGCAACTTCTATCGCCTGCGCGCATCGGTGGTGAAGCCGGTCTGCGCCACTTTTGTCGATCCCTCGGACCGTGCGCGCCGCGCCAGCCTGCGGATCCTGGATCTCTCCTGCGGCGGCGTCGCGCTGGTGTCCGGCGCGGGCGATCCCGAGCTGGAGGTGGGCGCGATCCTGGAGGACTGCCGCATCGATCTGCCGGAGGTCGGAATCCTGACCGGGGCGCTGGAAGTGCGCAGCGCCGGACGGCACGAGGAAGGCGCGCGTGCGAACCAGCTACGCTACGGCTGCCAGTTCTTCAACCTGGCGCCGGCGCTGGCGAACGCGGTGCAGCGATACATCACCAAGACGGAGCGCGAGCGCCGCCTGCGCCTGTAATCACACCTGCAGGTTCATGACGTCGTGGTAGGCCGACAGCAGCCGGTTTCGCACCTGCACCAGCGACTGGAACGAGAGATTCGCCGTTTGCATGGCGATCATCGTCTCCTCCAGCGTGACGCCCTGGTCATTGAGCTGGAATCTTTGCGAGAGCGCTTCGGCGCGCTGCTGCGCCTCGCTCACTGACGACAGCGCCTTGGACAGCGCATCGGCGAAGTTTCCGGCACCTTGCGCAGAAAAGGCGCGCGCCGCCGCGGTTGGCGATATTCCGCCGGTCCGGGTGACGGGCTCCAGGGGCGACAGGGGCGAAACCTCCATGCCCGCAGACTAGCGGGCCGGCGCGGTCGCGATCCGCCGATCTGCGCCTGAAAAGGCGCACTGTTTTCGGCTTGGTCCGGCCGCCCGCGACCGGACAATCGCGCCAATCGCACCGACAAGGAGCGGCGGGCCGAGCCCGCCCCCGACATGGCCCTCGCCAATTTGCCCGTTGCCCACTTCCTACAGGGTTACTCGCGTCTGCCGCCGCAGAACAGGATCCTCCTGATGCTGGCAGTCGCTGCGCTGGTCGCGGTGCTTGCCGCATCCTGGATATGGAGCCGCACGCCCGACTACCGGATCCTCTACGCAAATGTACAGGACCGGGACGGCGGCGCGATCGTGGCCGCGCTCGGTCAGATGAACGTTCCGTACCGCTTCAACGACGGTGGCAACGCCATTCTCATTCCTGCGGAGTCCGTGCACGACGTGAGACTGAAGCTCGCTTCACAGGGGCTGCCCAAGGGCGGCAACGTCGGCTTCGAGCTGATGGAAAACCAGAAGCTGGGCGCAACGCAGTTCCAGGAGCAGATCACCTACCAGCGCGCGCTGGAGGGCGAACTGGCGCGGACGATCCAGTCCCTAGGCGCCGTGCAAGCCGCCCGCGTGCACCTCGCGGTACCGAAATCGAGTTCGTTCCTGCGCGAGCGGGCCAGGGCCTCCGCCTCGGTGCTGGTGAACCTGTACCCCGGCAAGTCCCTGGAGCGCGGCCAGGTCGCCGGGATCGTGCACCTGGTCGCCGCCAGCGTACCGGAACTCTCGCCCCGAAACGTCAGCGTGCTCGACCAGAGCGGCGCGCTGCTCAGCATTCCGCAGGGAGGCGCGACCCCGAACCTCGATCCCGGCCAGCTCGCCCACACGCAGCAGATCGAGGCCGGCTACGCACGGCGCATCCTGGATCTGCTGGAACCCCTGGTCGGCCGTGCCAACGTGCGCGCCCAGGTGACCGCGGAGGTCGATTTCAGCACGACCGAAAGCACTGCGGAAACCTATCGGCCGTTCAAGGACGGAGAGCTGGCCTCGATACGGATCCTGCAGACCAGCGAATCGGGCGCGCCGGGCGGCGCGGCGCTGGGGGTTCCGGGCGCATTGTCGAACCAGCCCGCCAGCGCGCAGGCGCCCGCCGCGCCCGCCGGAGCCATGGCCGCCGGCCTGCACCAGCGCAAGGACCAGACCCTGCAGTACGAACTCGACCGCACGGTGCGCCATACACGCCAGCAGGTAGGCACCGTCAAGCGCCTGTCGGTGGCTGTGGTGGTGAACCACCGCAGGGTGCATGCGGCCGCCGACGCGAAAGCGGCCAAGGAGCCCAAGGCCTCGAACGCGCCCCTTCCCGAAGAGGAAATGAAGCAGATCACCGCGCTCGCGAAGGAAGCGATCGGGTTCTCCCAGCAGCGCGGCGACACCCTGAACGTGGTCAATGCCGCCTTCAACGTCGAAACCGTGGATCCTCTGCCCGAAGCCGCGCTCTGGGAGCAGCCCGACACGGTTGCCTTCGCCAAGGAAGTGGGCAAGCACCTGCTGGCGCTCGTTCTCGCTCTTTACGTGGTGCTCGGGGTGCTGCGGCCGATGATCCGGCGGCTTGCCGAGTTGCCGCCCGAGCCGGAACCCGCCGCGGACGCGGCTGATCTCGCGCACCCGCCGGCGGCGCAGGCCGAGCGACTGCAGGCGGCGCGGCTGCTCGCGCGCCAGGACCCCAAGGTGGTCGCCAACGTCGTCAAGTCGTGGGTCGCGGGCAATGACTGAAGACGGCGTCGGCCAGGCCGCGGTGCTGCTGCGCTCCCTTGGCGAGGAGGAGGCCGCGGCGGTTTTCAGGCACCTGGAACCCAGGGAGGTGCAAAGGCTGGGCGAGGCAATGTCACGGATCGATCGCATCACGCATGCAAGCATGGATTCGGTGCTCGAGCGCTTCAGCGCCGAGGCCGCCGGGCATAGTCCCCTGGCAGGCGACTCCCCGGGCTACGTGCGGGGCGTACTCAACAAGGCGCTAGGCGATGACAAGGCCAGGTACGTGCTGCATCGCATCGAGAGCAAGAGCGACGCCGCGGGCATCGAGAGCCTGAAGTGGATGGACGCCGCGGCGGTCGCAGAGCTCGTGGGCGGCGAGCACCCGCAGGTAGTCGCTTCCATTCTGGTCCATCTCGACTCCGACCATGCCGCAGCGGTCCTGGGCCACCTCGAGGATGCGGCACGCAACGAGGCGCTGCTGCGCGTCGCCACGCTGGATGCGATTCAGCCGGCCGCGCTGCAGGAGCTGAACGAGACCCTGACCCGGCTGCTTGCCGGCGGCCAGGGCATGAAGACCCCTTCCCTGGGCGGGGTGCGAGCCGCGGCGGGCATCCTCAATCGCCTCGCCAAGACGGAGGAATCGGCGGCGCTGGAGGCGATGCGCCAAGTCGATGCCGACCTCGCGCAGAGGATCCTGGACGAGATGTTCGTATTCGACAACCTGCTGGAGCTCGAGGACAGCGCGATACAGCTGGTGCTGCGCGAGGTACAGTCCGAATCGCTGGTGGTGGCGCTCAAGGGAGCCAGCGATGGCGTGCGCGACAAAGTGTTCGCAAACATGTCGCAGCGGGCCGGGGAAATGCTGCGCGACGACCTGGAATCGAAGGGGCCGCTGAGGATCTCCGAGGTCGAGGCGGAGCAGCGCGAGGTTCTGAAGATCGTGCGCCGCCTCGTCGAAGAGGGGCAGATCGCGCTGGGCGCGAAGGCGGGCGATGCCTATGTCTGACCCGGTTTCGCGCGGCGCGCCATGAACGAGCGCTACTTCACGGCCGCGCAGAGCGCCGGCTGGCGCCGCTTCAAGATGGGCGCGCTGAGCGAAGGCGCCAACGAACGCCGCGCCGGCGACCGACGCAGCACGCCGGCCGCGGCCACCGACGCCGTGCAGGCGGAGGCCCGCAACGCGGGATTCCGGGACGGCTACCGCGCCGGACAGGCGCAGGCGGAAGCGGAAGCAGCGCGCATGCGCGCCGTCGCCACGCAGTTCGCGCAATCCTGCGCCGCGCTGGAGCAGGAACTGGCCGGGCAGCTGCTTGACCTCGCGCTCGACATCGCGCGCCACATGCTGCGTGCCGACGTCAAGGCGCGCCGCGAGGCGCTGCTGCCGGTGGTCCGGGAAGCGATTGCCTGCCTCCCCGACCAGGTGCAGCGCCCGCAGCTGCACCTGAATCCCGCTGATGTCGAGCTGGTCCGCGCGCGCATCGGCGACGAACTGCAGATGGCCGGCTTCGCCATCATCGAGGATCATCGCGTGGAGCCGGGCGGCTGCCGCATCGCGGCGGCCAACTGCGAGGTTGACGCAACGCTGCCGGCGCGCTGGCGCCGCGTGCTGGCCGCGCTCGGGCGCGACCTGGCGTGGTCCGATGGCTGAGGCGCCACTGCCCGGCGCGTCGCGCTACGCGCGCTATCTCGGCAACTGCCACCGCCATATCGAGGGCATCGAGCCGTTCGAGATCACCGGTCGCCTGACGCGCGTCGCCGGGCTGGTGATGGAATCGGTGGGCATGCGCCTGCCGGTGGGCAGTACCTGCGTCGTGTCGGGCCCGGACGCGTCGCGCGTCGAAGCCGAGGTCGTCGGATTCTCCGGCGACCGCCTGTTCCTGATGCCGATCACCGAGGTCACCGGCCTGCGACCGGGCGCCGCGGTCCGCTTCGTGCCCCCCGCGAGCGCCCCGCCGTCGATGGACCGGGACGCGCATCCCTGGCGTCGCGCTGAGGACCGGGCCCGCCACCTGCCGGTGGGCGATGCGCTTCTCGGGCGGGTGCTGGATGCCACCGGTCGCCCGCTGGACAAGCTAGGGCCACTGGCGTGCGAGCGCACTGCGCCGCTCACCAGCCGACCGCTCAACCCCATCGACCGCGAGCCGATCCGGGAGACGCTGGATGTTGGCGTGCGCGCCATCAACGCCCTGGTGACCGTCGGCCGCGGCCAGCGCATGGGCCTGTTCGCCGGATCCGGCGTGGGCAAGAGCATGCTGCTGGGCATGATGGCGCGCTACACCAGCGCAGACGTCATCGTGGTGGGGCTGATCGGGGAACGCGGCCGCGAGGTCAAGGAGTTCATAGAGGAGATACTCGGGCCGGCGGGCCTTGCGCGCGCGGTCGTGGTTGCCGCGCCCGCCGACTCGCCCGCGCTGCTGCGCCTGCAGGGCGCGGCCTACGCCGCCACGCTCGCGGAGGATTTCCGCGCCGCCGGCCGGCACGTGCTGCTGCTGATGGACTCGCTCACCCGCTTCGCCATGGCGCAGCGGGAAATCGCGCTGGCGATCGGCGAGCCGCCGGCGACCAAGGGCTATCCACCTTCCGTGTTCGCCAAACTGCCGCTGCTGGTCGAGCGCGCGGGAAACGCCGAGGCAGGCGCCGGCTCCATCACCGCCTTCTATACGGTGCTCACCGAAGGCGACGATCCCCAGGATCCCATTGGCGACGCCGCGCGCGCCATCCTGGACGGGCATATCGTCCTGTCCCGCTCGCTCGCCGACCAGGGCCACTATCCCGCAATCGACGTCGAGGCCTCCATCTCGCGCGCGATGCCGGTGCTCGCCGTGGCAGAGGCGCAGGCGCTGGCGCGGCGCTTCAAGTCGCTCTACTCACGGCACCAGCGCAATCGCGACCTCATCGTCGTGGGCGCGTACACACCGGGAAACGACCCGGTGCTCGACGAAGCCGTGACGCTGTACCCGGCAATGGAAGCCTTCCTGCAGCAGGACACCCGCGAGCGCTCGCCCCTTGCAGAGAGCATGGCCCGTCTCGAGGCCGTGCTGGGTGGTCGATCCAGCCCGCATCACTGAGAAAACCGCACATGGAGCACAGCACCGCCCTTGACAGCCTGATCGAGCTCGCACGCGGCGAGCGCGATTCGGCGCTCAGCCGTTTCGCCGCGTCGCTCTCTGCCTCGCGCGCGGTCGAGGAGCGGCTCGCGCTGCTCGTCGGCTACCGCGGTGAATACGCCACCCGGCTCGCCAGCAGCGTGGGCGCCGGCCTGACGGCCGAGCGGCTGCGCGCTTTTCTCCTGTTCCTCGACAAGCTGGACCTCGCCATCGGGCAGCAGGAGCAGGCGATGAAACTGCAGGCGGAGGCACACCAGTTGCGCCAGGCGGACTGGGCAAGTCGGGAATCGCGGCTCCAGGGCTTCGCCACCCTGCGCGACCGGCGCCTGAGCGCGAGCGCCCGCGTCTCCCGCCGTGACGAGCGGCGCGGCGAAGACGAGCATGCGCGGCGCGCGTTGATGCGCCTCGCGGAGGATCGATAGCTTGAACAGGAGCACCGCACGACCATGATCACTGTCCAGCCACAGCACGCAGCATTGCCCGCCACGGCGGCTGCACCCGGCGCCGCGGACGAGGGCGAAGTGGCGATGGCCGCCGGCACCGACTTCGCCGTCATCGTCTCGGGACTGCTTGCGGCAGCGTCGGACGCCGCGCCCTTGCCAGCGGCGGAGGCGGACCCCGCAGGTGCGGCGGCGTCCGCTGGCGACGCCACGCCCGAGGCGGGTGGCCAGCCGGCGGCTTCCGTGCAGGATGCCGCGGCCGCCATCGAACGCGCCATAGCTGCCGGTGGTGCGGCCGTGCTCGCGGCGCCTTATGCTGCTGACAGTCGCGCAGAGCACCTCCCCCTGGCCGGCAGCAGCTCCGACGGCGCGGGCGCGCGGCCGGATCCCGGGACCACGCTTGCGAGCGCCGTGACCGCCCGCGCAGGCGGTGGCGCGTTGCGCGGCGTGCCCGCTACCGAAGAACAAGGCGCGCCGCCGGCAACGAACCGGCCGGAACCTGGCGCCGGCATGCCGCGGACCGAAGCCTGGACGCTGCCAGGCCTCAACACCCCCGACCTGCAACAATCGCCGCAGCAAGCGCTGGGATCGATGCAGCCGATGCCGCGCGCCATGGCGCCAGCGTCCGCGGCGGAGCAGTCACCACTGCGAATCGATGCGCCGATCGGGACGGCCCGCTGGCACGACGATCTCGCCAGTCGCGTCACGATGCTGGTGCGCGGCGCGGTATCCGAAGCCGAAATCCAGGTCACGCCCGCGGAACTTGGCCCGGTGCAGGCCCGCATTTCAATCGACGCCGGAATCGCCAGCATCGTCCTGAACGCACCGTCGCCGGAGGCGCGCGCCGCGCTCGAGGGCGCGCTGGCAGGCCTGCGCGAGCGCCTGGCCGAGAACGGACTCGCGCTGGGCGAAGCCAGCGTCTCCGGTGAACCGGCATCGCAGTTTGCGAGCCGGGACGGCGGCACGCCGCGGCAAGACGCGGGGAAAACGCCTTCCGCCGGGGCGGTACCCGCCGGCGACGGCGCACGCGCCTGGCGCCGCGAGGGCCTCATCGACCTGTACGCGTGAGTCCGGATCAGACGGCCAATTGAGGCGCTGTTCCGCGCATTCCGGCCGGTGCCGGTTCACGACAATCGGTTCTCACCGAACGCAACCTGAGAAAGGGACCCTGCCGTGGCAGCCAGCCCGGCGCTCGCCAAGAGCGCCTCCTCCCCAGCCAGAATCGCGCCCGCCGCCGCCCCCGCGAGGGGCGCCGCTGCCGAGGCGCCCGCCGTGCCGGCCCGGAAGCGATCCAGACTGCTGAAACCTCTGCTCATCGCGCTGCTCGCGTGCGCCTCGGCCGCCGTGGCCTGGTTCGCCGGCCTGCGCCATCATCCTGCGCTTGCCATTGCGGCCCAGCCGCCGGGCTCGGCGGCGAAGAAGAGCGCCCCAACGTTCCTGCCGCCGGAGTTGTTCACCGTCAATCTTCTGGACACCGACCGGGAGCGCTACCTGCAGATCGGGATCGTCCTGGAGATCAGCGATGCGCAGACGCTGGACCTGGTGAAACAGAAGCTGCCGATCCTGCGCAGCCAGATCCTGATGCAGCTGGCGAGCAAGCGCATGGGCGACCTGCTCGGCATGCAGGCCAAGGAGAAGCTGGCAAGCGACATCGTGGACCGGGCGCGGCTGGTGGTGGGCCCGGAGTCGGCCGACAAGGGCATCGACAAGGTTCACTTCTCGCAGTTCATCATCCAGTAGCAGGCACGGCGCCATGGCCCAGGAATTCCTCTCCCCGGACGAAGTCGATACCCTGCTCAGAGGCGCCGACGCGCAGGCCGCGCCCGCCGCGGCGCCTGGCAGCGCCGCGCACGCCTATGACGCCGCGCGCGAGGAGCGGATTGTGCATGGGCGCATGCCCGTGCTCGAGGCGATCAACGGGCAGTTGGTCCGTCTGCTGCGCGTCGCGATCTTCGATTTCGTGCGGCGCAAGCCCGACCTGTCCTCGAGCCAGCTGCGCCTGACGCGCTATCACGAATTCGAGGGCGAGCTGGCCTCGCCCGCCAATCTCAACATCGTGCAGCTCAAGCCCCTGCGGGGCAGCGCGCTGCTGGTGCTGGACCGGGACCTGGTCTACGCCGTCATCGATAGCCTGTTCGGCGGCAATGGCCGCGCCCTCGCTGCAGGCGAGGAGAAGGAATTCACGCCCACCGAGCAGCGCATCAGCCGGCGCCTGGTCGAGCTCGTGGTCGACGCGATCCAGGGCGCCTGGCGCCCCGTATACCCGCTGGGCATGGACTACCTGCGCTCCGAAACCAGGGTGCAGTCCGTGAGCATCGCGGAACCGCACGAGATCGTGGCCGTCACCACGTTTGCGGTCTCGTTCGGCACCACCGGCGGCAAGCTCCATGTCTGCATTCCCTACGCCGCGCTCGAGCCGATCCGGGATCGGCTCGCCGCACCCGCGCGCTCCGACCGCGCCCCGCCGGACAAGCGCTGGATGCATCGCCTGTCCGCGCAGGTCCAGTTCGCGGAGGTCGAACTGACGGCGGACCTCGCCCGCATTCCGCTCCGCGTCAGCCAGCTGCTCGGCATGAAGGTCGGGGACGTGATCGGCTTCGACCCGCCCGAGGCCGTCACCGCGCAGGTGGACGGCATCCCGATCTTCGAATGCCGCTACGGCGTGCTCAATCGCCAGTACGCGATCAAGGTCGAGCGCGTACTGACCGGCGATTTCCGCAACGCACAGGGAGAAGACCTTGCAGCCTGATGCCGAACCCGAGGACGCCGGTCGCGAATGGTCCGCCGCAGCCGACGATCAGGCGGTCACCGCGGCCCCGGCCGGACCGTCCCGGCCGGTGTTCGAGAAGCTGGCTCCCTCGGGGGAAGGCGCCGCCGCGGCGCATGACATCGACCTCATCATGGACATCCCGGTGCACCTTACCGTGGAGCTGGGCAGGACCCGCATCCCGATCCGCCGCATCCTGCAACTGGCCCAGGGCAGCGTGGTCGAACTCGAGGGCCTCGCAGGCGAACCGATGGACGTGCTGGTGAATGGCTGCCTGATCGCACAGGGCGAAGTGGTGGTCGTGAACGAAAAGTTCGGCATCCGGCTGACCGACATCGCGACGCCCGCGGAGAGGCTGCGCAAGCTCAGATGACCGAAACCTTCACCCTGGTCGTGGTCGCGGCGCTGGTCGCCGCCGGCGCCTGGCTGCTGGCGCGCGCCGCACGGCCTGGCATCCCGGACTCGCCCTTGCTGCAGGTGATCGCATCGGTCCACGTCGGACCGCGCGAACGCGTCGTCCTGGTCGAAGCCGGCGACGCATGGCTGGTCATCGGCGTCGCCCCGGGACGGGTGAGCGCGATCCATACCCTGGCGCGGGATCCGGTGGCGCGGCCAGGGCCACAGCGGCCGTTTGCGGACTGGCTGCGTGCGCTGACGGTCAGGCATGGCGCTCGCTGAACTCACCGCGCTCACCAGCGTCCCGGCGCCCGGCGGCGGCCAGGTCTACTCGATGCCGGTGCAGACGCTGCTCGCCCTCTCCGCGCTCGCCTTCCTGCCTGCGCTGCTGCTGCTCATGACCGGGTTCACGCGCATCGTCATCGTGCTCTCGCTGCTGCGCCACGCGCTCGGCACGCAGAGTTCGCCGCCCAACCAGGTCCTGGTGGGTTTGGCGCTGTTCCTGACCCTGGTGGTGATGAGTCCGGTCATCGACCGCATCCATGCCGACGCCTACCAGCCGCTGGTCGAGAAGCGGATCAGCTTCAACGAGGCGATCGAGCGCGCCGAAAAGCCGCTGCGCGCGTTCATGCTGCGCCAGACGCGCGACGCCGACCTCGCGCTGTTCGCGCGCCTGGCGCGCAGCGACGCCGCCCCGGTGCCGCAGCCCGTGCCGCTGCGCGTGCTGGTGCCGGCATTCGTCACCAGCGAACTGAAGACCGCATTCCAGATCGGGTTCCTGATTTTCGTGCCGTTCCTGATCATCGACATGATCGTGGCGAGCGTGCTGACCGCGATGGGGATGATGATGATGTCGCCGATGCTGATTTCGCTGCCGTTCAAGCTGATGCTGTTCGTGCTCGTCGACGGCTGGAACCTGCTGCTGGGCTCCCTGGTGGCGAGCTTCGCGAACTGAGCGCCCGTCCCGATGAACAGCCCGGAAGGCGTGCTCGCGATCGTGATCCAGGGCCTGGAGGTCATGCTGCTGGTGGCCGCGCCGGCCCTGGGCGCGGCGCTGGTCATCGGCCTGGTGGTGAGCATCCTGCAGGCCGCAACGCAGGTAAACGAGATGACGCTCGCGTTCATTCCGAAGCTGATCGGCGTGGTCGCCGCCCTCGCCCTCGCCGGTCCCTGGATGATCGCGATCCTAACCGACTACGTGCGGCGCCTGTTCGGCAGCATTCCCGGCCTGATCGGCTGAGGGCCGCCGGTGATCGAAGTCACCTCTGCGCAGTTGCAGGAATGGGGGGGCGCGCTGATGTTTCCGTTCATCCGCGTGCTGGCGACCGTGCTCTCGGCGCCGATCCTCAGCCATTCCTCGATCCCGATGCGCGCCCGCGTCGGGCTGGCGCTGCTGCTGGCGATCGCCGCCGCCGGCGTGGCACCGGCCGCCGTTCCCCTCGACTCGCCGCACGCGCTGGCCTACGCCATGCGCGAGACGCTGATCGGCGCCTCGCTCGGGCTGCTGCTGCGCCTGGTGTTCGCCGCCGCGGAGCTTGCCGGCGACGCGATCGGCCTGCAGATGGGACTGGGCTTCGCCTTCTTCGTCGATCCCCAGAACTCCGCCCAGAGCCCGCTGCTGGGCAGCCTCCTGTCCACGCTCGCGGCGCTCCTGTTCCTGGCGCTCGACATCCACCTCCTCGTGATTGGCGGCCTGATGGAGTCGTTCCGCGTGATTCCGGTGGACGCGCCGCTGGATACCGGCCTCGGTCTCGGCGCCGTCCCGGCGGCAGGCGCGGAGATGTTCCGGCTAGCCCTGTCCATCGCGCTGCCGGCCCTCGCGGCCCTGCTGCTCGCCAACCTCGCCCTTGGCGTTCTCTCGCGCGCCGCGCCGCAGCTCAACCTGTTCGCGGTCGGCTTCCCCGCCACCCTGGTGATCGGCATCCTGGCGATCGGCCCGGCGCTGCCCGGCGCGGTCGAGGCGCTGGCGCGGGCGTTCACAAGCTGGCCCTCCCCGCGCTAGCGGGTTGGCCGGCCCGATGTCCCGTGTAGACTGCCTCAGCACCCCGCATGCGAGAAGCCGCCCCGCCGCCCGCCAGCAGGATCGAAGACCCGGTGTACCGGGCGCCGTCGTCCGTCTTTCCGAGGTACGCCATCGGATTTGTCCTCGTCGCCTCCGCCTTCTTTCTCTCCGCGCCGATCCTGGTGCGCGACCTCATGCGCCCGAGGGACGCACCGGCATGAGCCACGCGGATTCCCGGATCGGAGAGATCGACGCACGCCTGGCGCGCGCCGTGGGCGCGATCCTGCGCGTCCTGACGATCGCGCTGGCGCTGATCCTCGCCGCGACCGTGCTTTCCGGGGCGCCGCCACTGCTGCAGCTGGCGCTATGCGGCTTCCTCGCGTCCATGGCGCCCCTTCACATTCTGCACCGGCGCGGCCGCAACGACCTCGCCGCAACCGCCGTCGTCGTCGCGCTGGTTCTCTTCGCCACGATCGCCAACGCCGCATACGGCTCGATACGCGGCTCGGGGACGCTCGCGTATCTCGGCGCGGCGATCGTGGCCGGCATGCTGCTCGGAAGTGTGGCCCTGTCGATCACCGTGGCCCTCAGCTCCGCCTCGATCGGCGCCCTGATCTGGCTGGAAGCCGCCGGACTGCTTCCGGCGCCGGGCCTGCGTGTCGGCGTGCAGCACTGGATCATCAACACCGTCATGATCGCCGGCATCGCGGCGATCGTGTACTACATTCGAACCCTGCTGGTGCAGACGATCGCGCGCCTGGACAAGAGCGAGCGCCGGCTCGCGACCCTGTTCCGCACCAGTCCCGCTGCGCTGGTCGTCACCCGCCACCCCGAGGGTCGCGTGGTCGATGTCAACACCGCGTACGAGCGCATATTCGCCGCACGGCGGACCGACGTCATCGGCGGTACCGCGACGGAGAACAGGGCGTGGACGCAACCCGCCGAACGTGAACGCTTCCTCGCCGAGCTTCAGGCGCGCGGCCGAGTCCTCGACTTCCGCACCCAGCTGCGCCGGCAGGACGGCGCGGAGTTCGAGGCACTGATCTCGGCAGAGCGGATCGTCGACGGTGACGAGGACCTGCTGCTCAGCGCGATCACCGACTTTTCCACAGAAGCGCGCGCGCGCGAGGAACTGCGCCGCAGCGATGAACGCTTCCGGCTCGCGTTCGAGCTCTGCCCGATCGGCATGACCATCACGCGGGTCTCCGATGGACGCTACCTTGCGCTCAACCGGGCGGACCAGCGCACCCTGGGATACACGCGCGAGGAGATGCTCGGCCGCACGACGCTCGAGCGCGGCGCGTGGCCGGACGCGACTGCGCGCACCCGCTTCATCGAGATGCTGCACCGCGAGGGCACGGTGGAGAACTTCGAGACACGGATGCGCGACCGCTCCGGCCGGCTCGTCACCTGCGCGATCTGGGCGGCGCTGGTCGAACTCGACGGCGAGCCCTGCGTGCTGGCCTCCACCATCAACGTCACCAACCAGAAAAGCGAGGAGGCGCTGATCCGGGAGGTCGCCGAAGGCGTCTCGGGCGTCGTCGGAGAACCGTTCTTCCGTTCCCTGGTGGAACACATGGCGGCGGCCACGCACACGGACATGGCGATCGTCGGCGAGATCGTCGACGATGGCCGCCGCATCCGGCCGCTGGCGCAATGGCGCGACCAGTCGCTCTTCCCCGGCGCCGGCTACGCCCTTGCGGGCACGCCCTGCGAGCTGGTCCTGGCGAAAGGCGACACCGTGCTGATCGCGGACGAAGTCGACCTCCAGTTTCCCGTCGACACCATGCTGCGGGAGGAGGGCTACCGAAGCTACGTTGGCGCTCCGCTGCGGGACGCCGCCGGCCGGCAGATCGGCATCCTGAGCGTCCTTTCGCGACGACCTCTGCAGCAGCTCGAGCGCATGCGTTCACTTTTCCTGATCTTCGCCGCACGCGCGCAGTCCGAGCTGCTCCGGATCCGCCATGAGCAGGAGATACGCCGCTTCAGCCGCGAGCTCGAGAGTCGCGTTCGCGAGCGCACCGAGCAGTACGAGGCCGCAAACCGCGAACTCGAGGCGTTCTCGTATTCGGTCTCGCATGACCTGCGCGCACCATTGCGCACCATAGAAGGATTCACCACGCTGCTGCAGGAAAGCCTGGCGGGGCGGCTGGACGCCTCCGAACAAGAGACCTTCGCCCGCGTGCTGACCGGCGTGCACCGCATGCGGGAACTGATCGAGGACCTGCTCGGGCTGGCGCGCGTCAGCCGAGGCGAGATGACGGTGGTTGACGTGGACCTGAGCGCGATCGCGCTCGACGTCGCCGACCAGCTGCGCGCCCGCGATCCTGGCCGCGCAGTGGCGTTCAGCGTCGAGCCCGGCATGCGTGCAAGGGGCGACCGCAACCTGATCCGGATCGCGCTGGAGAACCTGCTGGAAAACGCCTGGAAGTTCAGCGCCCGGCAGCCGGCGGCGTCAATAAGCTTCGGCGCGACCGGGCTCGAAGGCGGCGAGCGCGCCTACTTCGTGCGGGACGACGGTGCCGGATTCGACATGCGTTACGCCAGGCGCCTGTTCTCGCCGTTCCAGCGCCTGCACGCGGCGAGCGAGTTCGAGGGCACCGGCATCGGCCTCGCCACGGTACAACGGATCATCGCGCGCCACGGCGGCCGCGTCTGGGCGCAGAGCGCGCCCGACCAGGGCGCGACGTTCCACTTCACGCTGGACACCGGCCGGGGCACCGCCGGCTGAGGCGACCTGCGGGGCGTTCAGGCCGTAGCGCTGAGCGCGGTCGCAAGCGCCGGCCCGGCCGGGGTGACGCGATTGCGGCCGTCGCGCTTGGAACGGTAGAGCGCCTGGTCGGCGCGGCGCAGCAGTGCTTCGAATGCCTCGCCCTCGCCATGGCTGGCGACGCCCAGGGAAACCGTCACGTTGCCCACGGATTCCGTGCTGCCGCCGCGGCGGATGCGACCGTTCTGGATCGCCGCACGCAGCCGCTCGGCCAGCGTGAGCGCACCCTCCAGCGGCGTGTCCGGGAGGAGAATGGCGAACTCCTCGCCGCCGATCCGCGCCGCGGTGTCCTGCCCCTTTATGTGTGCCGCCATGGTCCGCGCCACGCTGCGGATGACCTTGTCGCCGAACAGGTGGCCGTAGGTATCGTTGCACTTCTTGAAATGATCGATGTCAAGCATGATCAGGCAGCATCCCGCCAGCCCGCGCGTCCCGGCCGCCTGCGCGGCCGACACTGCGGACTCAAGGCCGCGGCGATTGCGGATGCCGGTCAGCGGATCGGTCTGCGCCTCGCCTTTTGCCCGCGCCAGTTCCGCGCGCAGCACGCCGACCTCCCTGGAGCTGTCCTGCAACCGCTTGCGCAGCGCCTGCGTCGATGCGCGCATGTCCGTCGTGTCGCTGAGGAGCGACAGGATCGCGCCGTCCTGCGCACCCGGCTCGCGGTTGCGAAGCTGCTCGCCGAACCGGTCCAGGCGCTGGTCATATTCACCGGCGCGCGTTCCGGCCAGCGCCGCATGCTGCGACAGTTCGCCCATCATGCGCAGAAGTTCGGCGTGCAGGCCCTCTTCGGCCAGCCCCGGCCCCGCCACGAACCTGCCGAACAGTTCCTCTACCGCGGCGGTGTCGAGGAGCGCGCCATCCCGGAGCGCGCCATCCATCGCCGCCGTCAGCGCCGGATTCGCTCCCGAGAGGTACTCGTACCACAGCGCGTAGCTGGCGGGTGTGCAGCCCGCCGGATGCTGCACCATCCGCGGAATGACCAGGCGCAGCATCTCGCTGCTCGCTTCCCTGCTGTCGCGATACTTTCTCATGAGCCCGTTGTACTGGTGGCTTCGCTGCCGGAGAGCCAAGCCGATGTCCGCTTATCGGCACGCCGCCGCGGATCTTTAGACCGGCGCGCTCAGGACGGTCGCGCCTGGGCACCGCTCCGGTCGCGATCGATCGCGATGCCGACGGCAAGATCCCGGAGGCCGGCCATCTCGGCGTGCAGCGCCTCGAAATGGCGCACGGTGCGTGCCGCGGCGCGCACGCGTGCAAGCAGCACCACCGGTTCGGCCGATTTCGCCACGAAGTCGTTGGCGCCGGCGTGGATGCAATCGACCAGGTCCTCGTGCCGCTCCCGTCCGGTGAGCGCGATCACGAACAGGTCCGTGCCAAGCCTGCTTGAGCGCAGCAGCCGGCAGAACTCGAGCCCGTCCATGCGCGGCATGTCAAGATCCGTGATCACCAGCTGCGGCGGCGCGGCGGCGATCAGCGCCAGCGCCTCGTGCCCACCCGGCGCCAGCCGCACCTCGTGCCCCGCCCGTTCCAGCGTCCGCCCCCCAAGCACGCAATCCGATTCATCGTCGTCCACCAGCAGGATCCGCAAGCCGGCGCCGGCCTCCGGCCCGGGGAGATCGGCGTAGTCCGCGAACCCGGGCGGCACGAGCGCGGGGACCGGAAGCTCCAGCAGCTGCGCCCAGCCGGCCGATTCCCGGGCCACGTCCCCGGCCACCTCGTCCAGCATCCCCACCGGCACGTCCAGCTGCAACGCGCTTTCGAGTGCAAGATGCGTCCACGCCTGCCGCTTGCCTGCCGCGCCCGCGGCCGCGCAAGCGACCGCCTCGGCCAGCACAAGCGTCCAGGCCATCCTGCGGACCGAGCGGTCCGGACCGGTCGCGTGCACGGGTGGCGAGAAGTACGACTCCACGGCGCTGATCAGGACAGTGGGCAGCGACCACCGCTGCAGCAGGGCGACGCCAAGCGCGCCGTGGTCGATCGCGAAGCGCTCGCGCTCCGCGGCGCGCAGGCGCGGCCCGCCCGGACCCTCCTGCACCAGCAGATCGCCATATGACTTTGGCTGCGCGGTCGCGAGCGCGAGCCTGCCGATCTCCGCAAGCAACCCGCAGGCGAGCGCCTCCTGCGGATCGGCGCTGCCCAGGCGGGCCGCAAGTGCGCGTGCCGCCAGGCCGCGCAGCATCGAGCCGGTCCAGAATGACTCATAGTCGAAACCCTTGCAGGCACCGCGGCGATAGTCCTTCACCAGAGAGAAGCCGAGCGCGATCTGGCGCGTCGCCGCGAAGCCGAGCCGGAGCACCGCCGCCGAGATCGACCCGAGCCGTGGCGCGGCGCCGCGCGCGCCGACGTTCGCGGCGTGGATCAGGCGGCCGGCCAGCGCCGGGTCCGCCTGCGCGACATGCGCGACGCTGGAGGTCGATGCATTCGGGTCGGCGCACTGTCGCAGCAGTTCCAGCGCGGCACCGCGCGGGGAGGGCAGCGGATGCAGCGCGCCGATGGCTTCGCCAAGGCCCGTCACCGCCGTCCTTCCGCGTGCTCCACACCGCCCGCGCCGTCCAGCGTATAGGTGAATCGGAGCGGTTCGTGAAATGCCGCGGAGGGCCGCAGGACGCCTTGCGCCTCCAGAGGCTGCTGCGCGACAGCAGCGATGCCCTGGCTCCAGTGCTGCCATCCGGCGACGGCTGCGCCGGCGACCGAGAGCACGGACACCGCACCAGCGCACCGCCAGAGCATTCGGGATGCGGCGGACCTGGCGTCTCCCGTTGCGATGGAGGTATCCCCGCGCACGATCGGCGCCGGACCGGTGGCGAGGCGCGCACAGCGGGCGACCGCCTGCGCCTCCAGGGCGGCATCCTCTGCCGCGCGCGCGTCGAACAGGCTGCGCGCGGCGCTTTCGGATGCTCGACGTGCGTTCGCAGCGCGAATCGAAGCGTGTTCCGCGCGCAGCCGCTTGCGCGCCGCGAGCGCCTCGGCGACGCTCGCGCGCGCCGCAGCCTGCGCCGCGTCCGCTGCTTCCATGCAAATGCGGCGCGCCTGCTCGGCGCCTCGGAGCCTGCGCCTTGTCGCGGCGAGGCGCTCTGCGTTGGCAGCGTGCGCCGCTGCCGTGGCGCGTTCAAGCTCGGACGCCGCCTCGATCCGCTCCTGTTCCAGCGCCTCCGCTTCGCGCGCGCGCGCCGAGCCTGCATTCTCGACACGTGCGCGCTCCGCCGCGGCAGCCGCGAGGCGATCCTCGTCCTGCGCGCGCCTGCGTGCCGCCTCCAGCGCGTCCTGCTCCATCGCAAGCAGCCGCTGCGCCGCGTCATACTGCGCGCGCTCGGCTTCGGCCTTGTCCGACGCGGCCTGGGCGAGCGCCTGCTCGCACTCGCGCCGCGCAATCGCTCCGGCAAGCGCCTCCGCCTGCGCAAGCTCCGCGGTTCGCGCAAGCGCCGCGGTTTCACGCGCCTCGGCAAGCTGCCGCTCGGCGGATTCCCGGGCGCCATCTTCGGCGCGTCTCCGGTCCCGGAGTGCCTCGGCAAGCGCCGCTTCGGTCGCGGCGCGGGCCAGTGCCGCCTCACACTCCGCCGCCGCCGCAACCTCGCGCGCGGTTGCCGCCTCCCGTTCCGCGGCCTGCGCCTCGTGCAGCTGTTCCGCCTGCCGCGCCTGAGCCGCCGCGTCGATCGCCAGATCCGTGGCGAGCCTGTGGGCCTCGCGTTCCAGGTGCAGCGCGGCGGCGATCGACTGCAGGCGTTCCGACTCGCCGCGCGCGCGTGCCTCTTCCAGTTCCTGTGCCTCCCTTGCCGCCGCGGCATGCCGGTCGGCGAGGCTTGCCGCCTCCTCCGCGGCGCCTGCGGCGGCCTCGGTCGCCAGGCGCGCCGCCTCTTCGGCGACGACGCGCCGCTGCAGCGCCGCGCTTTCGCGCGCCTCGGCGGAGATTCTCGCCCGCGCCTCTTGCGCCAGCCTCGCCTCCGTGGCCGCGCGCGCCGCTGCAACCGTGGCCGCGGCCTGCTCCGCCTCTGACCGCGCCGCGCTGAGCATTGCCGCGCGCTCCGACTCCTGCAGGCGCTGGCGCGCCGCACGTGCCGCCTCCCGCTCGGCCACAGCGCACTGCGTGGCGGCGACTGCGGCACGCGCCTCCGCCTGTGTGCGCGCTTCTGCCGCCTCGCGCGCGCCCGTCTCCTCGCGCGTTCGCTGCTCCAGGCTCACTCGGGCCGAAGTCTCGGCCTCAAGGCGCCTGTCGATCTCTTCGCGCAAAGACTGCTCGGCGCGGCTGCGCTCGGCGGCATCCACCTCCATGCGTGAGGCCAGCGCCTGCTCCGCCTCGACCTGCGCCGCGGCGGCGCGGCGCGCCTCTGTCTCCGCCGCGAGCCGCTTCCCGGCCAATGCAAGCGCCTGCTGCTCCAGCGCCACCCGCTCCCGGGCAGCCTCGGCCAGCGCGGACTCTGTGCGGCGCCGCTCCTCGGCGCAGGTGCGTTCGCGCGCCTCCAGCTGCTGGCGCACCAGCGACTGCGCTTCGGCGGCGCATTCCGCCTCGAGGCGACGCTCCACCGCCTCGCGCGTCCCCTGCTCGGCCGCCGCCTTGCGCTCGGCGGCCTCGCACAGACGGTGCTCGGCCTGCTCGCGCGCCTCTGCCGCGAGCGAGGCGCGCGATTCGGACTCCACGCGCGAGAAAGCCAATTTGATGCCTGCAAGGCGTTCCTTCTCCGCGTTGCTCGGTCGAACGGGTGACCGCTCTGGATTCGGCATGTCAGGTTCCGGATAGGCGTGGGTGGCTTCCCTGGATTATTCGCCGCGACGCTCGCCGCCATCCATTGAACAGGAACGTGTTGCGGGTGCTGATCCGGGGATTGGGAAGGATCCCCGGCTGCGCGACTCCTCGCACCGCATAGAATTCGCCCTACAAGGTCCTTCGGAGTCCGTATTGGCCCCAAAGCACATCGCCGTCATCGGCGCCGGCATCGTCGGCGCCTCCACGGCCTGCTGGCTGCAGAGGAAGGGCATGAAGGTCACCCTCATCGAGCGCGACGCGCCCGGCGAGGGAACCTCCTTCGGCAATGCCGGCTCGCTCTCGCCCACCGCCGTGACGCCGGTCGCGGTCCCCGGCATGTTCCGCCAGATCCCGGGCTGGCTGCTGGACCCGCTGGGACCGCTGCGCGTCGACCCGGCCTACGTCTTCCGGGCGCTGCCCTGGCTCCTGCGTTTCCTCGGCCACGCCAATCGCGAGGACATGCAGCGCTGCGCCGCCGCGCTGCGCACCTTGCTCGCGCCGCTGTTTGACGCCTATGAGCCCATCGTGCGCCGCGCCGAGGCGCAGGAGCTGATCCGCCGCGAAGGCATCGTCTACGTCTACGACTCCGAGGAAGCCTTCCTCGCCGCGCAGCCCGCCGAGAACGATCGCCGCCGCCTGGGCGCCGTGCTGGAGGACCTGTCCCGGCCCGACATCGAGCGCTTCGCGCCCGAGCTCGCGCCCGAATTCCGCTGGGGCACCTTCGCGCCTGAGAACGGCTACACCATCAACCCGCACCGGCTCACGCAGCTTCTGGCGAAGAGCGTCGCCGATCACGGCGGTACCCACATCAAGGCGGAGGCAAGCGACCTGGTGCCGCGCGCAGGCGGCGTCACGGTCAAACTGGCGCGCGACGGGCAGGCCGACGAACTGGCCGCCGACGCGGTGGTGGTCGCGGCCGGCGCCTGGTCGCATTTCCTCGCCGAACGCGTCGGCGACCGGATCCCGCTGCAGACCCAGCGCGGCTACCACGTCACCGTCGCCGGCGCTGGCCTGACCGTCAACCGCATGGTGAACTGGGTGACGCGGCGCGTGTTCACCACGCCGATGGAGACCGGCATGCGCTTCGCCGGCACGGTGGAGATCGCCGCGCTCGATGCGCCGCCCACCTGGGCGCGCGCCGACCGGCTGCTGGAACTGGGCCGCAAGATGTATCCGGCCATGAACACCGCGAGCGTCTCGCGCTGGATGGGGCACCGCCCCTGCCTGCCCGACAGCCTGCCGGTGATCGGGCCTTCGCCGCGCGCTAAGAACGTGTTCTATGCCTTCGGCCACGGCCACATCGGCATGTGCAGCGCCCCGGGGACGGCGCGCTCGGTGGCGGAGTTGATCGCGGGGGAGACGCCGCAGGTGGACTTGTCGCCGTTCCGGGCGGACCGGTTCTAGGCGCAGTGGGCCCGAAACCGGGCCGGATGTAACCGATCGGTTACATCCACCGCCCTGCACGGCCCGCTCCTAGGCCGAAGCGCCGTCGAGCAGCCCGAGGACGCCCGCATCCAGCTTCAACCGCGCCGCCTGCACGATGTCCTCCAGCTGCTCGGGCGAAGTCGCGCTGACGATGGGCGATGTCACACCGGGACGCGACATGTTCCAGGCGATGGCCAGGCGCGCGGGGCTGTGGCCGGTGCGCTTCGCCGCCTCGTCCAGTCCCGCGAGCACCTTCAGGCCGCGCTCGTTGAGGTACTTGCCGATGGTGCTGGTGCCGCGCTTGCTCTTCCCTGCGTCCTCGGGCTTGCGGTACTTGCCGGTCAGGAAGCCCGCGGCGAGCGCGTAGAAGTTCATCACGCCGACGCCTTCCTTGATGCACAGCGGCTGCAGATCGGCCTCGAAGCCGGCACGGTCGTAGAGGTTGTAGAGCGGCTGAAGGCTTTCATAGCGGAGCAACCCGAGCTTGCGGCTGACGGCCAGTGCTTCCTCAAGGCGCGGCGCGGTGTAGTTAGAGGCCCCGATCGCGCGCACCTTGCCGGCCTTGACCAGGTCGGCGAAGGCACCGAGCGTGTCCTCCAGCGGCGTGTCCTTGTCGTCCTGGTGCGCCTGGTACAGGTCGATCCGGTCGACGCGCAGGCGTTTCAGGGATTCATCCACCGCCTCGCGGATGCGCGCCGGCGCGAGGCCCGGTCCCTTGCTCAGGTCCATGCCCACCTTGGTCGCGATCACCACCTTGTCGCGCCGGCCGCCGCCCTGCGCGAGCCAGCGCCCGATCACGGCTTCCGATTCACCGCCCTTGTGGCCGGGCACCCAGCGCGAGTAGACGTCGGCGGTGTCGATGAAGTTGAAGCCCGCGGCAACCCAGGCATCCAGCAGGGCGAACGAGGTCTTGTCGTCGATCGTCCAGCCGAAGACGTTGCCGCCGAAGCACAACGGTGAAACATGCAGGCCGCTGCGGCCGAGTTCGCGTAGGTTCATGGAGGGCAATGGTAGGATAAAAACTCCCCAGAACGGACTTCAAAGGAATGAAATGATCCGGCTCCTCGCCTCGATGCTGGCCCTGCTCTGCGCGACGTTCCCGACGTTCGCGGTCGCGCAGGCCCTCCCGAAACCCATGCGCATCATCGTGCCCTACGCGGCCGGCGGGTCCTCGGACTTCGTCGCCCGCACGGTGGCCGAGCGGCTCGGGCCGCTCTTGGGGACGACCGTGCTGGTCGAGGCGCGGCCGGGCGGAAACACCGTGATCGGCACCGAGGCGGTGGTCAGGGGCGCGCCAGACGGCTCGATGCTGCTGCTGGTGGGCATCCAGACCTACGCCGCGCAGCCGCACCTCATGAAGAACATGCCCTACGACGTGGCGAAGGACCTGACGCCGATCAACAACGTGATCATCTCGCCGCTGGTGCTCTCGGTGCATCCGGAGGTGCCGGCGAAGAACGTGGCGGAGCTGGTGGCCTACGCCAAGGCGAATCCCGGCAAGGTCAACTACGGCTCGGCGGGCGTGGGCAACACGCTGCACCTCGCGGTGAGCCAGTTCATCGCCAGGACCGGCGTGAACATCGTCAACGTCCCGTACAAGGGCGCTTCCCAGGCCGTGGTGGACCTGATCTCGGGAAACATCCACATGATGATCGACCTGGTGACCACGCCGCTGCCGCATATCCAGTCCGGGCGCCTGCGTGCCCTGGCGACCACCTGGGAGAAGCGCACCTCGGCGCTGGCGAACGTACCCACGATGAGGGAACAGGGTGTCGACATGAACTTCGGCTCGATGATCGGGCTGATGGGCCCGGCGAACATGCCGCGGGACCTCGTCAACCGCCTGCACGCGGACATCGCGAAAGTGATGGCCATGCCGGAGGTGAAGGAGACCTTCGCCAAGCAGGCGATGGAGCCGCTGGTGTCCGCCTCGCCCGAGGCCTACCGCGCGACCTTCCTCGCCGAGATCGAAAGCATGGGCAAGCTGGTCAAGGCGGCCGGGATCCAGCCCCAGTAATTCCTATCGCGGCAGCAGCGTGCCCAGGCCCCGGGCCCGGGCGCGCTCCAGGACAAGGCTGGCAATGGCCATGTCGCCCAGCCCCAGTCCGGGGTGGATGAAGAAGGCTTTCTGCTCCGGACGCGTCCTTCCGGAATGCTTTCCTGTTACCAGTGCCGGCAGGTCGCAATCGAAGCTGCCGGTCCACGGGATATGGCCGGAGGCCATGGCCTCGGCGCTCTGCCTGAAATCATCAGTGGCGAGGAGATCGAGCTTCCTGAGTTCGGTGCAGATCCAGCCGCGTGCCAGGTCGGGTGCGCTGACGAAGCTGCCGGTCGACAGCCAGCCGGGATCCAGGTAGGGCTTCAAGCCCGGCGAGCGCGGCATGCTGCTCACCACGATGTCCATGCCTTCGACCGCGGCGCGCGGATCGGCGACGGCCTGCGCCTGCACACCCCGCGCACCCAGCTCCTTCGCAAAGGCTTGTGCGGTCTCCAGGCGCCGGCTGTAGCAGCGGACCTCCTCTATCGGGAATGCCGCGGAGAAAGCGTCGAAGTGCGCGCGTGCCTGCATTCCACAGGCGACGAAGCCCATGCGCCTGCTGTCCGCGCGCGCGAGCCGTCGAGCCGCGACCATGCTGACGGCCGCGGGGCGCAACGCGGTGATGGCGTCGCCGTCCATCACCGCCTGGATTCCCGCCGAGGCCAGGTCGTTCAGGACGATCAGGGCGTTGATATGCGGCAACTCCGGATGTCCCCGGGCGGCGTTGTTGGCGACGCCGACCCATTTCATTCCCGCGACTACGGAGTTGGGACGCGCGGGCATGGCGTGGAAGAAGGTGCCCGGCGCGGGATCCATGCCGTTCTTCGGCACCACTTGCGCGCTGCCGTCGGCCAGCCCGCGAAACGCCGCTTTCACGACCGCCTCCAGCTCATGCGGCGCGGGCAACAACGCCTGGACATCGGCGCGCGCGAGGTAGAGGAAGTTCACGCCTGCCGGCGCCTTGCCGCGAGCAGCCGGGTTTCGTACGCCACCCAGCGGTATTGCCGCCCGTCGCGGCGGTTTCCCGGGCTGGCACCGCCCTTGTGCAATACCCGATGGCAGGGAACGGCGAAGGCGAACCAGTTGCGCGAGCAGGAGCCGGCCACGGCGCGGATGGCCTTCGGCGCGCCGATCGCCTCGGCGATCCTGGAGTAAGTCGACGTTCCGCCAAGCGGGATTCTGCGTACTTCGTTCCACACCCGCTGCTGCAAGGCCGTGCCGCGAATGTCCAGCGGCAGCTTGAAGCGGCCGGCGGGTAAGGCGATGTAGTTCACGACCTCGGCCACCGCCTGCGCGCAGCCCTTCTCGTCGCGCACCAGTTCGGCTTTCGGGAAACGCGCACGGATGTCGCGCAACAGCTGGGCCGCGCTCCTGCGCACCATGATGGACACGATGCCCTTGCCGCTGGCGGCGACCAGGACCGGGCCGACCGCGGACCTGGCGGTGCCGTAGCGGATTTCTTCCGGCGGTCGGCGACGGAGGGGGCCATCCCTGAACATGAGGATGGGGAGCCTACTGCGGCATGGACAGTATCTGCTAATAATCATATAATTTACAGATGAACCTTCCAAGCACGATTTCGGTCACGGAACTCGCCCGCGACACCACCGGCGTGATCGCGCGCCTCACCAGGGACAGCCAGCGCCGCTTCGTCGTCATGCGCAATAACCAGGCTGTCGCCGTGATCAGCGGCCTGCAGGCGACCGGCGAGGCCGGCGCAGTGCAGGGTGTCCGCTCCCTGAAGGACGAAGTGTTCCGGAAAGTCGCCGTCATCCGGGCGCTCGCGAAGGCCAACGGCGCACGCTCGGTCCACCTGTTCGGGTCGGCGGCGCGCGGCGCCGAGAAGGCCGGCAGCGACCTGGATTTCCTGGTCGAGCTGGAGCCGGGCCGCACCCTGCTCGACGTTGCCGGCCTGCGCGCGGAGCTGTCCCAGCTGTTCGACCGCCCTGTGGATGTCGTCACCCGGGACTCCCTGAAGCCCGGTCTGCGGTCCGCGGCGCTCCGGGACGCGATCCCGGTCATTGCTTGAGCCGCCGGGCCGAACAGTTCCTGGCCGACATCCTCGATGCCATCACGTCCATCGAGGACTACGCCAAGGGCGGGGAAGCCGCCTTTCGCAAGGACCGCAAGGCGCGCGATGCGGCGCAGATGCGGCTGATCGAGATCGGCGAGGCGACCAAGAGAATCCAGGAACTGGGACTGAAGCTGTCCGAAATCGAACCCGGGATCGAATGGTCGAAAATTGCCGGCATGCGCGACGTCATCGCCCATCACTACTGGCGCGTCAGCGAAAGCCTGCTCTGGGATACCGTGCGGACATCGCTACCGCCACTGAAGGACGCGGTACGCAGACTGCAGAAAAAACGCCTGCGAGGCAGGAAGAGCGGAAAACTGGCGGAGTGAGAGGGATTCGAACCCTCGATACCGGTTTAAGCCGGTATAACGCCTTAGCAGGGCGCCCCCTTCGGCCACTCGGGCATCACTCCGGTGGTGCATTGCGGCGCGAAGAACCGTCATTCTACCCTGCTATATTCGTCGCATGAACCTGAAGCCTTTTGCCGCGCTCTTTGTCGCCCTCCTGCTGTCGCTGGCCGCGCAGGCCTGGGGCAAGGCCCCCGCTCTGGTGGTGGTGCTGGTGATCGACGGCCTGCCGCAGGAGCAACTGGTGCGCTACCGCGACCTCTACGCCCCCGGCGGCTTCAAGCGCCTGCTGGACGAGGGGGCCTGGTTCGCCGATGCGCACCACCGGCACGCGGTCACGCTGACCGCGCCCGGCCACGCCACGATCCTCACCGGCGCCTACCCGAACCGCCACGGCATCATTGCCAACGAATGGACCGACCGGAGCACGCTGGCGCGGGTCTACTGCACCGGGGACGAGGCGCACAGCTACATCGGCGACGAGACGAAGAAGCTGGACGGCACCTCGCCCGCCAACCTTCGCGTATCCACCGTCGGCGACGAACTGAAGTACGCCAGCAACGGCCAGTCGAAGGTGATCGCCGTCTCCGGCAAGGATCGCGGCGCGATCCTGCTCGCGGGCAAGCGCGGCACTGCGTACATGTACATGGACCGCAGCGGCCGCTTCGCGAGCAGCACGTACTACATGAAGGAACACCCCGAGTGGCACGGCCGCTTCTACGCCGCGAAACCGCAGGACAGGTGGATGGGGCAGGCCTGGTCGCTGCTCCTGCCCGAGGCTGCCTACGCGCGCTCGATGGTGGAAGGCCAGCCCTGGCAGCGCGCCTTCGTCGGCGGCAGCCGCGGCTTTCCCTTCGTGCTGCCCAAGGGGGAGAAGCCGGCGGACTACTATGTCCAACTCCTGCGCACGCCGTTCGCGGACGAATTGACGCTGGACTTCGCGCGCGCCGCGATCGAGGGCGAGAACCTCGGCCGCAACCCGGCCGGCGCGACCGACCTGCTTGGCATCAGCCTGTCCACGCACGACTACGTCAACCATGCCTTCGGGCCGGAGAGCCGCGTCTCGCAGGACCACCTGCTGCGCGTGGACCGGGCGCTCGCGGCCTTCTTCGAGTACCTGGACCGTCGCATCGGGCTGGAAAAGGTGGTGGTCGCGCTCACCGCGGACCACGGCTTCATGAACGCCCCGGAGTACAGCGCCAGCTTCGGCCTGTCGGGCGCACGACTGAACTCGCTCAAGCTGATGACCGACCTGAACGAAGCGCTGGCGGCGCGCTTCGGCGTCCGCAACCTGGCGGTGCGATTCAACTCGCCGAACCTGCTGTTCGACCAGGCGGCGATCGCGAAGCACAACCTGGACCGTGCCGGGGTCGAGGCCACGGCCGCGCGCTTCGTGGCGCAGTTCGCCGGCGTGGCCGCGGTGTTCACGCGCACCCAGCTGGAGACCGGCGCCCTGCCCGACCTGCCGCTCAATGCCCAGGTGCTGCGCGCCTGGAACCGGGAACTGAGCGGCGACCTGTACGTGGTGCACGCGCCCTTCAGCCACTGGAGCGGCGCGGTGGTGACGCACGGCTCGCCCTACGCCTACGACACCAACGTGCCGCTGGTGATGTTCGGCAAGCCGTGGATCAAGCCGGGAAAGCAACCGCGTGCCGCGGCGGTGGCCGACATAGCGCCAACGCTCGCCTACCTGCTGGACATCCGACCGCCGGCGGCGAGCGAGGGACGGGTGCTGGAGGAAATCCTGCGCTAGGCGGGATTCTGCGCCGGCCGCACCTTCCGCACGATGCGGTTGCGCAGCACGCCAATCTTCCCGACTTCCAGCTCGACCACGTCGTCCGGCTTCAGGAAGCGGCACAACTCCAGCCCGCAGCCGGTGCCCACCGTGCCCGAGGCGATGATCTCGCCCGGATGCAGCGTTTCCGCGACCGAGATGAAGGCGAGGATCTGCGCGAAGGAATGCTGCATCCCGCCCGAGTTTCCGCCGCCCCAGCGTTCACCGTTGACGCGCACTTCCATGTCGAGCTTCTGCGGGTCGCCGATCTCGTCGGTGGTGACGATCCACGGCCCGAACACGTTGCCGGTATCGAAATCCTTGCCCTTCATCGGGCCCATGCCCAGCGGCCGCTCCACCATCTGCGTGTCGCGCGCCGAGAAGTCGTTGAAGATGGTGAAGCCGAATATGTGCGAGAGGCCCTTCGCCGCCGGGATGTCGCGCCCTTTGCGGCCGATGACGCAGGCGAGCTCCAGTTCGAAGTCCATCATTTCCGAGTAGGGCGGCCACTGCACGTCGGCTTCGTGGCCCACGACGCTGAAGCGGTTGCCCTTGTACCAGGTCGGGCGCTCGAACCAGACCTTCGGGATCTCGGTCACAGGGCGCTGGGCGAGCTTCTCCCAGGCCTTCATGGCGTTGTGCAGGTGCTGCTCGAACACCAGGCAGTCGCGGATGGATTCCGGCCGCGGCAACGGCGCGAGCAGTTTCGTGCCCTTGAGCGGCCGCGCCGCCGTGGCCGGCCACTTTGCCGCCGCCTCGCGCGCGCGCGCCAGCCCGGCGTCTCCCGACTCGATCAGCGCCTGCATCGAGGCGAAGGCCGCCCCGGCCGCGCCGAGGTCGAGGATCTCGCCGCGCGCCGTGTCTACGACGCCGACGGCCGCCGTCCCTGCGGCGCGCTCGTAGGTTGCGAGTTTCACCGGGTCAGCTGTCGAAGATCGCCACCGCGCGCGTCCAGCCCGCAGAGCCGCCCTTCAGCTTCACCGGGAAGCAGGACACGGTGAAGCCGTGCGGCGGCAACACTTCCAGGTTGTGCAGTTTCTCTATGTGGCAATAGCCGATCTCGCGCCCGGCCTTGTGCCCTTCCCAGATCACCTTGACGTCCCTGGTCGCGGCGTAGCTCTTCGCCATGTGCTCGTAGTGCGCGTCCCATGACCAGCAGTCGGTGCCGGTGACCCGGATGCCGCGCGAGGTGAGGTACAGCGTCGCCTCGCGCCCCATGCCGCAGCCCGACTTGACGTAGTCCGGAGCGCCGAAGCGCTTGCCAGCCGAGGTGTTGACCATGACGATGTCGCCGGGCTTCAGGTCATGGCCGATGCGCTTCAGTTCGGCCTCGACCTCGGCCGCGCTGACCACGTGCCCGTCCTGGAAATGGCGGAAGTCCAGCTTCACCCCGGGCCCGAAGAACCAGTCGAGCGGAATCTCGTCGATTTTCGCCGCCGGCTTGCCCTTGTCCATGGTCGAGGCGAAGTGCCAGGGCGCATCCACGTGGGTGCCGTTGTGCGAATTCATCGTCACGAACTCGATGGCGTAGCCCTCGCCGTCCAGCAGTCCCTCCGGCGCGAGGCCGTCGTAGCGCCCGGCCACCAGCGCGGCGGTCTCCTTGTGGGCCTGGTACTCCACCTTGGGCACCAGGTGCGGCGGGTCGGAAACAACCTCGTTCTCGATCGGGATGGAGAGGTCGACGAACGTTCTTGCCATGGGTGCTCCCTAGTTGGAGAGGCCGAGCTCGGCGCCCTTGACCTGCAGCGCGAGGTGCTTGGCGTGCGCGCGGCACAGCGAGAACGCGCCGCCGGTGAACCACAGGCCGCGCTGGGGCGTGCGCGTCCACATGTTGGCGAGTTCCTGCTTCTCCGGGTGGAAGCCCCAGATCTGGCCGACCCTTTCCGCCACTTCCTGCCCGAACAGCGTCCGGACCGTGTGCTCGTGGCCCTCGAAGCCGGTGGCAAGGACGACGAGATCCGCCGGCACGGTCCGCCCGTCCTTCAGCTTCGCGCCCTCCGGCGTAAAGGTCTCGATGTCGCCGTACTGGATCAGGCCCACTTCTCCCTTGACGACAAGGTCCGAGCAGCCGACGTTGAAGTAGTAGCCCCCGCCCCGGGTGCGGAACAGGTATGGCCAGCCGGTGCCATCCACTCCTGACGAGAGCCGGAAGCCCTTCTGCTCCAGCCCGCGCAGAAGCGGCGCGTCCATCTCCTCGGCCTTCCTGGTCAGAATCTTGTGCGTCGCCAGCATCAACGGCTTGGGGATCGAGGTCAGGATGAGGTCGCGGTCGTCGAACGACGGTCCTTCACCCTGGAAGATGGAATCGTAGATCTGCGCGCTGGGCTCCACCTGCACCACCAGCGTCGGGCTGCGCTGCACCAGCGTCGCCTTCGCGCCATGGCCGTGCAGGTCCTGCGCCACGTCGTGCGCGCTGGTGCCGGTGCCCAGGATCAGCACGTTCTTTCCGCGCCAATGCGAACCCTCGGAGAACTCGCTGGTGTGCAGCACCCTGCCCCTGAAGCGATCCAGCGTCGGGACGTCCGGGCGCTTCGGCGCGCTGCTGACGCTGGTGCCCATGACGATGTGCCGCGGCCGCAGCGTGCGGATGCTGCCATCCGCACGGCGAATGCGGGCTTCCCAGTGCTGCCCGGCTTCGTTCCAGGTCGCGCCCTCGAACGAGGTTTCCGTCCAGAAATTGATGTCCATGCAATCCACATACATTTCCAGCCAATTCGCGATCCGGTCCTTGGGCAGGTACTGCTGCCAGGTGGGCGGGAACAGCATGTACGGCAGGTGGTTGCTGTGCAGCGTGTTGTGCAGGTGCAGGGCGCGGTAGCGCAGGCGCCAGTTGTCGCCGATGCGCTTCATGCGGTCAATGACCAGGGTGTCCACGTCCAGCTGGCCCAGGCGCGCCGCCACCGAGAGGCCGGCATGGCCGCCGCCCACCACCAGCACCGCGGGATCGCGGTCGATGAACTTCGAGCGCTCGGCGCGCCGTTCGAGCCAGTTCGGGGCGTTGAAACCGCGCTCGTACACCGGGCCTTCGCGCCGCGCGCGCAGCGTTGCTTCCTCGTGGCCCCGGATCTCGTCCAGCGTGGAATGGAATGTCCATGCCTCGCTCTGCGCGTCGAGCCGGAAGCGCACCAGCCCCGCGCAGCGGCCGACCGTGGTCTCGAACTTCAGGATCGCCTCGATCACCCTCACGCCTGCCCGCTCGACCACCCGCGGAGGACAGCGCTTCGGGTCGATCGCGAAGTCCCGCGCCCCGAACAGCGCCAGCGCGGCGGACAGTTCGCGCGCGATCGTGTCGCGCCCGCTGAGTGTCTTCAGTTCCCAGGAAAAGGCAACCGCTTCGCGCCAGTGGCTATCGGGGAGGAACAGCGCGCCGACCCGTTGCGGCTTCGGGTCGGCCGTGGCCGCGTTGAGTCGCGCCAGCCAGTTCTCGACGATCTCGACAAGATCGTCGTGCCGATTCATTCCGCCTTCGCCCCCGAGCGCTTCACCGTCTCGCCCCATTTCGCGCTCTCGTCGCGGATCACCTTGCCCAGTTCGTCCGGCCCGAGCATCCACGGGTCGGTTCCGAGCGCCTCCAGCGATTCCTTCATCTTCGGCGTCGCCATCACCGACTGCAGGCCCTTGTAGAGCACCTGCACGATGTCGGCCGGCATCCGGGCCGGGCCCATGATCGCGTACCAGATGGTCACGTCGTAGCCCGGCACGCCGGCGGCGGCGATGGTGGGTACGCCTGGAAGCAGCGCCGAGGGTGCGCGCCCGGTCACGCCCAGCGCGCGGACCTTGCCCTGCCTGGCGTGCTGCGAATTGGTCGTGATGTTGTCGATGATGAAATCGATTCTCCCGCCCAGGAGGTCGGCCGTCATCGGCGCCGAACCCTTGTAGGGCACGTGCGTGAACCGCGCCCCGGTCATCTGCTCGAGGAGCACTGCCGACAGGTGGCTCGAGCTACCGGCACCCGAGGAGCCGTAGGTGAGTACGCCCGGCTTGCTCTTCGCGAGCGCGACCAGTTCGGCGACCGTGTTGGCGGCGACCCCTGGCTGCACCACCAGCACGTTCGGGAAGGAAGCCACCATCGCCACCGGCGAAAAATCCCTTTCCGGGTGGTAGCGGAGCTTCGCGTACAGGTGCTGGTTGATGGTGAGCGTGCCGGTGGTGGCGAAGAACAGCGAATACCCATCGGGTGCGGAATCCACCACGGCCTGCGCGCCAATCGCGCCCGCGGCGCCGCCGCGGTTTTCGACGACCACCTGCTGCTTGAGCTCTCCCGAGAGCGCATTGGCGACCAGGCGCGCGGTGGCGTCGGTGCCGCCGCCCGGCGGGAACGGGACCACCAGGCGGATGGGCTTCTCGGGGTAGGCGGCCGCTGCTGCGAATGGCAGCGCGAGGACGACGGCGAGGAAGAACTGATGCAGGCGAGTCATCGGACATTCCCTCCTGGAGGTACGCCCGATACTACTCCCGCCACTCGCGCGGAAGAACGCCTGTTTCGACTACGCCTGGTCCAGCTCGAACGCCTTGTGCAGCACCCGCACGGCGAGCTCGGCGTACTTCTCGTCGATCACCACCGAGATCTTGATCTCCGAAGTGGAGATCATCTGGATGTTGATGCCCTCCTCGGCCAGGGTGCGGAACATGCTGGCGGCGATCCCCGAGTGCGAGCGCATGCCCAGGCCGACGATGGAGATCTTGGCCATGCGGTCGTCGCCCGTGATCTCGCGGCAGTTGATGTGCGGCTTGACCTGGTCATTGAGCATCTTCATCGCGCGCTTGAGGTCGCCGCGGCCAAGCGTGAAGGACAGGTCGGTGGTGCCGTCGTGGCTGACGTTCTGCACGATGACGTCGACGTTGATGCCGGCATCGGCGATCGGGCCGAGGATGGCGTAGGCGATGCCGGGCTTGTCGGGAACCCCGTGCACGGTGACCTTGGCCTCGTCGCGCTGCGCGGCCACTCCTGAGATGACGGCTTTTTCCATCGCCATGTGCGGGTCTTCCTCGAAAGTGATCAGGGTTCCGGAGCGCGCCTCTTCCTCCACCGGGATCTTCGGGTCGGTGAGGCTGGAGAGCACGCGCGTGGGCACCTTGTACTTGCCGGCGAATTCCACCGACCGGATTTGCAGCACTTTGGAGCCGGCGCCCGCCATCTCGAGCATTTCCTCGAAGCTGATGGTGGCCAGGCGCCGCGCTTCGGGCACGATGCGCGGGTCAGTGGTGTAGACGCCGTCCACATCGGTATAGATCTGGCACTCATCCGCCCCGAGCGCCGCGGCAAGCGCCACCGCGGAGGTGTCCGAGCCGCCACGGCCCAGCGTGGTGATGTTGCCCTCGGCGTCCACGCCCTGGAACCCGGCCACGACCGCGACGCAGCCGTTCTCCAGGTCCTGGCGCAGGCGCAGCTCGTCGATGGACAGGATGCGCGCGCGGGAAAAAGCCGAATCGGTCAGAACCCTCACCTGCCAGCCGGTGTAGCTGCGGGCGCGCACGCCGAGCGCGAGCAGCGCCATCGCCAGCAGGCCGACGCTGACCTGCTCGCCGGTGGCGGCGACCACGTCCAGCTCGCGCGGATCCGGATGCTCCTGCAGCCCGGAGGCGAGCGCGAGCAGGCGGTTGGTCTCGCCGGACATGGCAGAGGGCACTACGACGATCCGGTGGCCGGCCGCCTGCCACTTGGCAACGCGCCAGGCGACGTTCTTGATGCGCTCGATCGAGCCCACCGAGGTACCGCCGAACTTCTGGACGATGAGGGCCATGGCGAATAGGGGGTAAGGGCCGCGATTCTAGCCGAAAACCCAGACGATTCCGTGGCTTGGCCGTTCGCGTGAAACACCGTCTCGGAAGCGACTGCATAACGAAACCCGCGCCGCATTCGATTGACTTCCGCAGACTCGCCATCGACCATCGGTCGCCTGTGACCAAGACTCTCCGCCTCGGCTTCCTCGTTCCTCCCGGCAACCCGGTCGTGGAGGGCGAAATGATCCGCCTTGCCCCCGCCGGCGTCAGCGTGCACTTCCACCGCATGACCGCGAGCGGCATCACCGGCTCGCACCAGGGCCAGGAGGAGCGCAACCGCAGCCAGATCGCGCACCTGGACGAGAACGTCGAGTTGATGTCGCTGGTCAAGCCCGCGGTCATCGTCATGGCACATACCGCCACGAGCTATACCCTGGGCAAGGATGGGGAGGCGAAGCTGGTCGAGCGCCTCACCAAGGCAAGCGGCATCCCCTTCATCACCGCCTTCGGCAGCGTGCTGAAAGCGCTGGCGCACCTGGGCGCGAAGCGTGTCGCGCTGGGAACCCCCTACAGCGCCGAGGCGACGCTGAAGGCCAAGGCGTTCCTGGAGGCGAACGGGGTCGAGGTCGCCTCCTGGGGCAACCTGGCGAACGTGAAGAACATCTACGAGGAAACGCCCGAGCGCGCGGAGCAGCTGGCGCGCCAGGTGGATTCCGCAGCCGCGCAGGCCGCGTTCATGAGCGGCCTCGGCATGCCCACCATCGACGTGCTGGACAAGCTGGAGCGCGCGCTGGGCAAGCCGGTGATCTCCAGCGCCTCGGCCATCATGTGGAACGCGCTGCGCGTCGCCGGATCGGGCGCGAAGATCGAAGGCTTCGGCAGGCTGCTGTCCAAATGAGGAGACGAATCATGAAAACCAGGAACCTTGTCGCGCTCGCGTTGCTCGCCTGCGCCGGCTTCGCGACGCAGGCGTTTGCATTCCCGGACAAGCCGGTGCGCATCGTCCTCGGCTTCGCGCCCGGCGGCAACGTCGACATCGTCAACCGCATCGTCGGCCAGGCCATGGGCGATGAACTCAAGCAGAGCGTCATCATCGACAACAAGGCGGGTGCCAATGGCGCCATCGGCGCCGAGTTCGTGGCGCGCGCGGCGCCCGATGGCTACACGCTGTTCGTGACCGTGACCGAGACGCACGCCCTCAACCCGGCGCTGCGCAAGACGCTGCCCTACCACCCGATCAAGGACTTCACCAGCATCGGCATCGTCGACACCTTCGCCTTCGCGCTGGTGCTGGCGCCGAAGTTCCCTGCCAGCAACGTCGCCGGCTTCATCGCCTACGCCAAGCAGAACCCGGGCAGGCTCAATTTCAGCTCCTGGGGCAACGGCAGCCTGTCGCAGGTCGCGATGGAGCAATTGAAGCAGTCCGCCGGCATCGACCTGCTGCACGTGCCATTCAAGGGCTCGGCGCCGGCGATGACGGCGCTCATCGCCGGCCAGGTGGAGGCTTTCGTGGCGCCGCTGTCGCTCGCGGTCCCCTACGCCGCCGACGGCCGCGTCAAGCTGGTCGGCGTCACCAGCACGCAGCGCGAGGACACCGCGCCCGGCGTGCCGACGCTGATCGAGCAGGGCCTGGCCGTGGACGTCACCGGCTGGCACGTGCTGCAGGCGCCCGCGGGGACACCGGCCAGCGCCATCGCCACGCTCAACCGCGCCCTGAATACGGTGCTCAAGCGCCCGGACGTTCGCGACCGGCTCCTCAAGGCGGGCGTGAAGCCCGGCGGCTCCACGCCGCAGGAAGCCCAGGCGCTGGTCGAATCGAACTACCACCGCTGGGGTGAAGTCGCGCGCAAGGCCGGCATGAAGCCGGATTGACCACGACGGGCGGCCCGGCATCGCGAATGCCGTCGCGGATGCCGTTCCTTCTAGAGGCGCCGTTCGAACTCGCCGGCAGGCGCCTGCGCAATCGCATCGTGCACGCGTCCATGACGACGCTGCGCGCCGCGAACGCCGCCACCACGCCAGGCCAGATCCAGTACTACGAGAACCGCGCCCGCGGCGGCGCGGCCATGGTCGTCACCGAACCCTTCACCTGGTCGGCGATGCAGGACGTGCCGCACAAGACGCGCACCTGGCGCGACGACGCGATGGACGGCTTGAAACGCCTCGCCGAGGCGGTCGAGCGCCACGATTGCCGGCTCCTGGCGCAGATCCAGGATCCGGGGCGCGCGCGGCACCACGCCGGGCGGCACCTGAATGCAATGGCGCCCTCGGCGCTGCCGGACGACCTGTCATGGACCATGCCGCGCGCGATGTCGGGCGACGAGATCCGGCGTTTCATCGACGACATCGCCCGGAGCGCGGAGCGCGTGAAGCGCTGCGGCTTCAGCGGCGTCGAGATCTCGGCGGGACACGGCCACCTGTTCCACCAGTTCATGTCGCCGCGCTCGAATGTCCGCGAAGACGAATACGGCGGCAACTGGGAGGGGCGCACGCGCATCGTCCGGGAAATTCTCGCCGCGGTGCGCGCGAGCTGCGGCACTGGCTTCATCATCGGCGTCAAGCTGCCCGGGGACGACGGCCTGGAGAACAGCATCGGCCCCGCCGAAGCAGCGATCATCGCGCCGCTGGTCGCCGGCGGCGGTGCTGTGGACTACGCCTGCTTCTGCCAGGGCACCCACGGCAAGACGCTGGACATGCACCTGCCTGACCGCTTCGGCCCGCGCATGCCCTATCGCGAGCTGCAGAAAACGCTGCGCGCCGCGATCCCGGGCGTGCCGCTGGTGGCGCTGGGCCGGATCACAGATCCGGCGGAAGCGGAGGCATTGCTGGCGACCGGCGAAGCGGAACTCATCGGGCTTGGCCGGCCGCTGCTCGCCGACCCGGCCTGGCCAATCAAGGCGGCCAGCGGTCGCGCGCACGACATCCGCTACTGCATTTCCTGCAACACCTGCTGGGACACCATCATCACGCGCCAGCAACCGCTTTCCTGCGTCAACAACCCGCGTGTGGCCCGACCGGACGAGGTGGACTGGTGGCCCGCGCGCGCGACGAACCGCCGGCGCATCGTCGTGGTGGGCGCCGGCATGGCCGGCATGGAGGCGGCCTGGATCGCCGCGGCTCGCGGCCACGACGTCACCGTGTTCTCCGCGGGCGCCCAGCCTGGCGGAAAGGCGCGCCTGCGCGCGCAGCTGCCGGGCGGCGAGGAAGTGAGCAGCGTGTATGACTATCAAACCGGCGCGGCACTGCGCGCAGGCGTGCGATTCGAGTTCGGCTTCGAGGCCGGTTTCAGCGACATCGACACCCTGCGGCCCGACGTGGTGGTGCTCGCGACTGGCGCCACCATGTCGCCGCCGATGTGGCTGCCCCCGGAGGTGGCCGCCGAAGGGCTGGTGCCGGACCTGCGCGCCGCCGTGGCGGGCCTCGCCGGCATCCGCGCACGCCAGCCGGGCACGGCCGTGATCTACGACATGGACCAGACCGAGGGCACCTACGCCGCGGCGCTACGCCTGCGCGAGCGTTTCGAGTGCGTGGTACTCGTCACGCCCAGGGATGCGCTGGTGGAAGAAGCGTCGCTGGTGACGCGCCAGAACCTGCTGCGCCGGCTCGCGCACGCGGGCGTGGAGTCGCTACGGCTCTCGGAACCTTGCTGGGACGAAGCCTTCGAATCCGGAGAACTCACCGTGCGCCATGTGTACACCGGCGACACCATCACCCTGCCCGGCGTCACCCTCCTCGCCTATTCGACGCCTCGGGCCCGTAACGATGCGCTCGCGGCACCCCTCGCGGCCGCCGGGATCGAGGTCCGGAAGGTGGGCGACTGCCTGTCGCCCCGGGACATGCTCGCCGCAACCGCGGATGGCCACGCGGCCGGCTGCGAGCTCTGAGCCGGATCCGGCAAAACCCTTTACCTTCAGATCGTTAGCTCAGGCATGGGCGGAAGGGGTGGGATTCGAACCCACGAGGGCGGTTAGGCCCTTCCGGTTTTCAAGACCGGTGCATTCGACCGCTCTGCCACCCTTCCAGGTTGAATTCCAGAGGTCGCGCCCGCATTGTAATACCCTCAGTCGTAAGGGTTTTTGCGTAATCGAAACTTCACGCCTTTTTGGTAGTCTTATGGACATACGCTCCACTACGAGGAACACGATGGAACCCGTCCGTTCGAATGACAGTTACTTTGGCACCGCGCCCGGCCAGGTTGCCGGCCACACGCTCGCGCCCGAAGCGCAGCGAGTCCTGCGCAACACCTACATCCTGCTTGCCCTCACCATGGTGCCGACGGTGGCCGGCGCATACCTCGGCATGGCCACGGCGTCCGTCATCTCCGGCTCGCCCATCCTCAGCTTCTTCATCATGCTGGGCGCCGTGATCGGCCTGCAGTTCGGCATCGCCCGCTTCCGCGACAGCGTGGTCGGCATCGGCCTGCTGCTGCTGATGACCGCCCTGCTGGGCTGGTTCCTCGGACCGCTGCTGAACTACGCCCTGGCGATGAAGAACGGCATGCAGCTGGTGGGCTACGCCGCCTTCGGCACCGGCGCGGTGTTCATGGGCATGGCCGCTGTAGCGGTCACCACGAAGCGCGACTTCAGCTTCATGGGCAAGTTCCTGTTCGTGGGCATGATCGTGCTGCTGGTGGCGATGGTCGCGAACATGTTCCTGCAGGTCCCGGCGCTGTCGCTGGCGATCTCCAGCGCCGTGATCCTGGTGTTCTCGCTGTTCCTGCTGCACGACCTGTCGCGCATCGTGACCGGCGGCGAGACCAACTACCTCATGGCGACCACGGGCGTGTACATGAGCCTGTTCAACATCTTCGCCAACCTGCTGCAGCTGCTGATGGCGCTGGGAGGCGAGAAAGACTGACGCTCCCCCGCCGTACAGCAGAAGAAGGGCGCCGCGAGGCGCCCTTTTCTTTTGCGGCGGCTGGCTAGCCCCGCTCGAATAGCGCGATGGACTCCACGTGCGCGGTGTGCGGGAACATGTTCACCACCCCCGCTGACACCAGCCGGAAGCCCTTGCCATTCACCAGCGTGTCCGCGTCGCGCGCCAGCGTCGCGGGGTCGCAGGAGACGTAGACGATCCGGCGCGGCCATTCGTCGGGCAGGCCGTGCACCACGCCGGCCGCGCCTTCGCGCGGCGGGTCGATCAGGAATTTGTCGAAGCGCCCGAAATGACCGATGTCGGGCCTGAACAGGTCGGCCACCTCGAACTGCGCGACCACCTTGTTGGCCAACGCGTTCTGCCGTGCGCGCTCGATGAGCGGGCGGCTCGCCTCGAAGCCGATCACCTCGGCGCCGCGCACCGCGATCGGCAGGGTGAAGTTGCCCAAGCCGCAGAACAGGTCGGCGATTCGCTCTCCCGGCCGCGGGTCCAGCAGGCGCAGGGCGCGCGACACCAGAACGCGATTGACGCCGAAGTTCACCTGCGTGAAGTCCGAGGGCAGGAACGAAACGCGCAGGCCGAATTCCGGCAACTCGTAGTAGAGCGCCTCGTGTGCCTCCGGCCAGAAGGGCTTGGAACTGTCCTGCCCTTCGGGCTGAAGCCAGGCGTTGATCCGGTGCCGCTCGGCAAATTCGCGCAACAGCACCTTGTCATCGGCGTTCAGCGGCTCCAGGTGGCGGAACAGCAGCACCGTGCCGCCCTCTCCGGCCGCCACCTCGATCTGCGGCAGGCGCTCGCGGACGCTCAGGGCGGCGACCAGGTCGCGCAGTGGCACGATCAGCGCCGAAATTCCCGGCGGCAGCACCTCGCAGCCTTTCATGTCGGCGACGAAGGTGGAGCGCCGCTCGCGGAAGCCCACCATCGCGCCGCCTTTGCTTTCGACGTAGCGCGCCGAGAAGCGCGCCCGGCGCCGGTAGCCCCATTCCTCGCCGTAGACGATGGGCAGCAGGCTCTCGGGTCTGACCTTGCCGATGCGCGCAAGGCAGTCCTCCAGCCCGCGCTGCTTGGCGGCCATCTGGGTTCGCGCGTCGGCATGCTGGGTGGCGCAGCCGCCGCAGCGGCCGAAATGCGGGCAGCGCGGCTCGCGCCGGCCGAAGGAGGGCTCGAGGATCCGGGTGGCGCGCGCGAGGTCGAACTTGCGCTTGTCGCGCAGCTGCTGCGCCTCGACGACCTCGCCGCCCAGCGCACCCTCGACGAAGACGACCTTGCCCTGGGCGTTGCGCGCGACGCCGCGACCCTCGGCGTCCAGGGCTTGGATCGTCAGGCGTTCCAAAGCGACAGGAACTCCTTCCAGTGCGGCGCCTTCAACCTCTCCAGCGCTTCGCGAAGAACCTCGCACTCCTTCTTGTGCTGTGCCTCGGTCAGCGCGCCGCGCAAGAGCTGGAAGCGCAGCCACAGCAGGTAGGTGTTGGCGGTGTCGGCCTCGCAGTAGCTGCGGATCTCCGCCACCTTGCCGGCGAGATAGGCCTCCCAGACCTTCGCGCCGCCGATGCCGATCTTGCCCGGCAGCCCGGACAGTTGCGCAACGTCGTCCAGTGGTGCGTTGTTGCGCGGCTGGTACATCGCCAGCACGTCCATCAGGTCGGTGTGCCGCCCGTGGTAGCGCGAGACGTAGTTGTTCCACTTGAAGTCGCGGTCGTCCTCCCCCTGGTCCCAGAACTTGGCCGCCGCCACGCCGTGGATCAGGCCGCGGTAGTTGAGTACCGGCAGGTCGAAGCCGCCGCCGTTCCAGGACACCAGCTGCGGCACGTACTTTTCCAGGCCGTCCTGGAAGCGCTGGATGGCCTCGCGCTCGGTGGAGTCGGGCTCGCCAAGGGAAAAGACCTTGATGCCGTCCGCGTCCCGCAACACGCAGGAAATGACCACCACGCGCTGCAGCTGCGGCGGCAGGAAGTCGCTGCCGCTCTGGACGCGCCGCTTCTGGAACGCGACCTCGGCGACCTCGGCGTCCGGCAGGTCCGCGGGCAGCCCATGCAGGCGCCGGATCCCGGCGACGTCCGGGACGGTTTCGATGTCAAAGGCAAGAACTGGCGTCATCGGAAATCAGGGACAGTCCACGTTTTCCCGCGCCAATGGCACCGGAAAACGTGGACTGTCCCTGTTTTTGCCGGATTCAATCGGGGAAGACGCCGGTGGAGAGGTAGCGGTCGCCGCGGTCGCAGACGATGGTGACGATGACCGCATTCCGCAGCTCCTTCGAGATGCGCAGCGCCACCGCGGCGGCGCCGCCGGAGGAGATGCCGCCGAAGATGCCCTCTTCCCTGGCCAGGCGCCGCGTCATGTCCTCGGCATCCGCCTGGCTGACGTACTCCAGCCGGTCCACGCGCGATTTGTCGTAGATTTTCGGCAGATAAGCCTCGGGCCACTTGCGGATGCCCGGGATCTGCGCGCCCTCCTCGGGTTGGCAGCCGACGACCTGGATCCCGGGGTTCTTCTCCTTGAAGAAACGCGAGCAGCCCATGATGGTGCCGGTTGTCCCCATTGAGGACACGAAGTGCGTGATCTTCCCGCCGGTGTCGCGCCAGATCTCCGGGCCCGTGGTCTCGTAGTGGGCGAGCGGGTTGTCCGGGTTCGCGAACTGGTCGAGCATGATGCCCTTGCCCTCGCGCACCATCCTCTCCGCGAGGTCGCGCGCGCCCTCCATGCCGCCCTTCTGCGGCGTCAGGATGATCTCGGCGCCGTAGGCGCGCATGGTCTGGCGCCGCTCGATGGACAAATGCTCGGGCATGATCAGGATCATGCGCAGGCCGCGGATCGCCGCCGCCATGGCCAGGCCGATTCCGGTATTGCCGGAGGTGGGCTCGATGAGCACGTCGCCCGGCTTGATGGCGCCCCGCTCCAGCGCGCGCCGGATCATGGACATGGCCGGGCGGTCCTTGACCGAGCCGGCCGGATTGTCGCCCTCCAGCTTGGCGAGGATGACATTGCCGCGATTCGCGTTGTCCGCGCCCGGAAGACGCTGCAGGCGCACCAGCGGCGTGTTGCCGATGAAGTCCTCGAGCGTATGGTTCATGTGCCCGGGCCGTCCCGCATCATCTCCCTCACGTAGGAAGACACGCCTTCCTCGACCGACCTGAATTCGACGGGGCAGCCCGTTTCGCGCAATGCCGCCAGGTCGGCCTGGGTGTAGCTCTGGTATTTCCCCACCAGCTGGGCCGGGAACGGGATGTACTCGATCAGGCCGCGCTCGGCCAGTTCCTCGGGCATCGCCTCGGCGCCCTCCACGGTATTGATCACCGCCGCGGCGACGTCGTTGAACGCCTGCGCGCGCCCGGTGCCGCAGTTGAAGATTCCGGACACGTCCGGGTTCTCCAGCAACCACAGGTTCACTGCGACCGCGTCGTCCACATGCACGAAATCGCGCTGCTGGCCGCCGTCGGAGAAACCATCCGAGCCGACGAACAGCTTCACCTTCTCCTCGGCGCGGTACTGATGAAAGGCATGGAAGGCGACCGAGGCCATGCGGCCCTTGTGCTGCTCGTTGGGGCCGTAGACGTTGAAATAGCGCAGTCCCGCGACCTGCGCCGACTTCTCCGCCAGCCGCCGGCGCACATACTGGTCGAACAGGAACTTGGAATAGGCGTAGGCGTTGAGCGGGCGCTCGTTCTCTCGCTGCTCGCCGAACTCGCGCCCGGCGCCATAGACCGAGGCCGACGAAGCGTAGATGAACGGCACCTGCTCCTCCTGGCTCCAGTCGAACAGCGCCTTGGAGTAGCCGTAGTTGTTCTCCATCATGAAGCGGCCATCCGCCTCCATGGTGTCGGAGCAGGCGCCCTGGTGCAGCACCGCCTCGATGGACCCGTCCAGGCGGCCGGACTCGAGCTGGGCGAGAAACTCCCGCTTGTCCAGGTAATCCGCGATCTCCGCGGCGGCGAGGTTGCGCACCTTGCTCCCGTCCTGCAGGTCGTCCACGGCAAGGATGTCCGTGACCCCGGCGTGGTTGAGCGCCGCGACCAGCCGGGACCCGATGAATCCGGCGGCGCCGGTGACGACATGCAGCATGCTCATCTCCCGAACAGTTCCCGGCGGGTGACCACCGCGGTCCCGAGCTTCGCCACCTTGATGCCGCCGGCGCGGTTGGCGATGCGCATCGCCTGCTCCAGCCGCACCCCGGCGCCCAGCATGGTGCCGAGTGTAGCGATTACGGTGTCGCCAGCGCCGCTGACGTCGAACACTTCGCGCGCCTCCGCGCGCACGTGCACCGGTGCCTTGTCCGAGAACAGCGACATGCCCTCGTGGCCGCGCGTGAGCAGCAGCGCCTCCAGGCCCAACTGCCTGCGCAGGCGCCGTACCCGGCGCTCCAGGTCGGCTGCAGTCTTCCATTCGCCCACCACGTCGGCTAGTTCCTTGCGGTTCGGGGTCACGACCTGCGCGCCCTTGTAGCGCGACCAATCATCGCCCTTCGGGTCCACCAGCACGCGCTTGCCCGCCGCGCGGGCGAAACCGATCATCTTCGAGATATGCGTCAGGCCGCCCTTGCCGTAGTCCGACAGGATCACCACGTCGCAAGCGGGCAGCGCCGCCTTGAAGTCGGCCAACTTGGAGGCGAGCACCTCGCTGGTCGGCGCGGTCTCGAAGTCGATGCGCAGCAGCTGCTGCTTGGACAGGACGCGCAGCTTCACGGTCGTGGGGATGCGTGCGTCCCGGTGCAGGCTGGCCTTGATACCCGCCTGCTCTACCAGCTGGGCGATCCGGTCGCCGGGCTCGTCTGCCCCGGTCACCGACAGCAGCTGCGTGCGTGCCCCGAGACTGGCGCAGTTGTTCGCCACGTTGGCCGCGCCGCCCAGGCGTTCTTCCTGTTTGCGGAAACGCACCACCGGAACGGGCGCCTCCGGAGAGATGCGGGCGACATCGCCGAACCAGTAGCGATCGAGCATGACGTCGCCCACCACCAGCACCCGCGCCTTCCTGGTGTCAGGCGCCTTCAAGTCCGTCTTCCAATCGGGAAATACTCGAATCCGAGCGAGCGCATGGTCGCCGGATCGTACAGATTCCGGCCATCGAAAATCGCCGGCGTCTTCAGCGCCTGCCTGACCGCGGTGAAGTCGGGCGAGCGGAACTCCGCCCACTCGGTGACGATGGCCAGCGCATCGCAGCCGCGCAGCGCGTCCTGCGCCGAGTCCGCGAAGGCCACGCCATCCAGCGCCGGCTTCGCCACCGGGTCGTAGGCGCGTACCTTCGCGCCAGCGGCGAGGAGGTCCGCCACCAGCGTCAGGCTGGGGGCTTCGCGCATGTCGTCGGTGTTCGGTTTGAACGCCAATCCCCACACTGCGATGGTCTTTCCGCGCAGGTCGTCGCCGAAGCGCCCGCGGATCTTGGCCCCGAGGACGTGCTTCTGCGCCTCGTTGGCCCGTCCCACCGCCGCCAGCACGCCCAGCGGCCTGCCCGCGTCCTCCGCGGTGCGCTGCAGCGCCTGCACGTCCTTGGGGAAGCACGAGCCGCCGAAGCCGGCACCGGCGTAAAGGAAATGGGTGCCGATGCGCGGATCGGAGCCGATGCCCTTGCGCACCTCCTCGATGTCCGCGCCCAGCGCCTCGGCGACGTTGGCGAGCTCGTTCATGAACGAGATCCGGGTCGCGAGCATGGCATTGGCGGCGTACTTGGCGAGTTCTGCCGAGCGCACGCCCATCACCATCAGTCGCTCATGGTTGCGCTGGAATGGCGCGTACAGCTCGCGCAGCAGCGCGGTGGCGCGCTCGTCCTCGGAACCGACGATGATGCGATCCGGGCGCATGAAGTCCTCCACCGCCGCGCCTTCCTTCAGGAACTCGGGGTTGGACACGACGCTGAACGCCAGCGCCTTGCCGCGACGGCGAAGTTCATCCTCCACCGCGGCGCGGACCTTGTCGGCCGTGCCCACCGGCACCGTGGACTTGTTGACGATGACGCGGTAGCCGTCCATGTGGCGGCCGACCTCGCGCGCCGCCGCGAGCACATACTGCAGGTCCGCCGAGCCGTCCTCGCCCGGCGGAGTGCCGACCGCGATCAACTGCAGCTCGCCGTGCGCGACACTTGCAGCGACATCAGTGGAAAAGGCGAGCCGCCCTGCTTCCCTGTTGCGCCGCACCACCGGCTCCAGGCCCGGCTCGTAGATGGGAATCCGGCCGGCGTTGAGCGCCGCCACTTTCGCAGCGTCCACATCCAGGCAAAAGACGTGGTTGCCCATGTCCGCCAGGCACGCCCCCGTGACCAGGCCGACATAGCCGGTGCCGATGAGACTGATGTTCATGCGCTGTTGCTCATGGTGAAAGGTCGAATTCCTCCGTGCGCCGCGGCGGATAGCTTTCCCAGGCGCCGCAGCCCGGGCATAGCCAGTGGAACTGGCGCGCCTTGAAACCGCAACTCTCGCAGCGGTAGCGAGCCAGGCGCTGGGTGTGGCTGTGAACCAGGTTGCGCACCAGCTCGAGGTCGCGCCGGCGGTCCGGGCTGGCGGCGGCGACGATCTGTGCCTCCAGCAGCCTGTCAAGGCCCAGCAGGGTCGGGTTGCGCCGCAGTTCGTCGCGCACCAGCTTGTAGGCCGCCTCCGCGCCGCGGGCCTCGAGCGTGGTGCGGAACACAGAGTCGAGCAGGTCGAGCGACGGATAGCGCTCCAGGTAGCCGGTAAGCAGCGTCAATCCCTCCTCCAGGCGCCCGGCGTCGCGGTGCGCCTCCAGCAGTCGCTGCGCCACCAGCGCAAGGTAAGCCGGGTGCTGCTGCTCGACGCGCTTCCAGCTGCCGATCGCGGCCTCGAGGTTGCCGGCCGCGCGCTCAAGGTCGCCCAGCAGGATGCTGGCGCGCACCGACTTGCGGTTGGCCTCCAGCGCGGCCTCCAGCCGCGCGCGCGCCGCGTCCGGGCGCGAATGCGTGGCATCGGTCGCCGCGAGCTCGCACAGGAAATGCGAAACCTCGCGCGCGCGCGAAGTGCCGGTCTCGGTCTCCAGCCGCCGCGCCATGGCGACGGCCTTGTCCCACTCCTTCTCCTGCTGGAAGATCTCCAGCAGGAAACGCCGGGACTCGGAGACGTTCGCGCCCGCCGCGCCCTCCGAAAGCTTCTGGAACACCTCCTCGGCTCGATCCAGGATCCCCTCCTTGTGGTAGTCCTGCCCCAGCTCGAACAGCGCCGCGGCGCGCTGCTCGGGCCCGAGGTCGGCGCGGTCCAGCAGGTGCTGGTGCATGCGGATGGCGCGGTCATACTCGCCGCGGCGGCGGAACAGGCTGCCCAGCGCGAAGTGCAGCTCCACCGTTTCAGGGTCGACCTTGACCACCTCGATGAAAGCCTCGATCGCCTTGTCGGGCTGTTCATTGAGCAGGAAGTTGAGGCCGCGGAAATAGGAGTTCGGCAACGCACGGGAATCTCGCACCAGGTGCTTGATGTCCACGCGCGCCGCGAGCCAGCCCAGCGCGAAGAAGATCGGGATCCCGCTCAGCCACCAGAGTTCGAATTCCACTGCGCGGCGCCCTTTTCCTAGCCCTCGGCCGGACTGGGCGGGTTCGGTGCCGCGGCATCGGCGCGCGCCGGGTCGCGCCCTCCGCGCGGCGACGCCTCGAGCCCCGAGTCCCGCCGCAGGCGCTGCAGCTCGCGGCGCTGGCGGAGCAGCAGCGCGACCGCCGCCATCAGGCCCAGCAGCGCACCGGCGACGAAGAACGCCAGCAGAAGCGTCACCAGCGGCGCCTGCCAGGCGCTGTCGAAGAAGAACCGCAGCGTGACCGGATCGGTGTTCTTGGCCGCGAACGCGAGCAGCAGGATGAACAGCGCCAGCCTGATCGCCCAGGTGAGGATGCGCATGACGCTGGATCCCGGTTGCGGCGCGCCCGGCAGGCTCCCGGCCGCGCACCGCTAGCGCGTCAGGTGGCGGCCTGCCGCGGCCGCGGCGGCATGACCATGGTCGCGTCCGGGTCCATGCTGTCGACCCGCTCGCGCAGCTCCTTGCCGGCCTTGAAGTGCGGCACGTATTTCTCCGGTACCTGCACCTTCTCGCCGGACTTCGGGTTGCGCCCGGTGCGCGGCGGCCGGTAGTTCAGGCCGAAGCTGCCAAAGCCGCGAATCTCGATGCGATTGCCCTCGAGCAGCGCGTGCGTCATCGCGTCGAGGATCATCTTCACCGCGTACTCCGCGTCCTTCGCCACCAGCTGCGGGTAGCGCTGCGCCAGCCGCGCGATCAGTTCGGACTTGGTCATCTGACCCCTCTCCTCGAGCCTGGAGACCGTGCGCGCTACTGCTGCGGATTGCCGCTCTTGTCGAGCTTCGCGCGCAGCAGGGCGCCGAGGTTGGTGCTGCCAGCGGCGCTGGCGGCGTTCTCGGTGCGCAGCTGCTTCATGGCGTCGGTCTCATCCGCGGCGTCCTTCGCCTTCACCGACAGGTTGATCGAGCGGTTCTTGCGATCGACGTTGATGATCATCGCGGTCACGCTGTCGCCTTCCTTCAGCGCCGTGCGCAGGTCCTCGATGCGGTCGCGCGAGAACTCCGAGGCGCGCAGGTAGCCCTCGGTCTCCGGGGTGATGGAAACTACCGCGCCCTTGGCGTCCACCGACTTCACCTGGCCGGTGATGATGGTGTTCTTCTCGTGGCCGGCGATGAAGTTGGTGAAGGGGTCGCCCTCGAGCTGCTTGATGCCCAGGGAGATCCGCTCGCGCTCGACGTCGATCGCCAGCACCACGGTCTCGACCTCGTCGCCCTTCTTGAAGCGCTTGACGGCCTCCTCGCCGGCCTCGCTCCAGGACAGGTCCGACAGGTGCACCAGGCCGTCGATGCCCCCGGCCAGGCCGACGAAGACGCCAAAGTCGGTGATGGACTTGATCTGTCCCTTGACGCGGTCGCCTTTCTTGAATTCACGCGCGAAATCCTCCCAGGGATTCGGCATGCACTGTTTCATGCCAAGCGAAATCCGGCGGCGATCCTCGTCGATCTCGAGGATCATCACCTCGACCTCGTCACCCACCTGCACCACCTTGGAGGGGTGCACGTTCTTGTTGGTCCAGTCCATCTCGGAGACGTGCACCAGTCCCTCGATGCCGGCCTCGACCTCGACGAAGGCGCCGTAGTCGGTGAGGTTGGTGACCTTGCCGAAGAGACGGGTGCCCTGCGGATAGCGGCGGGAAATGCCGACCCAGGGATCCTCGCCCAGTTGCTTCAGGCCGAGGGATACACGGTTCTTCTCGGCGTCGAACTTGAGCACCTTGGCGGTGACCTCGTCGCCGACGTTGACCACCTCGGTCGGGTGCTTCACCCGGCGCCAGGCCAGGTCGGTGATGTGCAGCAGGCCGTCGATGCCGCCCAGGTCCACGAACGCGCCGTAGTCGGTGATGTTCTTGACGATGCCCTTGACCACCGCGCCCTCGGCGAGGGTCGACAGCAGCTGCTCGCGCTCGGCGCCCGCGGTTTCCTCGAGTACGGCGCGGCGCGACACGACCACGTTGTTGCGCTTGCGGTCGAGCTTGATGACCTTGAACTCCATGGTCTTGCCTTCGTATGGCGTGGTGTCCTTCACCGGGCGCAGGTCCACCAGCGAGCCCGGCAGGAAGGCGCGGATGCTCTTGGCCATGACGGTGAGGCCGCCCTTCACCTTGCCGGTGATCACGCCCTGCACCTTCTCGCCCGTCTCCAGCGCCTTCTCCAGTTCCATCCACGCGGCGAGGCGCTTGGCCTTTTCGCGCGACAGCATGGTCTCGCCGTAGCCGTTTTCCAGCGCCTCGATCGAAACGCTGACGAAATCGCCCGGGTTGACGTTTAGCGCGCCGGCGTCGTCGCGGAACTCCTCCAGCGGGATGATGCTCTCGGACTTAAGCCCAGCGTTCACCACGACGAAGTTCTGGTCCACGCGCACGACTTCGGCGGTGATGACCTCGCCGATGCGCATTTCTTTGCGCGTCAGGCTTTCTTCGAAGAGGGCGGCGAACGAGTCGGAGGCGACTTGCGGGGAAGCGGATTTCTGTGCGACGGGGGAAACAGCGGCCATGAGGAAGTTTTGGAAAACCTTATGAAATTCGTTCTAAACCACGGGCTTGCGATCAGCACCGCGGGTTGGGTTGCAAAATGGGACGGCCGCTAGGCCGCCCCTCCATTACTTTTCCTGAACAGCATCAGCACCTTATCGACGACCTCGTCGATTGTGAGCGCCGATGAATCGAGCAAAGCGGCGCCCTCCGCAGGCCTGAGCGGCGCCACCGCTCTGGCGGCGTCCCGCGCATCCCGCTCTTCCAAATCACGGGAAAGGGCCGCGAGATTAGCATGGATTCCTTTGTCTATCAACTGCTTATGCCTGCGCTGGGCGCGAACGCCGACACTGGCCGTCAGGAACACTTTCAGGGCTGCGTCCGGGAACACCACCGTGCCCATGTCGCGTCCGTCGGCAACCAGGCCGGGAGGCTGTCGAAACGCGCGTTGCCGCGCCAGCAGCGCAGCCCGGACCTCGGGGATTTTCGCCACTTCGGAGGCCCGGACGCCGACTGCCTCTGCCCGTATGGAATCTGTAACATCCTGTCCTGAAAGAAAAATCTTCCCGCTCCGGAACTGCGCATCCAGTTCCGCCGCATCCTGCGCCGGATTCGTCCCGCCAACATAGGCGACCAGGCGGTAGAGCGCGCCGCTTTCGAGGTAGTGAAAACCCAGTGCCAAGGCGACCAGGCTGGCGACGGTGCCTTTGCCGGAGGCCGAAGGCCCGTCGATGGCGATGACCGGCACAACGGGATGGACGGCCGGCGCGGTCATGACGCGATCGAGGCCAGCCGCTCGAAGTAATCGGGGAAGGTCTTGCCGACGCAGTCCGGGTCGTTGATGGTCACCGCCATCCCGCCCAGCGCCGCGAGCGAAAAGCACATCGCCATGCGGTGGTCGTCATAGGTGTCGATCGCGGCCCCGGCCTTCAGCGTGCCGGGAACGACCTTCAGGTAGTCAGCGCCTTCCTCGACCTTGGCGCCAAGCTTGCGCAGCTCGGTCGCCATTGCCGCGATGCGGTCGGTTTCCTTGACGCGCCAGCTGGCGATATTGCGGATTGCGCAGGGGCCGTCGGCGAACAGGGCCGCGACCGCAGCGGTCATCGCCGCATCGGGAATATGGTTCAGGTCCAGGTCGAAGGCACGAAGTCGTCCACCTCCGCTGACCTCGATCCAATCCTCGCCCAAAGCGACCCTCGCGCCCATCTTCTCCAGCACCTCGACGAAGCGCACGTCGCCCTGGATGCTGCCGCGGCCCACGCCGCGGACGCGCACCGGACCGCCCGCAATGGCGCCTGCGGCAAGGAAATAGGAGGCCGAGGAAGCGTCGCCCTCGACGAGGATTTCGCCCGGACTGCGGTATTTCGCGTTCGACAGTTCGAAGCGCTTCCAGCCCTGCCGGCCGACATCGATGCCGAATTTGCGCATCAGGTTGATGGTGATCTCGACGTAGGGCTTGGAGATCAGCTCGCCCTCGACCTCGATCACGCCGACCTCCCCGGACCTCACCGCCAGCGGCATCGCCATCAGCAGCGCGCTCAGGTACTGGGACGAAATGTCGCCGCGAATGCGGATCGGCTTCGAAGCATCGATCTTCGCCGGCTCGATCAGGAGCGGTGGGAAGCCCTCGCTGCCGAGGTACCCGATCTTCGCGCCTGCGGCGCGCAAAGCCTCGACCAGGTCGCCGATCGGGCGCTCGTGCATGCGCGGCACGCCCATCAGACGGTACCTGCCGGCCGAGAACGCGAGCACCGCGGTCAGCGGCCGGAACGCGGTGCCGGCGTTGCCCAGGAACAGGTCCTTGCGCTTGCTAAGCCGGCCACCCTTGCCGGGCACAACCACGCGCGCCAGGTCGCGGTTGTCCACCATGATGCCGAGCTTCTGCAGCGCCTCGACCATGACCCGGGTGTCGTCGGCATCGAGCAGCCCGCGCACAATGGTCTTGCCCTTCGCGAGCGCCGCGAGCAGCAGCACGCGGTTGGAGATGCTCTTCGAGCCCGGCAACCCCAGGGCGCCGGCCGCGCGCCGATACGGCCCGACCACCAGGGATTTCACGGGCACGCCTTCATTCGAAGCCGCCCTGCAGCCATTTTTCCCGCACACCGCGCGCATCGGCGAACAGCCTCTCCAGCGCCGCGCCGTCGCCCGCCTCCAGCGCCGGCCGTATCGCGCGCAACCGCGCCTCGAAGGCGCCCAGCTCGGCGGCCAGCTTGTCGCGGTTGGCGACGCAGATGTCGCGCCACATCTCCGGATGGCTGGAAGCGAGGCGCGTGAAGTCGCGCAGGCCGCCGGCGGAATTGTTGAACAGCTGCGCTGCGTTGCCCCGGTCGGCGAACTCCTTCACCAGCGCATACGCCAGCAGATGCGGCAGGTGGCTCACCGCCGCGAGCACCTCGTCGTGCGTCTCCGGGTCCATGCGGTGCACGCGCGCGCCGCAGGCCTGCCACGCGGCCTCGACCCGCGCCACATCGGCCGGCGCGTTCTCCGCCAGCGGCGTGAGGATGACGCGCCGGTCGCGGAACAGGTCCGCCTTCGCCGCCGCCGCGCCGCTGTTCTCGGCGCCGGCGATCGGATGCCCTGGGACGAACTGAGCGACCTTGTTTCCCAGCGCCTTGCGCGCCGCGGCGACCACATCGCGCTTGGTGCTGCCGCCGTCGGTCACCAGCGCGCCGGCGCGCAGGCCCGGCGCGAGCGCCGCGAGCACGCGCTCGAACTGCGCCACCGGCGTGGCGACCAGGACGAGGTCGCAGCCGGCGGCCTGTGCCGGATCCGTGGCAATGGAATCGACCAAGCCCAGCCGGCGCGCGGATTCGAGGTTGGCGGCGCCGCGGCCCACGCCGATCACGTGCCCACAGAGCCCGGCCGCCTTCAGGGCCAGCGCGAAGGAGCCGCCGATCAGGCCGACGCCGACGATCGCGACTCGCTCGAAGCGCAGCGTCGATTCGCCCCCGGACTGCATCAGTCCTTCAGGCTGGCCGCCAGCGCGACCAGGAAGCGCTCGTTTTCCTCGGGCGTGCCGACAGTGATGCGCAAGTGCTCGGGCAACTGGTAACCGCCGCCCACCGGCCGGACGATGACGCCGCGCTTGAGCAGGCGCCGGTAGGTGTCGTTGGCCTTGCCGACGCGCAAGGTGATGAAGTTGCCGTGGGAGGGAATCCACTCCAGGCCGAGGCCACGCGCGCCCTCCTCTATCTGGCGCAGGCCGGAGAGGTTCTCGGCATAGCTGCGGGCGACGAACTCCATGTCGTCCAGCGCGGCGGCGGCGGCGGCCAGGGCCAGGCTGTTGACGTTGAACGGCTGGCGCACGCGGTTCAGCACGTCGGCCACGGACGGATGCGCGAAGGCGTAGCCGACGCGCAGTCCGGCCAGGCCGTAGGCCTTGGAAAAGGTGCGCGACACAATCAGGTTCGGATGGCGCTTCAGCCACTTCACCGTCTCGGACTTCAGGTCGGGCGACAGGTACTCGTTGTAGGCCTCGTCCACCACCACGATGACATGCTCCGGGACCTTGCGCAGGAACGCCTCCAGCTCGTCCGGGCGCACGATGGTGCCGGTGGGGTTGTTCGGGTTCGCGATCCACAGCACGCTGGTCTCCGCGTCCACCGCAGCGGCCATGGCCGCGAGGTCGTGGCCCCAGTTCTTCGCCGGCACCTGGATGCCGCGCGCGCCGCGCGCCTGCGTCGCCAGCGGGTAGACCGCGAAGCAGTGCTGCGAGTAGACCGCCGAGCGGCCCTGGCCGAGGAAGGCGAGCGACACCAGCTCCAGTACGTCGTTCGAGCCGTTGCCGATCACGATCGAGCCCATCTCCACGCCATAGCGCTTGGACAGGGCGAGCTTCAGGTCGTGGCCGTTGCCGTCCGGGTATCGTGCCACGTCGGCAAGCGCGGCCTCCAGGGCGGCGCGCGTGCGCGGGCCGATGCCGCGCGGATTCTCGTTGGAGGCGAGCTTTACGATGCTCTCCTCCTTCAGGCCCATCTCGCGCGCCAGCTCCGAGATCGGCTTGCCCGGCTGGTACGGCGCGATGGAGCGGATGTAGGACGGGGACAGCTCGCAGGGATCCATTTTCATCTTGGTCGATGTCCTCAGACTGTCGTCAGTCGGCCACCGGGTACGAACCCAGGACCTTCAGGAAGGGCGCGAGCTTCTCCAGCTCGGCCAGGGCGGCGGCCACCGGCGCATCGGTGCGATGGCCGATCAGGTCGGCGTAGAAGTAGTACTCCCACTGCCCGACGCGCGTCGGCCGGGATTCGAGGCGCGACATGCTGACGCCGTGTTTCGCGACCGGGCTGAGCAACGCATGCACCGCGCCAGGCTGGTTCGGCGCGGACATCACGATCGAGGTGGCGTCGCGCCCGGTGGGGCCGGGGTCGATCGCGCCCAGCGCCAGGAAGCGCGTGACGTTGTTGGGCTCGTCCTCAATGTTCGCGGCGAGCAGCTTCAGGCCGTAGCGAGCGGCGGCAATCTCCGGGCCGATCGCGCATGCCGCCGCCTCCTTCGCGGCGCGACGCGCCGCCTCGGCATTGCTCGATACCGGCACGCGCTCGGCTTCGGGCAGGTGTTGCGCCAGCCAGCGCTGGCACTGGCCGAGCGATTGTGCGTGCGAGTAGACGCGCATCACGCCCTTGGTCCCGGCCGATCTGCGCATCAGGTTCTGGTGCACCCGCAGGCGGATCTCTCCGCAGATGCGCAGCGGCGTCTGCAGCAGCAGGTCGAGGCTGCGGCCGACCGCGCCCTCGGTCGAATTCTCCACAGGCACCACCGCGAAATCGGCCTCGCCGGTTTCCGCGGCGCGGAACACCTCGTCGAAGGAGGCGAAGGGGCGGGTCTCGACGGCATGGCCGAACTGCTTCAGGGCCGCCATCTCGCTGAAGGTGCCCGCCGGCCCGAGGTAGGCGACGCGGACCGCCTGCTCCAGCGCGCGGCAGGCGGAGATGACCTCGCGGAACACGCCGGCGATGCGCCCGGAGGCCAGGGGCCCCTTGTTCGCCGCCGCCATGCGGCGCAGGATCGCCGCCTCGCGCTCGGGCCGGTAGGCGGGTGCGCCCGCCTTCAGCTCGCCAATGCGCCGCGCCAGCGCCGCGCGCCGGTTGATCGACTCGAGCAGGCGATCATCGAGCGCGTCGATTTCGGCGCGCAGCGCGGCGATATCCGCCTCGCCCCCGCGGCCCCTGGCCTTCCGGCTCACGCTTCCGCCGGCAGGTAGCGCACCGCGAGCACGCCCTTGATGGCGCGCAGGTCCTCCAGCGCGTCCTCCGGCACGGGGCTGTCCACGTCCACCAGCGTGTAGGCCATGTCCCCCTTCGACTTGTTGAGCATGTTGTGGATATTGATCTTGCGCCGCCCCATCGCGGTGGAGATGCTGGCCAGCATGTTGGGCACGTTGGCGTTGGCGATCGCGAGGCGCCAGGGCGACTCGCGCGGCATCTGCGCGTTGGGGAAGTTGACCGCGTTCTCCATGGTGCCGTGGGCAATGTACTCGCTCACCTGGTCGGCGACCATGACCGCGCAGTTGTCCTCGGCCTCGGCGGTGGAGGCGCCCAGGTGCGGCAGCGCCACCACGCCCGGTTGCCCGATCAACTCGGCGGAAGGGAAGTCGGTGACGTAGCAGCGCAGGTGCTTCGCCGCCAGGCTCTTCAACGCCGCCTCGTCGTCGACCACGCCGTCGCGCGAGAAATTCAGCAGCACCGCGCCCGCCTTCATGTGCTTCAGGTTCTTCGCGTTGACCAGGTGGCGCGTTCTCTCCACCAGCGGCACATGCAGGCTGACGAAGTCGCTCGCGCGCAGCAGCTCGTCCACCGAGTGCGCCTTGCGCACCTGCGAGGGCAGGCTCCAGGCCGCCTCGACGGTGATCTCCGGGTCGTAGCCGAGCACGTTCATGCCCAGGCGGATCGCGGCGTCGGCCACCAGGCTGCCGATCTTGCCAAGCCCGATCACGCCCAGCGTGTGGCCGGGCAACTCGACCCCGGCATAGGCCTTCTTGCCGCCCTCGACCTGCTTCTCCAGGTCCCTTGCGTCCTTGTCCAGGCCGTTGACGAACGCCAGCGCCGGCGCAAGGTTGCGCGCCGCCATCAGCATGCCCGCCACCACCAGTTCCTTCACCGCGTTGGCATTGGCGCCGGGGGCGTTGAACACCGGCACCCCCAGCTTCGAGAGCGCGGGAATCGGGATGTTGTTGGTGCCGGCGCCGGCGCGCGCCACCGCCTTGAGGTTGGCGTCGAACGCCATGCCGTGCATGTCGGCCGAGCGCACCAGGATCACGTCCGGCGACTTTGCTTCCTTCACCACGCTGAATCGCTCCGCGGGCAGGCGCTTCAGGCCCACCTGCGCGATCGGGTTCAGCACCAGCACCTCGAGCTTGCGCGCCGCCTTAACCATGCTGTTTCTCGAATTCCTTCATGTAGTCCACCAGCGCACGCACGCCCTCGATGGGCATGGCGTTGTAGATCGAGGCCCGCATCCCGCCCACCGAGCGGTGGCCCTTCAGCTGCACCATGCCGCGCGACTCCGCTCCCTTGAGGAAGGCCTCGTCCAGCTTCGCATCCGCCAGCGTGAACGGCACGTTCATTCGCGAGCGGTCGCCGGGCGCCACCGCGTTGCCATAGAACCCGCCCTGGTCGAGGTAGTCGTACAGCAGCTTCGCCTTGGCGATGTTGCGGCGCTCGATCTCGGGCAGGCCGCCCAGTGCCTTCAGCCACTTGAAAACCAGCCCCGCCAGGTAAATCGCGTAGGTCGCCGGCGTGTTCAGCATGGATTCGGCGAGCGCCTGCTGCTTGTAGTCCATCACCGAGGGCGTGCCCCTGGCAGCGCGGCCGATGAGGTCGTCGCGCACGATGACGATGGTGAGGCCCGCCGGGCCGATGTTCTTCTGCGCGCCGGCGTAGACCAGGCCGAACTTCGACACATCGACGGGTCGCGACAGGATGTGCGAGGAGGCATCCGCAACCAGCGTCAGGTCCTTCGCATCCGGAATGGCGTGGTATTCGACGCCGCCGATGGTTTCGTTGGAGCAATAGTGAACGTACGCCGCTTCCGGGCGCAGGTTCCACTGCATCGGCGCATAGGTGAACCTGCGATCCTCGGAGGACGCCGCCACATGGATGTCGCCGTAGGCCTGCGCTTCCTTGACCGCCTTCTTCGACCATTCCCCGGTGACCACGTAGTCGGCCTTGCCCTTGCCCGCCAGCAGGTTCATCGGGATCTGGGCGAACTGCAGCGTGGCGCCGCCCTGCAGGAACAGGACGCGGTAGTTCGCGGGAATGGCGAGCAACTCCCGCAGGTCCCTCTCCGCCTCGGCGGCGATGGAAATGAACTCCTTGCCGCGGTGGCTCATTTCCATGACGCACATGCCCGAACCGTGCCAGTCGAGCATCTCGTCGGCGGCGCGCGACAGGACTTCCTCCGGGAGCACCGCCGGTCCGGCGCTGAAATTGAAGATTCGCATGCGTGGTCCGTCCTGCGTCAGTGCAAGGTCGGGGCCGGGGGCGCGTCCGCGTCCGTGGCCGGGTCGGGATGGTGCCCCCCGTCGCCGCCGTCGCCGTTGCCGCCACCATTGCCATTGCCATTGCCGTCGACCTCGTCGCGCTCGACGATGCGCTCGACCCCGGCCAGTTTCTCGCCTTCGGACAGCGCAATCAGGGTCACGCCCTGCGTCGAGCGCCCCATTTCGCGGATCTGCGCCACTGCGGTGCGGATGAGCACCCCGCCCGTGGAAATGAGCATCACCTCGTCGGACTCTTCCACCAGCACCGCGCCCACCAGGGCGCCGTTGCGGTCGCTGGCCTGGATCGCGATCATGCCCAGACCGCCCCGGCCGTGCTTGGTGTACTCGGCGATGGCGGTGCGCTTGCCGTAGCCGTTCTCGGTGGCGGTGAGCACGGACTGTTTCTCGTCCTTCGCCGCCAGCATGCTGACGACGCGCTCCCTGCCGCCCTCGGGCAGGCGCATGCCGCGCACGCCGGTGGCCTGGCGGCCCATCGGCCGCACGTCCTCCTCGTGGAAGCGGATCGCCTTGCCCTCCGAGGAGAACAGCATGACGTCGGTGTTGCCGTCGGTGAGCGCGGCGCCGACCAGGAAATCGCCCTCGTCCAGGCCGACGGCGATGATCCCCGAGGGGCGCGGACGCGAGAAGTCCGCCAGCGGCGTCTTCTTCACCGTGCCCTGCGAGGTGGCCATGAACACGAAGTGATTCTCGTCGAACTCCTTTACCGGCACCACCGCGGTGACCTTCTCGCCTTCCTCGAGCGGGAACACGTTCACCATCGGCTTGCCGCGCGCGGTGCTGCCGCCTTGGGGCACCTCGAACACCTTGAGCCAGTAGAGGCGCCCCCGGTTCGAGAAGCACAGCAGGTAGTCGTGCGAGTGCGCCACGAACATGCGCTCGATGAAGTCGTCGTCCTTGGTGGTGGCCGCGGTACGGCCGCGGCCGCCGCGGCGCTGCGCCCGGTAATCCGCAAGCGGCTGCGACTTGACGTAGCCGCCATGCGAGAACGTGACCACCATGTCCTGCGGCGCGATCAGGTCCTCCAGCGAAATGTCCTCGGCCACCGTGACTATTTCACTTCTGCGCTTGTCGCCGAATTCGTCGCGCACTGCCTTCAGCTCGGTGGCGATGATGGCGGTGATGCGCGCCGGCTTGTCGAGGATGTCGAGCAGGTCCGCGATGGTGGTCATCACCTCGCGGTACTCGTCGCGGATCTTGTCCTGCTCCAGCCCGGTGAGGCGCTGCAGGCGCAGCTCGAGGATCGCCTGCGCCTGCTCCGGTGACAGGCGGTAGCCGTTGTCCTTGAGGCCGAACTCGGCGGCCAGGCCCTCGGGGCGGAACGCCGCGGCGCCGACCACGCCGGCGCTCGCCGCCGAAACGCGGGCGAGCATCTCGCGCACCAGGTCCGACTGCCAGGCGCGGCCGAGCAGCGCCTGCCTGGCCTCCACCGGCGAGGGCGCGCGCTTGATGAGCTCGATCACCTCGTCCACGTTGGACAGCGCCACCGCCAGGCCCTCCAGGATGTGGCCGCGGTCGCGCGCCTTCCTGAGTTCGAACGCCGTGCGCCGCGTCACCACCTCGCGCCGGTGGCCGACGAAGGCCTCGATCATGTCCTTCAGGTTCAGCAGGCGCGGCTGGCTGTCCACCAGCGCCACCATGTTCATGCCGAAGCTGTCCTGCAGCTGGGTCTGCTTGTACAGGTTGTTGAGCACCACCTCGGGCAGCTCGCCGCGCTTCAGTTCGACGACGACGCGGATTCCGTCCTTGTCGGATTCGTCGCGGATATCGGAAATGCCATCGATTTTCTTCTCGGTGACCAGCTCCGCGATGCGCTCCAGCAGCGACTTCTTGTTGACCTGGTAGGGCAGCTCGTCGACCACGATCTGCTGGCGCTCGCTCTTGCCCGGGATGTCCTCGAAATGGGTGCGCGCGCGCATCACGACGCGGCCGCGCCCGGTGCGGTAGCCCTCGTGCACGCCGGCGATGCCGTAGATGATCCCGGCGGTGGGGAAGTCCGGCGCCGGCACCAGCTTGATCAGGTCCTCGATGGCGCAGGCAGGACTCTCCAGCAGCAGCAGGCAGGCGTCCACCACCTCGCCCAGGTTGTGCGGCGGGATGTTGGTCGCCATGCCGACCGCGATCCCGGAGGAGCCGTTGATGAGCAGGTTCGGGATCCGCGCCGGCAGGATCAGCGGCTCGTGCTCCGAGCCGTCGTAGTTGGGGCCGAAGTCGACCGTCTCCTTGTCGATGTCGGCCAGCAGCTCGTGGCCGACCTTCGCCATGCGGATCTCGGTGTAGCGCATGGCCGCGGCGTTGTCGCCGTCCACCGAGCCGAAGTTGCCCTGCCCGTCCACCAGCATGTAGCGCAGCGAGAAGTCCTGCGCCATGCGCACGATGGTGTCGTAGACCGCGGTATCGCCGTGCGGGTGGTACTTGCCGATGACGTCGCCGACGATGCGCGCCGACTTCTTGTAGGCGCGGTTCCAGTCGTTGGACAGCTCGTGCATCGCGTACAGGACGCGCCGGTGCACCGGTTTCAGGCCGTCGCGCACATCGGGCAGCGCTCGCCCGACGATGACGCTCATGGCGTAGTCGAGGTACGACCGGCGCATCTCCTCTTCGAGGCTGACCGGGAGCGTTTCCTTGGCGAAGGATTCCATTTCGGCTCTTTTTCTGGGGCTGCGGACGGCGGCCGCTAGGGTGCGAAAGAACGGTTGCGAAGTTGCAGGAACAGGCCGCCAAACGCGGCTTTTTTGGAGCCCGGATTTTACCACGCAAGCACTGGTTTTTCCTCGCGATTCGAGGCTGTGGCGACGGCCCGTGCTCTATACTGCGTTCCATTTCGACGGCATGACCCAGAGACTCCTCATCAGCGCGCGTTGGGTGGTTCCGGTGGAACCCGACGGCGCCGTGCTGGCCGACCATGCGGTAGCGGTGCGCGACGGCCGCATCGAGGCCGTGCTGCCGCTGGCCGATGCCGAAGCACGGTACGCGGACTACGAGCGCGAGGACCTTCCCGGGCATGTCCTGATCCCCGGGCTGGTCAACGCCCACACCCATGCCGCGATGTCGCTCATGCGCGGCATCGCCGACGACCTGCCGCTGATGCGCTGGCTGCAGGAGCACATCTGGCCGGCGGAGGCGAAGCACGTCTCGCCCCGGTTCGTGAAGGACGGCACGCTGCTCGCCTGCGCGGAGATGCTGCGTGGCGGGGTGACCTGCTTCAACGACATGTATTTCTTCCCGGAGGCCGCGCTCGAGGCAGCGCAACTCTCCGGCATGCGCGCCGCGCTGGGCATGATCGTGATCGAGTTTCCCTCGGCCTACGCCTCCGATCCCGACGACTACCTCGGCAAGGGGCTGGCGCTGCGCGACCGCTGGCGCGAGCATCCCCTGCTGTCGTTCTGCCTCGCCCCCCACGCGCCCTACACGGTGTCGGACGCGACGTTCCGCAAGATCGCGACCCTCGCGGGCGAGATCGAGGTCCCGGTGCACGTCCACCTGCACGAGACCGCGGACGAGATCGCGCAATCCGTGGCGCAGCACGGGGTCCGGCCCCTGGAGCGGTTACGGCGCCTGGGGCTCGTCGGGCCGGGACTGATCGCGGTGCACGCCGTGCACCTGGAGGACGAGGAAATCGCGCTGCTCGCGCGCCACGGCGCGACGGTGGCGCATTGCCCGGGCTCGAACCTGAAACTGGCCAGCGGATTCGCGCCAGTGGCGAAGCTTGCGCGGGCCGGCGTGGGCCTGGCCCTGGGCACCGATGGCGCCGCCAGCAACAACCGCATGGACATGATGGAAGAGATGCGCCTTGCCGCCCTCCTGGCCAAGGCCGTGGCAAAGGATGCCGAGGCGCTGCCGGCGCGCGCCGCACTCCGGGCCGCGACCCTTGGGGGCGCAGCCGCGCTCGGACTCGAGGACCGTATTGGCTCCATCGTGCCCGGGAAGGAAGCAGACCTTGCGGCAGTGCGCCTCGAGGGGGGTGAAGCGTTCCCGGAACTCACACCCTGCTTCGATCCGGTGTCGCAACTGGTCTATGTCGCGGGACGGCAACAGGTGAGCCACGTCTGGGTTGCGGGGCGTAGCCTGCTGAGGGATGGAGAATTGCAGAATCCCGCGCTTTTGGGCTTGGACACCCGCACCAAGTTATGGCAGAATGCCCTCAGGATACGTCCACAGCCTTGAATCAAAAAACAAATCAAGGGTTTTTACCTTAGTTCTTATTCCAGAGAAGCAGAGAGGGGAATCGAATGAACAAGAAACTTTGGACATCGCTGCTGGTCGCGGCCGGCGTCATGATCTCCGGCACGTCCTTCAACGCGGCGGCGCAGGGCTATTGGACCGGCCCGGCCAATTCCGTCTGGAAGAACAGCGTCGGCCAGTGCTGGCGCGCCGGCTACTGGACGCCCGCGATGGCGACCGCCGAGTGCGATCCCGACCTGGTTCCGAAGCCGGCTGCGAAGCCGGTGCCACCCCCGCCGCCCCCGCCTGTGAAGCCTGCGCCGAAGCCTGCCGCCAAGCCGGCTGCGAAGCCAAAGCCCGTCGCCGCCAAGGTGACGCTGGCCGCCGACGTGTTGTTCGACTTCGACAAGTCCGCCCTCAAGCCGGACGGCAAGTCGAAGCTGGATGACCTCGCCGCCAAGGTGAAGGACATCAACCTGGAAGTGGTGATCGCGATCGGCCACACGGACTCGATCGGCAGCGACGCCTACAACCAGAAGCTGTCGG
>JBQTJX010000003.1:0-69078 GCA_052386675.1 Betaproteobacteria bacterium
GCTCGACGTTTGGCGCGTGCGACTGGTAGAACTGTATTCCGGGGGCGCGACGCCTCGTGGGCGCCGCCCGGCTGTTCCCGTCACGTACCGCTGCAGGCCTTCTGCAGGTCGGCGGCCACTTTCAGCAACAGGTTGTTCAGGGCGTAGTTCAGCGTCGTCATGAACTCGTCCGTCGCGCCCCACATATTGGTCTTGCTGCCGTAGGCGCGATACTTCGCCGTGACCGGCGTACCGTTGGGGCGCTGGTACTCCACGTCGAGCGCCACCATCGCGTTGATCCGCAGTGACGCGGTCCAGACATACGAACGCGTAAGGTTCGCGCGGATGCCGATCGCGCCCGGCGCAGGATCCTGCACCGCGAAGCCGTGCGCCTTCAGGTTGCGCAGCGCATCGCCCACCCAGGGCACCGGATCCCCGCTCAGCAACGCCTTGAAGTCGTAGCCCACGGTTTCCTTGTTCGGGCGCTGGTCCATCACCGCGACCACCGACACCGGGCAAGCGCCGGTCAGGCGGACCGCGGGATGTCCCACGTCGTCAGCGTTGTACTTCATCGTGACCCGCGAACTCTCGTCGGGCACCGGCTGCGCGGCAGCCGTCCCTCCGAGCAGGACTCCCAGGACCAGGATGGCGGCGGCAGCTCTCATGGCGGGCCTCATCGAGGAGAAGACACCAGGCGGCCGTCCTTCGAACGGGCGATGGCGCGACCCGGACGCGGCTCGAGCACTTCGCCGGTCGCGCCCTCGGCGTCGAGCCGGAGCATGCGAAGCGTCTCCTGGATGCCTTCGGCAAGCGCCTGCCGGTAGCGCGCGCCGCCGTTTGCCGACCACTGGTTGATGGACTCGCGTTCGCCGCTGCCGACAGTGGCGGACTGGTAGCGGTAGACGTTGGCGAAGGTAGGCTGCTGCTTGCCGCGCTGCCAGAGATCGAGGTCCGTCTCGATATCCAGCCGGCGGAACTGGTCTGCGAAGGTGTAGCGGGTGCGCAGGACCATGACTGCCTTCCCGGCCGGGAGATCCGCCGCCCAGCGGTCAGCGAAGAACTTCGGCACCGTGACCGGCGTCGTGACGACGTTCGCCACCGGCAGCGGATAGGCGCTCCTGAGGAACGGGACCAGGGCGGACCAGAATTCCCTGCGGAAGTCGTAGTCGTCGATCTGGCTGTAGAACGGCTCGATGGCGCCCTGCAGCGCATCCTGCCGCTCCTTGACGATGCTGGATTCGACCAGCGCGGCAAGCAGCCCGCCACCGGCCGCCTGCACTACGCCGGGTTCCGGCGCGGTCAGGACGACCTCGTCCTGCACCACCACGCTGCGCACGGTGAGTTCGCCCAGCTTGCCGCGCTCCTCCTGGGCAAGCGGCACGTGGCCGCCCATGGTGACGCAACCGCTGGCGAGGAGCGCGGCAGCCAGCACCGCCAGCGTTCCCCCGATCCTCGGTCCTTCCCACGCCTCCCGCATGGCCCCTCTCCCGTACCGCGCTCGCTATCCCTGCTTGGCCGCCTCCGGCTGCGAGCCGATCGCCTTCATCGACAGCCTCACGCGGCCCTTGTCATCGGCCTCGAGCACCTTGACCTTCACGATCTGGCCTTCCTTGAGGTGGTCGGCGACCGCGTTTACGCGCTCGTTGCTGATCTGCGAGATGTGCAGCAGGCCGTCACGGCCCGGCAGCAGCTGGACGATGGCGCCGAAATCGAGCAGGCGCAGCACCGGTCCCTCGTAGATCTTGCCCACCTCGACGTCGGCGGTGATGTCCTGGATCCGCTTCCTCGCCGCCTCGCCGCCCTCGGACGAGACGCAGGCGATGGAAATCGTGCCATCGTCCTCGATCTCGATGGTCGTGCCGGTCTCCTCCTGGAGGCCGCGGATGATGACCCCGCCCTTGCCGATGACGTCGCGGATCTTGTCCGGGTTGATCTTGATCTTGATGATGCGCGGGGCGAAGCTGGACAGTTCGGTGCGCGAGCCGTCCATGGAGGATTTCATCTGCTGCAGGATGTGCAGCCGCGCCTCCCGCGCCTGGTCCAGCGCGACCTTCATGATGCCCTTGTTGATGGACTCGATCTTCAAGTCCATCTGCAGAGCGGTGATGCCGGTCTCGGTGCCGGCGACCTTGAAGTCCATGTCGCCGAGGTGGTCCTCGTCGCCCAGGATGTCGGTCAGCACCGCGAAGCGGTTGCCTTCCTTGATCAGGCCCATGGCGATGCCGGCGACATGCGCCTTCATCGGCACGCCGGCGTCCATCAGGGCGAGGCTGCCGCCGCAGACCGAAGCCATCGACGAGGAACCGTTGGATTCGGTGATCTCCGATACCACGCGCAGCGAGTAGCCGAAGTCTTCCTGTTTCGGCAGCAGACCGACCAAGGCCCGCTTGGCGAGGCGGCCATGGCCGATCTCCCGGCGCTTGGTAAATCCGAACCGCCCGGTCTCGCCGGTGGAATAGGGAGGGAAGTTGTAGTGGAACATGAAGCGGTCGCGGTACTCGCCCGCCAGCGCGTCGATGATCTGCTCGTCGCGGCCGGTGCCCAGCGTGACCGTGACCAGGGCCTGCGTCTCGCCGCGCGTGAACAGCGCCGAGCCGTGGGTGCGGGGCAGGACGCCGGTGCGGATGGAAATCGGCCGCACGGTGCGGGTGTCGCGGCCGTCGATGCGCGGCTCGCCGTCGAGGATCTGGTTGCGCACGATCTTCGATTCCACCGCGAAGCACAGGTCCTTCACGGTATTGGCGTCCGGGCCGCCATCCTTGCCAACGCCGACGGCTTCGAACACGCGCTTCCAGATGGCGTCGATTGCCTCCGAGCGGGCGCCCTTCTGGCGCATCGCGAACGCGTTGCGCAGGTCTGCTTCCGACATCTCGGTGATCTTCGCCGCCAGCGCCTCATCCTTGGCCGGGGCTTTCCAGTCCCAGGCCGGCTTGCCGGCGACTTCAGCCAGTTCCTCAATTGCGGTGATCGCGGCCTGCATCTGCTCGTGGCCGTGGACCACGGCGCCGAGCATCACATCCTCCGGCAGTTCCAGCGCCTCGGACTCGACCATCAGAACGCCCTGCGCAGTGCCGGCAACCACGAGGTTGAGCTTGGACTCCTTCAACTGCGACAGGGTCGGGTTGATGACGTACTGGCCGTCGAGGTAACCGACCCGGACCGCGCCGATCGGGCCGCTGAAGGGCACGCCCGACAGCGTCATCGCCGCGGACACCGCGATCATCGCCGGGATGTCGGCGTCAACCTCGGGGTTCAGCGACAGCACCTGCGCCACGACCTGCACTTCGTTGTAGAAGCCGTCCGGGAACAGCGGCCGGATCGGACGGTCGATCAGGCGCGAGGTCAGGATTTCCTTCTCGCTCGGACGTCCCTCGCGCTTGAAGAAGCCTCCGGGAATCTTTCCGGCGGCATAGGTCTTCTCGGCGTAGTCCACCGTAAGCGGGAAGAAGCTTTGCCCGGGCTTGGCCGATTTGGACGCGGTCACCGCCGCGAGCACCACGGTATCGTCCACTGTGCAGATCACCGCGCCGTGCGCCTGGCGCGCGATTTCGCCGGTCTCGAGGGTTACCTGGTGCGTGCCGAGGGTGAAAGTCTTCTTGATTGGGGTCACTTGGAATCCTTGTTTTGGGCCGCAGCCCGTGTTCTGGACGCGCAAACAAAAACGCTCACCGGAAGGATGAGCGTCAGTGCAGCGGCATGTGGGTGTCTGGAATGCTGGGACGCTGGGACTACTTGCGCAGGCCGAGTCGCTCGATCAGGCCGCGATACTTGTCCGCATTGGTGCGCTTGAGGTAATCGAGCAGCTTGCGGCGCTGGCTGACGAGCTTGAGCAGCCCGCGGCGGGAATGGAAATCCTTGACGTGGGCCTTGAAGTGCTCGGCGAGGCCGTTGATGCGCTCGGTGAGGAGCGCGACCTGAACTTCGGAAGAACCGGTGTCGTTGGCGGCTCGCTGGTACTGCTTGACCACTTGCGCCTTCTGCGCAACTTGCAAACTCATCTTCTGCTCTCTGGGCTCGTTTAGTGAGGCGCGCATTTTATCCGGAAACGGCCCGGATTCACAAGTTTTTCTTGGTATTTCAGCCGGTTGCACCCGAATCGAGGCGTTGCGACAACAGCCTGACAGGGCGCAGCTTTCCATCGGCTCCGGCCTCTCCGACGCCCAGCAGCGCGCCGGCCGCGTCGAGGACACGGCAGGCGCCCTCCGGCAGCGCGCCGGCGGCCACAGCCTGTCCCTGGATGAAGCGCATGGATGCCTCGGGTTCCAGACCCGCGACCGGCAGCGCGGCCAGCAGGCTGTCCGGGGGAAGAAGGCAGGCGTGCCGGCCGGCCTCGCTCATGGCGCGGAACCGCTCCAGGTCCACCGCGTGCTCCAGGGTGTAGGCCCCGGCCGCCGTGCGGCGCAAGCCCTCAAGGTAGGCCACGGTGCCCAGGGCGAGCCCGAGGTCCTCGGCCAACTGCCGGATATAGGTGCCCTTGCTGCAGCGGACCCGCAGGCGGACCAGGTCGCCCTCGCGGCCCTCCAGCGCGAGCTCATGGATGGTCACTTCGCGCGCCTCGCGCTCGACCGTCTGCCCGGCGCGGGCCAGTTCGTAGAGCGGCCGGCCGTCGCGCTTGAGCGCCGAATACATCGGCGGTACCTGCCGGATCGCGCCGCGAAAACGCTCGAGCGCCATGGAAAGGTTTGCTTCGTCGACCACTACCGGCCGGCGCTCCAGCACCTCGCCCTCGGCGTCTCCGGTCGCGGTACGCGCGCCTAGGCGCACCGCGGCAAGGTAGGTTTTGTCCGAATCGAGCCCGAAGCGGGCAAATCTGGTGGCCTCCCCGAACAGCAGCGGCAGGAGTCCGGAGGCGAGCGGATCGAGGGTGCCGCCATGCCCCGCCTTGGTGGCGCCCAGCAGGCGCCGGGCCTCCTGCAACGCGGTGTTGGACGAGATGCCCGCGGGCTTGTCGAGCAGCAGGACGCCGTCCACGTTGCGCCGCGCGGGACGCGAGTTCGCCACTGCCGTCAGTCCTTGCTCCGCACGCTGTCGATCAGACGCGAGATACGGTCGCCGCGCGCCACCGATTCGTCATAGACGAAGCGCAGCGTTGGCGCCGAATAGATCTTGATGCGCTGCGCAAGCTGCGACCTCAGGAAGCCGCTGGCGCGCGCCAGTCCCGCTTCGGCCTGCGCCGCATGCGCCGCGTCGAGGCAGGTGAAATGGATGACGGCGTGGCTGCAGTCGGGCGACATGTCCACGCCGGTCAGCGTCACCATGCCCACGCGCGGGTCACGCAATTCGCGGGAGAGGATCTCCGAGAGCTCGCGCTGCACCTGGTCGCCGACCTTGCGCGCCCTGCCCGAGCGCCGTGCCATGGCGGACCTACAGCGTCCGGGCGACTTCGAGGATCTCGAACACCTCGAGCTGGTCGCCTTCCTTGAGGTCCTGGTAGTTCTTCAGCGACAGGCCGCATTCGAAGCCGGACTTGACCTCGCGAACGTCGTCCTTGAAGCGCTTCAGGGCATCGATGTCGCCGGTGTGGATCACCACGCTGTCACGCAGCACGCGCACCTGGGCGCCGCGCTTGACGAGGCCGTCGGTCACGTAGCAGCCGGCCACGGTGCCCACCTTGGAGATGCGGAACACCTGGCGCACCTCGACCGTGCCAATGACGCTTTCCTTGCGTTCCGGAGCGAGCATGCCCGAGAGCGCGGCCTTCACCTCCTCGACCGCATCGTAGATGACGTTGTAATAGCGCACGTCTACGCCTGAGGTCTCGATGAGCTTCCTCGCGGTGGCGTCGGCGCGGGCATTGAAGCCGATGATCACCGCGCGCGAGGCCATCGCCAGGTTGACATCGGACTCGGTGATGCCGCCGACGCCGGCGTGCACCACGCTCACCTTCACCTCCTCGGTGGACAGGCGCGTCAGCGCGTGGGCCAAGGCCTCCTGCGAGCCCTGCACGTCCGCCTTGATGAGCAACGCCATGGTCTTCTTGCCCTCCTCGCCCATGGTCGCCATCATGTTCTCCAGCTTCGCAGCCTGCTGCTTGGAGAGCTTGACGTCGCGGTACTTGCCGGCGCGGAACATCGCCACCTCGCGAGCCTTGCGCTCGTCCGCGAGCGCCACCATTTCTTCGCCGGCGCGCGGCACGTCGGACAACCCCTGCACTTCGACCGGGATGGACGGCCCGGCGCTCTGCACCGGCTTGCCGTTCTCGTCCAGCATGGCGCGCACGCGGCCGAAGACCGCGCCGGCGACGATGACATCGCCGCGCCTCAGCGTCCCCGACTGCACCAGCAGTGTCGCCACCGGGCCGCGACCCTTGTCCAGCCGCGCCTCGATCACCACGCCCTTGGCTGGCGCTTCCACCTGCGCCTTCAGTTCCTTCACCTCGGCCTGCAGCAGGATCTGCTCCAGCAGCTCGTCCACGCCCTGGCCGGTCTTCGCCGACACCGGCACCACCGGCGATTCCCCGCCGAGGTCCTCGGGCACCACGCCGTTGGCGAGCAGGTCCTGGCGCACCTTCTCCGGGTTGGCCTCGTGCTTGTCGATCTTGTTGATCGCCACCACCAGCGGCACACCGGCCGCCTTGGCGTGGGCAATCGCTTCTATGGTCTGCGGCATGGCCCCGTCGTCAGCTGCCACCACCAGCACCACGATGTCGGTGACTTTCGCGCCTCGAGCCCGCATCGCTGTGAAGGCTTCGTGGCCGGGCGTGTCCAGGAAAGTGACCACGCCACGCGGCGTCTCGACGTGGTAGGCGCCGATGTGCTGCGTGATGCCGCCTGCCTCGCCCGAGGCGACCTTGGTGCGGCGGATGTAGTCCAGCAACGAGGTCTTGCCATGGTCCACGTGGCCCATCACTGTCACCACCGGGGGACGCGGCAGGAACTCCGCGGTGCTCTGCTCGCCGGTGTCGACAAGGTAGGCCTCGGGGTCATCGAGCTTGGCCGCCTTCGCGGTGTGGCCCATTTCCTGCACCACGATCATCGCGGTTTCCTGGTCCAGGGCCTGGTTGATGCTTGCCATGGAGCCCAGTTTCATCAGGACCTTGATGACCTCGGCCGCCTTGACCGCCATGCGATGCGCGAGTTCGCCCACCGTGATGGTCTCGGGCACCGCGATCTCGCGGACCACCGGTTCCGAAGGTTGCGCGAACGCCGGTTCACCGGACGCCTGCGGGGCGCCGCGGCCATGCCTGGAGCCGCCGCGGCCGTGCCAGCCGGCGACGCCGCCGCCCATGTCGCCGCGCGTCTTGATGGCGCGGCGGCGCACGCCGTCGTCGCGCAGCACGGTGGTCTTGACCTTCTTCGCCTTCTTGTCGCCGGGCTTCGCCTCGCCCGTCCTGGGCGCGTGAAGGGTACCTTCCTTGACCGGGGACGGCGTGGCGGCCGCCTGCGCCAGCGCGGCGCGCTGGGCTTCACGCTGCAGGGCTTCGCGCTTCTCGCGCTCCTGCTTTTCGCGCAATTCCGCGGCCTGGATGTCGGACAGCTGCTGACTGCGACGCTGTTCGTCTTCCCGCAGCTTGATTTCGCGGGGATCAAGCGTGGACGGTCTCGCCGGGGCCGCCGCGGGAGCAGGGACGGAGACCGGAGCGGCCGCGGGCGGCGGGGGCGGCGGCGGGGGCGGCACGGGTTCCGGCTCCGGCTCGGGCGCCACCACCACGGGCGGCGGCGGGGGGGGCGGCGCCTCGGCAGCCGCCGCGGCCGCGGCGAGTTCGTTCGGGTCGCGCTTGACGAACACACGCTTCTTGCGCACCTCGACCTGGATCGTGCGCGCCTTGCCCGAGGCGTCGGACTTCTTGATCTCGCTGGTTTGCTTGCGCGTCAGCGTGATCTTGTTCTTGGCCTCCGAAGAACCGTGCGCCTTGCGCAAGTACTCCAGCAGCCGCGACTTGTCCTGTTCCGTGAGCGAATCCTCGGGAACGCGCTTTTCCACGCCAGCGGCGCGCAACTGCTCCAGCAGCACCGAAGGCGGGACCTTGAGCTCGCTGGCGAACTGGGCGACGCTGGTCTGGGCCACGTTACGCGGCCTCCTTGTTCTGCGTCGCGCCGGTGGCCGGCGCCTCATCGGCGAACCAGTGCGCGCGCGCCGCCATGATCAGCTTCTTGGCGCGCTCCTCGTCCAGGCCCGTCAGTTCCGACAGTTCGTCCACAGCGAGGTCGGCAAGGTCGTCGCGGGCCTTGATGCCGCCCTTGGCGAGCTTGGCGGCAAGCGGCGGATCCATCCCTTCCAGCTGCAGCAGCAGCGGGTCAACGCCTTCCAGGCTTTCCTCGCTCGCGATCGCCTGCACCAGCAGCGCATTGCGCGCGCGGCTGCGCAATTCGTTCACCGTGTTCTCGTCGAAGGCCTCGATCTCCATCATCTCGTTGATCGGCACATAGGCGACTTCCTCGAGCGTGGCGAAGCCCTCCTCGATCAGGATCGCGGCCACCTCTTCGTCCACGTCCAGCTTCTCCATGAACAGGTTCCTGACCCGGGTTCCCTCCTCCTCCTGCTTCTTGGAGGACTCCTCCTCGTTCATCAGGTTGATGGTCCAGCCGGTCAGCTCCGAGGCAAGGCGCACGTTCTGCCCGCTCCTGCCGATCGCGATGGCGAGATTCTCCTCGTCCACCACCACGTCCATGGCGTGCTTCTCCTCGTCCACCAGGATCGAACTCACCTCGGCGGGCGCAAGCGCGCCGATGACGAACTGCGCCGGGTCCGCGGACCACAGCACGATGTCGACGCGCTCGCCGGCCAGCTCCTGGGTCACGGCCTGGACGCGCGAACCGCGCATGCCGACGCAGGTGCCGATCGGGTCGATGCGACGGTCGTTGGTGAACACCGCGATCTTGGCGCGGATGCCGGGGTCGCGGGCCGCCGACTTGATCTCCAGCAGCCCTTCCTCGATCTCCGGTACCTCGAGCTCGAACAGTTTCATGATGAACTGCGGCGCGGTGCGCGACAGCACCAGCTGCGGCCCGCGCACGCCGCGCTCGATCTTCATCACCCAGGCCCGCACCCGGTCGCCGATGCGCAGGTTTTCCTTCGGGATCATGTACTCGCGTGGCAGCAGCGCCTCGAGGCGACCCGATTCCACGATGGCGCTGCCACGCTCCATGCGCTTGACGGTACCGGTAACCAGCTCGTCGCCGCGCGACAGGAAGTCGTTCAGGATCTGCTCGCGCTCGGCATCCCTGATCCGCTGCAGGATCACCTGCTTCGCGGTCTGCGCGCCGATGCGGCCGAAGGGCACGTTCTCGATCTGCTCCTCGAGGACGTCATCCAGCTTGGCGTCGGGCTTGCGGTCCTGGGCCTCCTCGACCGACAGCATCTGGGCGTTGATCCAGTCCGGCGCGTCATCGGGCAGCACGCGCCAGCGGCGGAAGGCCTGATAGTCCCCGGTATCGCGATTGATCTCGACGCGCACGTCCACGTCGTCGGTGAAGCGCTTCTTGGTGGCCGAGGCGAGCGCGAGTTCCAGCGCGCCGAACACCACGTCGCGGTTGACGTTCTTCTCGCGCGCCAGCGCGTCCACCAGCAGCAAAATTTCCCGGCTCATTTCCGCCTCTTCTGCACGTTGCGTGCGAGCACGTCCGGCACCAGCCGGGCCCGCTCCACTGAATCCAGTTCCAGCGCCACCTCCTGGCCTTCAATCTCCAGGGTGGCAACCCCGTCCTTCGCGCCCCGGAGGATCCCGGAAAAGCGCCTGCGTCCCGCGGCGTCCGGCGAACGCAGCCGCACGTCCGCCTTGTGCCCCGCGAAACGCGCGAAGTCCTTCTCCTTGCGCAGCGGGCGGTCCAGCCCGGGCGAGGACACTTCCAGCCTGTCGTATTCCACGCCCTCGACCGCGAACAGGTGCGTCAGGTGGCGGCTGACCGTGGCGCAATCATCGACATTGATGCCGCCCGTGCCCTCCGGACGGTCGATGAAGATCCGCAGGAACTGTCCATGGTTGGACAGCTGCATCTCGACCAGCTCGAAGCCCATGCCCGCCAGGGTCGGCTCTACGATATCCGTCAAAGCCGCCATCCACTCCGCCTGTAGCCCTGCACCCGCTGCTGAAACAAAAAATGGGCCGAAGCCCATTACCTTGAAACAGTTGAAGTTTAACAGATTTTTCGCGTCGGTACAACGTATTACGGCACCTGCGGCGCAGCCCGCTGGGCGACCTTCAGGAACGAAGCGACCAACGCCGGGCTGCCCTCGACCCAGCGCCCCGGGAGCAGGTCGGGCGGGAGTTCCACCGGTCCGAAACGCTTGCGGACCAGCCGGCTGACCGGATGGCCCAGCGACTCGAACATGCGCCGCACCTCGCGGGTGCGGCCTTCGCGGATCACGACCCGGTACCAGCGGTTGACGCCCTCCTCCGCCGCGCGCGGGATCGACGCGATCCGGGTGAAGCGCGCGGGGCCGTCCTCCAGCGTGATGCCCTCGCACAGGCGGCGCTGCTCCTCGACGGTCACCTCGCCCTTCACGCGCGCGTGGTACTCGCGGTCCACGCCATGACGGGGATGCATGAAACGGTTTGCCAGTTCGCCGGAATCTGTAAACAGCAGCAGCCCTGCGCTGTTCAGGTCCAGCCGCCCGATGGATACCCAGCGCCCGCCCTGCAGCGGGGGCAGGCGCTCGAATACGGTGGCCCTGCCCTCCGGATCCGCGCGCGTGACCAGTTCGCCCACGGGCTTGTGGTAGAGCAGGAGACGAGGCGCGGTTGCGGGCGCCGCCATGGCCACCGGCTTGCCGTCCACCGTGACGAGGGCGCCGGAAAGCGCCCGGTCGCCCAGTTTCGCGACCCTGCCGTCCACGGCGACCCGGCCCTCGCTGATCCAGACTTCGATCGCGCGCCGCGATCCGAGGCCGGCCGCGGCGAGCAGCTTCTGCAGCCGCTCCCCTTGCGGGGTCGCCGGCGCCACGCTACCCGGCGGCGGGCTGGCCCGGGGCGGTGTCGGCTTGGGCAGGTGCGGCCTGCGCTGGGGAAGGTTCGAGCTCGAGAGTGCGCGCCACCTCGTCCAGGGGCGGGAGCTCCTGGAGCGACACCAGCCCAAGGTCGTTCAGGAACGACTGGGTGGTGGCGTAGAGGGCCGGCCTGCCGGGCGTATCGCGATGGCCGACGACGTCGATCCAGCTGCGGCTCTCCAGGGTCTGGATGATCTGCGCCGAGACCGCCACGCCGCGGATGTCCTCGATGTCGCCGCGCGAAACCGGCTGACGGTAGGCAATGATCGCAAGCGTCTCCATCACCGCGCGCGAGTAGCGCGGCGGCTTGTCCGGATTCAAACGCTCGAGGAACGGCTGGATCTCGGGCCGCGTCTGGAAGCGCCAGCCGCCGGCCAGGTTCACCAGCTCGACGGCGCGCCCGGCCCAGTCATCCCGCAATTCGCCCAGCAGTCGGCGCAGGGTGTCCGGACCGATCTGGTCCTCGAACAGGCGCTTCAGCTCGGGCAGGGATACCGGTTCCTGCGAGGCAAGCAATGCCGCCTCGATGATGCGCTTGGCTTCAGTCGGATTGAGCATGGGCGATTCTGGCGTAGATCGGGGCGAAACTTCCAGACTGCGTGATTTCGACCAGGGTCTCGCGCGCCAGTTCAAGCAGCGCGAGCAGGGTGACCACCAGCACGGCAACGCCGCGCGCCGGATCGAACATCTCGCGGAACTCCAGCACCCGGTGCTCCTTCAACTGGCGCAGGATGCGGCTCATGTGCTCGCGAACCGACAGCTCCTCGCGCGAGACCTTGTGGTGGGCGTGCAGGCGCGCCCGCTGCAGCAGCGAGCGCCAGGCTTCCGCCAGGTCGCGCGGATGGACATCGGGCAGGACTTCGACTGTGGTGCGCTCCACGTAGGCCGCCACTGCCATCACGTCGCGGCCAAGCTGCGGCAACTCGTCCAGCTTCTGCGCCGCGAGCTTCATGCGCTCATACTCCAGCAGGCGGCGCACCAGTTCGGCACGGGGATCGTTCTCCTCCTCCACCACCGTCGCGGGTCGCGGCAGCAGCATGCGCGACTTGATCTCGATCAGCATCGCCGCCATCACCAGGTACTCGGCCGCGAGTTCGAGGTTCCTGGTCCGCATCAGGTCCACGTACTCCAGGTACTGGCGCGTCAGCGGCGCCATCGGGATGTCGAGGATGTTCAGGTTCTGCTTGCGGATCAGGTACAGCAGCAGGTCGAGCGGGCCCTGGAAGGCCTCCAGCATGACCTCGAGCGCATCGGGCGGGATGTAAAGGTCGGTCGGCAGCTCGGCCAACGGCTCGCCATAGATGCGCACGACGTTCGAGGCGACGAACGTCACGTGCGCCGGACCCGTCGCGACCGCTTCAACCATAGTCCAGCCCCATCGCCTCGCGCACGTCGCGCATGGTTTCTGTCGCCAGCTTGCGGGCCCTGTCGCAGCCGTCGGCAAGGACGCTCTTCACCAGCGTCGGGTCGTCGAGGTACGCCTGCGCGCGCTCCCGGATCGGTGCCAATTCGGCAAGGACGCCGTCGATGACGGGCTGCTTGCACTCGAGGCAACCGATTCCGGCCGTGGTGCAGCCCTTCTGCACCCACTGGCGCCGGTCCTCGTCCGAGTAGACCTGGTGCAGCGACCACACCGGGCAGTTCTGCGGATTGCCCGGATCGGTGCGCTTCACCCGCGCCGGGTCGGTTGGCATGGTGCGGATCTTCCTGGTCACCGACTCCGGCGATTCACGCAGGCCGATGGCGTTGCCGTAGGACTTGGACATCTTCTGTCCGTCCAGTCCGGGCATCCTCGAAGCTTCAGTCAGCAAGGCCCCGGGTTCGACCAGGATGCGCCGCCCGCTGCCTTCCAGCCAGCCGTAGAGCCGCTCGCGATCCCCGCGCGGCTGGTTCTGCTGCTCCTCCAGCAGCGCCCGCGCGCGGTTGAGCGCATCCGCGTCGCCGCTTTCGAGGAACTTCGTCCGCAACTCGTTGAACAGGCGGGCCTTCTTGGAACCCATTTTCTTCACCGCCGCCTTGGCCTTTTCCTCGAATCCGGCCTCCCGGCCATAGAGGTGGTTGAAGCGGCGCGCCACCTCGCGGGTGAACTCCACGTGCGGCACCTGGTCCTCGCCCACCGGCACGTACTGCGCGCGATAGATGAGGATGTCGGCCGCCTGCAGCAGCGGGTAGCCCAGGAAACCGTACGTGGTCAGGTCCTTGTCGCCCAGCTTCTGCTGCTGGTCCTTGTAGGTCGGCACGCGCTCGAGCCAGCCCAGTGGCGCCATCATGGACAGCAGCAGATGCAGTTCCGCGTGCTCCGGGACGAGGGACTGCACGAACAGCGTGGCCTGGTTCGGGTCCACGCCGGCGGCAAGCCAGTCCACCACCATCTCCTGCGCGCTCCTGGTGATGTCGCCCGGCTTCTCGTAGTCCGTGGTGAGCGCGTGCCAGTCGGCGACAAAATACAGGCAGGGGTACTCCGCCTGGAGCTTGACCCAGTTCTTCAGCACGCCGTGGTAGTGGCCCAGGTGCAGCGCGCCGGTGGGGCGCATGCCGGAAAGGACGCGGGTTTCAAACATGCTATGTACTCGCGATGCCGCGCAGCAGATCGAGCGCGAACTGGTTCAACGGCCGGAACAGGCTGGCGATGACGCGTCCGTCATTGACCGTCGTGTCGTAGACACCGAACACGGCGAATGCCATGAAGAAATACGAACCCAGCGCCTCCGTCCGTGCGAACGGGTCCGCCAGCTTCGGCGGCAGCAGTCCGGCGAGTATGCGTCCGCCGTCGAGGGGAAGGATCGGGATCAGGTTGATGGCCATGAGGACCAGGTTGACCGCGACGCCCGCCATGGCGAGCCTGACAAGGAACTCGGCGGAGGATACGGCGGGCAATTCTATGCCGGCACGCAACACGACAGCCCAGATGAGCAGCATCGCCAGGTTTGCGGCCGGCCCGGCGGCTGCGACCAGCGCCATGTGCAGCCGGGGACGCCGCAGCGCCGAGTAGTTCACTGGAACCGGCTTCGCCCACCCGAACGCGAACTTGCCGCCGGTGACCAGCAGCAGCAGCGCAGGGACGACGATCGTCCCCGCAAGCTCGATGTGGCGAACCGGATTGAGGCTGATCCGCCCCTGGGCGAAGGCGGTCATGTCGCCGAAATGGCGCGCTACGTAGCCGTGCGCCGCCTCGTGCAGCGTGATCGCGAACAGGACCGGGAGCGCGTAGATGGCGACGGTTTGTGCAAGTTGGCTGACGTCCATCTAGGCGGCGAATTTTATCAGACGCTCCGCCCCTTTACCGTGGCGCAGGACGAGCGGCTCCACGCCGGAGAGGTCGATCACCGTGGTGGGCTCGACGCCGCAGTGCCCGCCGTCCACCACCAGGTCCACGCTGTGCTCGAGGCGCTCCCGGATCTCGTCCGCGTCCGCCAGCGGCGCCGGGTCGCCCGGCAGGGACAGGGTCGCCGACAGCATCGGCTCGTCGAGTTCCCCCAGCAGCGCGAGCGCCACCGGATTGTCCGGGACGCGCACGCCGATCGTCTTGCGCTTCGGGTGCATCAGCCGGCGCGGCACTTCCCGGGTCGCGCGCAGGATGAACGTGTAGCTGCCGGGCGTGGCCGAACGCAGCAGGCGGAACTGGACGTTGTCCACGATGGCGTAGGTCGCCAGTTCCGACAGGTCGCGGCACATCAGCGTCAGGTGGTGCTTGTCGTCCATGCCGCGGATCCGCCGCAGGCGCTGCACCGCCGCCGCATCCCCGAGGTGGCAGCCCAGCGCATAGCAGGAATCGGTCGGGTACGCGACCACGCCGCCCCTGCGCACGATGTCGGCGGCCTGGCGCAGCAACCGCTTCTGCGGATGCGTGGGATGGATCCGGAATATCTGCGCCACTCAGGGGCCCGCGAGGAAGCCTTCGATCAGCCGCGCGACCTGCTCGGGCTGGTCGTGGTGCAGCATGTGCCCGGCTTGCGCAACGGTACGGTAGGTAAGGTTCCTGAACGCAGAGCGGCGCTCCGCAAGGTCGGCGGGCGTCAGCTTCATGCGCGTGATGGTTTCCGATTCCGCGGCATCCACCCACAGCACGGGCGCGGTGACGCGCTCCCAGCAAGCCCGCGCCTCGTCCAGGCGATACAACGTGGCATTGATCAATTTGTGTGCCGGATCGCTGCGCAGGATCACGCCACCGCCGTCGGCATCCTTGCCCCAATGGTGGGCAAGAAACTCCGCACGCTCACGGGTCAGGCGCGAATTGTTCTTCTGCAGCCTGTCGGCCAGCGCGGCGTAGCTCTGGTACGGCCGCCAGCGGGGCGCCTGCTGCAACTCGTCCATCCAGCGCGCATAACGCTTGGGCGCCTGCTCCGGCCGGGTGGCCGGCATGCCAAAGCCTTCCAGGTTGACGAAGCGCGCGATCCGGTCTGGTCGGATGCCTGCGTACAGGCCACCGACATTGCCACCGAGGCTGTGGCCGACGAGGTTGACCGCCTGCCCGGGCTGGACGCCTTCCAGCAGCGCGTCCAGGTCACCGAGATAGTCGGGGAACCAGTAGTTGTCCGAACCCGACCACGCGGTCAGGCCGTAGCCGCGCCAGTCCGGCGCGTAGACGTCCCAGTCCGCCGCCAGCGCATCAACCAGGAACTGGAACGAGGCAGACACGTCCATCCAGCCGTGGAGCAGGAACATCCGGCGTGACGGATCGCCCTTCCAGTGGCGCACGTGGTAACGCAGGCCGCGGATGTCTAGGAAACGGGATTCGCTGGGTCGCATGGCGGGCGCTATGATACCGGCCAACCATGCCCATCTACTCGCTCGGGGACCGCCGTGTCGAATTCCGCGGCGGTCATCACTTCATTGCGCACGACGCCACGCTCGCCGGCTCCATCGTGCTGGAGGACGAGGTCAGCATCTGGTTCGGCGTCATGATCCGCGCCGACAATGACCGCATCCTCATCGGCGCGCAGACCAACATCCAGGACGGCTCTGTGCTGCACGTGGATCCGGGTTATCCAATGGTGCTGGGGCGCGGCGTCACCATCGGCCACAAGGTTATGCTGCATGGCTGCAGCGTCGGCGACGGCGCGCTGGTGGGCATCAACAGCGTGGTGATGAACGGAGCGAAAATCGGCGCCGGCGCGCTGATCGGCGCCAACTCGCTCATCGCCGAGGGCAAGGACATCCCGCCGGGCGTGCTGGTCATGGGCTCTCCAGGCAAGGTCGTCCGTGAACTGACGGCGCAGGAGAAGGAGCGCCTGCCGCTCATCGCGGCAGGTTACGTGGCGCGCTCGCGCCTGTTCCGGGAGGAACTCAGGGAACAGCCCCTGCCGCCCTCCGCCAGGTAAACCAGGTTTTCGGTTGGGGAGGGGGCACGGGGGAACCGTAGGGTTCCCCTGTACCCGCTTCTTACTTTGGCGCCATGCGTATGGCGCCGTCCAGGCGGATGGTCTCGCCGTTCAGCATTTCGTTCTCCACGATCTGCCGCGCCAGTTGCGCGTACTCCGGTGCGCGTCCCAGCCGCGACGGGAACGGCACCATCTTGCCCAGCGAATCGCGCACCTCGTCGGGCATGCCCAGCAGCATCGGGGTCTCGAATATGCCGGGGGCGATGGTGCAGACGCGGATGCCGTTGCGCGACAGGTCACGCGCGATCGGCAGGGTCATGCCGACGATGCCGCCCTTGGACGCCGAGTAGGCCGCCTGCCCGATCTGGCCGTCGTAGGCCGCGACCGAGGCGGTGTTGATGATCACGCCACGCTCGCCGGCAGCGTTCGGCCCGGCATTGGCCATGGCGAAGGCCGCGAGCCGGATCATGTTGAAGCTGCCGATCAGGTTGATGCCGATCACCTTGCTGAAGTGGGCCAGGCTGTGGGGCCCGTCCTTGCCGAGGGTGCGCTCGGCGGTGCCGATGCCGGCGCAGTTGACCAGCACGTGCAGGCCACCGAAGGCCGACACTGCCGCATCGACCGCCGCCTTGCCGTCGGCCTCGCTGGTGACGTCGCATTTCGCGAACCGGCCGCCCAGTTCCTTCGCGAGTTTCTCGCCCGCCTCGACCTGCAGGTCGGCCAGCACCACTTTGCCACCATTCTCCGCCGCCATGCGGGCGGTCGCCGCGCCCAGGCCCGAGGCTCCGCCGGTGATGAGGAACACACTGTTCTTGATCTGCATCGCAACCCCCCGCTCGAAAGGAACGGGATGCTAATGCCTTCCCCGGGGCATATCAATATGCCGCCGCGCCGTCCGTATAATGGTTTGGCCCCCAAACAATGACCGCCATGAGCCTCGCTTTCGACACCAAGCCGGACGACCTGTACTCGCGCGACGGACTTGCGCGGCTGGATGCGCGCTTCCTCGCGTTCCTCTCGGAAGCAGACGCCGCGCTGCGCGCGCGCCTGGAGGCGGCGCGCCAGGATCCGTCAGCACTTGCCGTGAAGGCGGAGTCCGAGTTGCTGGTGGCACTGGCCCCGCACCTCGAAGACTTCCTCGCCCGGCTGTTCGGCGTCCTGCCGGAAGCCCAGGCCCTGGCGGCGCGCCACCACGAGCTCGCCCCGCTCTACTCCGTGAAGCGGCTGTTCGTCCAGCGGCGTGCGCAGCACAAGGTGAAGCCGGAGGACGCCAGGCCGGATGGTTTCACCTTCTCCAGCGAGCTGGATTTTGCCAGCCAGGTGACTGCCTGGCTGGAGGACGAGGCCGCGAACGCCGACCAGCTGGAAGGCGCCGCGCGCTACGCCGCCTGGGCATTGTCGACGCCCGAGGGCAAGGCGAAGCACCGCGCCGGCGTGCTGTTCAAGACGCCGCCCAAGCTCGACTTCATGCGCCTGGTGCCGGTCCATACGGACGATTCGCACGGCTATGCGCGGCACAGCCTGGAACACCTGCGGCAGCGCGACGGGTTCGCGCTCACCGATCCCGGGACCGACCTCGCCGGCGCGCTGGACCAGGCGAACTACTGCATCTGGTGCCACGAGCAGGGGAAGGACTCCTGCTCCAAAGGCCTGAAGGAGAAGGCACCGTCAACGGCATACAAGCAGACGGTGTTCAAAGTCACCCTCGCCGGCTGCCCGCTGGAGGAGAAGATCTCCGAGTTCCACATGGTGAAGACGCGCGGCCAGCCACTGGCGGCGCTGGCCATCATCTGCGTCGACAACCCGATGGTGGCGGCCACCGGCCACCGCATATGCAACGACTGCATGAAGGCCTGCATCTACCAGAAGCAGGCGCCGGTGGACATCCCGCAGGCCGAGACGCGCACACTCAAGGACGTGCTGGAACTCCCCTGGGGTTTCGAGATCTACTCGCTGCTAACGCGCTGGAATCCGCTCAACCTGCGCCGGCCGCTGCCGCTGCCCGACAGCGGAAAAAAGGTGCTGGTGGTGGGACTCGGCCCCGCCGGCTTCACCCTGGCGCATCACTTGATGAACGACGGCCACAGCGTGGTCGGCATCGACGGCCTCAAGATCGAGCCGCTGCCTGCGGCGCTGGCGCAAGGTGGCGCGCTGGTGCGCGACGCTTCGGCGCTGAAGGAGCCGCTGCAGGACCGCGTCATGGCGGGCTTTGGCGGGGTCGCGGAGTACGGCATCACCGTGCGCTGGGACAAGAACTTCCTCAAGGTGATCCGGCTGCTGCTGGAGCGGCGCCGGGAGTTCGCGATGTTCGGCGGTGTGCGTTTCGGCGGCACCCTGACGCTGGAGGACGCCTGGGCCCTTGGCTTCGACCATGTCGCGCTGTGCATCGGCGCAGGCAAGCCCACTGTGCTCGACATTCCCAACGGACTCGCGCGCGGCGTGCGCGCGGCGTCGGATTTCCTGATGGCGCTGCAGCTCACCGGCGCGGCCAAGGCCGATTCCATCGCCAACATGCAACTGCGCCTGCCGGTGGTGGTGGTGGGCGGCGGCCTGACCGCCATCGACACCGCGACCGAGTCCCTCGCCTACTACACGGTGCAGGTGGAAAAGTTCCTCGCCCGCTACGAGATGCTGGCAAAGGAGCTCGGCGAAAACGTCGTGCGCGAAAATTGGGACGATCAGGAGCGCGAGATCGCCGAGGAATACCTCGCCCATGGCCGCGCCCTGCGCGAGGCGCCCCCGGAACGGCGCACCGAGCTGCTCCAGAAATGGGGCGGCGTCACCATCGCCTATCGCCGCCGCCTGGTGGACAGCCCCTCCTACACCCTGAACCACGAGGAAGTGGAGAAGGCGCTGGAGGAAGGCATCTGGTTCGCCGAGGGCTTGACGCCTGTCGCGGTGGACGTGGACAACTACGGCGCGGTGCGCGGCATGCGCCTGAAGGCGGACGACGGCAAGGAGCACTGGCTTCCCGCCCACACCGTGTTCGTCGCGGCAGGGACGCAGCCGAACACCGTGCTCGCCCGCGAGGACGGGAGCCACTTCCGCCTCGACGGCCGGTATTTCGCCGCGTGTGATGACGAAGGCCGCCCGGTGAAGCCGCAATCCTCGGCCTCGAAGCCGGAGACGGTGAACGTACTGCTGTCGCGCGCCGCCGACGGGCGCTTCGTCAGCTATTTCGGCGACGTGCACCCGTCGTACTTCGGCAACGTGGTGAAGGCCATGGGCTCGGCCAAGCAGGGCTATCCGGTGGTGTCGGGCGTGCTGGCAAAGCGCGCGCCGGCGTCGAAGCAGCCGCGAGAGGCTTTCGTTGCCGGGCTGAAGGACCAGCTGCTCGCGCGCGTCGAGCGCGTGGAACGCCTCACCCCCACCATCGTCGAAGTGGTGGTCCGCGCGCCGCTGGCGGCGCGGAAATTCCAGCCCGGACAGTTCTACCGCCTGCAGAACTTCGAGACGCTGGCGCCGGTTGCGAGCGGAACCCGCCTGCAGATGGAAGGGCTCGCCCTCACCGGTGCCTGGGTGGATCGCGAGCAGGGACTCGTGTCCACAATCGTGCTGGAGATGGGCGGCTCCTCGGACCTCTGCGCCCTGCTCAAGCCTGGCGAACCGGTGATCCTGATGGGCCCCACCGGCGCGCCGACCGAGATAACCGGCGGCGAGACGGTCGTGCTGTGCGGCGGCGGCCTCGGCAATGCGGTGCTGTTCTCGATCGGCCAGGCCTTCCGCGCCGCCGGCTCGAAGGTGCTCTATTTCGCCGGCTACAAGAAGGCCATCGACCGCTACAAGGTGGACGACATCGAAAAGGCTGCCGATGTGGTGATCTGGTGCTGCGACGAGCAGCCTGGCTTCCAGCCGCGCCGGCCGCAGGACCGAGCCTTCGTCGGCAACATCGTGCAGGCAATGGAGTGGTATGCCAACGGCAGGCTCGGCGAGCAGAAGCTGTCCATGGGCGCGGCCGACCGGCTGATCGCCATCGGCTCGGACCGGATGATGGCCGCGGTGGGCCGGGCCCGCCACGATGTCCTCAAGCCGCACCTGAAGCCCGCGCACTTCGCCATCGGCTCCATCAACTCGCCTATGCAATGCATGATGAAGGAGATCTGCGCGCAGTGCCTGCAGCCGCACCGGGACCCGGCCACCGGCGAGACGAGTTACGTCTTTTCCTGCTTCAACCAGGACCAGGACCTCGACCAGGTGGATTTCAAGGCCTTGAACGAGCGCCTCAAGCAGAACTCGCTGGCCGAGAAGATCACGGCGCGCTGGCTTGCGCGCTGCCTGCCGGCGCGGGGCGCGGCGAAGCCCGCCGTGTAACCGATCGGTTACATTGGAGGCCCGGCTTGACAGGCTATACAAGTCTTATATAAGATTTGTATATGTCCAAGGTAAAATCCAAGATCAGCACCTTCTCCGCCGCCCCGCGTGACCTGGAGATGCTGGAGGTCGTGGCCCGCTACCACGGCACCAACAAGAGCGCCACGATCGTCAGCCTGGTGCGCCGCGAGTTCTGGCGCGCCTTCCCGGGCGGCACCGACCGGATTCGCCCCGACCGGGGCGCAAAAGTCGAAGGACACAAATGAAACGCCTGCTCCCGCTGCTCGCCGTACTTGTCCTGTCCTCCGGCGCCTACGCCCAGCCGGTCCGCATCGGCGAACTGAACAGCTACAAGGTTTTCCCGGCCTTCCTCGAACCCTACAAGAAGGGCATGGAGCTCGCCCTCGAGGAGATCAACGCCGCGGGCGGCGTTCTGGGCCGCAAGCTCGAACTGGTGACGCGCGACGACGGCGGCACGCCTGGCGACGCGGTGCGGGTGGCCGAAGAACTGATCACGCGCGACAAGGCCCATGTCCTCATGGGCACCTTCGCCTCGCACGTGGGCCTCGCGGTGGCGAACCTCGCCAACCAGCGCAAGGTGCTGTTCCTCGCCTCGGAGCCGCTCACCGACAAGATGGTGTGGGACAACGGCAACCGCTACACCTTCCGCCTCAGGCCATCCACCTACATGCAGACCGCAATGCTGATTCCGGAGGCGGCGAAGCTGAAGAAAAGGCGCTGGGCCATCGTCTACCCGAACTACGAGTACGGCCAGTCGGCCACAGCGTCCTTCAAGCGGCTGCTGAAGCAGGCGCAACCGGACGTGGAATTCGTCGCCGAACAGGCGCCGCCCCTTGGCAAGATCGACGCGGGCGCCGTGGTGCAGGCGCTGGCCGACGCGAAGCCGGACGCCATCTTCTCCTCGCTCTTCGCCGCCGACCTGCAGCGCTTCGTGCGCGAAGGCAACACGCGCGGCCTGTTCAAGGGCCGCGCGGTGTTCAACCTGCTCGCCGGCGAACCGGAATACCTCGACACGCTCAAGGACGAGACCCCCGAGGGCTGGTGGGTCACCGGCTATCCGTGGTCCGAGATCCGGACGCCGGCCCACCAGAAGTTCCTCGCCGCCTACCAGGCCAGGTGGAAGGACTACCCGCGCCAGGGTTCCGTGGTGGGCTACTCCGCGGTGCACACGGTCGCCAACGCCATCCGCCGCGCCGGCGCCACCGACACCGAGAAGCTGGTCGAGGCGATGAAAGGCCTAGAGATGCCCACGCCATTCGGCCCGATCGTGTGGCGCGCGCTGGACCACCAGTCCACCATGGGCGCCTACGTAGGGCAGCTCGCCCGCAAGGCCGGCAAGGGCGTGATGGTCAACTGGCGCTTCGCCGACGGGGCGAACTTCCTGCCGCCGTTCGAAGAGATTCGCGCGCTGCGCAAGGACTGAGCGCCGGCACTTCTCGTGGGTGCCTCCTCCGTCGTCCTCCAGTTCCTGAACGGGCTGGCCGGCGCCTCCACGCTGTTCCTCGTGGCCGCCGGGTTGTCGCTCATCTTCGGGGTCACCCGCATCGTCAATTTCGCCCACGGCTCGCTGGTGATGCTGGGTATGTACATCGCGGTCGCGCTGTCGGATGCCATCGGCTTCTGGTGGGCCCTGCCTTGCGCTGCGCTGGCGGTGGCGACGCTTGGCGCGCTGCTGGAGACCACCCTGCTGCGAAGGCTGTACCAGGCACCCGAACTGCTCCAGCTCCTGGCCACCTTCGCGCTGGTGCTCGTCATTCGCGACTACGCGCTGTGGCAGTGGGGACCGGAGGACCTCCTCGGCCCCCGGGCGCCCGCGCTCGAGGGCGCGGTCACGATCCTCGGACAGCCGTTTCCGGCCTATGACCTGTTCCTGATCGCCGTGGGACCGGTGGTCCTGGGCGCGCTCTGGCTCCTGCTGAACCGGACGCGCTGGGGCACGCTGGTCCGCGCCGCCACGCAGGATCGCGAGATGGCCTCGGCGCTGGGCGTCAACCAGCGGGCGCTGTTCACCGCGGTGTTCGCCCTCGGCGCCCTGCTCGCGGGCCTCGGCGGCGCGCTGCAGATTCCGCGCGAGCCGGCGACCTTGCACGTCGACCTCGCCGTCGTGTCCGACGCGTTCGTGGTCGTGGTCGTGGGCGGGCTTGGTTCCATACCCGGCGCGTTCGCCGCGGCGCTGCTCATCGCAGAGGTGAAGGCCTTCTGCATCGGCCTGGGCTACTCCAAGCTCACGCTGGTGGTGGAGTTCCTGGTGATGGCGCTGGTGCTGGTGTTCCGGCCCTGGGGGCTGCTTGGCCGCATGCCGGCGCAGGTACGCGGCCCGGCGGCAGTCGAACTGCCGCTCCCTGTTCCGTCGCCGCGCGTGCTGGCCGGCCTGTGCGGCTTGGTCGTGGCGCTCACGCTGGTGCCGCTTGCGACCACCGGCTACACGCTGGTGCTCCTGACCGACATCCTGGTGTTCGCCCTGTTCGCGGTCAGCCTGCACTTCATCAGCGGGCCAGCGGGGCTGCATTCCTTCGGCCATGCCGCCTACTTCGGGCTGGGCGCCTACGGCGCCGGCATCCTGGCGTTGCGCGCGGGGGTCCCCATGGAACTGTCCCTCGCCGCCGCGCCATTGTTCGCCGGCGCGGGCGCCCTGCTGTTCGGCTGGTTCTGCGTGCGCCTGTCCGGCATCTACCTGGCCATGCTGACGCTGGCCTTCGCCCAGATCGCCTGGTCGGTTGCGTTCCAGTGGGACGCGGTCACGGGCGGCTCGAACGGACTGATCGGCATCTGGCCCGCGCCCTGGCTGGCATCGAAGGCCGCCTACTTCTGGCTCGTGCTGGCGACCACTTCGGCGGCCATCGCGCTGCTGTGGCGCGCCCTGCACTCGCCCTTTGGCTACGCGTTGCGCGCCGCGCGCGATTCCCCGCTGCGCGCCGATGCAATCGGCCTCGACGCGCGCAGGCTGCAATGGGCGGCCTTCACCTTCGCCGGCCTGTTCGCGGGCATCGCCGGCGCGCTCTACGCGTTCTCCAAGGGCTCCATCTCGCCCGAGTCCATGGCGGTGCCGCGGTCGGTGGACGGACTGGTGATGGTCCTCCTGGGGGGAATCCAGACGCTGACTGGGCCGCTCTGGGGCGCGGCCTTGTTCACCTGGCTGCAGGACGCCGTGGCGCGCGGCTTCGACTACTGGCGCGCCGCGATCGGCTGCGTGGTTCTCGCGCTCGTGCTCGTGCTGCCGGGCGGCCTGGGCAGCCTGGGCGCGCTCGTGAAGCGCAAGGGTGCCGCATGAGCGTGCTGCGGGCGATCGGCCTGCGCAAGTCCTTCGGCGGCGTGCACGCGGTGCGCAACGTGGGTTTCGAGGTCGCGGCGGGCGAACTGCTGGCGATGATCGGTCCCAACGGCGCCGGGAAATCCACCTGCTTCAATCTCGTCAACGGCCAGCTCGCCCCGGACTCGGGCCGGGTCCTGCTCGGGGAACGCCTGATCACCGGACTTGCGCCGCGCGCCATCTGGCGCCTCGGCGTTGGCCGCACCTTCCAGGTCACCGCGACTTTCGGCTCGATGACGGTGCGCGAGAACGTGCAGGTCGGGCTGCTGTCGCACGCCCGGCGCCTCGCCTCGCCGTTTGCCGCGGCGCCACGGCTGCAGGTTGCGCAGGCCGATGCCCTGCTGGCGCAGGTCGGGATGCTGGACCAGGCCGATCGCCCCGCGGCCGTGCTCGCCTATGGCGACCTCAAGCGCCTGGAACTGGCGATGGCCCTGGCCAACCGGCCGCGCCTCCTTCTCATGGACGAGCCGACCGCGGGCATGGCCGCCGCGGAGCGCGCCGCCTTGATGCAGTTGACCGCCTCCCTCGCCCGCGCTTCCGGAATTGCGGTGTTGTTCACCGAGCACGACATGGACGCCGTGTTCACCAATGCCGACCGCGTGATCGTGCTGGCCGACGGCGAGGTGATCGCGCAGGGCGCGCCCGCGCAGGTACGCGCGGACCGGCGCGTGCGCGAGGCCTACCTGGGAACGGAGGCTGCCGATGCTTGAAGCACGTGCGCTGGCAACCGGCTACGGGCGCGCGCAGGTGCTGTTCGGGCTCGACCTGGAGTTGCTGGAAGGCGAAGTCGTCGCCCTGCTCGGGCGCAACGGCGCGGGAAAATCGACGACCCTGAAATCCCTGATGGGCCTCGTTCCCGCCACGGCGGGCGAAGTGCGCTTCCGTGGCGCGCGCATCGACCGCCTCGCCCCGTGGCGGATCGCGCGGCTCGGCCTCGGCTATGTGCCGGAGGATCGGAGGATCTTCACCGACCTCACGGTGAGGGAGAACCTGGCAGTCGGGCGCCTGCCGCGGCGCGAAGGCGCCGTGCACTGGACACCGGAGCGCCTCTTCGAGCTGTTCCCGAACCTGGGCCGCATGCAGGACCGGCCGGGTGGCCGGATGTCGGGCGGCGAGCAGCAGATGCTCAGCATTGCCCGCAGCCTGATGGGCGACCCGCTCGCGCTGCTGCTGGACGAACCCTCGGAGGGCCTCGCGCCGGTGATCGTGGACGCCATGGCCCGCGCGATCCTGGAGCTCAAGCGCGAAGGGCTGTGCATCCTCCTCGCCGAGCAGAACCTGCGTTTCGCGCGCCGCGTCGCCGACCGCGCCCTGGTCCTGGAGTCAGGCCGCCTGCGCCATGCCGCGACCATGGCCGAACTCAATGCGTCCCCCGAACCGCTGCACCAGTACCTCGCAGCCTGAGGCGCCGGGCGCTTCCCGTGATCAATCGCCGAAGCAGATCCCCAGGTCGCGCGCGGTGCGTACCGTGTCCGACTTGACCGGAACGTTCCGGATGCGGCGCGCGATTTGGTAGAGCGGGACGTAGCGCACCGTCGGCGGCGCGAGCGCGACCATCACGCCACTGCGACCTTCGGCCAGCGCGCGCACCGCCGCCGCGCCGAAGCGCAGGGAGATCAGCCGGTCGAAGGTCGTCGGCGGCCCGCCGCGCAGCAGGTGCCCCAGGACCACGTGCCGGGTCTCCTTGCCCGTGAGCCGACCCAATTCCTTCGCGACGTGCTCGCCGATGCCCCCCAGCCGTTCCGCGCGTCCCGCCTGCCGGTCCACGACCGAACGACGCCCGCCTCTGGGACGCGCGCCCTCGGCGACCACCACGACCGAGTAGTATTTTCCTTCCGCCTCCCGCGCGCGCATTGCCGCCGCCACTTTCGGCATTTCGAACGGAATCTCCGGGATCAGGATGGCGTGCGCATCCGCCGAAACCCCGGAATTCAGGGCAATCCAGCCCGCGTAGCGGCCCATGACCTCGACCACCATGATGCGGCGATGGGAGGCCGCCGTGGTGTGCAGGCGTTCGACGCATTCCGTGGCGAAGGACACCGCCGTGTCGAAGCCGAAGGTGACCGCGGTGTCGGCGAGGTCGTTGTCGATGGTCTTTGGCACCCCCACGACGCGCAGGCCCTTCTTCTCCAGCTCGTTGGCGATGCGCAGCGAGCCGTCGCCACCGATCGCGACCAGCGCATCGAGGCCTTCGCGGCGGAACGCGCGGACCAGCTCGGTGCTGCGGTCCTTCAGCACGTTACTGCCGTCCTTCTGACGCACCGGATAGCTGAGCGGGTTGCCCGCGTTGGTGGTGCCGAGGATGGTGCCACCCAGCTGGGTGATGCCCTGGACGCGCGCGGGCGTGAGCGGCACCACGCCGCCGACGCTGCTCGGACCCAGCAGGCCTTCGTAGCCGTCCCGGATGCCGACGCATTCCCAGCCCAGCCGGTGCGCGGTCATCACCACCGCGCGGATGACCGCGTTCAGGCCCGGCGCATCGCCGCCGCCGGTGCTGATCGCGATCCGCTTGATCCGGGCAGGACGCCGCTTCGCCATCGCTAGCCCTGCGGCGGGACCCTGCGATGCCAGTCCGTGACCTGCTGGTAGGCGTGGCCGAGCCGGAACAGCAGGCCTTCGTCGAAGGGCCGGCCGATCAACTGGAACGCGCAGGGCAATCCTGCATTTCCCCCTACCGGCTGGAACCCGCAGGGCACCGCCAGCGAGGGCAAGCCGAGGTAGTTCACCGGCCTCATCAGCCGCGTCACCTTGCCCAGCACCTCGGTCATCTTCGCGCCGCCGCCGACGTCGGTCTCGGCGATGGTCGGCGTCGTGAAGGACACCACCGGCGCATGCACCGCATCCACTTTCGACATCACCCCGGCGAGCCAGGTGTTCAGCGCCTGGTCGCGCAGGCGCAGGGCGTTGATGTACTGCACCCCGGTCACCGCCATGCCCAGTTCGAGCCGCGCGCGCAGCTGGTCGGAATAATCCTGCGGCCGCTCGCGCAGCCAGGTCGAGTGCAGCGCCGCGGCCTCCACCGCGATGATCGCGATGCCGGCCTGGTTCCACGGCTCGATGTCCGGCAGCGGGACTTCGACGATCTCGCAACCGAGGTCGGTGAAGGCCTTCAGGCTGCCGCGGACCAGCTTTTCCACCGCCGGATCCATCGCGTCGTAGAAATAGCCCGAGGGAACGCCGACGCGCAGGCCCTTCACCGATCTCGACAGGCCCGCCATGTAGTCCGGCACCGGTTGCGCGCTTGAGGTCGCGTCCGCCGGATCCTGTCCGGCGATCGCCTGCAGCACCAGTGCGCAGTCCTCGACGTTGCGGGCAAGGGGGCCCACGCAATCCATGGAGAACGACAGCGGCATGGCGCCGGCGCGGCTGACTCGGCCGTAGGTCGGCTTGATGCCCGACACGCCGCAGAAATGCGACGGCAGGCGGATGGAACCTCCGGTGTCCGAACCCAGCGCGGCAAAGTTGGCGCGCGCGGCCAGCGTGGTTCCCGAACCGGCCGACGAACCCCCGGTCATGTACTCCGGGTTCCAGGCATTGCGGCAGTGGCCAAGGTGATAGTTGTGTCCCGTGGGCCCATAGGCGAACTCGGTCATGTGCAGGACCCCGAACTGCAGCGCCCCGGCCGCATCCAGGCGCTTGAGCGCGGTGGCGGTGGCCGGCGCCGGGCGCCCGGGCCCGATCTTCGAGCCGCAGGACGAGGGCACGCCTTCCCGGTAATACATGTCCTTGTGCGCCATCGGCACGCCGGCGAGCGGGCCGGAAACGCTGCCGCGCGCCAGCGCGCGATCTGTGGCCCTGGCCGCCGCGAGCGCATCTTCCTCATCGATCCGCACGAAGCAGTTCAGGCGCTGGTGCGCCTGCTTCGCCGCGCCAATGGTCGCCTGCATGACTTCGACCGCGCCAACCTTCTTCGCCTTCAGCAATCGCGCCAGTTCGGCGGCACCCGTGTTCAGCAGCTCGCTCATTTCGAGCCCCGGTTCAGCGTGGCGGCAAAGTTGGCGGGCTCGGCTTCGAAGGCGAGCCCGCGCGTCGCCACCTGCTCGACTGCCAGCTGTCGCTGCAGTACCTGCGCTGCCGCGGCGGCGCGCGCCGCGTCCAGCTCCACCCCTTGCAGCGCAACCAGCCTGCGGAACGTTTCCGCGGTCCCTGCGTCATCTTCCATGGCAGTGCCCCGTCGAACGAAAATCCGGTTTGACCTAGTGCAGCGCGGCCTCGGCCTCCAGCGCCACCGGTTCGTAGTCGCAGCGCGACGGCACGTCGGGGGCGATGTGCATCACGCGGCCCGCCAACTCCATCACCACGGAGGCGACGGTCTCGACGCGCACGAACGCGGGCAGCGCCGGGTCGGGCTCGCGGCAGATGGACAGCAGCCCGTCGGTCTCGTCGCGCAGCAGCGCCTTGATGCTGTCCAGGTCGTGCTTCACGCGCTCGCGCGCCACCGCCTCCGCGCGCGCAAGGCGCGGCTCGGAGGACAGGCTGGCCGGCGGCCCGACCACCGAGCGTTGCGCCGCGGCGACCAGGAAGTGATTGGTGTGGCACAGCGTCCCGTCGGTCTGGCGCACCACGCCGGTGGCGACCGGCGAGACTTCGAAACTCGCCGAGCCGCCCTTGGCGTCGGCGCACAGGATGTTCGAGGAACTGGCGTACCTGAGGCGCTTGAGCAGGCGCTCGGCTTCGGCGACATCGGCGCACTCGAGCAGCTTGCGCAGGACGACGTGCACCGGCACCCCCAGGCTCAGGCCATCGTCGCGCGAGCGCAGGATATTGAGGCAGACGCCGAAGCCGCGGCTGTTCAGGCCGATCTTGGCCAGCATTCCCGCTTCGGTCAGCGTCAGGCAGGCATGCGCGCCGGTACTGGCGCGCAGCAGCACCAGGCATTCACGCTGGGAGCCCAGCCAGTCCCAGTTCTGCGCGAGCAGCGTCCGTCCGTTGGCGCTGCGGCCGGGCAACACCGCAATCGCGGTGCACTCGCCGAGGTCCGCGCCCTTGCGCATCGCGGCCAGCCATTCCGGGCTGGCCTTCTCCGGGAACGTCGGCGGCAGGATCTCGGTGCGCGCATTGAGCGCGAGGATCTCCGAGGTCTTGCGTCCCGAGCCCGCCGCGATGCCTTCGATCTCCTCGTACAGCGCCGCATCCAGCTCCCGGATCACGGGAGCGAAGCGCCCCGCGATGGCCTGCGCCTCGTCCCAGGCGAGGCCGGCGTGCCCGAACAGCGCGCGATAATTGGCCAGCGAGCGTTCTACGCGATCCCGTGCCAGTTCGCCATGCAGGCGTCCGCGCTCGAACGCGGTGCCCCTCAGCTCAAGGATGGGAAACATGGTTCATCCTACTCCTCAGCCCGCCAGCGCGCGCAACGCGGTTTCGCTGCGCAACGTCAGGATGGTGGCGCCGGTAAACGCAATCACCGGCACGACGAAAAGGATCAGGCTGACACTGAAGCCGAAGCGTGGTGGCGGCGCGACGCGCCAACGTGTCCAGGCATTCAGCAGCAGCAGAATGGTGAAGACCCAGCAGAACAGCTCCAGTACCGGCCGGCTCCAGGCGCGCCCCAGCAGTACGCCCGTACCGCCAGCAAGCCCGAGCATCCAGACGCCAAACAGGATCGTGTCCTCCACCACGCGAGCCGCCAGCGCGGCGCGGTCGCCGCGCAAGTGGACGGCGACAATAATCCAGGCGCCAACGAGGATGGCACAGCCGCAAAGCACCGCGTAGAGCCAGCCGACGAGGTCCAAGGAGAGGAGGTCCACCCCCCTATTGCACCCGCAGAGCGCCTTCGACGCAAGTGACCGCGTTGCCGCCGAGAAAGACCTCGCCGCCCCTGACCTCGATGGACACGCTGCCGTCTCGACCCATCTGCATGCCCTGGCGGGAGCGGTAGGACTCGCCGTAGCGCCTCAGTTGCCCGGTATCCCTGAGGAACGCAGCGACGCTGATATTGCCGCTGCCGCACACCGGGTCCTCCGGAACACCCTGCGCCGGCGCAAAGGAACGCACGTGAACCGCCGCGCCGGGCTTGCCAGTGGCGCCGAACACCGTCATCCCTGTGGCGTGGATGGATTCGGTGAAGGCGCCGATGGCGGCCATGTCCGGAACCAGCCCGTCCACGGCATGGGCGCTGCCAAGGTCCGCCACCAGCCACACCGGCCCGACCGCCACGATGCGAGGCGGGGACAGTACTTTCGTGCCCAGGATCTTCTCCAGTTCCGGCAGCTTCGCCGCATCCAGCGGGGTGACCACCTGCGGCGGTGCCTTCACCTGGATGACGCCCCGTTCCTCGGTGAGGTCGAGCACCCCTGCGGCGCATTGCTGGCGGAACCTGCCTGATCGTGGCTTCACGATCCCGGCCTCGATGGCGGCGTGCGCGCTGCCAATGGTCGGGTGCCCTGCGAACGGCAGTTCGTGGCGCGGCGTGAATATGCGCAGGCAGTAGTCCGCGCCCGCCACCGATGGCTGGAGGACGAATGTGGTCTCCGAAAGATTGGTCCAGCCAGCGATGCGCTGCATCTCCTCGCCGCTCAGGCCATCTGCTTCCAGCACCACCGCGACCGGGTTGCCGCGGAACGGCACCGTCGTAAACACGTCGACCTGCTTGAAGCGGAGCGATTTCATGAACTGGAGCCTAGGGGTTCGGGCGCCGGCGCGCCAGACACAGTCAGCGCGGGCGCAGCCGGTCCCCGGTGTAGGGGTTGAAGCGGTAGTTTCCTGGGAAGCGTTCACCGGTTTTCGTGTCCATCGCCGGCGGCAGCAGGCTTCCCAGGGGCAGTCGCCAGTCGTGACGGCGGCCGTCGAAAGTGATGGTGAAGCTCTCCTCCCGTCTTGGATCGAGCAAGCGGCCACCACCGGGGCGCCTGCCATCAAAGGCGATGAATTCCAACCCCTTGCCCACCTGGCCCAGCATGTTGGACAGCATTGGCTTCATGACCTGGAAGAAGGTGCGCAGCTCAGGCGAGAGCTGGTCATCGCCCAGGGGCGGGAATCGGGTTCCCCCCGGCGCAATGAGCTGGATCGCGGATATGATGGACTCCAGCGGGCGCGCCTTCACGCTGCCCAGCGTGCCGAGTTCCCCGTCCACGACAGCGACGATGACGTAGCGGTCCACAACCGCGAGCAATTGCTTCAGCTGTTCCGGCGACGACTGCGACGAGCTGGCCGCGCTTGCCTCCCAGTATTCATTCGGGATCCACCATACCAGCGTCAGCCGCGCGCCTTCCTGGTGCATGCGCTGGGTGTCATTGACCAGGGCGGCCGTGTCCGTCTGCGCGGTCGCGCCCGCTGGCCACAGCGGAATCAGCACGCCGCACAGCAATGCCAGTAGCGTCCTGATCACAAGGATTTCGCCTGCTCACGCAGCACGTACTTCTGGATCTTCCCGGTGGCCGTGGTAGGCACTGGCCCGAACACCACTTTCCTGGGAACCTTGTAACGCGCCAGGTGGTTGCGGCACCACTCGATGTAGTCCGCCTCGGTCGCATTTTCGCCCGGCTTCAGTTGCACGAAGGCGCAGGGCGTTTCGCCCCATTTCTCGTCGGGTCGCGCCACCACCGCCGCCAGCAGGGTCGCCGGATGCTTGTAGAGCGCGATCTCCACCTCCACCGAGGAAATGTTCTCGCCACCGGAAATGATGATGTCCTTCTTGCGGTCCTTGATCTCGATGTAGCTTGACGGATGCCACACCGCCAGGTCGCCGGTGTGCATCCAGCCGCCGTGGAAGGCGTCCGCGGTGGCCTTCGCGTCCTTCAGGTAACCCAGCATGACGGTGTTTCCCCGGACCAGGACCTCGCCCATGGTCTCGCCATCCTTCCTCACCGGCCGGCAGGTCTTCGGATCGCCGACGATGTGGCCCTCCACCACCTGGTAGCGCACGCCCTGGCGCGCCATTTCCACCGCGCGCCGCTCGATCGGCAATGGCGCCCAGCTTTCCTGCTCGGCACAGAAGGTCGAGGGCCCCTGCAGCTCGGTCATGCCGTAGATGTGCAGGACCTTGAAGCCCAGTTCCTCCATGCCCTGGATCACCTTGGCCGGTGGCGGCGAGCCTCCGGTCTGGATGTGGACCGTCTGCGGGAACCGGCGCTTGTGCTCCGCCGGCGCGGACACCAGCATCGTCAGCACCGTGGGCGCGCCGCACATGTGGGTGACACCGTGCTCCACGATCAATGGGAAGACCAGCGACGGATCCACCGCACGCAGGCATACGTGCGTGCCGCCCATGGCGGTGACCGACCAGGGGAAGCACCAGCCGTTGCAATGGAACAGCGGCAGCGTCCACAGGTAGACCGGCTTTGCCGGCATCGCCCAGGCCATGACATTGCCGCAGGCCTCCAGGAACGTGCCGCGGTGGTGGTAGACCACGCCCTTGGGCCGGCCGGTGGTCCCCGAGGTGTAGTTGAGCGCGATCGGCGCTGATTCGTCCTGCGGTGGCGACCAAGCGAAGTCCGGCTTGCCGGTCCTCAGGAGCGCTTCATATTCGATCCGGCCTAGCCGCTCGCCGGGGCCGGTGTACAGCGGGTCGTCCACGTCGACAACGATGGGCTTTTTCTTCATCTTCTTCAGCGCAGGCCCGACCACGCCCGCGAACACCCGGTCGGAGATGAGCACCTTTGCCTCGCCGTGCTCCAGGATGTAGGCGACGGTGTCGGCGTCCAGGCGCGCGTTGATGGTGTTCAGCACCGCGCCCAGCATCGGCACGCCGTAGTGCGCCTCCAGCATCGCCGGCACATTGGGCAGCATCGCCGAAACCACGTCGCCCTGCTTTACACCCCTTTTCGCCAGCGCGGATGCCAGCCGGCGCGCCCGCTCGTAGAACTGCGCATAGGTGTACCGCGTCGTGCCGTGGATCACGGCGGTGCGATCCGGATAAATCTCCGCCGCGCGCGGCAGGAACACCACCGGGCTGAGCGGCAGGAAGTTGGCCGCGCCTGGCTTCAGGGCCGACCAGAGATTTTTCCGCGGCGCAGCATTGGCCTTCTTAGTCTTTGCCATCCCCATTCCTCCGCTTTACACTCACCGAATCTACCTGAGGGAGGAGATCACGTGAAGAAAATTGCCTTAGCAGTGGCGCTTGCGTTCGCCGCCAGTGGCGCGCTGGCCCAGGAAAAGACCATCAAGATCGCCGGCTTCGGCGCCAAATCGGGCGTCGTGCGCTCGTTCGGCATCAACAGCGAGGCCGCGATGCTCGCGGCTGCGGACCAGATCAACAAGGCCGGCGGCATCAAGCTTGCCGACGGCTCCAAGGCCAGTATCAAGATCGACTACTACGACGACCGCTGCACGGCCGAGGAAGGCATTTCGGTCGCGCGCCGCATGGCGGGCACTGATGCGCTGGTCGGCGTCGGCCCGACCTGCTCCAACGTGGCCGAGCCGCTGTTCGGCATCCTACAGAAGAAGGTTGGCAACGCGAGCGACTCCGGCCTGCAGTTCCCGATCTTCACCGACGTCGCCATCAAGGGCGGCCTGGCGCAGATCTCCGAATGGGCGTTTCGCAACGTGCCCAATGAGATGACGATGTACTCGTCCCTGTTCTACTGGCTGAAGACCAAGCACCCCGAGTTGAAGTCCGTCTACGGCGGCGTCGAGGAGGACTTCGCCCACTCGCGCGCGACCTGGTATGTCGTCATGAAGGATCGCGCGGTCGCCAATGGCTACGCGGTGGCCGGCGAATCCAAATGGCTGCTGGCCGACACCAACTTCGCCACCCAGGTTCGGGAAATGAAGAAGGCCAACGCCGATATCGTCGCGATCTCCGCGCACCCCTTCTCCACCTGCGGCGTGCTGAAGGAAATGCAGCGCCAGGGCGTCAAGCCCAAGCTGCTGGTGGGCCTGACCAGCACGTCCAGCCTGGAGACCATGCAGGGCTGCGCCAAGCAGGCCGAGGGCATGATGATCCCGACCAGCTTCGCGCCGGTGAACAAGGAAGCCACGGCGGCTGCGAACGCGACGGCCAAGTTCAAGGGCAGCGCGGACCTGCACAGCATGGCGGCCTGGGAGAACATGTTCATCCTGAAGCAGGTGATGGAGTCGGAGAAGCTCTCGGGCAATCCGAAGGACCTGCAGGCCGACCGCCGCAAGGTCCGCGACGGCCTTTCCAAGCTGAAGGTCACCAAGGGCCTGCTGGGCGACACCAAGCGCACCGATGACCGCGAGGCGGACAAGCCCTACCTGTTCGTCCAGGCCAAGAGCGGCAACTGGGTCGTGCTGCACAACCCGCTCTGATCACCGCGAAGGGGATCTGAAAGGGGGGCGGCGGACCCGCCCCCCTTTTCTTTGCCATGCTGGACTTCTTCCAATCGCTGTCAGACGGGGTGCTGTTCGGTGCGACCTACGCGCTGATCGGCATCGGCTTCACGCTGGTCTTCGGCGTGATGCACAAACTCAACCTGTCGTATGCCGCGGCGTCGATCGGCGGCGCCTATTGCGGCCTTCTGGTGCTGCAGGTCGCCGCCGGCGCACCGCCGGTGGTGGTGTTCTTCTGCGCCTTCCTTGCGGGCGGCCTGCTTGGCTGGCTGGTGTACCTGACCTGCTTCCACTTCATCCCGATCTCGAACCCGCTGGCAACGCTGATGGCCACCGTCGGCATGCTGCTGCTGATCGACGAGATCATCGTCCACCTGACCGCGGGCATGCCGATTGGCTACCCAGCGATGTTCGACGACGTCATGCTGCGCATGGGAGAGTTCAGCCTGCGTGGCGACCTGCTGATGGTGTTTGCGGTGAGCGTACTGTGCATGGGCGGGCTGCTCGCGCTGCTCTACAGGACCCGGCTCGGCCTTGCCACGCGCGCGGTGTCGCAGCAGACCGTGGCGGCGCTGCTGTGCGGCATCCGCGTCGGCCAGGTGAACGCCATGACCTTCGTCATCACCGGACTGCTGGGCGGGATCGCTGGGGCCATGATCGGCGCCTCGGTGGGCACGCTCTCGCCGCTGCTCACCACCCCGCTGACCACCAAGGGCCTGATCGTGACGGTGATCGGCGGCCTGGGCAGCGTTCCCGGCGCCATCCTCGCCGGCCTCCTGGTCGGCGGCTTCGAGAGCGTGCTGCAGCTGTACCGCGGGGTGACCGAGCGCGACCTCTACGTGATGCTGCTCCTGTTCGTGTTCCTGGTGTTCCGCCCCGGCGGCCTGTTCGCCCCCAAGGGAGGGCGCGACTAGATGGACTTTTACTTCGGCCTGGCGCAGATCATCGGCGTTCACACGCTGATCGGGTTGTCCGCGTACGTGGTGCTGCTCACCGGCCAGGTGAGCCTGGCGCAAGCGGGGTTTTTCGCCGTCGGTGCCTATGCCGCCGGCATGCTCACGGTGCTTGCGGGCTGGACAATTCTGCCGGCGCTGGCAGCCAGCGCCGTCCTGGGCGCGGTGGTGGCCTGCGCGGTGGGCTTCCCTGCCCTGCGCGTCAAGGGCCTGATGCTGGTGATCGCCACCCTTGCCTTCGGGGAAGGCGTACGCCTGTTCTTCTTCAATTTCGACTACCAGGTCGCCAAGGGCGGCGTGAAGCTGGGCCCGCTGGGCGGCGAAGGCTTTCGCCAGATCCGCTACTTCCCGGAGAACGGCTGGACCACGATGGACGTGATGCTGTTCATCTGGACCTTCGTCGTGCTGGCGATGGCGCTGCTGTGGTGGTTCGACCGCTCGCGCTACGGCGCGGTGCTGCGCGCAGTCGGCGAAGACGAACTCGCCGCGCAGTCGGTCGGCCTCAACCTGACCGCGGTGAAGGTGAGCGCCATGACCATCGGCGGCGCCATCGCAGGCCTGGGAGGCGGCATCTATGCGCACTACACCACGCACATAGAGCACGCGAGCTTCGGCATCCTGCTCGCCACCTTCGCGCTCGCCTACCCGATCCTGGGCGGCCTTGGCAGCGTGTTCGGAACGCTGCTCGCGGCGGTGTTCGTGCAGGGCTTCCTGGTCGAGGGCCTGCGCTTCCTGGGCGACTGGCGCAACCTGCTCTTTGGCGCGCTGATCGTCCTGGCGATGAACGTGCGGCCAAAGGGATTCCTCGACGCGCCCACGCTGCTATGGATCAAGCGATTGTTTGGAGGCAAGCGTGGCGCTGCTTGAGCTGAAGGGCGTCTCGCGCCACTTCGGCGGCGTGCGCGCAGTGGACGGCCTGGACCTTTCGGTCGAGATGGGTCAGGTGTTCGGGCTCATCGGCCCAAACGGCTCGGGCAAGAGCACCACAGTGAACCTGGTCTCGGGCCTGTTCCCCCTCAGCTCCGGCGCCATCACGTTCCAGGGCAACAGCCTCGAGGGCTTGCCGACGCACTTGCGCCTGCAATCGGGCATCGCGCGCACCTTCCAGAACATCCGACTGTTTGGACAGTTGAGCGTGTGGCAGAACCTGTGGGTGGCGCAGAACTCGCCCGAGGACCGAGCGCGACATGGATTTGTCGCGCGCTGGTTCGGCGGCCAGTCCGGGGCGCGCGAGGAGATCCTGCCGCTACTGGAGTTCTCCGGCCTCGCCCACAAGCGGGATGAACTGGCATCGAACCTGTCCTTCGGCGAGCAGCGCCGCCTGGAGCTGGCCCGGGCCATGGCGACGCGCCCGAAGCTGCTGCTGCTGGACGAACCCGCGGCCGGGATGAACAGCGAGGAGGTCGGCCAGCTTCGCGAGCGCATCCTCAGCCTGCGCAGCAGCGGCGTCACCATCCTGCTGGTGGAGCACGTCATGGAACTGGTGATGGGCGTCACCGACCGCATCGCGGTGCTGAATTTCGGCCAGAAGATCGCCGAAGGCACGCCGGCGGAGATCCAGGCCGACCCGGCGGTGCGCAAGGCTTACCTGGGAGGCGAAGCAGCATGAGCGACGTTGGCGACGTGCTGCTGGAAGTGAAGGACCTGGTCACCGCCTATGGCAAGATCGAGGCGCTCAAGGGTGTCGCGCTGCAGGTGAAGCAGGGATCCATCACCTGCCTGCTGGGGCCTAATGGCGCGGGCAAGACGACGCTGATGATGACCATCGCGGGCATCCTTCGCCCGCGCAGCGGGTCCGTTGCCTTCGCCGGCCGCGGGATTTCGTCCCTGCGGCCGCACGACATCGTTGCCGCCGGCGTCGCGCTGGTGCCGGAGAACCGGCTGGTGTTCCCCGCCATGACGGTGCTGGACAACCTGCGCGCCGGCGCCTACCAGCGGCGCGACGACTTCGCGCCGGACATCGAGAAGCTGTTCCAGCGCTTCCCGCGCCTGAAGGAGCGCGCCGCTCAGCTGGCGGGCACCTTGTCCGGGGGCGAGCAGCAGATGCTCGCAGTAGCGCGCGCGCTCATGAGCCGGCCGAAGCTGCTGCTCATGGACGAGCCGTCGCTGGGCCTCGCGCCCCTGGTGGTGGAGGAGATCTTCCGCATCATCGCCGAACTGCACCGCGACGGCACCACGATATTCCTTGTGGAGCAGAACGCCCACATGGCGCTCAAGGTGGCGCAGCACTTCTACCTCATGGAGCAGGGCAAGGTCACCTTCAGCGGTGATCCCGGATCGCTCGCCGAGGACGAGGTCATCCGCCGCGCCTACCTGGGCTCCGCCAAGTAGGCCGGCCATGCTGGCCGACCTGGCCCAGAACACGCTCGACGGGCTCGCGGCGGGCGCCTCCTACGCCCTGCTCGCGATCGGCTTCACGCTGATCTTCGGCGTCCTGCGGCGCGTCAACCTGTCCTACGGCCCGGCGATCATGCTGGGCTGCTACGTCGCAACCTTCGTCCATCTCAATTTCGGCGCCGGGCTGCTGGCCCTGGCTGCAGTCTGTGTCCTCGCCGCGGTGCTGGCCGGCGCCTACGTGGAGCGCCTTTGCTTCGCGCCCCACAGGAAGGGTTCCGCCATTGCCGCCATGGTCGCCAGCTTCGCGCTCTGGATGCAACTGGAGGAAGCGGCGATGCTGGCGCTGCCCAAGCACCTCTACGCCTTCCCCGCGCTGTACGACGGCGGGCCGATCGCGATTGCCGGGTTCACCTTCCGCGTCGAGGCAGTGGCGATGCTGGCTGCGGCGGTCGCGGTCTGCGCACTTGTGTGGTGGATCCTCTACCGCACGCGATTCGGCGTCGGTGCGCGCGCGGTCATCGATTCGCCATTGGCGGCGGAGCTCTCCGGCATCAGCGTCGGCCGGGTGTCGATTGGCGTGTTCGCTCTTGCCTCAGCCATCGGCGGCCTGGCCGGCTTCCTGCTCTCAGCCAGTGTCGAGCAGGTGACGCCGATGCTGGGCATGTGGTCCACGCTGAAGGGCTTGCTCGCAATGATGCTGGGCGGGCTGGGTTCCCTTCCGGGTGCGGTGGCCGGGGCCCTGGTGCTGGGACTGGTGGAGGCGCACAGCCAGTGGTTCCTCGGACCGCAGTTGCGCGACTTCATCGCCTTCCTGATGCTGTTCGTGCTGCTTGCGATCGGCCCCCGCTGGATGCGGTCGCGTCATGGATGACTACACCGTCGGCGTCCTCACCAGCATCGGCCTGTTCGGTTTCCTGGCCATCTCCGCCTACCTGCTGCTGCTCGCGGGCGAGATGTCCTTCGGACAACAGGCATTTTTCGGGGTCGGCGCCTATTCGGGCGGCATGCTGACCGCGATGTTCGGCTGGCCGCTGCCGCTGGCCGCGATCGCGGCGATGGCGCTGGGCGCGCTGGCCGCGCTGATGGTGGCGCTACCCACGCTGCGCCTGCGCGGCCTGTACTTTGCCATGGCGACCCTGGCCGCGGCGGAAATGGCGCGCATCGGCTTCGAGCTGGTCCACTGGCAGGTCGAAATCGACGGCGAGGGGGAACGTGAAATGCGCGGGCCGGACGGCACCCAGGGTTTCCGCGGCATTCGCTGGGTGTTCGAGAATGGCGTCGAGCCCGAGGCCTACCTGGTCATCATCTGGTTCATGCTCGCGCTCGTCGTGGCCGCGATCCTCGCTCTGGAACGCTCGCGCCTTGGTGCCACGCTGCGTGGGGTGGGCGAGGACCCGGACCTGGCCGCGGCGCTGGGCGTGGACGTCACCCGCTTCAAGCTGGGCGTGGCCGCGGCGGCGGGCGCCCTGGCGGCTTTCGGCGGTGTCCTTTACGCCCACCACAATACCTATGTCGAGCCGCGGAACTTCGACATCATGCTCGGGGTCCACAGCCTGGCATATGCGCTGATCGGTGGATTGGGCACGGTATTCGGTCCACTGCTTGGGGTGCTGGTGGACATCGGCCTGCTGGAGGGCAGCCGGGTGTTCCAGGGCTACCGCATGATCGTGTTCGGCGGCCTGGTGGCCCTGCTGCTCGTGTTCCGGCCGCGCGGCCTGCTCGATGAAAGGATGGTGCAATGGATAAGGCAACGCTTCTCGTCATCCGCTTCCTCGCGCTAGCGCTCCTGCTGCCCCTGCCCGCGCTGGCACAGCGCGCGCAGGCGGAACTCGCCTGCGCGCCGACGAAGACCGATTTCATCTACGACTGCACCATCCGCCTCACGCGCGGCGGGCAGCCGCTGTCGGGCGCGCAGATCACCGTTGGCGCCGACATGCCCTCCATGCCGATGGCGCACAACGTCAAGCCGGTGAAGGCAAAGCCCGGCAGGGCGTCCGGCGAGTATGCCGCGAGCCTCGACCTGGAAATGCTGGGCGAATGGGCGGTGAAACTGCGCCTGGCCGGCCCGGTGAAGGACCAGCTGGTCCTGCTCTACGACTTCGACGACAAGGGCGCCCGGCCGGTCACTCGATCCGGCAAGCCTCATCGAAAGTAAGCCTCGGATTCCTCGGGAACACCTTTGCGGGATCGCCCTTGCCGAGGTTGCAGAGGAAATTCGACTTCCAGCGCCCGTCCGGGAAGAAAGCCGCGTCCACCTTGGCATTGTCGAAGCCCGACATCGGCCCGCAGTCCAGCCCCAGTGCGCGCGCGGCGATGATCAGGTAGGCGCCCTGCAGCGAGCCGTTGCGCATGCACACGGCCTGGATCACCGCGTCCTTGCCCTCGAAGTTGGCCTTCGCGTTCGGGTTGTTGGGAAAGGTCCTGGGCAGGAACTCGTAGAAGCGCGTGTCATGGGCGACGATCACGGTGCACGGCGCCGCCATGGTCTTGTCCAGGTTGCCCGGGCTGAGTGCCGGCCTGAGCTTCTCCTTCGCCGCCTTCGACCGCACGAACACGAAGCGCCCGGGCTGCGTGTTCATGGTCGTGGGACCGAACTTCATCAGCTCGTAGAGCGCCTTCACCTGCGCCTCCTCCACCGGCTGGCCGAGAAAGCCGTTCTGCGTGCGGGCGGTGCGGAACAGGGTATCGAGCGTCTGCGAATCGAGCATGGCGGGACTCCGGATGAATGTGGCGCCGATGTTAGCATCGACCGATGGACATCGATCTTGCGCAGGCCCTCCGTCCCGGCGACGGCATCATGGTCGGGCAAGCCACGGCCGAGCCCCAGGCGCTCACCGAAGCACTGGTCGCGCAGCGCGCGAAGTTCTCTGGCGCCAGGCTGTTCCTCGGCGTCAACTATGCCGGCATCGTGAAACCCGCGCATGCCGACCACCTCCGCCTGACCGCCTACTGCGGCGCCGGCGCTAACCGGGCGCTGGCGGATGCCGGCGTGCTGGACATCCAGCCCCATCCCTATTCCCGCTTCGCCGCCCTGATCCGCGACAGGAGGCTGGCGAGCGACGTGGTCTTCGTGCAGCTCAGCCCGCCGAACGACCAGGGCGTGTTCAGCATGGGCCTCGCGGCCGAGTACCTGGTTCCCGCGCTCGCCGGTTGCCGCGCCATCGTCGCCGAGGTCAACGACCAGGTGCCCTGGACGCACAGCGAGCGGCTGCTGCGGCGCGAGGACCTCGCGCTCGCGGTTCTGTCCTCGCGCACGCCGGCACAGGTAGCGGCCAAGCCTCCATCCGATGCGGAGAAGGCCATCGCACGCCACGCCGCGGCCTTCGTACCCGACGGCGCGACGCTGGAATTCGGCCTTGGCACCCTGCCTGACGCCGTCTGCGCTGCGCTGGGTGGCCGCAAGGACCTGAAAGTGCACAGCGGCGCATTGGGTGACGGCGTCGTCGGCCTGATGCAGGCGGGCGTGGTGAAGGAAGCGGACTGCGGCGTGCTGATGGGCAGCCGCAAGCTGTTTGCGTTCGCGCACCGCAATCCGGCCGTCAGGCTGCGCTCCACGGAGTACACCCACGACCCGCGCACCCTGCTAGGCATCGAGCGCTTCATCGCCATCAATTCGGCGGTGGAAGTGGACCTGACCGGGCAGGTGAACGCCGAGGTCGCGGCCGGCAGCTACCTCGGCGCGGTCGGCGGCGCGCTCGATTTCGTTCGCGCCGCGAACCAATCTTCCGGCGGGGTCTCGCTGCTGCTCGTGCGCGCCTCGCGCATCGTGGCGCAGCTGCAGGGCCCGGTGGCGACCCCGCGCAGCGAGGCGGGCGTGATCGTCACCGAATGCGGCGCCGCCGACCTGCGCGGCCTGGGCCTCGCTGAGCGCCGCCGGCGCATGATCGCCATCGCCGCCCCCGAGAATCGCGCCGCCCTGGAGGCAGCCGAAGGATAGGCGAAAAACAGGGACAGACCACGTTTTCCCTGGCTGGAAAACGTGGTCTGTCCCTGATTTCCTGATTTGGCGCGGATTCAGCGGAAGTCCCTCAGGGAGGGGACGCGCAGGAAGGGGACCGCCGCGACGCCCAGGCATGCGAGCGCGAAGACGTAGGCAGCGCCATAGCCGCCGCTGACGTCGTGCAGCACGCCGCCCACGAGCGAGCCGACCGCAGCGCCCAGCGCGTTGGTGGAATAGATGGTGCCGTAGATGGTCGCGACCCTCGGGCCCGCGAACTGGCGCGTGCACACCGACGAGATGATCGGCCCGCGCACACCCATGCACAGCCCGAACACCGGCACGAACAACGTCAGCAGCAGCCAGGATGGCCAGGTCGCGAGGGCCAGCAGCAGCAGGACGCCGATCATGGATCCGGCGAAGCTCACGGTCACCGTCTGGCGGTAGCCGAAGCGCTCGGCCACGAAGCCGCTGGACATGACGCTGATCGCCGAGAGCATGCCAACCATGCCGAACACAGTGGCCGCGGCCAGCGGCGTGAAGCCCGAGTCGATCAGGAACACCACCAGCTGCACGACCACCGCGAACATACCCATGGCGGTGCAAAAGAACACCGTCGCCAGCCCCCTGTAGATGGGCGTTTTCACCGCCGCGCGCAGGGTCCAGCCGCCTTCGGCCTCGCCTGCCTTGCGCGAACCGGGCGCGAGAGAAGGATTCCCGGCGGAGAATCGCCTCCAGGGCAATGCAAGCGGCACCAGCACCGCCGCCGACAACAGCACGCCGCCGAGCACATGGTAGGCGGTTCGCCAGTCCCAGCCGCTCACCAGGTACTGCGCGAATGGCACCAGCACAACCGTGCCCACGCCCACGCCGGAAAAGGCGACACCGATGGCAATGGACAGGCGCGCGCGGTACCAGCGCGCGAGCAGCGCCGAGGCCGGCACCATGCCGGTCATGCTGACGCCGATGCCGACCATCGCGCCTACCAGCAGATAGAAATGCCATATGTTCTGCAGCGAGCCGGCGAGCATGAAAGCGACGCCCAGCACGGCCAGCCCCGCGGTGTACACCCAGCGCGGGCCGGCGCGGTCAAAAAAGAAGCCCACCATCGGCGCGATGAAGCCGTTCACCAGAAGGTAGACGGAGTAGACGCTCGTCAGCTGCGAGCGCGACCAGCCGAACTCGTGCTCGATGGGCTTCAGGAACACGGTGTAGGTATCGCCGATCCCGCGCCCGAGCAGGTTGAGCGCGAAACAGGTCGCCAGCACCGCGATCGCCAGCGGCGGGAGCGGTGGACGGGGTGGCGCGTGGGGCGGCAGGCTAATCGGCCTTCGCTTCTTCCAGCCCGAACACCTGGCGCAGGTAGGCGAGATAGCCGGGGTCCTTGCTCACGGTCTTGCCCGGCGCGTCGGAGACCTTCGCCACCGGCTGTCCGTTGCACTCGGTCATCTTGATGACGATGTTGATCGGTTCGTATCCGAGGTCGTTGGTCAGGTTGGTGCCGATGCCGAACGAGGTCAGGGCGCGGCCCTGGAATCGGCGCGCAATTTCGATCGCGACCGGCACGGTCAGCTGGTCGGAGAAAATCAGAGTCTTGGTGCGCGGGTCGACGCGGTTCCTGCGGTAGTGCTCTATCAGGCGCTCGCCCCAGGTGAACGGATCGCCCGAGTCATGGCGCGCGCCGTCGAACAGCTTGCAGAAGTACATGTCGAAGTCGCGCAGGAATGCATCCGTCCCATAGGTGTCGGAAATGGCGATGCCGAGGTCGCCGCGGTACTCCTTCGCCCAGACATCGAAGGCGAAGACCTGCGAATCGCGCAGCCTCGGGCCCAGCGCCTGGCAGGCCTGCATGTATTCGTGCGCCAGGGTGCCCAGCGGCGTGACGCCGTGCTTCTTCGCCAGCCACACGTTGGAGGTCCCCGCAAAGCGCTCCGGGATCTCGCGCTTGAAGGTCGAAATCACCTCGTCGTGCCAGGCGCGCGAGAAGCGCCGGCGCGTGCCGTAGTCCGAGACCAGGAACACGAAGCCCGGCTCCAGCGCGCGCACCTGGTCGATCTTCGCCTTCAGGCGGCGCCGGCCCTCGTCCAGATCGGGCCTGGGCTGCGTGCGGCGGAAATAGACCTCGGAGACGATCGCCAGCACCGGGATCTCGTACATGATGGTATGCAGCCACGGCCCCCGGATGGATATCTCCAGCCCCGGCGGCTGCGTCGTGCGCTCGACCTTGATGTACTTCTCGTTGAACTGGAACAGCCCCAGGAAATCCACGAAATCGGATTTCATGAAGCGCAGGCCGCTCAGGTAGGCGAGTTCGTCCTCGCGGAAGCGCATCCGGCACAGGTCCGCGATGCCGGCGCGGATCTCGTCTGCGTGCGGCGCCAGGTCCACGCCCTCGGTGCGGCACTTGAACACGTACTCCACCTGCGCGCCGGGGAAGTGGTGCAGCACCACCTGCATCATGGTGAATTTGTACAGATCGGTGTCGAGCAGGGACTCGATGAGCATGAAGTCGATTCTAACCCCTGCGATAATCCGGCGATGTGCGGCCGCTACGCCCTCCACGCGAGTCCGGAAGTCGTCGCCCTGCAGTTCGGCCTGGCCTCCGTGCCTGCCTTCACTCCCCGGTACAACATCGCACCGACGGCGCAGATTATGGTGGTGCAGGACAGCGGCCCAGCCATGGTCAGGTGGGGTCTGGTGCCACGCTGGGCGAAGGACCCGTCCATTGGCGTTCGCATGAACAACGCCCGCGCCGAGACGGTAGCCGAGAAGCCGTCCTTTCGCGAGGCGTTCCGCAAGCGCCGCTGCCTGATTCCGGCCAGTGGCTTCTACGAGTGGAAGCTGGAGGGCAAGCTGAAGCAGCCGTACTACGTCCGTCCCGCGGCGGGCGAGCTGTTTGCCTTTGCCGGCCTCTGGGAGCGCTGGGAAGGACCCGGCGGGCCGCTGCAGACCTGCGCGGTGATCACCACGGAGGCGAACACCGCCATGGCGCCAATCCACGACCGCATGCCGGTGATCCTGGACCCGGCGCACTACCAGGCCTGGCTGGCCGGTAGCGCGCCCTTGCAGCCCCTGCTGATTCCCTGCACGCCGGCCGCCATCTCGGTTTACAGGGTGTCGAGGGCGGTCAACGATGCGCGTCGGGACAACCCCGGCCTGGTCGATGCCGAAGGCACTATGTAACCGATCGGTTACATCTGGCCCACTTGCAGGACTGCCGATACTGGATATAATGCCATCACTGAACAAGCAGACAGGAGGGCAGCCATGTCCGAACCGCTCACCGAACGCCAGGGCGAGATCCTGCGCCTGATCAAGGAACTCACCGAAGTATCCGGCTTTCCCCCGACCCGCGCCGAGATCGCCGAGCGCATGGGCTTTCGTTCAGTGAATGCCGCCGAGCAGCACCTGCGCGCGCTGGAACGCAAGGGGGCGCTCGACATCTCGGCCGGATCCTCCCGTGGCATCCGGGTGCGCGAGCGCGGTGGCCCGAAGGTCGGCCGGCTGATGGAACTGCCGGTGATTGGCCGGGTGGCGGCCGGTTCCCCCATCCTTGCCGAGGAGCACGTGCAGGCGCGCTACCAGGTGGATCCGAACCTGTTCACCCCGCGTGCGGACTACCTGCTGAAGGTGCGCGGCCTGTCCATGCGCGACGCCGGCATCTTCGAGGGCGACCTGCTGGCGGTGCACCGGACGCACGAGGCGCACAGCGGCCAGGTGGTCGTGGCGCGGCTCGCCGACGAAGTCACCGTGAAGCGCTTCAAGCGCCGCGGGAACGCCATCCAGCTGATGCCGGAGAACCCTGATTTCGAGCCCATCGAAGTGGACGCACGGGACGAGAACTTCGCCATCGAGGGTGTGGCGGTCGGCGTGATCCGTGCCGGCAAAGGTTTGTAATACCGGCGGGTAGCCGTCGCATTTCCGCACCCGGATGGGGCACGGCGCGGGGCCTGCCTCTATAATCGGTCGCTCCATCCCCATGGTCGATCCCGTCGCTTCCAGCAACGTCGCACTCGCCGCCACTGCCCGCGGCGCCGGCGATTCCGTCGATCCGCGCAACGTGCTCGCGGACCGTGTCGACCAGCTCTATTCGCAACTGCCGCTGGGCCTGGCCGGGACCATCGTCGTCGGCTCCGTCGCCAGTTTCGAACTGCGCCAGGGCCGCTTCCAGGAACTGGTCGCCGGCTGGGGCATGCTGGTGTTCCTGATCACGGCCGCCCGGCTGGGCCTGTACCTGGGCTACCGCCGCAGCGCCAACCATGCCGCAAATGCCGGCCAGTGGCTGCGCTGGCTGGGGATCGGCGCACTCGCGAGCGGCGCCACCTGGGGCATCGCCGCGGCGATCTTCTTCCCCTCCCACGCCGACGAGCAGCAGGTGTTCCTCGCCCTGATTCTCACCGGCGTGCTCTCGGGCGGCATCCCGATGTACGCCGCGTCATGGCCGATGTTCGCCGCCTACGCCGGCGGCATCGCACTGCCCTTCACCTATGTGCTCGCCACCTTCGGCAATCGCCTGTTCACCGAAATCGCGCTGCTGGTGCCGGCGTTCTATGCCATCACGGTCGGCATCGCCTGGCGCCTGAACCAGGTATTCGACTCGGGCTACCGCCTGCGCCATGCCTACGGCCGCCTGACCGAGGACTACACCTCGCTGAACCGCCGCCTGCAGCAGCAGCTGGGCGAGCTCGGGGAGGCCAGGCGCCAGGTGGAGGCTTCGGGGCGCAAACTGACGCTGTTCGCCGAGCGCTCGCCGATCGCGGTCATCGAGTTCGACCCCGAGGCACGCATCCAGCAGGTCAATCATGCCACCGAACTGCTGTTCGGCTACAACGCCAGCGAACTCACCGGGCAACCGGCGAACAAGCTGATCCTGCAGCAGTTCCATGCCGAGTTCGACGCGCAATGGCGCAGGATCATCGAGACGCGCGAGCCGGTGTCCGGCCTCAAGCTGCGCAATCCCCGCCGCGACGGCATCGCCATCATCTGCGAGTGGACCGTGACCCCGCTGGTGAACCCGGGAGGCGAGACGGTTGCGATCATTGCCCAGGGGCGCGACATCACCCAGGAACTGGAAGCCGAGCGGATGAAGAAGGAGTTCACCTCCACCCTGTCGCACGAACTGCGCACCCCGCTCACCTCCATCATCGGTTCGCTGCAGCTGATCAACTCCGGCGTGCTGGGCGAGCCGGACAAGGACATCAGCGAACTGACCACGGTCGCCGAACGCAACGCGCAGCGCCTGCTCGACCTGATCAACGATATCCTGGACATCGAGAAGATCGAGTCGGGCAAGCTCTCGCTGGTGCCCGAGGAGCTGCAGCTTGAAGAACTGGTGCGCGAGTCGCTGGTGCTCAATCGCGCCTTCGGTGAGCGCTTCAAGGTGCGCTTCGAGTTCCCGGGCGGGCCGGCTTCCGCGCGCGTCCATGTCGACCGCAAGCGCGTGCTGCAGGTGCTCACCAACCTGCTGTCGAACGCGGCCAAGTTCTCGCCCGAGGGCGGTACCGTGGACATCAGCATGACGCTCTCCGGCGACCGGGTGCGCCTCGGCGTGCACGACCGGGGCCCCGGCATTCCGGAGAGCTTTCGCTCGCGCATATTCAGCCGGTTCGCGCAGGCCGATTCCGCGTTCACGCGCCAGAAGGGCGGCACCGGCCTGGGCCTGGCCATCTGCAAGCACATGATCGAGTTGATGGAAGGAACCATCGGCTTCGAGGACCGCGAGGGTGGCGGCACCACGTTCTGGTTCGAGTTCCCCCTGGCCGCCCCTGCCGTACCCGCCCCGGCCACCCCCGGACCCACCTGAGGAATCCATGCCCGCCACGCCGCTCACCCGAATCTGCTACGTCGAGGACGACGAGGACATCCAGCGCATCGTTCGCATGTCGCTCGAGCGCATCGGCAAGTTCACCGTCGAAGTGGTCGGCGATCCGCTCAAGGCCATCGACGCCATCACTGCCTTCAAGCCTGATCTGGTGATGCTGGACTGGATGATGCCGGGTATGGACGGTCCGACCCTGTTCAAGAAGATGAAGACGCTCGACCAGACCAAGGGGCTGCCGGTGGTGTTCATCACCGCCAAGGCCTCCAGCGCGGAAATGAACGAGTTGCACGCGCTGGGCGCGGCCGGCGCCATCTCCAAGCCGTTCTCGCCCAAGGACCTCCCGGACCAGCTGCGCAAGGTCTGGGCCGCGCTGCCCTGAGCTAGCTGAGCTTCTGCGTCCTCTCGGCGCCGAAGGCGCCGGTGCCCTGGTAGTACTTGCGCGAGAGGAAGCCGATGACCTCGTCGGCGTTCCTGAAGCGCGCGTCGCGGTCCTTCTCCAGCAGTTTGTCCATCATCGGCTGGAAGCGCTCCAGGTGCGCCGGAAGCAGCGGCGGCTGCGTGTTCATGTGATGCAGCGCGACCTCGACCGCGGTCTCGCCGTCGAACAGGTGCTCACCGACGATCATCTGGTAGAACAGCACCCCGGCGCTGTAGATGTCCGTTCGAAGATCAAGGGCAAGGCTCCGTACCTGCTCCGGACTCATGTAGCGCGGCGTGCCGAGGATCTCGCCGGCGCCGGTGCGGTCGATGGCGTCGATGTGCTTGGCAATGCCGAAGTCCACGATGGCGAGGCTGCCATCGGCGCGGAACATCAGGTTCTGCGGCTTCAGGTCCCGGTGCAGGATGCCCTGCTCGTGGATGTCGCCCAGCGCGAACATCAACTCGCGGAAGATGCGCATCGCCTCCTCCGGTTGCATCGACTTGCCGTCCAGGCGCTGGCTGAGGTCGCCGCCGTCGAAGAACTCCATCACCAGGTAGGCGTGGTCGCCGGAGACGCCGTGGCCGTGGATGCGCGCGACGTGACGGCTGGTGATCCGGGTGATGAGGTTGTACTCCTCGACAAAGCGCTCCAGCGCCTTCTGGTCCTTCATCACCTCGCTGCGCAGGATCTTGACCACAAGCGGCTCGTCATCGGAATCGCGCGAGGCAAGGTAGACGCGCGACATGCCGCCCTCGCCGATCAGGCGCAGGACGTTGATGCCGGGAATGCGGATGCGCGCACCCAGCAGGTGGCCTTCCATGCGCGCCACCATCTCCGGCGAGGCGGTGCGGTCGGTCTGGTGGCCCTGGCCGCGCGTCAGTTCGCGCACGGACGTCACCAGCCGCTCCCGTGTGAGTTCCTGTTTCCTCTGATAATCGTCGGCGCCGGCCTTCATTGCGCGCACCGCGATGCTCTCGTTGCCCGCGCCGGTGAGAAACAGGATCGGCGGGCAGTGCGCGCGGCGCTTCAGGAGGTGCAGCCACTCCAGGCCATCGCCGCGCCCGAGCATGTAATCCAGAATGATGAGCGCGTAGTCCGCGAGCGGGAAGTTCTCGTCGGGCATGTCCTGCGCGAGCGGGTCGAGCGTGCCAACCTCCATCTCCGGCCATTCCTGCCTGAGGTAGTGGGCCAGCAGGTTGCGCAGGTCCTCGTCGTCGTCAATGATGAGGACGCGCATGGCTGCTTGCTAGGCCGCGACCTTCAATGCCAGCACGCCCACCGGGCCGGTCTTGCCCTTGAGCGCCATTTCGCGCCGGTCGAGGGTGGTGTCGCGACCGAGCAGCCGGTCCAGCGACAGCGCGGCGCGCGGCCCGATCAGGATCTCGTTGGCCTTCGCGTTCTGCATCAGGCGCGCGGCCACGTTCACCGCGTCGCCGATGATGGTATAGCTCACGAAGCTGGGCGCGCCGACGTTGCCCGCCACCACCTCGCCCGCCTCGATGCCGATGCCGATGCCAAGGGAGAATCCATAGCGCGCCGCCCAGCGTGCGGCCACCGGCCCGAAGCGTTCGATCATGGTCCGCCCGCAGGCGACCGCGCGCTCCGCGGCGTCGGGTTGAGGCACCGGCACATTGAATCCGACCAGCAGGCTGTCCCCCGCCATGCTGAACACGGTGCCTTCATGGTCGTGCGCCGCCGAGGTGAGGACGGTGAAGAACTCGTTGAGCATCGGCACGATGCTGGACACCGGCACGCTCTCCGACAGCCGCGTGAAGCCGCGCAGGTCGGCGAACAGCGCCACCACGGCCGTGCGCTCGCTGAGGTTGCGGAACAGGCTCTGGCTGCCGGCGGCGTCGCTCAGCACGCGCTCGGCGAGCTGCGGCGACAGGTAGCGAGAGAAGGTCTTGCGGATCGCCTCCTTCTCCTGCACCTCGGCAGCCAGGCGGCGCGCCTCCAGCTCCTTGCGGGTGTCGTGGAGCCGGCGCAGCGTCTTGACGCGCGCGATCAACTCCTCTCGCTTCACGGGCTTGGAAAGGAAGTCATCGGCGCCCGCCTCGATGCCGCGCACCCGGCTGTCCTGGTCCTCGAGCGCGGTCACCAGCACCACCGGGATCAGCGCCGTGCTCTCGTCGGCCTTGACGCGGCGGCAGATCTCGAAGCCGTCGGGCCCCGGCATCATGACGTCGCACAGCACCAGGTCCGGCGCCTCGGTCATGATTTTCATCAGCGCACTGTCGCCGTCGTGGGCAACCAGCGTTTCCAGGCCCTCGCGCTTGAGCCACATCTGCAGGAAGCCGGCCATGTCGGGGTCGTCGTCGACGACCAATACCCGGAATTGTTCCTGTACCGGCGAAGGCGCGGGGCCTTCTTTCCGATCCCCACCCGGTTCAGGCATAGACCACTTTGACTTTGGCCAGGTAGTCGGCGTAGTCGGCCAGGCAACGCTCGAGCGCCGCCTTGTCGGTGGCCTTGGCGTTGTCCTCGATCTGCTTGCCCAACGCCGAGACTTTCTCGAAGCCGTAGGAACTGCCCACGCCCTTCATGCGATGGCCCAGCTGGCGCAGCTTCTCCATGTCGCCCTTGTCGAGTGCGGCGCGTAACGCCTCGGCCTCCCTGGCACGGTTGGACAGGAAGGTGGGCACCAGGTCTTCGAGGTCCGCCTGGACCGTGACAACGTAGGTTTCGTCGCTCATGAGGGGCATTATAGGGAACATTGTCGGACATCCCTGCGCCGCGATCCGGCCCTGGTGTCAAGCTTAGTGAAAGTCCCTTGAGCGCAGGGCGAGGCTGCCGAACAGCGGCTCGAGCATCCGGCCATGGTCCCGCAGCCGCCGGGCCACCAGGTGAACCACGTCGCCTTCACGTTCGACCACGCCCTCCACCCCGAGCAGGCGAGCCCCCAGCAGTTCCCGGCGCTGGCGCTCTGCGAGATCGCGCCAGACGATGACGTTGACGCAGCCGGTCTCGTCCTCCAGTGTCACGAAGGTGACCCCGCTCGCGGTGTCCGGACGCTGCCGGCAGGTGACCAGCCCGGCGGCGAGCGCGCGGCGGCCGTGTGCGACCGCGCGCAGTGCCTCGGCGCTCGCCAGCCCCGCCGCCTCCAGTTGCGGCCGCAACAAGGCCAGGGGGTGGCGGCCCAGAGTGAGGCCGAGGCTATCGTAGTCGGCGGCGATCGCCTCGGCCTCGCCGGAGGGCGCGAGCGGCACAGCGGCGTCCTCGCGCGGCGCGGCCATCGCCGGCCGACCCTCGCTTCCAGAGGCGAGCCAGTGCGCGTTGCGGCGGTGCCCCGCCAGCGGGTGCAGCGCATCGGCCGCTGCCAGGCAAGCCAGGTCCCTGCGGTCCAGGCCTGCGCGCCGCGCCAGTTCGTCCACGGTGGAAAACGGACGCGCCGAAACGACGCGGCGGCCGGCAACCTCGGCCAACCCGCCGACCATGCGCAATCCGAGACGGACGGCAGGCGCCGCGGGCACTGCGCCCTGCTCCAGCGTGCAGTCCCAGTCGCTCAGGCAGGCGTCCACCCCGCGTACCTCGACGCCGTGGCGGCGCGCGTCCTGCACCAGCTGCGAAGGCGAGTAAAAGCCCATCGGCTGGCTGTTGAGGAGCGCGGCGAGGAAAGCCGCCGGGTGGTGGCGCTTCAGCCACGCCGAGACGTAGACCAGCAGCGCGAAGCTCGCCGAATGCGATTCCGGGAAACCGTAGTCGCCGAAGCCGAGGATCTGGCGGTAGATCGCGTCGGCGAAGGCCGGCGCATAGCCATTCTGCGCCATGCCCTGCTTCAATCGGGCCTCGAATGGCTCCAGGCCGCCCTTCTTCTTCCACGCCGCCATGGAGCGGCGCAGCGCATCGGCCTCGCCGGGGGAGAATCCGGCCGCGACCATCGCCAGCTGCATCACCTGCTCCTGGAAGATGGGCACGCCCAGCGTCCTCGACAGCACCGCCTCGACCGCCTTGCTCGGATAGATCACCGGTTCCAGCTTCTGCCGGCGGCGCAGGTAGGGATGCACCATGCCGCCCTGGATCGGGCCCGGGCGCACGATCGCCACCTCGATCACCAGGTCGTAGAAATTCTCCGGTCGCAGGCGCGGCAACATGCTCATCTGCGCGCGCGACTCGATCTGGAACACGCCCACGGTATCGGCCTCGCGGATCATGGCGTAGGTGTCCGGGTCCTCCGCGGGCACGCGGCGCATGTCCTCCAGGCCGATGAAATGCAGCGCCTTGCGGATCGCGGTCAGCATGCCCAGGGCCAGCACGTCCACCTTCAGCAGGCCGAGCGACTCCAGGTCGTCCTTGTCCCACTGGATCACCGTGCGATCGGCCATGACCGCGTTCTCCACCGGCACCAGCTCCGCCAGCGGTCCGCGCGAAATGACGAAGCCGCCGACGTGCTGCGACAGGTGGCGCGGGAAGCCGACCAGGTCCCCGGCGAGCGCGAGCAGGCGCTGCACCGCGGTGTCCTCCGGGTCGAGGCCCGCCTCGGCCAGGCGCGCGGGCAGAACCGCGCGCCCGTCCCACCACGACAGCGTCTTCGCCACGCGCTCCAGCTGCGCGGGCTCGAAGCCGAGCGCCCGGCCCATGTCGCGCAAGGCGCTCCTGGGCCGGTAGCAGATCACCGTGGCCGCAAGTGCCGCGCGTTCGCGGCCGTATTTCCCGTACACGTACTGGATCACCTCCTCGCGCCGCTCGTGCTCGAAATCGACGTCAATGTCCGGCGGCTCGTTTCTTTCCTTTGACACGAAGCGCTCGAACAGCATGCTCATGCGCGCCGGATCCACCTCGGTGATGCCCAGGCAATAGCAGACCGCGGAATTCGCCGCCGAGCCGCGGCCCTGGCACAGGATGCCGAGCGAACGCGCATGACGTACCACGTCGTGCACAGTGAGGAAGAAGGGCTCGTAGCCAAGCTCCGCGATGAGCGCCAGCTCGTGCCCGACGAGGTCCCGCACCGGTGCCGGCGCGCCGCCGGGGAAACGCCAGGCGAGACCTTCCTGCGCCAGCTTGCCCAGCCAGCTCGCGGGCGTCTCGCCCGCGGGCACCAGTTCTTCGGGGTACTCGTAGCGCAGCGCATCGAGCGAGAAGGCGCAGCGCGCCGCGACCGCCAGCGTTTCCGCAAGCAGTTCCGCCGGGTAGATCTGCGCCAGCCGGGCGCGCAGCCGCAGGTGCCGCTCGCCATTCGGGAACAGCGCGTGGCCGCAGTCCTGCACCGGCTTGCCCACGCGCACCGCGGTGAGCGCGTCCTGCAGCCGGCGGCGCGAACGTGCATGCATGTGCACGTCGCCCGCGGCCACGAGCGGCAGCCCGCTCGCGCGCGACAACTCCCGCAACCGCGCCAGCTCCACGCGGTCATCCGACCCCGCATGCAGTTCCGCCGCAATCCACGCCCGCCCCCGGAAATCATTGATGAAATCAGGGACAGACCACGTTTTTCCGTCGGAGAAATCGTGGTCTGTCCCTGTTTCTTTCCCTGCTTCCGGGAGCCAGAGGGCGAGCAGGCCGCTCCAGGCGACGCGCGCCACGTCTTCCCGCGCAAGCGCGTAGGCGCCCTTCTTCGCGCGCCGGCGGCCGGTGGTGATGAGACCGCAAAGCGCGCCGTAGGCTCGGCGATCGGGCGCGAGCAGCACCAGCCTGTCGCCCTCCTGCAGCCGGAACTCCGCGCCGATGAGCAGCTTCAGGCCGTGCTGCTTCGCCGCGACGTGCGCGCGCACGATGCCGGCGAGGGAACACTCGTCGGTGAGCGCCAGCGCTGCATAGCCCAGCGCGGCGGCGCGCGCCGCCAGTTCCTCCGGCTGCGACGCCCCGCGCAGGAACGAGAAGTTCGACAGGCAGTGCAGCTCGGCATAGTCAGGCAAAGATGCCATGCACCCGCCAGCCTTCCGCGTCCCGGTACACCCAGACGAGGGAACCCCGTGCCCGCGCGACGAAGTAATCGCGGCGCACCTCTCTCCCGTCCCACCATCCTGACTCGATCCGCTCAGGCCCGGCGAGCAACTCGAGGCCGCCTTCCTCGACCCCTTTCAGCGCGCGCGGCGGCTCGACCAGCCACAGCGGGCGCGCGCCGGGTCCCGGCGCCTCCCTTACCCCGCGCGTTCCGGCCTCGACCGGCTTCCAGGCGAACTCCGGGCGGTGCTCGGCGTGCAGTCCCAGGCCATGGACCGCACCACGGCCAAAGCGGGCCTGCAGGCGCTCGACCAGGCGCAGCCAGTCTTCTCCGCCGCCCTCCTCCCCGAACAAGCCACGGCTGTGCCCGTCGAGCGGCACAATGTCCGCCGCCGACAGCCGCACCGCCTCGGCCAACGCCACGAGTGGCCGGCGCTCCAGCCGCTCGCGCAGCAGGTGCGCGAAATGCCCCGCATCCCGCGCCGGCGCGGCCAGGCCGACCTCGACCGTGGTGGCCGATGCCTTCGCATGGAACAGCTCCAGGGTGAAGCGGCGCACGCCGCTGTGGCGCGCCGCGAGGAAACCCTCCAGCCCGGTGAGCAGGCGCCGGGCCGCAAACAGCACGGCGGCCGCCTCGAACACCGGCACCGGCAGTTCCAGCCGCGCCTCGAAACGCGCCGGCGGAACGTAGAGCCGCCGCGGTTCCGGGATGCGTCCCAGCGCTTGGTCGAGTTCGTCCACCAGCGCCTGGCCGAAGCGCCGCGCCACGCCCTCACGCGGCAGCGCTAGCAGTCCGCCCAGGTCCCGGATGCCCAGCCCCTGCAGCAGCTTCAGCCGGTCTGCCGGAAGGCCGAGTACCGCGACCGGCAACTGTTCAAGAGGTAATCCGCCGCCCGCCGCCCGCCAGAGCGCCGCGCGCGCGGTGTGTGCGAAGGCGAGCACGCCTTCGAAGCCCAGCTGAGCGAGGCCGGTGCGGATCCCGCGCGCGAGTTTCCCCGCGCCGCCGTACAGGCGCAGGCTGCCCGCGACCTCGGCTGTCAGGCCCCCGGGCGGCTCAAGCGACACCTTGGGGGTGTAGCGCCCCATCCAGGCCGCGATCGCTTCGAGCGCCTCGCGCCCGGCTTCAGGCGGCGCATGCCCGCGTGCGAGCGCCTGCGACTCGATCCCAGGCAGGTGCAGGGCTACCCACAGCATGGATCGGCCTTCCGATGTGGAAATGCAGCGGTGCGCGCGCAGGCGCGCCACGGCGCTTGAGGACATGGACGAGGACCTGCCCCCCGGCTGGTTCCAGGGCGAGGCGCAGGCGCGCCGGCGAGGCTTCCTCCGCCGCGGCCAGCGGACGAAACAGCACGACGAACGCCGGCCCGCCCTCGGCGGCCACCGCCAGCCGGCGCAGTTCCGGATAGCCCGGGCGCTGCGGCCAGGCCAGCAGAGCGTGGAAGGCGCGCGAGCGCAACGCCTGCTCGGCGGCCCACAGCGCATCGCGCCGCCCCGGCGCGCGCACCACGGTGAGGTACTCCAGCGCCACGCCCGCCGCAGCGAGCGCCGGGGCGTAAGGCAGATGCGGCGGCGCCAGCCAGGCCACACGCTGACCAGCGGCGGTCAGCCGGGCGAGCGCTGGCAGCACCAGCTGCAGCTCACCGATGCCCTCGGTTCCGGATAGAACCTCGCTCAGCGCCCCGGTGGGCCAGCCGCCGCCGGGCAACTCGCAATCGAGAGACGGGAGACCGGTGGCGATGGCAGGCGCGCCCGCGGTCGGTGCGGCGCCACGCCAGAGGTCCTGTCGCCGGAGAAGGGGTACGAGGGAATCGAGGGGCATCATGGATACTGTATATAAACACAGTCTCCGGGCCCGGGCAAGCCCCGCCCTCGCTTTTGCTACTTCTTCTTCAGCTGCTTGACCTGCGCCATGTAGGCGGAGAGGAAATCTCGCCCGAACACCTTGTTGAAGTCGTCGTTCGCGTCGCGCGCCAGCTTCTGCTGGTAGGTGGCGAACAGCCCCCACAGCTTGGCCTTGCGGTTCAGGCCCAGGCCGCCGGAGGACTTCTCCAGGTCCTCTTCCAGCTTCTTCGGATCGAAGCGCGCCACCGCTCCCAGGATCGCGGCGCGCATCCCGGCGATCAGGGCGGCTTCATGCGCGCGCATGTCGTCGAAGGCGTCGCTCACCGCCTGCACCGGGGTGAGGAAGCCGCCGGAGCGCTCCTTCGGATCGAACAGGAAATCGATCGCCTCCTGCGGGTCGGCCATCAGCTTGAGCGGGTTGTTGTCGCGCGAGGCGACCATGGTGCGGTCCTCGGCGCGGAATTCCTTCTTCGCCTCGGCGCGCGCCACCAGCAGCGCCATGACGCCGTCGATGGCGGCGCGCGTGATGGCGCCGCACTGGCGCAGATACTGCTCCGCCTCGGCGTCGCTGGCGAAACTGCGCGGCGGCAGCCCGGCGCCCTCGAGGAAGACCCGCAACGCCTCCTGCGCACCCGGCCCGGCTGCCCCGCCCTCGGGCTGCGGAAAGGTCGTCTCCGCAGGTCGAGTGCGCAGCAGCGTCTGCTCCAGGAACACGCTGCGGTCCTCGTACGGCACTTCCGGTTCCGCGGGCGAAGGCTTCGGCAAGTCGTCGCCTTTGGCTGGTTCGTCAAAAAAGCCGTCTTCCGGCGGCGGCAGGTTGCGCAGCAGCGTCACTTCCTTGAACACGCTGTCCTCGACGGATTCCTCCGCGGGCCCGGATCCCTCTTTCCGTCCGTCCATGGACTTGCCCATGTAGGTCGGCTCTTCGAACATGTCCGCCGGCGGCGGCGCACCGGTATAGGTCGCCTCGGCAAACACGCTGTCGTCCGTCGCTGGCGCCTTGGGTGCCTGCTCGGGCATCGGTTGCGTCACGGCCGCCGGCTGCGATTCCGGCTCCGGCGCCGGTTCGGGATCAAGCAGTATGTCGGGCACCTCCGGCACCGGCTGGCCGATGAAGGTCGGCTCCGCGATCGGTGACCGGGTGATGAACGTCGGTTCCTCAAGCGGGGACCGGGTAATGAAGGTCGGCTCGGATGCGTCGGCGAGCGGCGGCGGCGGCGCTGGCGGCACCAGCTCGATTTCGTATTCGCCGATCTCGACCCGATCGCCGCCGCGCAACTGCACCCGGCTGCCCGGATCGTGCCGCTGTCCCGCGACGAACACCGGGTTGACCTTGGACACCACGTTCAGCCAGTACTCTCCGTCCTCGACGTTCAGCTCCGCGTGCACCCGCGATACCCACTTCTTGGGATCCTCGAGGTGCAGCAGGCACTCCGTGCCGCGGCCAATGGTGATGCGCGCATTGTCGAACGCGCGTTCGCGCAGCAGCGTCGGGCTGGCGCTGCCCTTCTGGTACAGCTTCAGCGCGAGAGTCATGATGCTGCCGCGACCTGGATGGGTTTGCCGGTAAGCATGGTGCAGTATTGCTCGATGTCCGGGAGCCCTTCAATCGTGAACTGCATCCCGGAAGCCACTTCGGAGGTCTCGCTGGACCAGGCGCTGCAGGGTTTCAACCGTGCTGCGGAGGGCGCAGCGCGGTCGATCCGGCAATCCGGGAGCGGGAGCGCGGCGATGGAATCGTCGAAGGCGCTGATCTCGATCGCCGGCGACAGCGCCTCGGTGCCGAGCATCTCCGCCATGGCGAACCAACTGCCCATCGCCGCCAGCGCTGCATCCGGGTCGAGCGATCCGGCCTCGAGGCCGCAGACCAGCGTGAGCGGGTAGTAGCGGCCAACCGAATCCACGCTCGGCACCATGACGCCGCACCATGCGCGCGGCGAGAGCACGCCGGGGGCGAGGACGAAGCGCCAGGCCGGCGCCGACAGGAAGCTTTCCTGCCAGCGCTCGCGCAAGCGCTCGCGGCTGCCGGCGAGGACCGCGAGCAGCCATTGCTCCCAGGGCGCGGCGAATGCCGGCTCCACCCTGCGCGAAAGGAAATCCCCGCTCGAGGGCAGCTTGCCGGTCCAGCCGCAGCGAGCCATGGGCGCGTTCACGAGGCCTTCCCGGCCGCGAGCCGCGCGCGCGCATCGCGCACCAGCGCTTCGTTGTACGGATGCGGGATGTCGGCGCGCGCTTCCTGCAGCCCGGCGTGGAGGTGGCTGCGCAACTCGGCGCGGCGCGCCTCGGGCACCTGCCACAGGTCGGACACTGCCGCGTCCAGCGCCGCGGCATCCGGTGCTTTCGGGTCATGGAGCGCAAGGTAGGCCTTGAGCGCGGCTTCCAGCGCCTCGCGGCCGCGCGCGGCACGCACCGCGTCCTCCAGGGTGACCGCGACGCGCGCCAGCAGGCCGTCGCGCAGCGCCGTCCGGTAGGCGCGTTGCGCCTGGGAACCCAGCTTCTCGCCCTGGTACAGGCCAAAGCGCAGGGTCGCGGGCACTGGCGATTCGCGCTCGACGTAGCCGCCGGGCAGGTCGCGCAGCGTGTTGAGCGCATCGAGCAGGCGCAGTTCCCCGTTGCCGGGCACGGCCTCGGCCAATTGCTGCTTCGCCTGTGCCGCCTTCCTGGCGCTCTCAGCGACGATGGCACGATTGCCCTGGAAGCTTACGGTCCAGGCCACGGCGACCGCCACGGACAGCGCCACGAGCGCCACCTGGGCCACGGGTCGCCACGACCGGCGCCTGCCGTCGTCCTCGGCCAGCCCCTGCTCCGGGAAAATGACTTCGCGCAGAAGGCGGTTGAGGAAAAAGCTCTTGCCGGTGCTTCCCGTCTGTTCAGCGGCCGCCCGCTCCAGGCCGAAGCTGCGCGCCAGCGCGCCGAGCACGCGGTCGATCGGATTGCCTTCCTGGGTGCCACTCGTGTAGTAGACCCCGCGCAACATGGTGGAGACGTGGTTCTGTTGCTGCGAGAAGGCGAGGCCGATGAATTCGCCCACCAGCGGCCCCAGGGCGTGGAACTGCTGCGGGAAACGGTAGATGGCCGCGCGGCGCTGCAGGTCGCGCTCATCCTGAAGGCGTTCGACGAGCACTGCGTTGAGGCGCTGCTCCAGTTCCCTGAACTCCGCGGCATAGCGTTGCGCCAGGGTATCGGCGACAGGCTCCGAACCGGACTGGAAGGTCGTGCCCCAGACGCGGGCACGGCCTGCGGCGTCGAGTTCGCCGAAAAACTCCATGAACCCGGCCAGCAGGTCGGACTTCGTCACCAGGACGTACACCGGGAAGCGCGATCCCAGCCGTGCGTACAGCTCCGCCAGCCGCATGCGCACGTGGCCGGCGTATCGGATGCGCTCCTTTTCGTTCCACAGCATCAGGTCGGAGACGCTGACGGTGACGATGGCGCCATTGAGCGGGCGCTCCGGACGGAACTGCTTCAGCAGGCCGAGGAAACCGTACCAGGCCGCGGCATCCGCCTTGCGATCGCTCTCCTGCGTGGTGTAGCGGCCGGCCGTGTCGAGCAGCACGGCATCCTCGGTGAACCACCAGTCGCAGTTGCGAGTGCCGCCGACACCCTGGACCGAGGGCGCGCCCTGGTTACCATCGAGCGGGAAGCGCAGTCCGGAATTGACCAGCGCCGTGGTCTTTCCCGAGCCAGGCGCGCCGATGAACATGTACCAGGGCAACTCATGCAGGCGCCGGCGCTCGCCTTCCGGCCCTGTGAAGCGTGCCTCGCGCAACACTTCCGAAGCCGCGACGAAACGCGCACGCAATGTTTCCAGTTCCGCCGTGGCGCGCGCCGCGGAATCGCCCTCGGCGCCCGCAACCGCGATTGCTTCCAGCATCCGGGCGGTTTCCAGACGCGCATTGTGAACGCGCCACGTCTCCCAGCCCAGCCAGGCCACTGCCGCAGCGGCGATCAGGCCGATGCGCTGCGCCGGCAGGTCGAGCGGCCGCCACTCGCCCAGGGCGATGGCATCCCCGGCGAACCAGACCACGGCCGCGAACGCGAGCCAGGCAGCGGCGCCGAGCGTCCAGCGATTGGCGAAGCGGCCGAGTCCTTTCATGGCGCCGCCCTGAGGATGATCACTACGCGGCGGTTTCGCGCGCGATTGGCCTCCGAGTCGTTGGGACCGACGGGCTGCGAGTCGGCGACGCCCTCGGCCTTGAGGCGCGCCGGGTCGGAGAGCCTGGATCCCATCAGTTTCACCACCGACTGCGCGCGCCCGGTGGACAGCTCCCAGTTCGAATGGAAGCGCGCGGAGCGGATCGGCAGGTCGTCAGTGTGGCCGGTGACCAGTATTGCGCCCGGCACGCGCTCCAGCGCCTCGGTGATCCTGAGCACCACAGGCTCCAGCCCGGCTTCGAGCCGGGCGCTGCCCGAGGCAAACAGGCGATCGCTGCGCAGGACGATGGTACTGCGCAGGGCATCTTCGGTGACGACAACCTGGCCGGCCTTGATTGCCTCGGCCAAGTGCGTGGCCACGCGCTCTGCGGGAACGCCGGACGCTGTCGAGGCCGCCGCCACAGTCGGCTCCGGTGCCGCCGGCGGGGCGAGCCGCGCGAGGTCGCGCGCGACAGGGTCCGACAGTGCACCGAGCGACGCGACAAAGATGAGGTAGAGCACCACCAGCACGAGCGCCAGTGCGCTGCCAAGACCCCAGAGGAGCAGCGCGCCCGGGATCCGCCGGCTTCGCGTCTTCACGCCGCGCCAGTTGGCGGACAACTCGCCGTCGGCGGCCGGCGGCCGGCGCACCGCAACATGCCCGTGAATCCGCAGGCGAACGGCCTCAAGGGCCTCCCCGCCGCCCTCCGCGCCGCGGTACTTGCCTTCGTAGCCGAGCGCCAGGCACGCATAGAAGAACTCGATCAGGTCGCCGTTCGCGAGCGGCGCCTCCAGCGCACGCGCCACGTCGTCGAAGAACTTTGCGCCGGTGGTATCGCCGTCGAGCAGCATCCGCACCAGCCCGTTCTCGGACCAGCTCGCCCCCCAGGGAGTGCGCGAAGCGGATTCATCGAGCAGCGCGCACAGCGCATGGCGCGCAACCTGTATCACCTCCGCATCGGCGCCGGCAATGCCAGCCGCCGCCTCGAACGTGTCCAGCTGCTCGGCCAGCGTCTCCCGCAGGGCGCCGGCGTCCGGGTGACGCAGCGACTGCCGGATCTGCGGCACGGCGCCCAGGATCGGATTGGCCGCCTCCACCAATGGATTGAATCCACCCAGCGCGGCGAGATCGGCACGCACCGCATCGCGGCCTGGCTTGGGCGCAAAGGGATTGCGGCGCCTTCCAGGGGTCGGAATCGCAATGGTGGCGTCCGGGTCCAGCGCCGGTGCCTCCAGCTGCGCGGCGGGCCGCGCCATGCGCGGTGGAATCGCGACCGTCGCCTCCGGGTCGGGCGGCAGGAAAAACGGGCTGCGCGCCATCGGGTCGGTTGCTTCCGGGTCAGGTTCGGACGCGGGAGGCGACTGCGCTGCGGGTGGCTGCGCGATGGCGCGGGCCGGTATCGCGATGGTGGCATCCGGATTCTCGCCAGGGTCCTGTGTCGCGTTCAGAACCGGCAGCGGCATGGAAACCGTGGCGTCCGGATCGACCAGCGGGCCGGCCTCTGGCTTCAGCGAGGGAATGGCGACGGTTGCGTCGGGATCAACGCCTTCGCCCGGACGCTCCGCCATCCTCACTCCCCCTGGTTAGCTGCCTGAATGCCCGGACAGCTGCGCGTCGCCAGCGCTCAGCGCCGCGCCGCGGTCGGAACGGATTCGCCGGCCAGGCGAGCCGCCTCGTACCATTGCAGCGACTCTGCCAGATCACGTCCGACGCCCGGTACACCCTTGTCGTATATCTCCCCCAGCCGCTTCGCAGCCGGGCCACTGCCCTTGCGTGCGGCGAGTCGATAGACGCGCACCGCGTCGCGGAATTTGCCTTCCTCTTCCAGCGTGCGGCCCTGAACCATCGGATCTAGGGCGGCGACCTGCGTCTTGCCTGAGGCCTGCGCCTTGGCCGCGAGCTCGGCCTGACGCTGCGCCTCCTGTTCGAGCTCCTCGCGTTCGCGGCGCGAAATCTGCGGCACGGTATCGGACTTGGGCTCGGCGATGGGAATCGCTGGCGCCGAGGGTGCCGGCGTGCCGGGAGCCAGCGAAGCCGTCTTCGTTGGCGCCTTGGCGGGTGCGGCGGACTTGGTCGCTGGAGCTTTGCCCGGGGATACCGCGGCCACCGTCTCCTGCTTGGTCGGCTCCGGCTTGGCGGGTTCGGCGACCGGCGCGGGCGCCACCGTCGGAGCCACCGCCACCGCGGGCTCCGGGGCCTTCACCGGGGCCTTGCTCTGCTTGTCGGCGGTGGCCTTGGCCTTGCTCGCGGCTTCAGCCGCGGCTGCCGCCGCCGCCTGACGCTGCTTCACCAGCTCCGCCTGCTTGTTCATCTCCGCCTCGGCGCGCTTGGCGGCATCCTGCGCCTCCTTCAGCTTGGCGGTATCGCCCGCCTTGCGCGCGGCCTCCTCTGCTGCCCGCGCCTGCTCGAACGCCTTCAGGGACTCCAACTGCTTCGCCTGCGCCTGCTTCAATTCCTCGGTCGCCTTGGTCGCGTCCTCGAAAGCCTTCACAACCTGGGCCTGACGCTCGCGTGCCTCCTTGCCCAGGTAGTACCAGGCGCCTCCGCCCAAACCAACCAGCAGGACGAATCCCGCGACAATCGGGATTACCGGAATCTTGCCCTTTGGCGCGTCGGCCAGTTCCTTCTTCAGTTGCGCTTCGCGCTTGGCGTGCTCGGCTTCGCGCCGAGTGCGCTCTTCGGCTTCCTTCTTTGCACGTTCCTCGGCGTCCGCTTTCGCCTTGGCCAGTTCCTCAGTCTGCTTCTTCGCACGCGCTTCCGCTTCGGCCCGCGCCTTGGCGGCCGCGACTTCGGCTTCCTTGCGTGCCTTCTCCTCGGTCTCGCGTCGCGCCTTGGCTTCCGCCTCGGCCTTGGCGCGCGCAGCAGCGGCCTCAACGTCGCGCCGGGCCATCTCGGCCTCGTACCTCGCCTTCGCCTCCGCCTCGCGCTTTGCGAGCAGGCTCTCGGCATCTTTCCTGGCCTTCTCGATCTCCAGCGCCCGCGCCTTGGCGTCGGCTTCGGCCTTTGCCTTCATTTCGGCTTCGCGCTTGGCGTCCTGCTCCGCGCGCGCTTTCTCCGCGGCGATGCGACGGGCCTCCGCCTCGGCCTCGCGTTTCTTGAACTCCGCCTCGCGCTCGGCCAGTTGCTGCTCAAGCTTGGCCTTCTCGTCCGCGAGCTTCGTGCGCGCTTCCTCTTCCTTGCGCGCGGCCTCCTCCAGCTCTTTCTTCTCCTGCTCCCTCGCCTTGGCGCCAGTCTCCTCCGGCGCCACGCCGCGCAGCTTCGCGATCTTGCGCTTGGCGAGCGCGGCATAGATCCCCGCCGGAAACTGCTGCACGTAGAGCTCGAAGTCGTCCGGGTCGTTGCCGTCCTTGATCGAGCGCCAGAACTCCAGCTCGACTTCCTGAGTGCCCGAGGCAGTGGCGTTGGTCCTCGCCGAGGCGTCGGCCTTGGCCGCGGCCATTTGCGGCACCGGCATCATCCCGGTGGCAGACATCGATCCGACCACGGTCTTGTCGTCGTCCTCCTCGCCATGACCTTCCAGCGCACGCTTGAGCGCGAGGCCGAGGTCGCGGGCGGTCTGGTAGCGCGCCTCGACGCTCTTGGCGAGTGCCTTGTTGACCACCGCGTCAAACAGCGCCGAGACGCCCTTGTTGATCGACGACGGGACCGGCGGATTGTCCTGGATGATCTTCTTGGCGATGGTCCAGGCGCCCGAGCCGGTGAACGGCTTCTCGCCGGTCAGGAACTGGTACAGGATGATGCCGGCAGAGAAGATGTCGCTGCGCCGATCAACGCTGCCACCCGTGATCTGCTCCGGCGACATGTAGGCAGGCGTGCCAACCATGGTCCCTGCCTGGGTCTTCTCGGTTGAGGAACTGTCGGTGATGCGCGCGACGCCGAAATCGGCCAGCTTCACCTTGCCAGTGGTGTCGATCATCACGTTGGCCGGCTTGATGTCGCGATGCACGATGCCCGCCTCGTGGGCAAAGTGCAGCGCGTCGCACAATTCCGCCATGATGCGAACGGCTTCCTTGATGTCGAAGCGCTCACTGGCGTCGAAGAAGTTCTTGAGCTCCTTGCCCTTGATGAACTCCATCACGATGTATGCGATGTCACCTTCCTCGCCGAAGTCGTACACCTGCACGATATTGGCGTGGTTCAGGCGTGCGACCGCCTGGGCCTCGCGCACGAACCGCATCGAGTATTCCTTGGCGGTGTCGGCGTCAAGCGCGCTCTTCAGGATTGTCTTGATCGCAACCGTGCGATGCAGGCGAGGGTCGATGCCGGCGTACACCATGCCCATCGCGCCTTTGCCGAGGACACGGTCTATGTCGTAGCGGCCGAGCCGCTTGATGTCAGGCGCGGCGGACACCGGCGGGGATCCCTCGATGCCGGGGGCGGCCTGCAAGCATCGGATTTTGCGTAAGTTTCAGCACGGTTCTGGTCGCGATGTCCGAATTGTAGATTATCTCGGCGGGCCGGGTTGCTGACAAGGGCATTTGTCGCGCCCTGGCGTCACCCTCGCCGTCGAATCCGTTGAACGGATCATTCGCAAGGAAGGGTCAATTGTGGGGGGGGTCAGCGAATCGAAGGCCCGCGCGTCTCGGCGCGCGGCACCGCGACACCCTGCTCGCGCGCCAACTGGTACCACCTAAGTGCCGTAGCGTAGTCGCGCTGCACTGCGGCCGTGCCCTTGTCGTAGATCTCGCCCAGCTTCCTCTGCGCCAGGCCGTGGCCTGACTCCCCCGCCTCCAGGTAGGCGTTGAAAGCTCCGACCTCGTCGCCCCGGCGTTCCGCCGCCAGCCCGTCCTTATAGCGTCGCTCGGCCTCGTCCCGCCCGAGCAGGCCTTTTCCCGGGCGCTTCTGCGCCGCTCCTGGAGCCGGAACGGCCGCTACCGGTGGCGTCACCGGTCTGGGCTCCGCCGCGGCAGGCGGAGGCTTCAGGGCAGTCAGGGTACGGACCTCCAGCATGGCTTCCGCCGGCGGCAGCTCCGCCATGGCGTCGCGCGGTGGAATGGCCAGCACCGCACCGACCCGCAACTGGTTGATGTTGCCCCCGGTGAAGGCATCCGGATTCGCCCGGAACAGCGCCACCAGGACCTGATTCAGCGTCACACCTTCCGGCCGCAGCCGGCGGGCAATGGCGTACAGGGTGTCGCCGCGTTTGACATCGTAGGACACTGCCGCTCTTGCCGGTGCCGAAGCTGCAGGTTTCGCGTCCGGCGCTTGCGCACCTGAGGCGATCGGGAATAACAGGGAAAGCGAAAGGGCGATGGACCTCGCAACAGGGATCGTGGCCGTTACTCGCACGTGAATTCGAGCACGTCGGTCGCAGTGGAGCGCGACTGCCCGAACGTGATCCAGCCCTTGCCGCGCAGGGTGAACTCCTCCCGGCGCAGCACGATTTCCTTGTCGCCGTCGACGGTCACGTAGGTGCCGTTGGCGCTGTGGTCCGTGAGGATGAACTTGTCCAGCCGGCGCTCGATCTTGCCGTGCGAGCGCGAAGCCATCTTGTCGCGCACCACGAGATCCGCGCTCTGGTCCCGGCCCATGGACACCGCGGTGCGCTCGTCTGAAAGCATGGTCTCGCCTCCCTGCAGCAGCAGGCGCAGCGAGGTCTTCTTCGGCTTCAGCACCGAGCGCGCCGCTGCCATGGTGGTGGCGTCCTCGCTCTGCTGCCACATCAACTCGTAGGCCTCGACCGGCTCCGACTTGCCCTTGACTGCGATCTGGCTGATCTTGCGCGTGGCGCTCTTGAGCATCGGCGACATCAGCATCACAGTTTCGCGCGAGGTGATGATCTGCCCCTTGACCGCCACATGCGACAGGCGCGAGGCAACGTTGACCGCATCGCCAAAAATGTCACCATCCTTGTGCACCAGCGGGCCAAAGTAGAAGCCGACACGTATGCCAATCTTGGTGCCACCTACCGGCAGCAACTCGCTGATGGCGCTCTGCATCTCGATCGCGGCGTCGGCCGCCGCGTCCGCGTCCGGGAAGGTGGACAGCACTTCGTCGCCGATGGTCTTGATGACCTTGCCCTTGGCCGCCTCGGTCTTCTGGCGCATCAGCACGATGCAACGCTCGATGGCAGCATGCGCGGCCTGATCGCCGGCGGTTTCGTACAGCTTGGTGCTGCCGCTGACGTCGGCGAACAGGACTGCGGCTTCTGGTTCGGCACTCATGGCGTCGGTCGGTTCAGCCAAACATGGCCTGCAGGATGCGGCGCGCCGGCGCCGCGTCGGCCTGCCCCATGCGCCGAGACAGGCGCGTCACCGAGAGGCAGCGGATCTGGTCCAGCGCGACCGAGCGCGGCTTGGCGAGCACTGATACCACGCAGCGGGTCGGCCAGTCACGGTTGGTGGAGGTCAGTGGTGCGACGATGACGGTCGACAGGACCCGATTCATCTCGTCGGGCGACACTACAAGTACTGGCTGGCGGCCGGACGAGGCCAGGTCCGCGAGGTAAATGTCACCCTGGCGTGGCGTGGCGGGGCTGGCCGGGCTGCGCTGGCTATTGGTCGCAAGCTTCGCCAAGCGGCACCCCCTTCAACAGGTCTTCCCTCACCTCGCCTGCCCTCGCCGCCCGGAGCTTCTCCTCCCAGCCCGGACGAGGGTTCTTCGCCCTGCCTGGCGAGATCACGATCGAACGCGCGCGGACCTCGATGTCCACGGGGTCGCCAGCGTCCAGGCTGCAGCGCCGCAGCACATCCTGCGGCAGGCGCACTCCCTTCGAATTTCCGATTGCGACGATTTTGCTCTGCATGGGCCGGGAAGTAATTACTACGTAATTATGCACCAAAAAAAACGGGGCGCTTGCGGCGCCCCGCGTTCGCGCACCCATTTTCACAGGGCGCGAGGGGTACGGATGTTCCGGCCCGGCTTAGTTGCAGGGCTCGCCGTCGCGGCTTGCCGCGAAGCATTCCGGCGTACCGAGTCCGACTCCGGTCAGGCGGTGTGCCATCGGCGGGGCCGTGCTGACGTCCCCGGCGAAGCCGTACTCGACCTGCTCCGCCACGCTGTCTGTACCGAACGTGTTGGCCGCCTCGCCCGCGATCACCTGGGCGACCGAGCTTTGTGCAGTCTGGGACTGCTGCTGCGCGGCAACCTGCGTCGTAGACTGGGCGAACGAACCAACGGCACCGAACAGTCCGACCGGCGCAGTCGAGTTGTTCGTGACCGAGGCCGGAGGATTGCCCGTGGATCCGGCGGTAAAGGTGAATTCCGTCGCCGTTCCATTGGTGGTGAGGCTGTTCACCCCCGTCAGCGTCAGGTCGTTCACGATCGCTGTGGCGCTGGTCAGTGTGAGGTTCGGCACCACGATCGTTCCGGTGACATCCCCGGCGCTGATGATCGCGAGGCCGGTAGCCGTGACGTTGAGCGCCAGGGTATTGACGTCGTTCAGGTTGATGTTGGTAGCTGTCGGCACCGTCACCAGGCCAACGAAGTCGTTCGCCCCGGGGAGTTGGACGCTGCCAGTGCCGACGTTCAGGTTCGTCGTTCCGCCGACCGTGACCGGCCCGCCGTTGACCGTATCGTTGGTCGTATTGACCACCAGGTTGGTGCCGACATTCGTGGTGCCGAGCGTCAGCGGGATATCCGAGGCCAGTGTCAGGGCGTTCGCGTCCCGCAGGCTGACCGTACCGGTCGTGGCCAGCGTCGTAGTGCCGGTGAAGTCGTTGCCCGCGTTGGTCGCGGTAATCGCGCCGCCGCCGGTGCTGGTGAAGGTCAGGCCGGCCGCTGTAAGCGGGTCGTTGAAGGACTGCGCACCAGTAGTGGTGACGTTGCCGTTCAGCGCCAGCGTGCCGCCGACATCGGTGGTGATCGACGACAGCGGCTGCGTGGCCCCGATGGTGCTGCCGAAGGTCGTTAGTCCGGAGCTGTTGATGGTCAGAGAGTTGTTCTCCGCTGCCTGGCTGTTGACCGCTCCGGTCAGTGTGACTGCCCCTGTACCGGTCGTAATCAGGCTGTTGCTGCCGACCGTGGTCGTGCCAGTGACCGTCAACGCGCCGTTATTGGTCGTCTCGGTGCTGTTCAGGAATATATTCCCGTTGTAGAGCTGGAACGACCCGGCATTGGTGGTCGTGGTGTCGCTCAGCGTGATCAATCCGCCCGCGGTGACCGTGAAATTGCCGCCAAGCGTCATGTTGGCGAAGCTGATGGCGTTTGTGTCCGTGATCGAGACGTTATTGGCGCCGGAGTTGGACAGCGTCACCACGCCCTGGAAGTCGTTCGCGCTAGTCAGGGTAATCGGGGCCGCGCCGGCGGTAATGCCTGCCGTGCCGGTCACCGTGAGGGCGCCCGCTTGCGTGATCGCGCCTCCGCCGGAATTCGCCACCAGGTTGCCGGTGATCGTGCCCGAGCCGAGGTTCAGGGCCCCGGTCGAGTTGATGGTCGTGGCGCCCGTGGCGAGCGCGCCGAGGGTGAGGGTGTTGGCGTCGGTTATGCTCGTCGTGCCGCCAGTCAGTGCTACGGTGCCGGTGAAGTCGTTGGCCTGCGTCAGCGTTACCGCACCAGCGCCGGCGTTGAACGACGTCGCCCCCGCCGCCGCTTCCTGGACCAGCGCTCCGGTCTGCGTGATGGCGCCGCCGGTCGAGACCACCGCCAGCGTGCCACTGCCGATGTTCGAGGCCGCGAGGATCAGGCCACCCGTGCCGTCGCTGATGGCGACGTTGTTCGCGCCACTGTTGCTCAGCGTGACGGCCCCGCCGAAATTGTTGGTGCCGTTGTTGAGCGTGATGGCGTTGGCGCCGGCGGTGAAGGATGAGGTACCGGTAGCAGAGACTGCCGCTGATTGAGTGATCGCGCCCGAGGTCGAAAGCGTCAGCGCGCCACCTGTCGTGAGTCCGGCGGTGTTCACCGTTCCAATCGCGATACCGCCTGCATCGAGCAAGCTTACCGCGCCTGTATTGCCGGCAACGGTGGTGATCGCGTTGGTTTGGGAGTTCAGCGTGAATGTGCCACCAGCGCCCAGCAACTCAAGCCCCGCGGCCGTGATCACCCCCGACTGCGTCACCGTCCCCGTAGAGCTCAGCGTCGTATTGCCCGTGGTGTTGATCCCCACCACGTCAAAGCCGGTGTTGTCCTGGAACGACAGCGCCGCAAGCGCAGCGTTGTCCGCATCCAGCGTGGTCACCGCGTTGTTCGCGCCGTTGAGCGTGAACGTACCTCCGGCGCCCGTCAGCGTCAGCGCCGGGGTCGTGATCGCCTGAGTCTGCGTCACCGTGCCCGTCGAGGAGAGCGTCGCCGCTGTCGTCGCCGTCAAGCCCACCGTGCCCACCGTCCCGATCGCAAAGCCCGTGTTGTCCTGGAACAGAACCGTCCCGGTGCTGCCCGCCAGCGTCGTCACCGCGTTGTCCTGCGTGTTCAGCGTGAAGCTGCCAGCCGCGCCGAGGAGCTCAAGCCCCGCGGCCGTGATCACCCCGGACTGCGTCACCGTCCCCGTCGAGGACAGGGTCGTGTTGCCGGTGGTGTTGATCCCCACCACGTCAAAGCCGGTGTTGTCCTGGAATGACAGCGCCGCAAGCGCAGCGTTGTCCGCATCCAGCGTGGTCACCGCGTTGTTCGCGCCGTTCAGCGTGAACGTACCTCCGGCGCCCGTCAGCGTCAGCGCCGTGCCGGCGATCACGCCGGTCTGCGTCACCGTGCCACCCACCGATTCCAGCGTCACCGCACCGG
>JBQTJX010000004.1:0-137281 GCA_052386675.1 Betaproteobacteria bacterium
CGATGGCGATCGCCGAGTGCGATCCCGATCTGGTTCCGAAGCCGCCTGCTCCCAAAGTAGCACCGCCGCCCCCGCCGCCTCCGCCGCCCGCGAAGCCCGCGCCGGCGCCCAAGCCCGCACCGAAGCCCGTCGCCGAGAAAGTGACGCTGGCCGCCGACGTGCTGTTCGACTTCGACAAGGCCGCGCTGAAGGCTGACGGCAAGTCGAAGCTCGATGACCTCGCCGCCAAGGTGAAGGGCATCAACCTCGAGGTGGTGATCGCCATCGGCCACACGGACTCGATCGGTGCCGACGCCTACAACCAGAAGCTGTCGGTGCGTCGTGCCGAGTCGGTCAAGGCCTACCTGGTGTCCAAGGGCGTGGAGCCGAACCGGATCTACACCGAGGGCAAGGGCGAGAAGCAGCCGGTGGCCAGCAACAAGACGAAGGACGGCCGCCAGAAGAACCGCCGGGTGGAAATCGAGATCATCGGGACGCGCAAGAACTAAGCGCCTCCGGGCCTCGCAAAAAGCCCCGCTTCGGCGGGGCTTTTTGTTTCTGGGGACCCGTTCGACAATGCCCACCATGCAGACCAACGCCGATCCCGCCGAGCTCGCCAAATTCAGCGAGCTCGCGCACCGCTGGTGGGACCCGCAGAGCGAGTTCCGGCCGCTGCACGAGATCAACCCGCTGCGCCTGGGTTGGATCGATGGCCTGTGCGGCCTGGAGGGCAAGGCCGTCGCCGATGTCGGCTGCGGCGGCGGCATCCTCGCCGAGTCCATGGCGCGACTGGGCGCTCGCGTCACGGGCATCGACCTCGCCGAGAAGCCGCTCAAGGTGGCGCAGCTGCACCTGCTGGAGAGCCGGCTGGAAGTGGAATACCTCCTGACTTCGGCCGAGGACCTCGCCGCGCAGCGCCCCGGCGCCTACGACGTCGTCACCTGCATGGAACTGCTGGAGCATGTGCCGGATCCGGCCAGCACCGTCGCGGCCTGCGCGAAGCTGGCGAAGCCCGGCGGTCGCGTGGTGTTCTCGACCATCAACCGCAACCCGAAGGCCTATCTGCTCGCGGTCATCGGCGCGGAGTACGTGCTCAAGCTGCTGCCGAAAGGCACGCACGACTACGAACGCTTCGTGAAGCCCTCCGAGCTGGCGCGCTGGTGCCGGGAAGCCGGGTTGCGAACCCTCGAACTGAAGGGCATGACCTACAACCCGATCACGAAGGCCTACAGCCTGGGAAGCGACTGCGACGTGAACTACCTGGTGTGCTGCGCGAACGATGGCTAGCAAGGCAATCCTGTTCGATTTCGACGGCACCCTCGCCGACACCGCTGCCGACCTGTCCCGGGCGCTGAACCGCGTGCGCGCCGACCGCGGCCTTGGCGAAGTGCCGCTGGAGCAACTGCGCGGACACGCCTCAGCCGGCGCGCGCGGCCTGCTGCAGGCCGGCATGGGAATCCTGCAGGAGCATGAGGAGTACAAGGCGCTGCGCGAGTCGTTCCTGAAGCACTACGCGGAACACATCTGCGTCGATACGCGCCTGTTCCCCGGCGTCGAGGACTTGCTCGTCGCCATCGAAGCGCGCGGCCTGCGCTGGGGCATCGTCACCAACAAGTCCACCAGCCTGACGCGGATCGTGGTGCAGTCATTGGGCCTGGATGCGCGCGCCGCCTGCGTCGTCTGCGGCGACACCACACCGCACCTGAAGCCCCATCCGGCTTCGCTGCTGCACGCCGCGAGCGAGTTGAAGTTGCAAACGGCGGAGTGCATCTACCTCGGCGATGACTTGCGCGACATCCAGGCCGCGCGGGCCGCCGGCATGCGCTCGGTAGCCGTGGCCTGGGGCTATGGCGAGAATCTTTCCTCGTGGAACGCGGATGCCATCATCGACCGGCCAGGGGACTTGATTTCCCGGCTCTGAGACCCCATGTGAGACAATGCTGTCGAAGCATCGAATTCGGGGGTGACCTGGTTTCGACGCAGGTGTTGAAGCAGCACAGGGCATGCCGAGGCGCAGTTACCTCGTAAATCCATCTGCAAACACTACAAACGCCAACGACGAGCGTTTCGCTCTCGCCGCCTAATACCGGCGAGACGCTGCACTGATCTGCTGATGGGTCAGGCCTCCTAAAAGAGGTGCAGCGTCATTTTCATCAGCCCCTCTCCGGGGTATGGCCGCTTTGCCCCGGAGATCCGTCGAAGCGGCTAGCCGAAGACCAGCCTGCCGGTTGGCGGGTCGGAGGCGAAGCTCAAAGAACCAGGCTAAGCATGTAGTCCTGACTGTGGAAGGCTTGCGGACGCGGGTTCGACTCCCGCCACCTCCACCATTTCTTTTTATTCAAAGGGTTGGCCTTCCTTTGGCGTACACTTAATGTACTAACATAATGTACATTTGTCATATTATCTAGTATATTATGGCTTATGGATGCCTCCCTCTACCTGCTCTTCGGGCGCACCCGCGCATCCGTACTGAAGCTGCTGCACGACGCGGCCGATCGAGGTGAGCCCTTCCACCTGCGCGAGATCGCACGGCAAACCCGGCTGTCGCCGACCGCGGTGCAGTACGAACTGCGCCTGCTGAGCCAGCTCGACATGATCCGGAACGTCGGGACCTACGCGCGACCGCAATTCGTCCTGAACCGGGAACACGCGCTGTACTCGAGCCTGCACGCGGTTTTTGCCGACCAGGAAGAACCCGAACTGATCCAGGACGACGCGCATTTCGCGCGCAAGCGTATCCAGCAGCGCAAGGACCGGCGTGCGAGCAACCTGGATAACTCCCCATTCCTGCGTCAATGGGGAACCCTTGCGAACAGCGTGAAAGTGCTTTGATCTGACCTCGGTTCAAGTACCCGAGAACGACCTGGCCCTCCTCCTGCGAAGCGCTGGCGAAGCCGTGCTGGTTGGAGGGCAGGCGCTGTCATTCTGGATTGCGTACTACGGCACGGAACTGGACGACGTGCCGCCAGGCGTCATCACCAAAGACGCGGATTTTCTTGGCGACCAGAACGACGTACGTCGCCTCGCAGCGGCCATAAATGGCGTTCCCGAATTTCCGAGGAACATGAGCATCCTCTCGGGCGTGGTCAGGAAATCACTGTCTGCGAACGAAGAGTACGAAGTAGACGTGCTGCGAATGATCGAAGGCTTGTCCGCGAACTCCGTTCGCAAGCAGGCGTGGCCTATTTCCGACGAACTGCGAAAAGCCCGATATTTCGTAATGTCTCCGCTCGACTGCCTGGTCAGCCGGCTGGAGAATTTGCGGAAGATCGAGAACAAGCGGACAGACATGGGCATATGGCAGGCACGAGCGGCCGTCCGCGTCATACGGAAGTACATCGAGAATCTACTCACGGATGGCGAGGAGAAAGAGGCCATCCGTGCCGCTACCGAAGTGCTGCGCATCGCGACGCATTCCATGGGAGCCAACGCCTATCGGCGCTATGGCATTGACGTGATGGAAACCGTCCCTATCGAACGCTACAAAACCGAAGCGTTCCGGGAGCAGCAGTGGAGGCGATCCGTCGCGCGCGTGGAACAGCTCCGCGCCATCGGTTATGCTCCACCCCGGAGGAGGACACCATGACCAGAAAAACACTGGCCGCGATCATCGCGGTGCTCTCGGCTTTTGCCGTTTCCACCCCTGCCCTTGCGCAGGGCTACCCCACCCAACCGGTGAAAATCCTGGTCGGCTTCCCGCCGGGCGGGACCACCGACGTAATCGGCCGGCTCGCGGCACAGGAGCTCTCTGCGCAGACCGGCAAGACCTTCCTGGTGGAGAACCGCCCCGGCGCCAGCGGCTCCATCGCCGTGGGCGCGGTCGCCAAGTCGACGCCCGATGGCCACACCCTGGTGATGGTGCCCAGCACCTACGGCACTGCGAGCGCGCTCTACAGCAGCCTGCCCTACAGCGACAGCGAACTCGTGCCGGTGGCGCTCGTCGGCAGCACGCCCTACGTGTTCGTGCTCCATCCCACCATCGCGGCCAATTCCTTCGCCGACCTGCTCAAGCTGCTCAAGCAGAACCCCGGCAAGTACGAGTTCGCTTCCTCCAGCCCCGGCACCGCGCAGCACCTGGGCGGCGAGCTGGTGAAGCGCATGGCGAAGGTGGACATGCTGCACGTGCCCTACAAGGGCAGCGGCGCCCTGCTTCCGGACCTGCTCTCGGGCCGCGTGCCGATGATGTTCGAAAACGTGGCGATCATGACGCCGCACATCCGCGGCGGAAAGCTGAAGGCGCTGGCCATCTCCAGCGCCAAACGCTCGGCGCTGCTACCGGGCGTGCCGACGGTGGCCGAGACCGGCCAGGGGCTGGAGGGCTTCGAGGTGCTGGGCTGGTTCGCCCTCATGGCGCCGGCGAAGACCCCGCAGCCGGTGCTCGACCTGCTCAACGCGGAATTGAACAAGATGATCACCAAGGCCGCGATCGTGACGCGCTTCCAGGAACTGGGCGCCGAGCCGATGGGCGGCACGCCCGCGCAGGCCCTGGCCTACATCGCGGCCGAGCAGGAGAAGTGGGGCCGGATCATCCGGGACGCCGGGATCAAGGCGAACTAGCCGCCAATCAGTCGTGTAAGGCGGCGACTGCCTTCTGGTCGACCTTGACGGCGCTTTCGGGCGCCGTCTTCATTTGCGCCGCGGCGTTCGCCGGATCCAGGTAACGCCCGTAGTAATCGCCCATGCCCGAGGTGCGGATCATGTGGCGGATCTCGGCGGGGTCGTAGTCCCCCACCGCGAGGTGGACGAGACAACGGTTGTCCCACATCACCAGGTCGCCCAGGCTCCAGTAGTGCCGGTAGACGTGGCGCGGCTGCACCGAGTGCTCGCACAGGAACTTCACGATCGGCCGGCTTTCCTCCTCGGACAGGCCGAGGAAGTTGCGTACCCGCTCGTTGACGTAGAGCGCCTTCCTGCCTGACTCCGGATGCAGGCGCACCGCCGGGTGCACCACCGGCGGGTTCAGGCGCCGGAATTCGTTCGCCACCTCCGGCCCGCGCTTGTCCAGTCCCGCCACCAGGCTGATGTCGTGCACCGCCTCCAGGCCGTCGAGGAACTCGCGCATCTTGGGCGACAGGGTCTCGTAGGCGAGGTACATGTTGGCGAACATGGTGTCGCCGCCTACCGAGGGCTTCTCCACGCAATACACCGCGGTACCCTTGGCCGGGCGCGTCGTGTAGGAAAGGTCGGTGTGCCAGTTCTGCCCGGCGTTGAAGGTCGGGAAGACCTTGCCGTCCTTCTTCTTGTTGCTGAGGAGGAAGACCTCCTTGTTGTCCGGATGACGGTTGAACGGCTGCGAGGAGAAATCGTCCAGCTCGCCGAAGTGGCGCGTGAACGCGACCAGGGAATCCGGGCCCAGCTTCTGGCCGGGGAACACGAGCACCAGGTTCTCCAGCCAGGCCTTGCGGAGTGCCTCGAGGGTGTCGGCGGGGACCGGCCTGGAGAGATCCACTCCGGTCACGCGGGCGCCGCAGGCGTGGCCTACGCGCTGGATGGTCAGGTTGGTCATGGCTGTGCGCCTCCGTCTTTGGACGGGCCAGTATATGCCGCCGCAGGGGTATTCTTGCCGCATGCCGCCAGCTGTTTCATTTGAAGACCACCTCGCCCGCGAAATCGTCGCCAGCGAGCGCCTGCGCATGGGAGCGCTGGCGGCGCTCCTCGCCCTCCTCCTCGCGGTACTCGCCGTGCTGTACGGCGTGTACCAGGAGGACTATCGACGCCACTTCGCCACGTCGTCGGGCAGCGTCCGCGCCATCGCGGTCCTGGGGCTGCTGCTCGCCTACGAACTCGCCGTGCGACAGGTGGTCGGGCGCCGCGCCGCGGCAGGCAAGTCCATTCCGGAGTCGCTGCGCTACCTGAACGCCCTGGTCGAGACCAGCGTCCCGAGCCTGCTCATCATCCTCATCGCCCGCGAGACCAATCCCGTCGTCGTCCTGCAGGGCGCGGCGGTGCTGATCTACGGCGTGTTCATCGTCCTCTCCACCATGCGCCTGGACTTCCGCCTGTCCGCGTTCACCGGCGCGGTGGCGGCCATCGAGTACGTCACGCTGTGCTGGCACTACGCCGGCAGCGGTGGCGCGGCGCTCGCCGGCACGCCACTTGCGTCGCCGCCGTTCTACCTCGCCAAGGGCGCCATGCTGCTGCTGGCCGGCCTCGCCGCCGGCTTCGTCGCCCATCAGTTGAAGCGCCGCGTCGGCAATGCCTTCCGCGCGCAGGAAGAGCGCGAGCGCATCCTGGGCACCTTCGGCCAGCAGGTGTCGCCGGAGATCGTTGAGGCGCTGCTGCAAGGAGGCAGCGGGCCCGAGAGCCGGCGCGCCTTCGTCTGCGTGATGTTCATGGACATCCGCGGCTTCACGCCGATGGTGGAGAACAAGTCGCCCGAGGACATCGTCGCGATTCAGAACGCAGTGTTCGGCGCCGCGATCGAGGTGGTTAACCGGCATCGCGGCGTCATCAACCAGTTCCTGGGGGACGGTTTCATGGCGAGCTTTGGTGCGCCCCTGGCCACTGGCGTGGAATGCCGCGACGCCGTCGCCGCTGCGCGCGAGCTGGTGGCGCGGATCGAAATGCTGGCAGTAGGCGGAACAATCCCGCCGACGCGCATCGGCGTCGGACTGCATTGCGGCGAGGCCGTTACCGGCAACGTGGGCTCCGCTGCGCGCAAGCAATACTCCATCACAGGCAACGTGGTGATACTGGCCGCGCGCATCGAGCAGCTAACCAAGGACCATGGCGCGCAGATCCTCGCCTCCGGCGAGGTGCTTGCGGCGGCGGGCGAGATGGGCGCCACGGCAATCGGCCCGGTGGCGGTGAAGGGGCGCCACGAGCCGATCGAGCTGTTCCGGCTGGCCTGAGGGGCCCTCGGGACCCCAGATGTAACCGATCGGTTACATTTCCCGCCTCCCCGGGGCCCTACGCGATCAGTTCCCGTCGCACCATGGCGTGGATGCCCTTGTTCCCATCCACCAGCTGGGTCACGTGCAGGTCACAGGCGAGGCTGCAAAACACGTAGGCCTCGGACTTCGTCCAGCCTTTCATCTGCACCAGCCAGGCGATCATTTCGCGCAGCGCCTGCTTCGCGGCATCGTCCAGGTCCTCGTTCATGCCAAGCGCGATGTAGTGCGTCGGCGTGATGGCGCGCGGCATGGACAAGGTCATCCCCTTGTGCAGCGCCATCTCGAAGGTGCCGCGCAGGTAGGTCTCCAGAGCGGTGAGGCACACCTCGCCGTCGCCCTGCACCGCGTGCCCGTCGCCGCAGGAGAAATTGCCCCCGGGCACGAACACCGGCAGGAAGAGCGAAGTCCCAGGGACGTATTCCTTGCAATCGACGTTGCCGCCGTATTCGCGCGGCTCCACCGAAGACACGCGCCCGTACTCCGGCCGCGGCGCGGTGGCCATGATGCCGAAGAAGGGCGCGAGCGGAATCGTCGGTCCCCAGGACAGCGTCGCGGTCATGGCCTTGCGATCCAGGGGAATCACCCGCTTCTCGAAATGGGGAAAGTCCTCGGGCAGGGAGCCACGCAAGGGACGGATGACGTTCCAGCCCCAGTCCGCCGTCAGTTCCAGCGCCTTGATGCGCACCTCGATGGCGTCGCCGGGCATCGCGCCGCGCACCGCGACGGGGCCGGTGAGGATGTGCGGGCCCAGCTGGGGCTTCAGTTTGGTGACAATCTCACGGTGGTTCGGCGTATAGGGTGCATCCGGCGCGATGTCCGGGATACCGGATACGGTGTCGATGACCACGGTATCGCCCGACTCCACTTCCAGTTTTGCCGGCAGCGCGGCGTCGAAATAGCCCCAGTGCACGGTTTCGATATTCGAGTCGAGGCGATGAGTCGTTGCCATGGCGGGTCCGATGGGAGTACAAAAGAAGCATGAAGATTACATCCTTGATCGCATCCGGAGTCCTCGGACTCGCAGCCGCAGGCGCCGCCCAGGCGCAGGCCTTCCCAACCAAGCCCGTGCGCTGGGTCGTCCCCTTCGCCGCCGGCGGCCCTGCCGACGTCATCGCGCGCCTGGTGGCGCCCAAGATGGCCGAGCGCCTCGGCCAGCCGGTGCTGGTGGACAACCGCGCCGGCGCCAACAGCAACATCGGGCACAAGGCGGTGGCGGAGGCCGCGCCGGACGGCTACACCATGCTCTACGTGGTGCCCAACATCGTCACCAATCCGTCGCTGTTCTCGAACATGGTGGACCCCCTGAAGGAGCTCGCCCCGCTCGCGCGCATGACCACGCAGTCCTACGTGCTGGTGGCGAACCCAAACTTCGAACCTCGGACGGTGGCGGACATCATCGCCGCGGCGAAGGCGAAGCCGGGCAGCGTCAGTTGCGCCTCCGGCGGCGGCCTGATGACCTTCGGCTGCGAATGGATGCGCACCATGACCAAGGCCGACATCACGCATGTGCAGTACAAGGGCAACGCGCCGGCGCTCACCGACCTGATGGGCGGGCAGGTGAACATCCTGTTCGACCTTTACAACACTTCGCTCCCGCAACTGCGCGCCGGCAAGATCCGCGGCGTGGCCTCCACCGGCCCGCAGCGCGGCGCGCCGCTGCCGGACCTGCCGGCGGTCACCGAGACCCTGCCCGGACTGGTGCTGGTGGGCTGGCATGGCGCCATGCTGCCCCCGGGCGTGCCGCAGCCAATCGTGGAGCGGCTGAACAAGGCGCTGGGCGAGGCGATGGCCGACCCGGCGGTCAGCAAGCGCATCACCGACGGTTTCAGCGAGGTGGCGCACACCTCGGCCGAGGCATTCGGCGAAATCCTGAAGCAGGACTTCGCCAAGTACGCCCGCATCGTCAAGGAAGCCGGCATCAAGCCGCAGTAGCTGTGGCTGACCTCGTCCTGCGGGGCGGCCATGTCCTGACCCTCGCGCAGGGCCCTGCCCGGGCGAGCGCGGTGGCGATAGCGGGAGAACGCATCGTCGCAGTGGGCAGCGACGCCGAAATCTCCGGGCTCGCCCGCCCCGCCGCGCGCATCATCGAACTGGCGGGGCGCACGGTCATGCCCGGCCTTACCGACGGCCATGCGCACCTGGATCGCGAGGCGCTGAAGGGCCTCCTGCCCTCAGTCTCGGACTGCCGATCCATTCGCGAACTGGTCGAGCGCCTGCGCGCCCTCGCCGCCGCGACGCCACCAGGGCAATGGATCGTCACGATGCCCCTGGGCGAGCCGCCGGAGTACCGCTGGTCGGAAGCGATGTTCGAGGAAGGCCGCCTCCCCACGCGTGAAGACCTGGACCTCGCCTCAACGCGGCATCCGATCCTGATCCGCTGCGCCTGGGGCTACTGGTCCATGCAGCTGCCGCTGGTGTCGGTCGCGAACTCCGCCGCGCTCGCGCTGGCCGGCATCCGCAAGGGCAGCGCAAGTCCGTCGCCGCTGGTGACGATCGACGCGGACGCCTCCGGCGAACCCACCGGCATCGTCCGCGACCACGCGCACCAGCCCATCGCGGAATTCACCCTGTTCCGCGGCGCGCCGCACTTCAGCGCGGACGACCGTGCGCGGACGCTTGTGGAATCCATGCGGATGTACAACGCCGTGGGCACCACCGCCGTATTCGAAGGACATGGGGTTTCCGCGGAGGTCGTGGACGCCTACCGCAGCGTCCGCGCGCAAAACCGCCAGACCGTGCGCGCGCGACTCACGTTCAGCCCTGTCTGGAATGGCGCAGGTATTCGGGCATTCGCGGGCGAACGAGGCGACGACTGGTTGCGACTGACCGGCTTCTTCGCCGAGGTGGATGCCAACCCGCAAGCCAGCCGCCTGCGCGCGCAATGCGCGCCGGTCACCGGCTGGGCCGGGTTCAACTACGATGCCGGCCTGCCGCGCGACAAGCTGGTCGAGTTGCTGCGGGCCGCGGCGCGCGAGCGGATTCGCGTCTGCGCCATCCAGGCCCCGATGCTGGAGCTGTTCGCGGAGGCCGCGCGCGAAGCGCCGATCCATGACCTGGCGTGGGTGATAGCGCATCCGGTCACGCTGGACGCGCGGCAGATCGGGATGATCCGGGACCTCGGCGTCATGGTCACCACCCACACCAATTCCTATATCTGGAACCATGCCTCGGCCACGCTGGCGCGAATCGGCAAGGACAAGGAAGACACGCTGTGCCCGATCCGGTCGCTGCTCGATGCCGGCGTCAACGTGTCCCTCGCCACCGACAACGTGCCGATATCGCTGTGGCCCTGCATCTGGCAGGCGGTGGAGCGCGTGGACCGGGCTACCGGAGAAGTCATCGCGCCGGGCCAGCGCATCAGCCGCGAGCAAGCCCTTGCCTGCGCCACGGTGCACGGCGCGCGCCTGTGCCTGGACGAGGCCGAGCGAGGCACGCTGGAGCCGGGCAAGCTCGCCGATCTCATCGTGCTGCCGGAGAATCCCCTCACCGTTCAACCGGAACGGCTGCGCGCGCTCGCGCCCGACGTTACGATGGCGGGCGGGAAGATTGTCTACGAAAGGCCATCCGAATGAGCATCCGTGCATGAGCATCCTTCATACCGACAAGACCCTGCCGGCCAACAAGCTTATTTTCGAAGTGCGGCGCGACGCCGCGCTGCGCGAGCGCTTCGCGAAGGACCTGCCCGGCCTGATGCGCGACTACGGACTGTCGGAGGAAGAGCAGCGCGCGCTGCGCGAGGCGGACCTCAGGCGCCTCGCGGACCTGGGCGTGCACCCCTACTTCCTGCCGCAGGTGTCGCGTTTGTTCCGCGGCGCCGGCTACAACCACAACGACAGCGCCGCGGCACAGCTCTACGCCGAGAAAATGCTGCAAAGGAAAGGCTGAGCATGGCCGAGATCGTCTCCATCATCGCGCTCGCCCACGCCCCCGGCGCCACCGGCTGGCTGGACAAGGCGCCGCAGCACGAGCAGGACGCGCTGCTCGCAGGCTACGAACGCATGGGCGTTGCGCTGCGTGCGGCGAAACCCGACGTCATCGTGGGCGTCGCCAACGACCACCTGCTCAATTTCCCCATGGAAAACATTCCGGACTGGTGCGTCGGCACCGCGGCGCGCTGGAAGGGGCCCGCCGAATGGTTCCGCGACTGGGTCAACGTGCCGCCCTATGAAGTGGATGGCCACCGCGACCTGGCTCGCTACCTGGTGCGAGATGCCGGCAAGCGCGGCTTCAACCTCGCCTTCTCCGACAAGCTGGAGTTCGACGACAACTGGTCGGTGCCTTTGAAGTTCCTCACCCCGGCCTACGACATCCCGCTGGTGCCGATCCACATGAACTGCGTGGTGCCTCCCCTGCCCTCGCCCGAGCGCTGCCAGGCTTTCGGCGAGGCGCTCGCGGCCTCGATCCGCGCCTGGCCGGCGAAAATCCGCGTCGCCGTGATGGCCACCGGCGGCCTGTCGCACGATCCGGGCGGGCAGAAGTATTTCGACGTGGACGAGAAGTTCGACCGCTGGTTCCTCGAGTTGCTGGGCAGCGGCGATCCCGCGCGCGTGACGCGCGCGGCGACCATCGAGAAAATGATCGGCGCCGGCGACGGCGGCACCGTGGAGCTGCTGGCCTGGCTGGTGGCGATGGGCGCCGCCGGCAAACGCGCCGCGACGACGGATTTCTACGTGCCTTCAGTTGCCCTGCGCTGCGGCATGGGCGGAGTGAACTGGAACGCCTGAAGCTGCGCTAGCCTGCGGCGACCCAGCGCGCGGCGAAGGCCTCGCCCCGCGCCTCGATCGCCGCCACGTGCGGCGCGCCGAAATGCGTCGGCAGGAGCAGCGCCCCGGTTTCCGCGCAATGCCCCAGCACGCGCCGCCGCGTGGCGCGCGCCTGCACCGGGTCGGCGCAGAACTGCGTGTTCCAGTCCGGCGCATAGATTTGCAGCGGATGGTGGATGACGTCGCCGCAGAACACGCCATCCGTACCCTTCGCGCCTAGCTTGAGCAGCACGTGGCCCGGCGTATGACCCGGCGCGGGCTCCACCAGCAGCTCGTCGTCGATCGCGTCCACGCCCTCGAGCAGGCGCGCCTGGCCTGCCTCGATCACCGGCAGCACGCTGTCGCGGAAAGCGATCGCGCGCGCCGGATCCCCGGCGAGCGCCGGGTTCTGCCCCGGATCCCAGTGATCGTGCTCGATGCGCGAGAACAGGTACTTCGCGTTCGGAAAAGTCGGCACCCAGCGCCCGTCTCGCAGTCTCGTATTCCATCCTATGTGGTCCGCGTGCAGGTGGGTGCACAGCACGATGTCGATATCCTCCGGGCGCGCACCGGCCGCGTGCAGGCGATCGAGGAACGGCGTATTCAGCTGGTGGAAGCGCAGCCACCAGTGCCTGTCCTTGTGGTTGCCGGCGCAGGCATCGAGCAGGATGGTGTGGCGCCCGGTCCGGATGAGCCACGAGTGGACGCTGGTAATGAGCGCATCGGCATCCGGCACGTAGTGATGGGGCAGCATCCAGGGGAGATTGCGCTCCAGGACCGCGCGCTCGAACCCGGTGAAGTATTGCGCTGGCGGAAAACTGGCGTGGCCCAGCTGCTCCTCCACCCGCGTCACCGTCGCCGAACCGATTCTCCAGGCCTTCATTCCGCTCTTTCGCATGGCACGCCGCGCCGATTGCGCTACAGTACCCCGGAGTTCCCATGGAATCCACGATCGATTCGATGCCCTGCCTCGCCCTCGAAGGCGTGCACAAGGCTTTCGGCGCTGGCAACGCGCAGACGATCGCGCTCGGCAACGTCGCGCTGGAAGTGGCCGAAGGCGAGTTCTACGCCATCGTCGGCCCCTCGGGCTGCGGCAAGTCCACGCTGCTGCAGATCGCCGCCGGCCTTGTCGCCCCGAGCGGCGGCCGCGTTCTGCTGAACGGACGCGCCGTCGCCGGCCCGCCCGAAGGCCTGGTCTACCTGTTCCAGCAGTATTCCAAGTCGCTCTTTCCCTGGCGCACGGTGATCGACAACGTCGCCTTCGCCGTCGAGCACCGGCCGGGCATGACGCGCGCGAAGGCGCGCGCGCACAGCCTGCGCTTCCTGGAGATGGTTGGCCTCGCCGAGTTCGCCGAGCGCTTCCCGTGGCAGCTGTCGGGCGGCATGCAGCAGCGCGTCACCATCGCGCGCGCGCTCGCGGCCGAGCCCCGCGTCCTGCTCCTGGACGAACCCTTCAGCTCGGTGGATGCGCTGACGCGGCTGGAACTGCACAGCCTGGTGCTGGACCTGTGGACGCGCCAGCGCTTCACCGCGGTGCTCGTGACCCACGACGTGGACGAGGCGGTGTTCCTCGCCGACCGCGTCGCGGTGCTCTCGGCGCGCCCCTCGGAAGTGGTGCGCGTCCTGGAAACCCGGCTGCCGCGGCCGCGCGACAGTATCGACACGCGCGAGCTGCCGCGCTTCCTCGAACTGCGCCACCTGCTCCTGGCCATGCTGCTGGGACGCCCGCACGATGGCTGAGGCGGCGGCTATCCCCGAGCGCCCGGCCTGGGGCGACCGCCTGCTCGGCGCCGGGACGATCCTGCTGCTGCTCGCGGCCGCCGAAGCCGCAGTGCGCCTGGGCGCGCTAAACGCCGCCCTGGTGCCGCCGCCGACGGTGGTGGTGCTGCGCGTCTACGAGATCCTCGCCAGCGGCGCCTTCGCCCAGCCGCTGGGCGCCACGCTGTACCTGCTGTTCGTCGCCTATTTCGCCGCCTGCGCGCTTGCCGTTGCCGCGGGCCTCGCGATGGGGCGCTTTGCCGCCATCCACGACCTGTTCGAGCCGCTGGTCGAAGTGCTGCGGCCGCTGCCCAAGCCCGCGCTGCTGCCGCCGCTGATCCTGTTCCTTGGCCTGGGCGACGCCATGAAGCTGACCGTGATCGGCCTCGGCGTGTTCTTCCCGGTGCTCATCAACACCATCCAGGGCGTGCGCGGCGCGGATCCGATCGTCATCGACACCGCGCGCACCTTCGGCCATGGCCGGATGGGCATCCTGTTCAAGGTGGTGCTGCCCGGCGCGCTGCCGCTCATCCTGTCCGGGATGCGCATCAGCCTGGGCCTGGGCCTGATCCTGGTCGTGATCGCGGAGATGCTCGCCGGTACCGGCGGCCTGGGCTACCTGATCATCGACATGCAGCGCACTTTCCGAGTGCAGCAGATGTATGCCTGGGTCGCGATCCTCGCCGTCCTGGGCTATGCCCTGAACTTCATCTTCCTCAAGCTGGAGCAGCGCGCGATCCACTGGTCGCTCGCCCGTCCCGGCTAGACTTGCAAGACCACCACAAGGAGATCCCGCCATGCTGATGAAATCCGCCACGCGCCTGCTGCTCGCCGCCGCGTTCCTGCTGCCGCTCTCGTCCGCGCACGCGCAGCTGACGAAACTGCGCGTCAGCACCATCCCGATCATCGACACCGCGCCGATGCAGGCTGCCATCGCCAAGGGCTTCTTCGCCGCGGAGGGCCTGGAGATCGACACCACGCCCACCGCTGGCGGCGCCGCAGGCCTGCCCGCGCTCGCCGCGGGGCAGGTGCAGATCACCTTCAGCAACATCATTTCCATCGTGCTGGGCGCCAAGCAGGGCCTTGGGTTCGAAGTCATCGCCGCCGGCAGCAGCACCGGCGCCACCCTGCCGGACCTGGCCGGCATCATCGCGAAGAAGGGCAGCACGATGAAGACCGGCAAGGACCTGGAAGGCAAGCGCCTGGCGGTCAATACGCGCAACAACATCATCTGGCTCTACGCGCGCGCCTGGGTGCAGGCGACCGGCGGCAACCCGGACGCGGTCACCTACCTCGAGGTGCCGTTCCCGCAGATGATCGACGCGCTGAACGGGGACCGCGTGGACGCCGCCTTCGTGGTGGAGCCGTTCCTGTCGCGGGGCCTGAAGTCCGACGCGGTGCTGGTCGGCTGGCCGTACAACACGGTGCACAAGGAGGTCCCGGTGGGCATGTACGCCGCCACCAGGGAGTTCATCCAGAAGAACCCGGCCGTGATCGAGAAGTTCACCCGCGCCTACAACAAGGGCGCGGACTGGATCAACCAGAACAAGGGTTCGGAGGAATGGCTCAAGATCATCTCGGGCTATACCCGCATGCCGCCCGAGCTGCTCAAGGGCCTCCCGCTGCCGCAGTTCGAGAAGACCGTGAACGTGACCGCCGTCGGCCCCGTGGTCGACCTGATGCGCAAACACGCCATGCTAGAGGGCGCCTTCGACATCAAGGCCCTGTTCTACAAGACCTCCACGCAGGTCGTGAAGTAGGGAGCGCATGGCGGCAGCCTCCGTCGTCGCGGGATCCATCGTCACGATGGATCCCGGGCGGCCGCACGCGGAAGCGATGGCCGTCCGCGACGGCCGCATCGTCGCCGTGGGCACGCTGGCGCAAGCGCGCGCGGCCGCCGGTCCCGGCGCCAGGGAGCATGGTTTTGCCTCCGGCGCCATTGTTCCCGGCCTGATCGACACCCACAACCACATGCACTGGACGGGGATCCAGTCGCGGCTGGTGGATCTCGCTCGCGCGACATCCATCGCCGACATCCAGGCCGCGGTGCGAGCCTATGCCGCGCGCCATCCGCAGGCGACATGGATCACCAGCGGCACCGGCTGGCATGTCGCCAACCTGAAGGAGCAGCGCTACCCGACCCGGCAGGAACTGGACGCGGCCTGCCCTGATCGCCCGGTGTACCTGCCGCGGGTCGGCCATGCCGCCGTGGCCAACAGCCGCGCGCTCGAACTCGCGGGCATCCGCCGCGACACGCCCGATCCGCCGGGCGGAAAAATCGAGCGCGATGCCGCTGGCGAGCTCACCGGGCTGCTGCTGGAGCCCCCGGCGTTCGAGGACATGGCGCGGCTGGTGCCGCCGCTTTCGGCGGAGGACCACGCCGCTTCGCTGCGCGGGATCCAGCGCGCCTACCACGCCGCCGGCCTCACCGGCATCATGGATCCCGGCGTGACGCCGGACATTGCGCGCGTCTACCAGGACCTCTGGTCGCGCGGCGAACTCACCATGCGCTCGGTGCTCATGCCGCTCGCCGATTCCAGCCGGCCGATCGAGGCGGTGCTCGAGGGCATTGCGTCCTCCACCGCGCGCACCGGCTTTGGCGACGAACGCCTGAAGCTGGGCGGGGTCAAGCTGTTCCTGGACGGCGGCGCGTCGCTGGGTACAGCGCTTATGCGCGAACCCTACCCCGACGAGCGCTGCAACTGCGGCATCCAGGTCACGCCGACTGAGAACTTCCGCCGCATCGCGCGCCTGTGCGCCGGACGCGGCTGGTCCCTCGGCGTGCACGTGGTCGGCGGCAAGGCCATCGACATCGCGCTGGACGTGTTCGCCGAAATCGACCGCGAGCGTCCGATCCGCGACCTGCGCTTCTGCCTGATCCACGCCTACCTCTGGCCCAGCGCGGACAACATCGCCCGCGCCGCGAAGATGGGCGTGGTGGTGGCGACGCAATGCTCCATGCAATACACCTTCGGCCCGCTGCTGGTGAAGCGGCTGGGCGCGGCCCTGATGGCAACGGCGACGCCGGTGCGCAGCTGGCTCGATGGCGGCGTGGTGGTGGGCGGCGGCTCCGATTCGCCGATCACGCCCTTTTCGCCCCTGCTCGGCCTTTGGCAGGCGCGCACGCGGCGCATCGAGGGCAGCGACGAACCGATCGGCCGGCAGCAGGCGGTGACGGGCGAAGAGGCGCTCGCGCTTTATACCCGCGACGCGGCGTACGTCAGTTTCTCCGAGCGCGAGCGCGGCGTGCTGCGCCCCGGGCTGCTGGCGGACTGGACCGCCCTGTCGGTGGACCCGGTGGCCTGCGATCCGGAGGCCTTGCGCGAAGCGAAGGTGCTCGCCACCGCGGTGGGCGGCGAATTGGTGCATGGCGGCTGAGGCGGCAGTTCCGGTGTTCAGGCGCGCCAGCGGCTTCCTGCTGCTTGGCGCGCTGCTGGTGCTCTGGCAGGTCTCGGCCCTGTATTGGGTGAGCAGCACGAACTGGCCGCCGGTGACGGCGATCGCGAAAGCGCTGGTCGCGGGGCTGGCCTCGGGCGAGCTGCTCCAGGTGTTCGGCTCCAGCCTGTACCGGATGCTGGCGGGCTACGCCATCGGCGTGGCCTGCGCGCTGGCCGCCGGCCTGCTGATGGCGACCGTGCGCACCGCGCATGCGGCGCTCGAGCCGCTGGTGGAATTGCTGCGCCCGATCCCGATCCCGGCCATCGTGCCGCCGCTCATCCTGCTGCTGGGGATCGACGATGCGATGAAGATATTCGTGGTCGCCTTCGCCACCTTCTTCCCGGTATTGGTGAACACCATCGGCGGCGTGCGGGCGGTGGACCGGACCGCGGTGGACACCGCCCGCACCCTGCGCGCCGGCGGCCTGCGCATCGTGCTGCGCGTGGTGCTTCCCGCCAGCCTGCCTTACATCCTGGCCGGCATGCGCGTCAGCTTGGCGCTCGCGCTGATCGTCACCGTGGTGTCGGAAATGATCGCCGGCTCAGCCGGCATCGGCTACTACCTGATGACCATGCAGTACGCCATGCGCGCAGGCGACATGTACGCCGCCATCCTTCTACTGGCCGCCGTGGGCTACGTCCTGAACCGCGGCGTGCTGGCGGTCGAGGGCCGCGTGCTGCACTGGTACCACCGCGATCAGCCCAGGTAGGCGACGCAGTCCACCTCGACATTGACCCCGGCGCGGTGCGGGGTGCCGCCGGTGCAGGTGCGGGTCACCTTTTCCCCGGCCATGAACTCGCGAAAGGTTTCGTTGAAGGCCGGGAAGTCCGCGGTGTTGCGCAGGCAGACGCGCATGTTCACCACGTTGGCCAGCGTCGCGCCACCCGCGCCCAGGATCTCGACCAGGTTGTTCAGCGTCTGGCGCGTCTGCTCGCGGATGTCGGGCGACACAACTTCCTTTGTTTCCGGATGGAGCGGTCCCTGCCCGGACACATAGAGGAAATCCCCGGCGCGGATCGCCTGCGCCAGCGGCGAGGGCGTGCCCTTGTCGGTGAAGCCGGTGACCGGCGCCTTGGCGGACTGGACGAGGATCTTGGGCATGGTCAGAGATTCTCCGGGGTCGGCATGACGTGCCCGCAGGCCTTGCAGCTGCGGTGCGCCACGCTGTCAAAGAAGCGGGCATAGGCTTTCGAGACCGGATCCGCGGTGTAGTCCGCGACCACGAAGGTCTCCTCGTGCAGGAAGGCGTCGCACTTCGGGCAGTACCAGTGGAAGCGGTCCACCTCGCCAGACCGGCGCTTGCGTTCAACCACCAGCAGGTAGGCGTCCGGCGGAAAGCGCGGCGAATGCGGCACGTTCGCCGGGGTGTGCAGCGCCGAGCCCTCGGCCAGGACCACGACTTCCTCCTTGCCCTCGGGCGTGCGGATGTGCAGGCGCATGTCGCCTTTCACCATGTACATCAGCTCTTCGCTCGGGTTGAGGTGGAACTCGCTGCGGTATTCCCGGCCGCGGGCGATGAAGGCAAGGGAATCGGGCTGCTGCCAGAGCACGTTGACGCGCTTGCCGGAGGCGCTCAGCGAGCGGCCGATGTTCATCAGGTCCGCGATGGGTAATGGATCCATAGGCCTTCCTTCTACGTTTCCCTCACGCCAAAGTGTACAGTGCAGCCTCACGAAAATGCCCCTGCCCCACGCCCTCCGCGCCTTCCGCCACCGCGATTACCGCCTCTATTTCGCAGGACAGGGCATTTCGCAGACCGGAACCTGGCTGCAGCTGATCGCCACCAGTTGGCTGGTGTACGAACTCACCGGCTCGGCGTTCCTGCTGGGCCTGGCGGCCTTCGCGCAACAGATCCCCATGCTGGTGCTGGGGCCCTTCGCCGGGGTGTGGGTGGACCGGATGAACAAGCGCAGGGTGCTGCTGATGACGCAGAACGGCGCGCTGCTGCAGACGCTCGCGATGCTCGCGCTGGTGGCTTCGGGCCATGTCCAGGCCTGGCACCTGATCCTCGCCAACCTGGTGCTGGGCGTGCTGAATGCCATCGATTCGCCCGCGCGCCAGGCGCAGCTGGTGGAACTGGTGGGCGGGCGCGAGGACCTGCCCAACGCCATCGCCTTCAGTTCGGTGCTCATGAACAGCGCCCGCTTCATCGGCCCGATGATCGGCGGCGCGGTGATCGGCGCCCTCGGCGTGGCCTGGGGCTTCGCCTTCAATTGCCTGCTGCGCGGCGCGGTGATCCTGGCGCTCGCCCTGATCCGCGCCACGCCGCGCGCCACCGAGCGCGGCAGCGACGGCTGGCTGCGCCAGCTCGCCGCCGGATTCCGCTACGCTTTCGGCTTCCTTCCCACGCGCAGCGCGCTGCTGCTGCTGGCGGCGGTGAGTTTCTCCGTGCAGCCCTACCAGTCCCTGGCGCCGTTCTTCGCGCGCGACGTGTTCCACGGCGATTCGGTCACGCTGGGCTGGCTGATCGGCGCCGGCGGCTTCGGCGCCGCCGCCGGGACGGTGTACCTGGCGATGCGCCCGACCGTGCGCGGGCTGCTCACCGTGATGCCCATCGCCGGCGCCGCCGCGGGCGCGGCATTGATCGGATTCTCCTTCAGCACTTCGCTCTGGCTGGCCCTGCCCCTGCTTGTGGTGGTGGGCGTGGGCGGCATGCTGACCGCCGCCTCCACCAACACGGTGCTGCAGACCATCGTGGAGGACCACATGCGCGCGCGCGTGGTCTCCATCTACATGATGTCGTTCCTGGGCATGGCGCCACTGGGCGCCCTCTTCGCCGGCACGCTCGCCGAGGTCATCGGGCCACCCGCGGTGCTGGCGCTGGGCGGCGTGGCCGCGCTCGCCGCCGCCGCGATCTACTGGGCGAACATCGCCGCCATCCGCAGCGCCATCCGCCCCGTCTACCAGAAGCTGGGGATCGCGCCGCGGCCGGAGGAATGACTAGGCGGCCTTGAAGCTGTCCAGCTTCACGCGCTCGCGCTCCAGCGCCACGGCGATGGGCGCCGCGGCCATGACGCGCTCGACGTAGGCCTTCAGCGAGGGCAGCGAGGCCGGATCGATGCCGGCATAGCCGCCCCAGCGCAGCAACGTGAAGGCGTAGGCGTCGAGGAAGGACAGGCCGGCGCCGAACCAGTATGGCGAGGCTCCCTTCGTCCAATCCTGGATCCGCTCCAGGCACTTGCGAAACCGCGCCGCCGCCAGCCGCTTCACTTCCGCCTTCGCCGCATCCGTCTCGGCATAGGCATCCGGTCGAAACACATGCGTGAATGTGGGATGCGCGGTGTTGTTGAGCCATGCCAGTTGCGACATCGCCTGCGCCCGCGCCCAGGAATCCGTCGGCAGCAGCCCGGCCTTCGGAAAGCGCCGGTCAAGGTAGTCGCAGATGGCGACGATCTGGTTGAGCGGTTTTCCGTCTACCACCAGCACCGGCACCTGGCCGTTGGGGTTCAGGGCCAGGTACTCCGGGGTCTTCTGCTCGCCCTTGTGCAGCTTCACCAGCTTCGGCTCGAAGGCCTCGCCGGTGGCGGCCTTGATGACTTCCAGCGCGGCGTGCGGCACGAACGAGCAGGCGCCCGGTGCGAAATACAGTTCCAGCATGATGAATCCTCCCAGATCGAAGCGAAAATCGGAAGCGAGAATCTAGCGGCCGAACCGGCGATCAGTGAGGACCAGGGCCGCGAGCGACAAGCCGCGGCGCGTCACCTCGGCCCGGAGCAAGCTGGCCGGCTTGCCGCCGCTCCACCGTACCCCCTTCAAGTTGCGCAACCTGGAGAGCGATGTCCGCGGCCGGATCGCTACAATGCGCGCCACCGGCCGATTTCGGATCCATACCGTGAACACCTCACCTGCCTCAGCACGATAGAGGTAGCTGCTCAGGTCCGCCCGCAACTGGCGAATGCTGACATCCTTGGTCCTGGCCGTATTTCTCATATGTGGTGACAAGGATAGTACGCTGGCCGCTGCTCGTGTACCTTTCCCGCCCGGAGGAGGAGCGATGGAATCGATACTGGCAGCGATCGCGCGCCATGTCCGGACGCGCCCGGGCGAGCGCGTCTACTGGACGCCGACGCGGACCTGGACCTACGCCGAGCTGGATGACGCCGTCGCGCGCATCGCCCGGGGCCTGCACCGGCTCGGCATCGCCCGCGCCGACCGCGTCGCCTGCCTGACCAAGCACACCGCCGAGTGCGTCGCCCTGACCCTCGCGGCCTGCCGGCTGGGCGCGGTGTGCATGCCGGTGAACTGGCGCCTGGCGCCGCCGGAGATCGAGTACATCGTCAACAACGGCGCGGCGAAGATGATGGTGACGGACCGCGCGTTCGCGGACACCTTCGGCCAGGTGAAGGCACCGGAGGTAAAGCTGACGCTCGTCACCGAGGACTTTGCGTCCTGGTACGGCGGCTTCGACCCCCTGGGCGAATCCCCGGAGCCGGACCTCGACGACACCGCCCTGCAGCTGTACTCCTCGGGCACCACCGGCCTGCCCAAGGGCGTGGAGCTGACGCACCGCAACCTTGCCGCCGGCATGATGGGCGCGGTGCCCGACGCCATCGGCTACCACGGCGCGCCCGACGTGATGCTGAACCTGCTGCCGGCGTACCACATCGCCGGCGTCGGCGTGGCGCTGCTGACCGCGACGCGCACCGGAACCTGCGTGCTGTATCCGGACTTCGACCCGGCGAAGGCCATTGCGGCGATCGCGGAGCATCGCGTCACGCATTCGTTCCTGGTGCCCGCGATGATCCAGTTCATGCTGCAGGCGCCGGGCGCGGACCAGGCCGACTATTCGTCGCTGAAGGGCATCTCCTACGGCGCGTCGCCCATTTCCGAACGGGTGCTGGTGGACGCAATGCGCAGCTTCCACTGCAATTTCCTGCAGGTCTACGGCCTCACCGAGACCACGGGCGCGGTCACCTGCCTCAGGCCCGAGGACCACGATCCGGAAGGGCCGATGCAGCACCTGCTTCGCTCTGCGGGCAAGCCCATCGACGGGGTCGAGCTGCGGGTGGTCGACCCGGCAACCGGTGCCGACTGCGCCGAGGGCGGCGTCGGCGAAGTCTGGATCCGCACCGCGCAGAACATGAAGGGATACTGGAGGAACGCAACCGCAACCGACGCCGCTTTTGTGGACCGCGACGGGACCGGCATGGGCTGGTTCCGCTCAGGCGACGCAGGCTTCCTGCGCGAGGGCTACCTCTACCTGCACGACCGCATGAAAGACATGATCATCTCCGGCGGCGAGAACATCTACCCGGCCGAGGTGGAGAACGTCCTGATGCAGCACCCGGCGGTGGCCGACGGGGCCGTGATCGGCGTGCCAGACGAGCAATGGGGCGAGGCAGTCAAGGCCTGCGTCACGCTGAAGCCCGGCGTGCGCGCCAGCGCTTCGGAGATCATCGATTTCATGCGCGCGCGAATCGCGCACTACAAGTGCCCGAAAAGCGTCGATTTCCTGGAGTCGATCCCGCGCAACCCGACGGGCAAGATCCTCAAGCGCGTTCTGCGGGAGCCCTACTGGAAAGGCAAGGACCGGCGGGTGAACTAGGCCTGGCCGCGACCGCTAGGGCAGGAACAGCTGGTCGATGGACAGGGGCTTGGCGACGCCGAAGCCCTGCATGAATTCCACGCCCAGCTCGGCCAGCTTCGCCTTCACCGCCTCGTCCTCCACGCACTCGGCGATCACCCGGACCCCGGTCACCTGCCCGACGCGGACGATGGCCTTCAGCTTGGCCTGCGCCACGCCCGAGCTCGCCAGCGGCCGGATCAGGGTGCCGTCCACCTTGACGTAGTCGGCCAGCAACGCCTTCAGCGGCTCGAAGGACACCGAGCGCCGCGCGAAACCATCGAGCAGCACGCCGCAGCCCAGCTTCTTGACGTCGGAGGCGAAGCGCTCGCAGGCGAGGCGCCGGTCCAGCGCGTCGTTCTCGTCCAGCTCGAACACCAGCGCGGCAGGATCCACCCCGGTCATGCGCAACTGCATGGCGAGGAAGGGCACGAAACCGGGCTCCTCAAGCGCCTGCGCCGACAGGTTCAGGCTGAGCTTGCCCACCTTGCCGCCCTGTTCCAGGCGCCGCAGCGCGTTGCGCAGCACCCAGCGGTCCAGCTCGGCCATCATCCCGTAGTGCTCGAACGCCGGCAGGAAATCCCCCGGCGGAAGCATGCGGGATTCCTCCTCGCTGAGACGGACCAGCACCTCGGCCAGCACTGCGCCCCCGGGCGCCGCCAGGGCGTGGATGGGCTGCACGTAAAGCCGGAAGTGATCGTAGTCCAGCGCCTCGCGCAGGCGCGCGGCCGGATGTTCCCAGCCGGTCAGCGCGGCGTCGGCTTCGTCCTTGCTGGATTCACGAACCATGGCGCATTGTATCCAACGATCTCATATCGAGATCGATAGAATCCCACAAATCGCATAATCCTTCCCGCCGCGATGAGCTCATGAGCGACCGCTTCGAAGACATCCTCTACGCCGTTTCAAACGGCGTCGCCACCGTGACGCTGAACCGTCCGGGCAAGCTGAACGCGTTCACGCGCCGCATGCGCGATGACCTGATCGAAGCCTTCACGAGCGCGGACGCTGACGACGCCGTACGCGTGGTGATCGTCACCGGCGCCGGCAGCGCATTCTGCGCCGGCGCCGACCTGTCCGCGGGCGGCGCCACCTTCGACTATGCGAAACGGGACGACGCCGGGCTTGAAGACCATCGCGACGGCGGCGGCCGCGTGTCGCTGCGCATTTTCGAATCGAGGAAACCGGTGATCGCCGCGGTCAACGGCGCGGCGGTCGGCGTCGGCGTCACCATGACCCTGCCCATGGACATTCGCATCGCCTCGAGTTCGGCGCGCTTCGGCTTCGTGTTCGCGCGCCGGGGCATCGTCCCCGAGGCCTGCTCCAGCTGGTTCCTGCCCAGGGTGGTGGGCCTGAGCCGGGCTGCGGAATGGCTCTACACCGGGCGCGTATTCGGCGCCGACGAGGCGCTGGCCGCAGGCCTCGTCTCCCGGGTGGTGCCCCCTGAAGAACTGCTGCCCGCCGCATTGGCGATCGCACGCGAAATCGCGGACAACACCTCCCCGGTGGCGGTGGCGCTCAGCCGGCAGATGCTGTGGCGCATGGCCGGCGCGGACCACCCAATGGAGGCCCACAAGGTGGATTCACGGGGCATTTTCGCCATGGGCGCTTCGCCGGATGTGAAGGAAGGCATCGCCGCATTCAAGGAGAAGCGCGCGCCCCGGTTCACCATGAAGCCCAGCACCGACATGCCGGATTTCTACCCGTGGTGGGAGGACAGGCCTTTCAAATGAGAATCATCGTCCTGGGCGCCGGCCTGGAGGGCACCGCAAGCGCCTGGTACCTGCGCGCCTCCGGACACGAGGTCACGGTGCTCGAGCGCCAGCCGGCCGCCGGGATGGAGACCAGTTTCGCCAACGGCGGCCAGATCTCGGTCAGCCATGCCGAGCCCTGGGCCAACCCCGGCGCGCCGTCCAAAGTCCTGAAGTGGCTGGCCCGGGAGGATGCGCCGCTGCTGTTCCGGCTTCGCGCGGACTACCACCAGTGGCGCTGGGGCCTGCAGTTCCTGGTCGAATGCCTGCCGGCGCGCTCGCGGCGGAATACCGCCGCGCTGGTGAAGCTCGGAATGTACAGCCGCGCCTCGCTGCAGGCGTTGCGCCGGGAGACCGGCATCCGCTACGACGAACTGACGCGCGGCATCCTGCACCTTTATACGGAGGCGGAGGAGTTCGAGGCGGCGCGGGCGCCCACCGAGCTGATGCGCTCGCTGGGCCTGGACCGGGTGCTGAAGACGCCGGAGGAATGCGTCGCCATCGAGCCCGCGCTCGCCGCCTGCCGCGACCGGCTGGCCGGCGGCACCTACGCCGCCAGCGACGAATCCGGCGACGCGCACCGCTTCACCCAGGCGCTGGCGGCGCATGCGGCGGCGAAGGGGGTGGAATTCCGCTACGAGACCCGGATTGAGCGCATCGAGGCGGAGCGCGGCGCGATTGCCGGCGTCTCCGTCTCGCGCAAGGACAGCGGGACCGGGCGCGTCACGGGTGACGCCTACGTGCTCGCGCTCGGGAGCTACAGCCCGCTGCACTCGCGGCCCCTGGGCATCCCGCTCATGATCTACCCGGCCAAGGGTTACTCGGTGACCATGCCCGTGAGCGACGCCGCCGCGGCCTGGTCGGTCTCGCTCACCGACGACGAGCACAAGCTGGTGTATTCGCGCCTGGGCGGGCGCTTGCGCATCGCCGGGACCGCGGAACTGACCGGCTACGACCTGGCCATCAACACGGTGCGCTGCGAAGCCATCGTGAAGCGGGTGGAGGACTTGTTCCCGGGGGCGGGCGATCCCTCGAAGGCGGAGTACTGGACCGGCCTCAGGCCCTCCACGCCGAGCAACATCCCGTATATCGGCCGCACCCGGTATGCGAACCTGTTCCTGAACACCGGCCACGGCACCCTGGGCTGGACCCACGCCTGCGGCTCGGGGCGCGCGCTTGCGGACCTGATGAGCGGCAGGAGGCCGGAGGTGGACTTCGCGTTCTGCGGCTAGAGGATGCGATTGAACCAGACCAGCGACAGCACGCCGGCCAGCAGCGCCAGCAGCGCGGCAATCGCCGAGACCAGCGCCGAAACCTCGGTTTCCTTCGTCTCCAGGATCAGCCGGGTGTTCAGCGTCTCGTAGACCTTGTTGAGATCGGTCGCGGTGCCGGCGTAGAAATACTCGCCCCGGGTCAGGCTGGCGACCTGCTTCAGGGTGTCCTCGTCCAGGCGCACACGGAAGGACCAGCCCTCGAAGCCGATGACCTCGCCATTCACCGTGCCCAATCCCACCGTGTAGATGCGCACGCCCCGGTCCGCGGCCATTTTCGCCGCCTCGACGGAATCCGGACCAGTGGTACGTTGCCCATCGGTAAGGAGGATGATGGCGCCGGCGCCGTAGGACCCGGGCGGGACTGGCTTGAAGGCCGCCTTCTTCTCGTCCTTCTTCGCCGGCTCCCGCAGCGAGCGCACGCGGGAGGCCTGGTCGCCGTAGATGAGAGAGGCGATCTCGATGCCCGCGTCGGGGAACAGCGTCGCCAGCGACACGATGATGCCGCTGCCGATGGCGGTGGCGCGCTGCAGCTGGAAGCGCTCGATGGCCGCCAGCAGGTCTTCCTTGTTCTCGGTGGGCGCCTGCACCACCGAGGCAGTGCCGGCAAACGAAATGATGCCGATCCTGGTGTTGCGCGGCACCTCGTTGATGAACTTGCGCGCTGCGGCCTGCATCGCTTCCAGGCGGCTGGGCTCGACATCCTTGGCGCGCATGCTGCCAGAGACGTCCATGGCAAGGATGATGGTCTGGCGCGCCGCCGGCAAGGTGATGGTGGCCGAGGGCCGCGCGATGGCGAGGATCATGGCGGTAAGCGCGAGCAGGAACAGCGCCGGCGGCAGGTGGCGGCGCCACAGGCTGCCCGGCCCCATCGCCTCGCGGATGATGCCCAGACTGGCGTACCTGAGCGCCGCCTTCTTCTTGCGCCGCAGCAGCCAGACATACAACGCCACCAGCGCCGGCACCGCGAGCAGCAGCCACAGCGCGTTGGGCCAGATGAAGCTCATGCCGCCCCAGCCAGGTGGCGCGACATGGCGCCGCGGAAATTGCCGGCGCGCCGGCTGCGCATCTTGCGCAGGTCGGCGAAGCGCATCAGCGAATCCACCAGGTCATCGCCGGTGACCAGCTCGAGGGCGTCCACGCCGGCCTGGCGGAAGGCGGCGCGCATTTCCTCCTCGCGCCGGGTCGCTGCAGCGGCGAAGCGCCTGCGGAAGGCGGCGTTCCCCGTATCCACGAATAGTTGCTCGCCGGTTTCGGCATCCTGGATCAGCATCATGCCGACGTCCGGGATGTCCATCTCCAGCGGGTCATACAGGCGCACCGCCAGCACCTCGTGGCGCTCGGCGAGTTGCGCCAGCGGCCGCTCCCAGCCCGGGGTGCTGATGAAATCGGACACCACGAAGACGAGCGAGCGACGCTTGATGGTCTGCAGGGCCGAGCCGAGGAAATCGCGCAGGTCGGTGGCCGCGGACTGGGCGCGCGCCGGGCGCGACTGCAGGCGATGCAGGAGCTCCAGCACGTGCCGCCGGCCGCCCCTTGCAGGAATGACGGTGTCAAGCTTGTCACCGTACAGCAGGGCCCCTACCCGGTTGCCGTGGCGCGTCATCAGGCGCGCCATGACGCCGACGAATTCCTCGGACACCGAGCGCTTTTTCGCCACCGAGCCGAATTCCACCGACGGGCTCAAGTCGAGCAGGAACCAGGCGGTGACCTCGCGGTCCTCGTGGTACTCGCGCACGTAGGGCGTCTGCAGCCGCGCGGTGACGTTCCAGTCGATGTGGCGCACGTCGTCGTGGTACTGGTATTCGCGCAGGTCGGCGAGGTCCAGGCCGAAGCCGCGCAGCAGCGTGCGGAAATCGCCATGCAGCATCCCGTCCAGCCGCCTGAGGACGGTCCACTCCAGGCGCCTGAGCAGCGCTTCCGGCTTCGTGGTATCAGGCCGCGGTCGTTGCGCGATGGGCATGCGTCTCCAGCGGTTTGGACGGCGCCGGGATTTTCTTCAGGATCCGGCGCACCAGTTCGTCGGCCGAGATGCCCTCGGCGAGCGCTTCGTAGGTCAGCACCAGGCGGTGCCGGAACACGTCGGGCACCAGGTCCACCAGGTCCTCGGGCAGTGCGTAGCTGCGGCCGCGGAGGAACGCCAACGCGCGCCCGGCTTCCACCAGGTGGATGGAGGCGCGCGGACTGACGCCGAAGGATATGTACTTCGCCAGCTCACCCAGGCCGCAGCGCTCCGGCTCGCGCGTCGCGGCCGACAAGCGCACCGCGTACTGCATCAGGGACGGGTCGACGAAACCGGCACGGCATTCCTTCTGCAGCAGCGCGAGCCGCTCGGTGGTCGTGACTTCCGCCACCACCGAATCGGCCCCGGTGACGCGCTCGACGATGACGAACTCCTCCTCTTCGGACGGGTAGCCGACCAGCACCTTCATCATGAAGCGGTCCACCTGCGCCTCGGGCAGCGGGTAGGTGCCCTCGGTCTCGATCGGATTCTGCGTCGCCATGACGAGGAACGGCTCGGGCACCTTGTGGGTCTCGCCCGCGATGGTCACCTGGCGTTCCTGCATCACTTCCAGCAGCGCGCTCTGCACCTTGGCCGGCGCCCGGTTGATTTCATCGGCCAGCAGCAGGTTGGTGAACACCGGTCCGAGCGAAGTGGAGAACTCCCCGGTCTTCTGGCTGTAGATGCGCGTGCCGACGAGGTCGGCGGGCACCAGGTCGGGGGTGAACTGGATGCGGCGGAACTGGCCACGCAGCGTGCGCGCCAGGGTCTTTACCGTGAGCGTCTTGGCCAGCCCCGGCACGCCTTCCACCAGCAGGTGGCCCTGGGCGAGGATCGCCACCAGCACGCGCTCCAGGAAATTGTCCTGGCCCACCACCACTTTCTTCACCTCGTAGAGGACGTTCTCCATCTGCGAGGACACGTTGCGGGCGTTCGACTGGCCGAAATCCATGGTATTGCCTCCGCTACTTTCTCAGAATGGCGGGATGCCAATTGCCGAAGCCGCGTTCTCGATCGGCACCGCGAAGCCGATGCCGATGAACACACGCTGCTCCGTCGGATTGAGCACGCCGGTGACGATGCCCACCACTTCGCCTTCGGCGGTCACCAGCGGCCCGCCGGAGTTGCCCGGATTGGCGGCGGCGTCGAACTGGATCAGGTTGGTCAGGATGCGCTTGCCCTGTGGCGACCGGTACTCGCGCTTCAGGCCCGACACCACGCCCGCGGACACCGAGGGCCCGACGCCGAACGGGAATCCCACCGCCACTACCCGGTCCCCCGGAGACAGCTTGTCGGTCGAGGTGAGCGTCGCCGGAACGATGTCGTCCGGCAGCGTCTTCGCCCGCAGCACCGCGAGGTCGTGCTCCGGCCGCACGCCGGTGACGAACGCATCGGACTCCAGGCCGTCGGCGAACGTCACGCGGATCGTCGCCGCGCCCTGCACCACGTGCAGGTTGGTCAGGATGACGCCGGAGTCCAGGATGATGACGCCGCTGCCGGTGTTGACCGGCGCATCCGGATCCTCGGCCGGCGTCACCAGGCCGTAGCCTTCGACACGCACCACCGAGGGCCGGATGGCCTCCCAGGCCTTCGCCGCCGGCGATTGCGGCGGCGCGGTCTCCAGGGATCTCGCCACCGCGGCGTCGATGTCTTCCTGGGTCAGGTCGCGCTGCTGGCGGGACAGGCCGCCGTTGAATTGGACCAGGGCCAGGGTGAGGAGCACGCCCGCCGAGAACAGCAGCGCGCCGCGGTACCGGCGCCAATCGAGCCGCTTCGCCTTCGGCAGACCCGGCGCGGGCAAATCGGCGGGAGGCGGCCCCGCGCGGCGCGGCGAACTGCTGTACAGGGCCGCGCGCCTGGCCATCAGCCGGTTTCGGCAATCGCGAGGGCGGAAGGTTTGCCCGCCTTCGCGGCCTGCAGTGCCGACCAGACGCGCTCCTGGCTGGCCGGCATGTCGAAACGCGTCACGCCTTCGCCGCGCAACGCGTCCATCACCGCGTTCATCAGGCAGGGCATGGAACCGGTGACGCCGCCCTCGCCCACGCCCTTGGCGCCCAGCGGATTGGTCGCCGTCGGCACGGCGTGGTCCAGGACCTTCAGGCCGCCCACCAGCCCGGCCCGCGGCATGGCGTAGTCCATGAAGCTGCCTGTCAGCAACTGCCCGCCCGCGTCATAGACCGCCTGTTCGCTGAAAATGTGTCCCGCGCCCTGCGTCACGCCGCCCTGCATCTGTCCTTCAACAACCTGGTGGTTGATGATATTCCCGGCATCGTCGCAGGCGACGTAGGCCACGACCTCCACGATACCCGTCTCAGGGTCGATTTCCACCTCGGCGACGTGACAACCATTGGGAAAGGTCCCCGGGACCTTGGGCCGGTCCTTGAAGTCAAGGTTCAACCGGCCGGGGTATTTCTTCGCCAGGGCGCCGATGGAAACCGAGCGATCGGTACCCTTGATGCGGTAGTGGCCTTTGTCGAACTCCACGTCCGCGACGGCGCTCTCCAGGTCCTCGGCCGCGAGGTCCACGCCGTTCTTCACGATTTCCTGCGAAGCCAGGTACATGGCGCTGCCCAGTCCGTGCAGGGTGCGCGAGCCGCCGGTGGGATTGGCGGTCATGTCGAAGTCGGGTTCGGCGGTGCGCAGGCGCACCTTCTCCATCGGGATCCCCAGGACGGTCGAGACGATTTGCGCAAAGGTGGTCTCGTGGCTCTGGCCGTGGTTGTGCGAAGCGGTACGCAAGGTCACCCCGCCGTCCTCGTTCCAGGTGATATGCGCCTGGTCGTAAGCCGCGAAGCCGCCGGGCGCCGTCATCTCGATGTAGGTGGCGATGCCGCGGCCGCGCAGCAATCCCTGCCTGGCCGATGCGGCGCGCCGCGCCTCGAAGCCGCCCCAGTCCGCGGCCTTCAGGGCCTTGTCCATCACCGCCGCGAAATCGCCGCAGTCGTACTCCGAGCCGCCCACGAGCTTGTAGGGCATTTTCGCCGCGGGAATCATGTTGCGGCGGCGGAATTCGGCCGGATCCATGCCGAGTTCCTTCGCCGCCTCGTCCGCGAGGCGCTCCAGCGCGTAGGACGCCACCGGGCGCCCGGCGCCGCGATACGCCGCGGTCGGCACGGTGTTGGTCAGGACCAGGCGCCCGCGCACATGCACCGCCTGCACGTCATAGACGCCGCAGTTCACGTTCACGAGACCAATGGTGTTGACCACCGCGCCGGTGAAGGCGACGTAGGCGCCGAGGTTGGACAGGTAGTCGAAGCGCATGCCGAGGATGCGGCCGTCCTTGTCCAGCGCCATTTCCCCCGAGTGCACGATGTCGCGCGCCTGTTCGTCGCCGAGGAACACTTCCGAGCGGCTGCCGACCCATTTCACCGCGCGCCCCAGCTTTTTCGCCGCGTAGAGCAGCGCGCCGTACTCCGGATAGGCGTTGAAGCGCACGCCGAAGCCGCCGCCCACCTCTTCCGCGACCACGCGCACCTTGTCCGGCGCGACCCCGAGCACCGCCGACAGCTGCCCGCGCATCGGACCCACGCCCTGCGTGGTGGCATGCAGGTAGTAGCGATCGATCGCCGGATCGTAGGACCCCATCGCCGCGCGCGGCTCCATCGGATTGCCGACCACGCGCGTGTGGTAGCCGCGCAGCTTCACCACGCGCGCCGCCGTCGCGAAGGCGGCCTCGGTCGCCGCCGCGGCGCCGGCCTCGAAATCGAGCACCAGGTTGCCCGGCGCGCCCGGATGGATCTGCGGCGCGCCCGGCTCGAGCGCCTCGGCCGCGGTCACCACCGCCGGCAATTCATCGAACTCCACCATGACGGCTTCGGCCGCGTCCTGGGCCTGGGCCTGGGTCTCGGCCACCACCAGCACGACCGGCTCGCCGACATGGCGCACCACTTCGTGCGCGAGCGACGGGCGCAGGGCGGGCCGCTGCTCGGAGCCGTCGCGCCACTTGAAGGGCGCCGCCGCCGGTATCGGCTTCAGGCCCGCGGCGGCGAGCTCCGCCCCGGTGATCACCGCAACCACGCCGGGCATCGCCAGCGCGGCGGCGGCATCGATGGAAACGATCCTGGCGTGCGGGCGGTCCGAGCGCAGGAAATGGCCCCAGCCCATGCCCGGCAGCGTCCAGTCCGAAACGTAGCGTCCGCGCCCGGTGAGCATGCGCGCGTCTTCGAGGCGGCCCTTGTGCTGGCCGAAGGAGAGATTGGCAAGGTTCATGGTCGACCCATTCTAGGAACAAAGGCGAAAACAAAAAAGCCCGCCGAAGCGGGCTGTGCGAACGAGCGGGAAAATCAAGGGGCCTGGGGCTTCTCGACCTTGGCCAGCGCAATCAGGATGCTGCAGGGGGCATAGTCCAGGAGGGAGGCCCCCACCGAGCCCTTCCACCACCGGGCCGCCCAGGAGGTGCTCTGGTTGTGGCCCACCACGATCAGGTCCGCGCCCACGTCCTTCGCGACGCGGCAGATTTCTTCCACCGGCTCGCCCACCGCCAGGTGGCCGGCCGCCTTGAACCCTTTTTCCGTGAGCGACCGGATGCCCTCGTCGAGCACCGTCTGGGTGCGCTTTTTTTCCTCTTCCAGCAGTTCCTCGGGCACGAAACCCTCGGTGAGGAACAGGCTCGGCGGCATGCTGGCCACCGCGAGCAGATGCGTTTCCGCACCGAGGAATCCGGCGAGGTCGGCGCATTCGAACAGGGCGCGCTTGCCCTCGGCCGAACCGTTGTAGGCGAGAAGGATCTTGCGATACTTCATGGGCGCCTCCGCTTTCTACTGTTTGAGCAGCAATCCTACGCGCTCGATGGTGGCACGTTCCGCCTTCAGCGTCTCGGCCGCCCACTTGGCGTACTCCTCGCTCGACTTGTACCAGTAGACCTGGTCCAGTTGCGCCAGAACCTTCATGTGCTCCGGGTCATCGAGCGCCTTCTTGAAGGCGTCGTGCAGGTACCTCTGCAACTTCGGATCCATGCCTTTCGGGGCGACGATGCCGTAGGGAGAGTAGGACACGATGTCGATGCCCAGTTCCTTGGCGGTCGGTGCGTTCCATTTGGTGCGCTTCTCGCCGAAGGTGACCAGCAGCCTGAAGGCGCCCGCGTCCACGTGCCGGCCCCAGCCGGTGGCGTCGGATTGCGCCATGACATGGCCGCCCAGCAGCGCCTGCGTGGAGTCGGCGTTGCCCTTGAAGGGCACGTGCAGGAACTGCGCGCCGGCCTTCATGCCCAGCTCCTCCATCAGGAGGTGCGGAGAGGTGCCGTTGCCGGTGGATCCGTAGGACAGCTTGCCGGGATTGGCTTTGGCCCAGGCGACGAGGTCGTTCAAGGTCCTCAAGGGCGAGTCCGACTTCACCACCACGCCGAAGGTGTAGCCCGAGATGCCGATGATGTAGGTGAAGTCCTTGATCGGGTCCCAGTCCACCTTCTGGATGTGCGGGATGCGGAACGCGCTCACCGCCAGCTGCGACAGCGTATAGCCGTCCGGCGGCGCGCTGCGCGCCATGCCGGCCGGGCCAAGCATGCCGCCGGCGCCGGGCTTGTTCTCGACGATGATGGTCTGGCCGACGTACTTGGCGGCGACCTGCGCGAACGAACGCAGGTGCGTATCCGTGGAGCCGCCGGCAGGCCAGGGCACGATCAGGGTGATGGGTTTGGCGGGAAAGGTCTGCGCCGCCGCCATTCCCGCGCCCAGCGCGAACACCAATCCCGCAGCCGTGGTCAGAATGCGATTCATCGAGCCCTCCTCCAAGTCCTCGAATGACCCGATTATAGCTTCGCCATGCGGCCGACCGGGATAAAATTCCGCGCCATGGCCCATGAGGACACCTGATGCCGGACACCGGAAGCCTGGACATCCATCGCAACGATCTGGTCGCGGGCGTCGTCGGCAGCGGCACCATGGGCCGCGGCATTGTGCAGGTGCTGGCGCAATGCGGCGTTCGCACCCTCGTCTTCGACGCCAAGCCCGGTGCCGGGGCCGCCGCGAAGGAAGCGATCGCGAAGTCCCTCGCCGGAATCGCGCAGAAGGGCCGCATCACGCAGGCCGACGCCGACGCCACGCTGTCGCGCATCGTGGTGGTGGATGCGCTGGCCGCCCTCAAGCCCTGCCACGTCGTCGTCGAGGCCATTGTCGAACTGCTCGAACCCAAGCAGGCGCTGTTCAAGGAACTCGAAGCCGTGGTTGCGGAATCCTGCATCCTCGCTTCGAACACCTCGTCGCTGTCGGTGACCGCGATGGCGGCGGCCTGCGCCAGGCCCGGACGCGTGGCCGGCTACCACTTCTTCAACCCGGTGCCGGTGATGAAGATCGTGGAAGTGGTGGACGGCGAGCGCACCGAGCCCTGGGTGGGCGATGCGCTCGCGGCGCTGGCGAAGCGCTACGGCCACAAGCCGGTGCGCTGCAAGGACACCCCCGGATTCATCGTCAACCATGCCGGCCGCGGCTACGTGCCCGAGAGCCTGCGCGTGCTGCAGGAAGGCGTGGCGGATTTCGCCAGCATCGACCGGATCCTGGTGGAGGCCGCCGGCTTTCGCCTCGGGCCCTTCGGATTGCTGGACCTCGTGGGCCTGGACATCGCGCACGGCGTGATGCAATCCATGCACCGGCAGTACTACGGCGAGCCGAAGTACCAGCCCTCCTTCCTCGGCGAGCCGCGCGTGGCGGCGGGGCTGCTGGGCCGCAAGACCGGGCGCGGCTGGTATGTGTATGGAAAGGACGGCGCGGCGGAGAAAGTGCCGGAGCAGCCGGTGCCGGGGGCGAAACCGGATTCAGTCTGGTGCGTCCCGGAATTGAAGGACTTCCTGTCGAAGTTCGCGCGCGTGGACAGCAAGCCCGGAGCCCTGTGCATCGTCGCCCCGCTTGGCGACGACGCGACCACGACGGCGCTCAAGCTCGGCCTGGACCCGACACGGACCGTCGCCATCGATTCCCTGTTCGGGTTCTCGAAGCGCCGCACGCTGATGACCACGCCGGTGACGGCACCGGATGCGCGCGATGCGGCACACGCCCTGCTCGCCTCCGACGGCGTCCCGGTGTCCGTGATCCGCGATTCGGCCGGCTTCGTCGCGCAGCGCGTGGTGGCGCACATCGTCAACGTCGGCTGCGACATCGTGCAACAGCGCATCGCCTCCCCGGAAGACCTGGATTCGGCGGTGATGCTGGGCCTGGGCTACCCGAAAGGGCCGCTCGGCATGGGCGACGCCATCGGCCCGGCGAAGATCCTCGCCATCCTCGAGGCCATGAACGGCTTCTACGCAGATCCGCGCTACCGCCCCAGCCCCTGGCTGAAGCGGCGCGCGCGGCTCGGCGTTTCCCTGCTAACCCCGGAGTAAACATCATGCTCGACGCCTATATCTACGACGGTATCCGTTCCCCCATCGGCCGCCACGCCGGCAAGCTGGCCGGGCTGCGCCCGGACGACCTCGCCGGCGAAATGATCGCCGAGGTGGTGAAGCGAAACGCAGTCAGGCCCGAGGACATCAGCGACGTGATCCTGGGCTGCGTCACGCAGGCGGGCGAGGACTGCCGCAACGTGGCGCGCTTCGCCACGCTGATGGCGGGCCTGCCGCCGACGGTGCCGGGCGTGACGGTGAACCGCCTCTGCGCCTCGGGCCTGCAGGCGGTGACCGACGCCGCGCGCGCCATCACCGCGGGCGAAGGCGATTTGTACATCGCCGGCGGCGTCGAGAGCATGTCGCGCGCGCCCTTCGTCATGGGCAAGAGCGAGACGCCCTACGGCCGCGAGGTGAAGATGTTCGACACCACCATCGGCTCGCGCTTCACGAACCCGCGCTTCAAGAAACTGTACGGTGACCAGGCCATGCCGGAGACCGGCGACAACGTGGCGAAGGAATTCGGCGTTTCGCGCGAGCAGGCCGACGAATTCGCGCTGTCGTCGCAGAAGAAATACGCCAAGGCCGAGGCCGAGGGCTTCTACAAGGGCGAAATCCTGCCGGTGAACCTGCCCTCGAAGAAGAAGGACGCGCCGCCCAACGTGGTGAGCGCCGACGAGCATCCGCGCCGCGACGCCAGCATGGAGATGCTGGCCAAGCTGCGCCCCCTGTACGAGGGCGGCGTGGTCACCGCCGGCAACGCCTCGGGCGTGAACGACGGCGCCGCGGCGCTCATCGTCGCCAGCCGGGCCTGGGGCGAGAAGAACGGCAAAAAGCCCATCGCGAAAATCCTCTCGGCGGCATCCGCGGCCGTGGAACCCCGCATCATGGGCGTGGGCCCGGCCTATGCCATCCCGAAGGCGCTGGAGCGCGCGAAGCTCGCGCTCAAGGACATGGATGTCATCGAGATCAACGAGGCTTTCGCCAGCCAGGTGCTGGGCTGCCTCGCGATCATGAAGGTGGACTTCAAGGACCCGCGCGTGAACCCGAACGGCGGCGCGATTGCCATCGGACATCCGCTGGGCTGCTCCGGCGCACGCCTGGCGCTGACGGTGTCGCGCCAGTTGCAGGAAACCGGTTCGAAGTACGCCGCGGTGTCGCTGTGCATCGGCGTCGGCCAGGGGCTGGCCGTGATCCTGGAACGAGCGAACTGAGCTAGCAGGTTCCGCGGAAGGCGTCGCTGCCGGGCACGTACGCCCGGTTGGTGACATCGGGGTTGCGGTTGACCAGGGGCCGGCCGAACAGCGGGTGCTTCATGCTGCGCACCTCGTGCTCCACCTGGAACAGCTTGCGGCCGTCCCGCGGGTCCACGATCCACTGGAAGCGCCACTCGTGCGCGTCGGTTTCCATGTTGATGAGGCCGCGCGCCTTCAGCCATTCGTAGCCGCTCGAGAAATCCGCGATGTAGACCTGGACATGGTGGCCGTCGTATTCCGGCAGCTTCTGCGCGGTTTCGGTGAACACCAGTTTCTGGTGCCGGCCGACGGACACCACGGCGCGGCCACCCTCCGCCCTGGACGGAGCGTGCATGACCTCGCCGTAGAAGCGCGCGATGCCCTCGGCAGCGCCCTGGGGAACGTCGAAGTCCACATAGACCAGACCGAGGTCGGTGCCGGGGTACTCCGCCGAGGGCGCATGGCAGCGGATGCGGTTTCCCCAGGGGCAGGTGGCCTCGACTGCGTCGCCCTGCTCACGCCAGGAAAACCGGGTGTCCTTCCCCGGGACGACGCGCTTCATCTCCCGGCCGGCGAAGTCCAGGTTCCGCTTCAGCGCCTCGAGGTCCGGGACGACGAACCCGATGGTGCCGCGCAGGACCTCGGCCCGGGGCGCCGGGCCGCGGCTGGGCAGGTGCATTTGCGTGCGGCCGAAATTGACCCACATGTTCTCCAGCCCGGGGAACAGGAAGGGGTCGCGCGTGCCGCCCAGGCCGACGACGTAGAACAGCGTTGCCAGCCGCTGGTCCCCGATCAGGCAGTTGACGTGCTCCAGGTGCACGATGTTGCCGACGCTCTGCGCCGCGCGGTCGTACCGGGTCACCTGTTCCGGGGCGTTCATGGCGCCAGTGTAATCGCCTTGGCAGTAGAATTTCCACCTTCCACGCCCGAGGAATCGCATGAACGTACCTCTGCAGTCACGGCCCAAGGCGCAATTCGCCTGGGACGACCCCCTGCTGCTGAACGACCAGTTGTCCGAGGACGAGCGCATGGTGCGCGACGCCGCGCGCGACTACTGCCAGGGCAAGCTGGCGCCGCGCGTGGTGGAGGCCTTCCGCAACGAGAAGACCGACCCGAAGATATTCCGCGAGATGGGCGAAGTGGGACTGCTGGGACCCACCATCCCGGAGCAGTACGGCGGCCCGGGCCTGAACTACGTCGCCTACGGCCTGATCGCGCGCGAAGTGGAGCGCGTGGACTCGGGCTACCGCTCCATGATGAGCGTGCAATCCTCGCTGGTGATGGTGCCCATCTTCGAGTTCGGCAACGAAGCGACGAAGAAGAAATACCTGCCCAAGCTCGCCACCGGCGAATGGATCGGCTGCTTCGGCCTCACCGAGCCCAACCACGGCTCCGATCCGGGCTCGATGGTGACGCGGGCGAAGAAAGTGGCGGGCGGCTACAGCCTCACCGGCGCCAAGATGTGGATCTCCAACTCGCCCATCGCGGACGTGTTCGTCGTCTGGGCGAAAGATGACGAAGGCGCGATTCGCGGCTTCGTCCTCGACAAAGGCGCCAAGGGCCTCTCCGCCCCCGCGATCCACGGCAAGGTCGGCCTGCGCGCCTCCATCACCGGCGAGATCGTGATGGACAACGTGTTCTGCCCGGATGAGAACGCCTTCCCCGAGGTGCGTGGCCTGAAGGGGCCGTTCACCTGCCTCAATTCCGCGCGCTACGGCATCGCCTGGGGCGCTTTGGGCGCGGCCGAGGATTGCTGGCATCGCGCGCGCCAGTACGTGCTCGACCGCAAGCAGTTCGGCCGGCCCCTGGCCGCCAACCAGCTCATCCAGAAGAAACTCGCCGACATGCAGACCGAGATCACTTTGGGCCTGCAGGGCTGCCTCCGCCTGGGGCGCATGAAGGACGAGGGCACCGCCGCAGTGGAAATCACCTCCATCCTGAAACGCAATTCCTGCGGCAAGTCGCTCGACGTCGCGCGCCTGGCGCGGGACATGATGGGCGGCAACGGGATATCGGACGAGTTCGGCGTCGCGCGGCACCTGGTGAACCTGGAGGTGGTCAACACCTACGAGGGCACGCACGACATCCACGCGCTCATCCTCGGGCGCGCCATGACGGGCATCCAGGCCTTCAGCTAGCCCTTCGCTTGGCACTGCGCGTCGCCATCGTCGGGGGCGGCCTGGGCGGCCTCGCGGCCGCGCTCTTCCTGCGCGCTGCCGGGGTGGAGGCTTCCGTCTACGAGCAGGCCACCGAGTTGCGAGAGGTCGGCGCCGGCATCGTCGTCTCGCCCAACATGGTGCGGCCTTTGGTGCGCCTGGGCCTCGCCGCGCAGCTGCCTTCGTTCGCGGTGCGCCTGGAGGAGGCCTGGGAGTTCCGCCGCTGGCAGGACGGGCGCGTCCTCTCCTCGCAGAAAATGGGCGACGAATGCGAGCGCCTCTACGGCGCGCCCTGCTATGTCGCGCACCGCTGCGACCTGCTGGCGCTCCTCCAGTCGGCGTTGCCTGCCGCCCAGCTATACCTCGACCACCGCTGCACCTCGGTTCGCGACGAAGGCGAGTCCGTCCAACTCACCTTCGCCCGCCGCGACGGCGCTGAGGTCCGCGTCGAAGCCGACCTCGTCATCGGCGCCGACGGCATCCATTCCTTTGTCCGCGACGCCATGTGGCCCAGGGTCGAGGCGCGCTTCTCGGGCCTCTCCGCCTTCCGCTGCCTCGTGCCCGCCGAACGCGCGCCCGCCATGGCCCTGCGGCCCGTGCAATCCCTGTGGCTCGGGCCCAACCGCCATTTCGTGCACTACCCCATCTCCGCCGGACGCTTCGTCAACGTCGTCGCCATCGTACCCGCCGGCGACTGGCGCAACGAGTCCTGGACCGCCGCGGGCGAGGTTTCCGACATGCAGCGCGAGTTCGCTGGGTGGGATGCGCGCGTGCACCAGTTGATCGATTCCGCCACCGACACCAAGCGCTGGGCCTTGTACGACCGCACGCCGCTGGAGCGGTGGACGTTGGGGCGGATCAGCCTGCTGGGGGATGCGGCCCACGCCATGCTGCCGTTCTTTGGGCAAGGTGCGGCGCAGGCGGTGGAGGATGCGTTGGTGTTGGCCGATTGCCTGCGGGGTGTCGGGCAGTCGGGAGTGGCTGACGCGTTGCTTGGTTATGAGGCTGTCCGGCGGCCGCGGGCGACAGAGGTGCAGCTGATGAGCCGGGGTCGGGAGGTGAGGAACCATTTGCCCGATGGGCCGGAGCAGGAGAAGCGGGATCGGGAGTTTGCGGCGGGGGATCCGTTAAGGCAGAGCGCGTGGTTGTATGGGTATGGGATGGAGGGTGGGGGTTGAGGCGGGTGGGAGGGGTGGATGTAACCGATCGGTTACATTCGGGGCGTCCTGGGGCGTGGCTCCGGTTGGCTGTTGAGCTTGCCTCATGGTATTCATCTGACCTGCCTGCCCGCCTGCGTCCCACCGCTCATGAGGAAATCCTGGATCTCGCCGGGGGCCAGCGGTTTGCTGAACAGGTAGCCCTGCAACTCGTCGCACTTCAGCAGTCGCAGCAACTTGGCCTGTTCCTCGGTCTCCACGCCTTCGGCGATCACCTTCAGGTCGAGCGCGTGGGCCAGGGAGATGATCGTGGACACGAGCGTCATGCTGTGGGGGTTGCGCGTCATGGTGTCGACGAAGCTGCGGTCGATCTTCAGGGCGTCCACCGGCAGCTTCGCCAGATAGGCAAGGGACGAATACCCGGTCCCGAAGTCGTCCACCGCCACGTTGACGCCCATGTCGCGGATCGCCTGGAGCTTCTTCACGTTGTCCTCGATGCCCTCCATGACCATGCTTTCCGTCAGTTCGAGGTCCAGGTGGGTCGCGGCGATGCCCAGATCGTCGATGGAGCGCTTTACGGTATCGACGAAGTCGCGCTGCCTCAACTGGATCGCGGATACGTTGACCGCGATGCGGAGCGGGCCGACGTGCGTCAGTCTCCAGTTGCGCGACTCGATCAATGCCTTGCGAATCGCCCAGGGACCGACATCGAGGATCATCCCGGTTTCCTCCAGGATGGGGATGAACTTCCCGGGCGGCACCAGACCGGCTACCGGGTCCCGCCAGCGAATCAGCGCCTCCAGCCCGGTCGTGCGCCCGCTGGCCGCGCTGATCTTCGGCTGGTAGTGCAGCACGAACTGCTCTTCCTCGATCGCCCGCCGCAGCCGGTTCTCCAGGAGGAGCGTCTCCGCAACCCGGGCGTTCATCTCCGGGTGGTAGAACAGGATGCGCTCGCCTGCTCTCTTCGCCCGCTTGAGTGCCGCTTCGGCGTTGCGGAACAGCACGTCTGCATCGTCGCCGTCCGGGGGGAACACCGCCACTCCCGTGGTCATGGCGATCCTGATTTCCTTGCCGTCGATCAGGAACGGCGCGGCAAGAGCCCCGCCGAGGCAGTGTTCGAGCGTCGTCGCGATATCCGCAGCATCTCGGGTTCCGGTGAGAACCAGCGCAAATGAATCCGGCGAGACCCGCGCGAGGTCAAGCGGTTCCGGGCTGTGGGCGCGCAGACGCTGGGCGAGCTCGCGCAGCAACCTGTCCCCCGCGTGCCGCCCGAACGTCTCGTTCACCAGGCGAAAGCGATTGATGTCGGCTACGGCGACGGCCGTGTGCGTCTGCTTCTGCCGGGCCGCAGCCAGGAGTTGCGTCAGCCTTTCGTGCATCAGCGCCCGGTTCGGAAGACCGGTGAGCGGGTCATAGTTCGCGAGAAACGTCAGCCGTTCCTCGTTGCCGATATGCTCCAGCGCCAGCGAGATGTCTCCGGCCAGCTCGGAAAGGAGCTTCACTTCATCCGCGTTGAAGAAATCGACCTCTCTTGCATACATGATCATCACGCCCGTGGTCGCGCCGGCTGCAACGAGTGGCAGCGCGATCACGGAGCGATATCCCTGCCCCACGGCGAGCCACCGCAGCTGGTTATCTGGGTGGACTGGGGCGAGATCGTTGTCGACGAACGGTGTCTGATCGAGGATCGCCCGGCAGCCTGCTCTGGATTGGATCTCGGCGTTACTTCCAGCGGGCAGTTGAAATCCGCCGGGGACGCCCGGAGCCCATCCGTGGTGGGCAACGACCTTCACTTGCCGTCCGTCCGCATCGAGCAGCCCGATCCATACCATGCCGAATCCGCCCTGCTCGACGGCGATGCGGCAGGTTTCGCGCAGCAGTTCCTCGCGTTCGCGCACCCGCACGATGACGGAATTGATTCCGCTCAGAACCGACCGTATGCGGGTGAGATGGGCGATCCTTTCCTCCTGCGCGCGCCTTTCGGTCACGTCCCGCGCCATGCCATCGATGCGCACTACAGCGCCGCCCTCGTCGGTAGCACACCGGCCGTTGGTCTGAATCCACCGCACGGTGCCTTGCGGCGTGACGATGCGGTACTCGGCTTCGAACGGCGCCCCGTGCGTCGCGTGTTCCCACTTTTCCAGCACGCGGCTGCGATCGTCGGGGTGGAGCAGATCGCTCCACTCCGAGAAACTTCTCGACAACTGCTCGTCCGGTTTGCCAAAAACGGCCTCAGCTGCGGGGCTGACGTAGATGATCTTGTGCGACGGAACGGCGACCGACCAGACGACGTCCGGTAGCGTCGATGCGATGGCTTGCACGCGCTCGCGCCACACGTCGAGCCGACCTTCTGCCGATGCCTCCAGTTCTTCTGTCATGTCTGCTCCCGTTTGTGTGTGCGCGCCGCCTCGAAACGGCGCCTGCGGTTTCAATCTGGGGTTCGGTGGGGCAAAGCGTAGGCACAGCTGGGCAACTTGGCGGCAGTAACAGACACAGCAAGGCGAGTCTGTTGATCCAACTGGCGATAGGTACAGATTTAGCGCAAGATAGCCTTGCGCATGCAGCGCGTAGGCGGCGCAGTTTGGCCCCGTCAACTGCGCAGGATGCGAGGCTAAGGGGTAAATGGATCGACGCGTCGGCGAGGAAGCCAAAGTCGTGAACCGCCGCCGCGCGCTGCGCGCCAGCCTCGTCTACGCCGTCCTTGCGCTGGCGTGGATCGTCGCGTCGGACTGGCTGCTGGAGTGGATGGCCTACGATGCCGTCACGCAGTCGGCGCTGCAGACCTACAAGGGCTGGGCGTTCATCGCCGTCACGGCGACGCTGCTTTACTTCTTTCTGCGCAGAATGCCGCCGCCCCTCGCGGCGGAAAGGCCCGGGGCCTTCCGCGGGGACCGACGGCTCCGCGTCCTGGTCGGCACGGTGACCGCGCTCCTCATCCTCGCCATCGCCGCCGGCCTGAGCTTGAATCTGTGGTCCGAGCGCAAAGCGCTGCTCGCCTCGGCCGCGCAGGACTCGCGCAACCTCGTGCATATCATCGAGGAGCAGACCTCGGCCTCGATCAACGCCGCCGACCTTGCGTTGCGGGTGCTCGAGGGCGCGATCAACCTGCAGGCAGGCTTCCCGGGCGGCTCGCGCGCGCTCGAGGCGCAGATGCGCCAGCACCTTTCCCTGCTCCCCTTCCTGGGCGCGTTCCTGCATCTCGATGCGAACGGCCGGGTCCTGCACCAGAGCAACCTGCGGCCGGCCACGCGCCTGGAGATCGCAAGACGGGACTTCTTCCTCGCCCTTCGCGATCGCGCGACGGACGAGCTCTATGTCGGCGAGCCCTTCGTCAGCGAGCGCTCCGGCACGCCGATCTTCACGCTGAGCCGGCGGCTGCAGACGCCGGATGGAGCGTTCGCCGGCGTGCTCTCCGCGGCCGTGGACATCGGCTACTTCGAACGGCTCTACGGCGGGCTCCACACCCGCTACGGTCGCGCCATCGCGCTGGCAAGGCGCGATGGCGTGGTCCTGGCCCGCCACCCGCAGGTGCAGGGGCTCGCCGGCCGGTCCTTTGCGGCGACCCGGCTCTTCAGCGAATATCTGTCCACGGCGCCCAGCGGCACCTTCCGCGGCGTGAGCGCAGTCGACGGCATGACGCGCATCTTCAGCTATCGCACGGTGCCCGAGCGCCCGATGGTCGCGCTGCTGGGTCTGAACGAGGACGACATCCTCGGCCCGTGGTGGCGGCAGGCGCTCGCGTATGCCGGCATCGCCCTGGCCGGCACGCTGACGCTCCTCTGGCTCGCGTTCCTCACGCTGCGAGGCCTGAGCCGGCGCGAGCGCCTCCTCGAGGAGTTGCGCAGGAGCGAAGAGCGCTTCCGGGCGCTCTCCGACCAGCTTCTGCAGGTCCAGGAGGCCGAGCGGGCGAATCTCGCCCGCGAGCTGCACGACGAGTTCGGGCAGACGCTCACGGCCACCAAGCTGCAGCTCCAGATGCTCGGGCAGCGCGCGCCCTCGCCCTTTCTCGAGGACTGCATCGCGCTCGTCGACCAGGGATTGAAGCAGGTGAGGACCCTGTCGCTCGACCTTCGCCCGCCGCAGCTCGACCGGCTGGGCCTCGCGGCCGCGCTGCGTGCGCACGCCGGACGGCTGTCGCAGCAGACGGGGCTTGCGGTGACGTTCGAGGATGCGCCGGGCCTTCCCGGCCTGACCGGAGCGCGCGCCGCGGCCTGCTTCCGCATCGTCCAGGAGGCGCTCACCAATGCGCTGCGCCACGCCCGCGCGCAGTCGGTCCGGGTCAAGCTCGCCGTCGAGCAGGGCGTGCTCTGGCTGGAGGTGGCGGACGACGGCGCCGGATTCGATCTCGAAGCGAAGCGCGCGCGCGCTGCGCAGGGCGGCAGCCTCGGGCTCCTCAGCATGGAGGAGCGGGCCCATCTGCTCGGCGGAACGCTGCAGATCCACACCAGCGCCGGCCGCGGCACCCGGATCGTTGCGCGCGTGCCGCTCTGGACCGCCGAGGAGGCCGCGGCTTGAGCGAGGCGCGCGTCATCCTCGTGGACGACCACGTGATCGTGCGCGCCGGGCTGCGGGCGCTGCTCGACAGGCTCGAGGGGATCCGCGTGGTTGCGGAAGCCCCCGACGGCGCGACCGCGCTCGAGCTCGTGCGCCGGGACCCGCCGGAGCTCGTGATCACCGACATCTCGATGAAGCAGATGGACGGGGTACAGCTCGCCGCCTCGCTGAAGCGCGAGTTTCCGCAGGTGCGCGTGATCGTGCTGTCCATGCACGCCGGCGCCGACTATGTCCAGCAGGCCCTCGGATCGGGCGTCTCGGCCTATCTCCTCAAGGACTCCGCGATGGTCGAGCTGGAGCTCGCGGTGCGCGCGGTGCTCCGCGGGGAGAGCTATCTCAGCCCGGCCGTCTCCCGGCAGGTGATGGATGGGTACGTCGAGGCGACGGCACCCCACGCCGAACTGACGCAGCGCCAGCGGGAGATCCTCAAGCTCATCGCCGAGGGCTCCAGCGCAAAGGAAATCGCTTTCCAGCTCGGCATTTCTCCCAAGACCGTGGAAGCCCACCGCGCCCAGATCATGGAGCGGCTGCAGATCAGCGATGTCGCGGGGCTGGTGATGTACGCCCTGCGCACCGGCCTCATCCAACTCAAGCCGTAACTCCCTGTTTCATTTGCGTTTACCGCCTAGGGTTTCGGCGGGGGTCGCCGTACGGCATCGCCTAATAGGCGCAGAACGCCGGCGAGCCTAGATTGCGGCTTCGCGGCAACCAGGGACGCCACCTTGAAGAAGATCGGAGTGCTTGTGGTGGACGACAGCGAGTTCTTTGCGCGGGTCGCAGCGGCTTTCGTGCAGCAGCGCCTCGGGCTCGAAGTCCTCGGCATCGCCGGCACCGGTCTGGAGGCCCTCGAGCAGGTCCGGCGCCAGCGCCCCGACCTGGTGCTGATGGATTTGAAGATGCCGGGCATGGACGGCCTTGAGGCGATCCGCAGGGTAAAGGCGCTGCCGGCCGCGCCGAAAGCGATCGCCATGACGCTGGAGGACTTCCCCGAGATGCAGGCGAGCGCCTACGCCGCCGGGGCCGACGCCTTTGTCGCGAAGAAGGACCTCGGCGAGAAGCTGCACGCCGCCATAGACAGGCTGTTTGAAGGGAGAAAATCATGAACCGGCCCGCCCATATCCTGCTCGTCGAAGACAACAAGATGGACGTCGAGCTCACCGCGGACGCGTTCCGGGAGCGGCGTCTTTCCAACACGCTGCACAGCTGCGCCAACGGCCAGGCCGCGCTGGATTATCTGCAAGGCGCCGGCGGCTACGCCGATCGCAAGAAGCACCCGCTGCCCGATCTCATCCTGCTCGACCTGAAGATGCCGATCATGGACGGGCACGAGGTGCTGCGTCGCATCAAGCAGTCACCCACGCTCAAGCGCATCCCGGTGATCGTACTGTCCTCCTCCAAGGAAGAAGGCGACCTCGCCATGACCTACGACAACGGCGCCAACAGCTACCTCGTAAAGCCGGTGTCGTTCGAGGGGTTCCTGGAGGTGGTCAGGCAGATCGACAGCTACTGGCTCTCGCTCAACGTGCGCGCGCCCCTGGAGGCGACATGAGGGCTGCCGCGCACGCCGCGCAGGACCGCTCCGGGCAGGACGCGCATTTTCGCCGCCTGACCGAGCTCTCGCCCTCGGACTGGTACTGGGAGCAGGACGAGGCCGGCCGCTTTACCGAAATCTCGGGACGGAATCTGGAGCGCGCCGGCATCTCGGCGCCCGACATCCTCGGCCGCACGCGCTGGCAGATCGCGGGCGCGCGCGCTGGCGAGGCGCAGAAGACCCTGCTGGAACGTGCCCTACGGGAACGGCGCCCCTTCTACGATTTCGGCTACAGCTTTACCGGCAGCGACGGCGTCGAGCATCACGTCGAGACCAGCGGCGAGCCGGTGTTCGACGCTTCGGGCCGCTTCCGTGGCTATCGTGGCATCGCAAGAGACGTGACCGAGCGCAGGCGCCGCAAAGAGGACCTGCGCCGCTTCCGCGCGGCGGTCGACATTTCCGGCGACGCCATCATGCTAATCGACCGGCGCAGCATGCGCTACATCGACGCGAACGACACGGCCTGCCGCTGGCTGGGGTACAGCCGCGAAGAGCTCTGCGCGCTCGGCCCGCAGGACGTCCTGCCCTTCTCCCGCGAGGAGCTCGAGCGCGACTATGACGCCTTGATCGGCGGTCGCGGGACCGACCGCTTCGAGAGCACCATCCGCCGCAGGGACGGGACCCGCTTCCCGGTGGAAGTGCTGCGGCGCGCGATTTCCACCGGCGCCGGCCACACGATCGTGGCCACCATCCGCGACGTGACCGAGCGCCAGCGCCACAACCGGCGCCAGAGCCTTATCGCCGCATTCGGCCGGGAGGCGCTGGCGAGCACCGACCTCGACCAGATCCTGTCGCGCGCAGCGGTCGTCGCGGCCGAAGGCCTCGAGGTCGGGTTCTCCAAGGTGCTGCAGATCAGCCCCGACGGCCAAGCGCTGATCCTCAAGGCGGGCACGGGCTGGGATGCCGGCCGGATCGGCCAGCCGGTCGGCGCGGAGTCGGCGGAGCTCGAGAGCCACGGCATCGTCAGCGCGGTGAACGTGCCGATCTCGACCGCTGAGGGCGCCTACGGCGTGCTCAGCGCCTATGCGCGCGAGCGCGGCGCCTTCGACCCGTCGAGCGCCAGCTTCCTGGAAAGCATCGCAAACATCATCGGCACCGCGGTGGAGCGAAGAGCCGCCGAGCAGAGGCTCGCCCACCTCGCCCAGTTCGACGCCTTGACGGGCCTGCCCAACCGCACGCTGTTTCGCGACCGGCTCGACCAGACCCTCATGCAATCGCGCCGCCACGACTGGCACGCGGCGGTGGTGTTCCTCGATCTCGATCGCTTCCGGGTGGTCAACGACACCTACGGGCACGCGGCCGGCGACGAGCTGCTCGCCGAGGCGGGAAGGCGCCTGTCGCGGTGCGTGCGCTCGGGCGACACGGTGGCCCGCCTGGGCAGCGACGAGTTTGCGGTGGTGCTGTCGAACCTCGCCAGGAACGATGATGCCGGCCTGGTGGCGCAGAAGCTGCTGGCGGCGCTGCGCCGCCCCTTCGACCTGGCAGGCCGCGAGGCGTTCGTGACGGCGAGCCTCGGCATCGCCATCTTCCCGGGCGACGGCACGCAGGGCAACGCGCTACTGAAGTACGCCAACGTCGCGATGTGGCGCGCGAAGGAGCAGGGCGGCAACGCCTTCCAGTTCTACCTGCCCGAGATGCATGAGCGCAGCGTCGAGCGCATCGAGCTCGCGGCGCAGCTTCGCGGCGCGCTCGAGCGCAACGAGTTCGTGCTGCACTACCAGCCCAAGGCCGACCTGCAAAGCGGCGCGATCTGCGGCTTCGAGGCGCTGCTGCGCTGGCAGCACCCCGAGCGCGGGCTGGTTTCGCCGGCGCAATTCATCCCGCTGCTGGAGGATACCGGCCTCATCGTGCCGGTGGGCGAGTGGGCGCTGCGCACGGCTTGCGCGCAGCTCAGGCTATGGCACGGGATGGGGCGGACGCCCGTGCCGGTGGCCGTCAACCTCTCCGCCCGGCAGTTCCAGGACAAGAACCTCGACGGCGTCATTGGGGACATCCTCAAGGAAACCGGCGCCGACCCCAGCCTGCTCGAGCTCGAGCTGACCGAATCGCTGCTGATGAATGATCCCGAGCAGGCGGCGCAGATGCTGCGCAACCTGAAGCGCTACGGGGTGCGGCTGTCGGTCGACGACTTCGGCACGGGCTATTCGAGCCTCGCCTACCTCAAGCGCTTTCCGCTCGACGCGCTGAAGATCGACCGCGCCTTCATCCGCGACTGCATCGCCGATCCGGAGGACGCCACCATCGCCCTCGCCATCATCAACCTCGCGCACAGCCTGAAGCTGAAGGTGGTGGCCGAAGGCGTGGAGACCGGGACACAGATGAATTTCCTGCGTTCCCACGGCTGCGATCAGATGCAGGGCTTCCTGTTCGGCAAGCCCATGGGCGCGGCAGCGGCCAGCGACGCGCTGCGCGACGGGCTCCGCCTGGCGGTGCCGGCCATCGACGATCAGGCGCCGGCCGTATTGCTGGTCGACGACAATGCCCACGACCTGCTCCTCTTTCGCGAGCTCCTCGCCCCCGACGGCTATCGCATCGTCACGGCGCAAACCGCCAAGGCGGCGCTCGACATCCTCGCCAACGACAGGGTCGGCCTGGTGATCAGCGACCAGAACATGCCCGCGATGCAGGGCGTTCGGTTCCTCGCGGCGGTGCGAAACCTCTACCCGGGCGTGACCCGGGCGATGCTGACCGGCAGCGACCGTGCCGAGACCCTGCCCGATGCGGTGAACGAGGCGGGAATCCAGAAGTTCCTGTCCAAGCACTGGGACGGCGAGCGACTGCGCCAGGCAGTACGCGAGGCTTGCCGCATGCCGCAGGGGATTGCCGGATGAACGGGCTTTCGCTGCGAACACGCCTCGTGCTGCTGGTCATGCTCGCAGTGGTGGTACCCGCCGCCGCAATGGGGGTGCATCTGGTGCAGCAGCGGGAACACGATATCCGCAAGGCCCAGAACACCCTGGCAGCGGCCGCGCGCGACGCGGGACGCGAGCTTGAATCAAAGGTGAACGGCACCACGCAGTTGCTGTTCGGCCTGAGCGAGTCGCGCGAGCTGGAGACAGCGGACCTGGAGGCCTGCTCGGTCTATCTCGAGCGGGTAAAAAACCACTATCCGCAGTACACCGGAATCCTGACCATCAAGCCCGACGGACAATTGCATTGCGATTCCCTGCGCACCGGACGCAAGCTGGATCTCAATGACCGGGCTTACTTCAAGCAGGCGATGGCCTCTACGGAACCGGCCTACGACCTGGTATTCGGCCGGCTGACCGGCATCGGGGTGCTCCAGGTTGCGCTGGCGGCGCGTGACACCACGGGGGCAGTCAAATTCGTCCTGCTTGCCTCCATCGACCTGAAGCAGTTTGCCGAGGAGGTGGCGAAGGCGCAGCCCTATCCCAACAGCGTGCTGCCGATTTTCGACCGCAGCGGCACGATGATGGCGGGCTATGCCGGGCCCGGTGTGAAATCGCAAGCCGGGAAGAATTTTGCCGACAGCGACCTGTTCCGGTTTGCGGGGTCCGCAAAGTCCGGGGATACGACGGAAATCACGGGCCTGCGCGGTATCCGGCGCATCTGGGCCGCCGGCGCGCCTCCGGAGAGCTGGAACATCGGGCTCGTGCTGGCGCTCGGCGTCCCCACCGCGGATCTGGTTGCCGACGCCGAAAGCCGCATGCGCAGCGCATTCGCTTTTCTGGCCAGCGCCTCGCTGCTGGCGTTCGCCGCTGCATTGATCTTTTCCGACCGGGGATTACGCAAGCCCCTGTTGCGCATCGTCGGGGGCTTCGAGAAGCTGCGTCAGGGCGAACTGGACGCACGCATCGGAACGCCCTATCCCGCCGGCGAAATCGGCGAGGTCATGCGTGCCTTCGATCGCACGGCTGACGAACTGCAGGCGCAGCAGGATGCCCGCAGGCAGGCCGAAGAGGAGGCTTTGTCGCTGCGGCAGGAACTGGAACAGCGCGTCGCCCGGCGCACCGAGGAGCTGGCGGAGGCCATCAAAGGGCTCGAGTCGTTCAGCTACTCCGTGTCGCACGATCTGCGCACGCCGCTTCGCGCCATCAGCGGCTTCGCGCAGATTCTTGCGCGGCGCCACCGCGCGAGCCTGGAGGAAGAGGGCCGCCACTACCTGGACAACATCGTGCGCGCGAGCGCCCAGATGGGACGGCTCATCGAGGACCTGCTCGGCTACGCCCGCCTCGGCCGCCGGGTCGTGAAGCTCGAGCCCATCGAGCTCGGCGGCGTCCTCTCGGAGGTGCTGCACGATCTCGAGCCGCGCGTGAAAGAGCTCGGCGCCGAGCTGCGATTGCCGGAGGAACCGCCGGTGGTGCTGGGGGATTCGACGCTGCTGTTCCAGATCTTCCTCAACCTGATCGAAAACGCCCTCACCTACCGCCATCGCGACGTGCGGCCGCAGGTCGCGATCACTTGCAGGCTGCACGACGGCCATGCCACCGTCTGCGTCGAAGACAACGGCATCGGCATTTCCCCCGAGCATTTCGACACGATCTTCGGCGTCTTCCAGCGTCTCCACAGCCAGGACGATTACCCCGGCACCGGCATCGGCCTCGCGACGGTGAAGCGCGCCGCGCAGATGCTCCAGGCGCGAGTCTGGGTGGAGTCCACTCCCGGTGCCGGCAGCCGCTTCTTCGTGGAGCTTGCCGCCTCGGATCCAGCGACTGGCGATAGGTACGGATTAGGCGCAAGATAGGCGCGCGTTTGCCGCGCGTAGGGGGCGCCGGTCCATCATGACGCGCTACCACCAGCTTGCCGAGGAAATGTCCGGCCGGATCCGGACGGGGGTCCTGCGACCCGGCGAGCGCATGCCTTCCGTCAGGTCCACAAGCCGCAGTCATCGCGTCAGCCCGGCGACCGTGACGCAGGCGTACAAGCTGCTCGAGGACCGCGGCGAGATCCATACCCGCTCCCGCTCCGGCCACTACGTAAGCGCGCACCTCGGCGGGAGGCCAATGCAGCAGTGTCCGGTATCCCGGCCCTCCGGCACGTCCACGGCAGTTGACGTCCGCGACCTGGCGTTCGAGCTGATCGCCGCCGCGGGCAGGCGCGATTTCGTGCCGCTTGGCTCGGCTTTCCCCGCTCCCGGCCTGTTTCCTCTGCGCAAGCTCGCCCGTGCGCTGCATTCCGCCGCATCCCGCCTGGATCCCCAGTCGATCTACGAACAGTTGGTGCCCGGAAATGCAGACTTGAGGCGCCTGATCGCACGCCGTTACCTGGAGACCGGATGCGAAGTTCCTGTCGAGGAAATCGTCATCACGACGGGCGCCCTGGAGGGGCTCAACCTGTGCCTGCAGGCCGTGACGCGCCCCGGAGATGCCGTGGCGATCCAGTGCCCGACTTTCTATGTCGTGCTGGAGGCGATGGAGAGGCTGGGATTGAAGGCGGTAGAGATCCCCACGCATCCGCGCGACGGGATCAGTGCATCGGCGCTGGCTAAAGCGCTCGACCGGCATCCGATCAAGGCCGTGTGGCTCATGACGAACTTCGAGAACCCCCTCGGCTGCCTCATGCCCGATAACCAGAAGCGCGAGGTGGTGAAGTTGCTTGCCGAGCGCGATATTCCGCTCATCGAGGACGACGTCTACGGGGAGCTCTATTTCGGAGCGCACCGCCCCAGGCCCGCGAAGGCGTTCGACCGCACTGGACGCGTGCTGCACTGCTCGTCGTTCTCGAAAAGTCTCGCGCCCGGATACCGCGTCGGGTGGGCCGCGCCGGGCCGCTACGCCAGGCCGGTGGAGCGCGCGAAGGCGATGACGACGATCGCCACCAGTTTCCCGGCGCAAGCGGCAATCGTGGAATTCCTGAAGCACGGGGGGTTCAACTATCACCTGCGCCGGCTGCGCCAGACATTCGAGAGCCAGCAGAGCGCGATGCTCGAGGCGATTGCGCGTCATTTCCCCGCTGCAACCCGCGTCACCAGGCCCGAAGGCGGGTATTTTCTCTGGGTGGAGATGCCCGAGCGGGTCAGCGCGCTGGAAGTCCACCGGCTCGCCATCCATCAGAAGATCACGGTCGCTCCCGGCCCCATCTTTTCGCCGCAACGCAAGTTCCAGAACTGCCTGCGCCTCAACTACGGCCTGCCATGGTCGCCGCAGGTCGAGTCGGCCGTCGCGACGCTGGGGCGCATCGCCGGATCGCTCGCCTGAGCACGGAGGAGAAAATGGAAAGCCAGCATCACCCATCGCGGAGATTCTTCGCGGAAACGCGCAAGCATTGGCCGATCATGTCCGTCTACGAGCGCTTCGAGCAGATCGTTGCGGTCGTTCTGAGCCTCGTGATCTCGGTGGTCATCGCCCTGGCGCTCGTGCAGTTGATCGTCCAGATCGTTCCGCTGCTGCTTAGCGGCGCGATCGATCCACTCGAACATGAGGTCTTTCAGGCGCTCTTTGGCATGATCATGACGCTGCTCATCGCCATGGAGTTCAAGCATTCGATTGTTCGCGTTGCCCTTCGGCGCTCGAGCATCATCCAGGTCAAGACCGTGGTGCTCATCGCGCTCATCGCGTTGAGTCGCAAGTTCGTCATTCTCGATTCCAGCGCCACCGGCGCAAGCACCATTGCGGCACTGGCTGGAGCAACTCTTGTGCTCGGCGTGGTGTACTGGCTGCTACGCGAGCGTGATGATCGTCTCGCCAAGGAGGCGCATTGAGCCCATTGCGCCCTAACTCCAGGTGGAACGGACGGGCCGCGAACCACCGTGCCAGCGCAAAGGCCGGCGCTGCGGCCCGCCGTTCACCACGCCGTTCGGCAACTGATTCAATCCCGTTCCGAACGAATGGCTGTGGAATCTAGAACCGTGACCACCGGCTCGATCTTTCGTGCGTTCGCGCGCAACAACGCATGGGCGAACCATCGCCTGCTCGAGGCGTGTACTCGGCTGTCGGAGAGCGAACTCCACGCGGTTCGAACGAGCTTCTTCCCGACGATCATGAAGACGCTCAACCACATCTTGATCGTCGATTGGCTGTACATCGACGCGCTCGAGCGGGGCGGGCGCGGCATCGAGACGGTCGCCAACGAGGAGCCATTCGCCGAACTCCCGCCTCTTCGCGACGCGCAGCTCGAATCGGATCGCAAGCTGATCGCGCTTGTCGACGTCACGGACTTCGATGCCGACGTCGCGATCCAGCGCGTCGATCACGTGCAGGTCGAGCGCGCCGGCGACGTACTGCTGCATCTGTTCCAGCATCAGATCCACCGTCGCGGCCAGGTCCATGCGATGCTGTCCGGAACCGCTGTGCCGCCGCCGCAGCTCGACGAGTTTTTCCTGCGCGAAGAGCTGCCGTTGCGACGACACGAACTCGAGGCACTCGGGCTGCCGCTTGTATGAATAGTTGGCGCTAGGTTTCACCACCCAACCATGCCCGACCTCGGCCCCAAAGCCCTCGCCCTCGCCGGCCTCCTCGTCGCCCTCGCATCGATCGCGCACCTGGCCTGCATCGCCGTAGGCCCACGAGCCTACCGATTCATGGGCGCCGGAGAACGAATGGCACGCGCCGTCGAGGCCGGCAGGCTAAAGCCAACCCTAATCACGCTCGGCATCGCCAGCATTCTTTTCATCTGGGCCCTCTACGCCTTCTCCGGCGCGGGCATGGCACCCCGCCTGCCATTCACGGAGCTCGCGCTCCTTCTCATCAGCCTGGTGTTCCTGGCAAGAGCAATAGCCTATCCAATCCTGAAGCCCAGGTTCCCCGGGAACTCGACTACGTTCTGGTTGGTGTCCTCGGGCATCTGCCTTCTGATCGGGCTTCTCTACGCCATCGGCCTCGTCGCACTGATAGCCCGATGACGACCACCACTCACGGCTCCTGCCTCTGCGGCGCCGTCCGCTTCACCGCCGCCCTCCCCGTCAAATGGGTCGCGCACTGCCACTGCAGCTACTGCCGCCGCGCCCACGGCGCGGCCTTCGTGACCTGGGCGGGCTTCCCCGCCGCGCAGTTCTCAATCGACCCGAGCGCCACGCAGCCGGCCTGGTACGAGTCCAGCCCCGGCGCGAAGCGCGGCTTCTGCCCCAAATGCGGCAGCCCGATGTTCTTCGAATCAACCCGCTGGCCCGGCGAGATGCACGTGGCGAGGGCGCTGATCCAGGGTGAGCTGGACAAGGCGCCGGCCGCGCACGTGTTCTACGAGACGCACGTGTCCTGGCTCGAGGTGAGCGATGGCCTGCCGAGGAAGGTGAGCCAGGAGAATCCATGACCACCCTCCCCACCCGCCTCGCCTGGCTCGTCGCCTGCTTCCTCGCCGGCCTCGCCATCGGCTACGCCGGCGATGTGCTCACCGGCAACCAATACTGGTACCTCGCCATCCCCGCCATGCTCGCAACCGGCTGGCTGTTCCTCGCCGACCCGACGCAGTGCGAGCCGCCTGCCCGGAAACCGTCCGGCGGCGCGAAACCGCGCCGGATGTAACCGCTCGGTTACATTTCGCCCCCCCCGCCGCGCCCGGCCAGGGGCGATGGGTGCACAATGCGGCCACGGCAGCGGACGCAGGATTCAGGGAGGAGCAGCCATGGGCCTGTTCGACGTGTTCAAGAAGCTGGTCCCGAAAAGCGAACCGGTGCCGTGGGATCCGCAGGAGATCCGGCATTCCGACTTCACGCTGCGCCTGCCTGAAGGCTGGCAGTTCACCGAGGCGGACTGGCTCGAGGCCAGGGCAAGCGGCCCCTCCGGGCAGGTGGTCGAGTTCCGCTTCGCGTTCCAGGCGCAGCCGAACCTGACGCCGGAAAGCGGGCCGAAACTGCTCAAGCTGATGCGCCTGCTCGTCCAGCACGACGCCGGGCTGAACGCCGAGCCAAAGCAGGCCACGCTGCCCAACGGCGTGCTCTGGACCGAGGCGAGCGAGGCGAAGGGCGCGGAGCATCATTTCGTGGTGTATGTCCTCAAGCTCCGCGAGAAACGGACCGCGCAGATCTTCCTGCGCACGATTTACCCGGCCTCCGGCGGCGGGTTCGTCGCCGAGCGGCTGGAAGCGCTGCGCGGCGCGCTGCGCGCGGTCCAGTGGACCTGATCGACTGAACGCCCGGCAAACGCGCAATACCCGCTGACATGACCGCCACCGCCAACCAACTCGCGCAAAAGCTCGCCCCCGGCTTCCCCGGCAAGCACGTCGCCGGAATCGAGAACGTGTCGCAGGAGGTAAGCCTCGGGCTGCGCTACATGGTCGCCGACGTCACGGTCCGGTACACCCGGCGCCGCAACGACCAGGACCGCCACTACGAGGCGGTGCAGACCGTCGCGCAGTACGATTCACCGAACCACCGCTTCCCCACGTTCTCGCTCCAGCCATCGAACAAGATGCTGGACATGGTGGCGCGCATGAGCGGCTACGCGGACGTCGACTTCCCTTCGCATCCCGCGTTCTCCAGCGCCTACCTGCTCACCGGCACGAGCCCGCCGGCGATCCGGCGCCTGTTCGAGCATGCGCCGCTGCTGGACCTGCTGGGCCGCAGGACGGGGCTCACCATTCATTCGGAGCTCTCGGGCCTGGTGATCCATCGCTGGGAACTGCGCTGCGACGACGCCCAGCGCAAGGCCTTCGCGGCGGAGGCAACCGTCCTGTTCAAGCTGTTCGAGGACGCCGCGGCCGCGGCGCAGCACAAGCCGGCGCCGAAGATGGACCCGGAGGCTTACTTCGCGTCGCTGCCCGGGCCGCAGGGCAGGCAACTGCGCAAGCGGGCGGTGCTGCGCGCTCACCTGGCTGCCTTTCTCGCGCAGCCGGTTCCCCGCGCGCCAGGCTGGAACCTGTTCTCGGCCGCGGCCGGCGTCCACACCTTCTTCTTCCTCCTCCTCGGCGCCGTATTCGCCGGCGTGGGCGGTGGATTCGCGGCCCTGAACGCGCGCAGCGGAAGCATCCCGGGGGTGGTGTTCCCGCTCCTCTTCGCCGCCGGCGGCGTGGCCGCGATCGGCTACAGCCTGTTCCTCGCCGTGCGCGCGCGTCGCCTGCTCCGGCACGGCGTCCGGGCGCAGGCGCGCATCGAAGCCCTGGAACCCAACGGCAACAGCACCAACGGCGAACCGGATTTCCGGCTCCGGGTCCGCTTCCAGGCGGGCGCGCAGGCGATCGAGGCGGATTGCACCGTGACCGGCCCGGGCACGCTGCGCGCCCGGACGATGCAGGCCGAGGACAAGGCCTTGTCGATCCTCTACGACCCGGACAAGCCGGAGCAGTTCCTGTTCGTCGAGGGCCTGCTGACGCTCAGCCCGGAAATCGAGCCATAGGCCATGCTGCGCGTTCTGCTTTTCGTCCTGGCTGGCCTGCTTCCGGTGGCAGCGGTCGCGCAACAATCCGCACCGCCCAACGGCCTGCTCCTCATCGCCAAGCCCACGCTCCTCGACCCCAATTTCGCCCGCACCGTGGTGCTGGTGACGCAGGCCGAGGACGCGAGCACGGTGGGCGTGATCCTGAACCGGCCGCTGCCGGACAAGGTGCAGCCGCTGCTGCCCGAAGGCCTGACGGCGGGAAATTACAAGGACCCGCTGTTCCTGGGCGGCCCGGTGATGCGCTGGCTCATCCTGTCGGTGTTCCGCTCCGATTCCGCGCCCAAGGCGGCCGCGTTCCACGTCCTCAAGGGCATCTGGCTGACCATGCACCCGGCGAACCTGAAGGAGCTGCTCGAGGACCCGGCGCGCCAGTACCGCCTCTACGCCGGATTCGCGGGCTGGGCGCCGAACCAGCTGCAGGGCGAGTTCATGCGCGACGGCTGGTACGTGCTGCCGGCGGACGCCGACACGGTGTTTCGCAAGGACACCGAGGGGATGTGGGAGGAACTGGTCCGGCGGGCCGCGAAACCCAGGCCGACGACCTAGACTCGCCCAGGCGGGAATTAGAGGATTACAATTACCGGACCATGCTCCGCCTCGCCCGAAGCATCACCGCGCTTCTCGCGCTTTCCCTCGCCGCCTGGTCCGCTCCCGCGCTGTCGCAGGACGACGATGCCCTGATCCTGGTGGCGCACCCGTCGCTGCGCGACCTGGACTACCGCCAGTCGGTGCTCATCGCCGCGCCCGCCCCCAACGGCGGGCACGTCGGCGTGATCCTGAACCGCCCGACGCGCCGGCCGCTGGCGAGCCTGTTCCCGCAGCACGAGCCCTCCAAGAAGGTGATCGACCCGGTCTACTACGGCGGCCCGTTCTCGCGCGGCGCGCTGGTGGCGCTGGTCAGGACCGAGGCCACGCCGGGCAATGGCGCGGTGGCGCTCACCAAGTCGCTGCACATGGCCTTCCGCGCCAACATCATCGACCAGATCATCGAGACCACGCCCAACGAGGCGCGCTATTACGTCGGCTATGTCGGCTGGCGGCCGGGCGAACTGAAGGGCGAACTGGACCGCGGGCTGTGGTCCGTGCTCAACGTGGACGCCGACATGGTTTTCCGCAAGGACACCGACGGCCTGTGGGAAGAGCTGCTGCAGCAGACGCGCCGCATCCGCGCGCAAGCGCGGCAAGCGCCGCTGCTCGCGCGGAACCTGCACCCCTGAAGCTCAACCTGGGTTGCGGCGCCCGGCTGGTGCCGGGATACGTCAATGTAGACAAGTTCGGCAAGCCGGACGTCCAGTGGGACCTGGAACGCAGGCCCTGGCCCTGGCAGGACAACTCGGTGGACGAAGTCCTGCTCGAGCATGTGCTCGAGCACCTGGGCCAGGCCCCCGCGGATTTCATCGGCATCATCCAGGAGCTGTACCGCGTCTGCCGCGACGGCGCGCGCGTGCGCATCCGGGTGCCGCACCCGCGCCACGACAGCTTCCTCACCGACCCGACGCACGTGCGCCCGATCATGCCCGGCACGCTGGAGCTGTTTTCGCGCCGCAAGAACCTGGAATGGCAGTCAGGCGGGATCGCCAACACGCCGCTGGCGCTCCATCACGGCGTGGACTTCGAGATCGAGGACAGCGGCTACGTGCTGGAGGAGCCCTGGCGCTCCCAGATCGCCGCGGGCACGCTCAGCCAGGAAGCGGCGTTCGACCTGGTCGAGCGCCAGAACAACGTTGCGCTGGAGATTGACATCACGTTGCGCGTGATCAAGGGCTGACGCTGCGCGTCATGGAACCGCGCCCCTGAATTTCCTCAGGCCGCGGCTTTCGCCGGGGCCTTCTCGAACGCCATGCCGCCGCGGAAATCGACCCGGATGGTGTCCCCGGGCGCGAAACGCCCCTGCAGGATCGCCTTCGCGAGCGGGTTCTCGATCTCGGACTGGATCGCGCGCTTGAGCGGCCGCGCGCCGTAGACCGGGTCGAAGCCGGCCTTGGCGATCTCCGCCACCGCCGCATCGGCCACTTCCAGCCCGTACTCCATCTTCGCCAGCCGCGCCGCCAGAAGCTTCAGCTGGATGCGCGCGATGGACTTGATGTTGTCGTCGCCCAGGGCGTGGAACACCACCACCTCGTCGATGCGGTTGACGAACTCCGGCCGGAAATGGCTCTTCACCTCGCCCATGACCGCCAGCTTGACCACCTCGTAATCGCTGTCGGCCATCTGCTGGATCATGTGCGAGCCCAGGTTCGAGGTCATCACGATCACGGTGTTCTTGAAATCCACGGTGCGGCCCTGGCCGTCGGTCATGCGGCCCTCGTCCAGCACCTGCAGGAGCGCGTTGAACACGTCCGGGTGCGCCTTCTCGACCTCGTCGAACAGGATCACCGAGTAGGGCTTGCGGCGCACGAGCTCCGTCAGCTGCCCGCCCTCGTCGTAGCCGACGTATCCGGGCGGGGCGCCGATCAGGCGCGACACCGAGTGCTTTTCCATGTACTCGGACATGTCGATGCGGATGAGGTGCTCTTCGGAATCGAAGAGGAAGGCCGCCAAGGACTTGCACAGCTCGGTCTTGCCTACGCCGGTGGGCCCGAGGAAGAGGAAGCTCCCGTACGGCCGGTTCGGGTCCGAAAGGCCTGAGCGCGAGCGCCGGATGGCATCGGACACCAGGCGCACCGCCTCGTCCTGCCCGACCACGCGCTCGTGCAGTCGGTCTTCCATCTTCAGCAGCTTGTCGCGCTCGCCCTGCATCATCTTCGAGACCGGGATGCCGGTGGCTCGCGACACCACTTCCGCAATCTCCTCGGCTCCGACCTGGGTGCGCAGCAACCTCGCCTTCACCGGCGAGCCGTCAGATGTCCGGGCTTCCCCTTTTTCCGCCTTCTTCAGCTGCGCTTCCAGCCCGGGGATCCGCCCGTACTGGATCTCGGACATCTTCGCCCAATCGCCCTTCCTCTTCGCCTCGTCCATCTGCAGGCGCAGCTTCTCGAGTTCCTCCTTGATGTGCTGGCCGCCGGCGACCTGGGCCTTCTCGGCTTTCCAGATTTCCTCGAGGTTCGAGTATTCCTTCTCCAGGCGGCTGATCTCGTCCTCGATCAAGCCGAGGCGCTTCTTCGAGGCCTCGTCCTTCTCCTTCTTCACCGCCTCGCGCTCGATGCGCAGCTGGATCAGCCGCCGGTCGAGCTTGTCCATGGACTCGGGCTTGGAGTCGATCTCCATCTTGACGCGCGCCGCCGCCTCGTCGATCAGGTCGATGGCCTTGTCCGGCAGGAAGCGGTCGGTGATGTAGCGGTTGGAGAGCTCGGCCGCGGCGACGATCGCCGGGTCGGTGATCTCCACGCCGTGGTGCACCTCGTAGCGCTCCTGCAGGCCGCGCAGGATGGCGACGGTGGCCTCCACCGTGGGCTCGCCCACCAGCACCTTCTGGAAGCGGCGCTCCAGCGCAGCGTCCTTTTCCACGTACTTGCGGTATTCGTTCAGCGTCGTCGCGCCCAGGCAGTGCAGCTCGCCGCGCGCCAGGGCCGGCTTGAGCATGTTGCCCGCGTCGATGGCGCCCTCGGCCTTGCCCGCGCCCACCATGGTGTGCAGCTCGTCGATGAAGACGATGGATTGCCCCGCGTCCTGCGACAGTTCCTTCAGCACCGACTTCAGGCGCTCCTCGAACTCGCCGCGGTACTTGGCGCCCGCCAGCAGCGAGGCCATGTCCAGGGACAGCACGCGCTTGCCTTTGAGCGACTCGGGCACCTCGTCATTGACGATGCGCTGCGCCAGTCCCTCGACGATGGCGGTCTTGCCCACGCCGGGCTCGCCGATCAGGACCGGGTTGTTCTTGGTGCGGCGCTGCAGGATCTGGATGCAGCGCCGGATCTCGTCGTCGCGCCCGATCACCGGATCGAGCTTGCCCTGGCGCGCGCGGTCGGTGAGGTCCAGCGTGTACTTCGCCAGCGCCTGGCGCTGCGATTCGTCGGCCTGGCCGGAAACGCTCTGGCCGCCCCGCACCTGCTCCACGGCCTTGTCCAGGTTCTTCTTCTCCACCCCGGCCTGCTTCAGCAGGCGGCCGGTCTCGCCCTTGTCGCCCGCGCAGGCGAGGAGGAACAGCTCGGAGGCGATGTACTGGTCGCCGCGCTTCTGCGCTTCCTTGTCGGCGACGTTGAGCAGGTTCCCAAGGTCGCGCGACAGGTGCACCTCGCCCGGGGTGCCCTGCACCTTGGGCAGGCGGCCGATGGCCTGCTGCAGCGACTGCTTGAGCGCGTTCGGGTTGCCCCCCGACTTGGCGACCAGCGAAGAAACGCCGCCGTCCTCCTGGCTGAGGAGTGCGAGCAACAGGTGCTGCGGCTCGATCTGCTGGTGGTCCTGCCCGAGCGCCAGGCTCTGTGCCTCGGCCAGGGCCTCCTGCAGCTTGGTGGTGAATTTGTCGTAGCGCATGGAGGGGTATTTGGGGCCGCCGCGGCGGGAATCAAGCGGACTATAGTGCGTAATTGAACCCCCACGAACGGCGACTCAGGCCCATGAACCCGGACACCCGACTCCTGCCCCAGGCTCCGCTCGCGGCCCGCTTTTCGCAAGTCCGGCGCGCCACCGAGCGCCTGGCCGCCCCCCTGTCGCCGGAGGACTGCGCCATCCAGTCCATGCCGGACGCCAGCCCGGTCAAGTGGCACCTGGCGCACACCACCTGGTTCTTCGAGACCTTCCTGCTGGCGCCGCACCTGCCCGGCTACCGACCTTTCGATCCCGCCTACCGGGTGCTGTTCAACTCGTACTACAACGCCGTGGGCGACAAGCATCCGCGGCCCGAGCGCGGGATGATTTCGCGCCCTGGCCTCGACGAGGTGCTGGACTACCGTCGCCACGTGGATGAAGCCTTGCCGCGCGTGCTGAAGCACGCGCCGCGCGAACTGGTCGAGCTGGGCCTGAACCACGAGCAGCAGCACCAGGAACTCATCCTTACCGACTTGAAGCACCTCCTGTCGCGCAACCCGCGCAAACCCGCCTACCAGAAGCCGTGGCCGCTCACGCCGGTCCATCCGCGCCAGCGCGGCTGGATTGCGCACGCCGCCGGCCTCTACGACATCGGCTACGAGGGCGAGGGATTCTGCTTCGACAACGAAAGCCCGCGGCACCGCGCCTGGCTGGAGGCCTTCAGCATCGCGACGCATCCGGTGACGCACGGCGATTTCCTGGATTTCATCGCCGATGGCGGCTACCAGCGGCACGAGCTCTGGCTCTCGGCCGGGTGGGACATGGTGCAGGCACGCGGCTGGCGCGCGCCGGAGTACTGGGAACGGCGCGACGGCGCCTGGCACACCTTCACCCTGCACGGCATGGTGCCGGTGGATCCGAACACGCCAATATGCCATGTCAGCTTCTACGAGGCCGAGGCCTTCGCGCGCTGGGCGGGCGAGCGCCTGCCTACCGAGGCGGAGTGGGAGGTCGCGGCGCGCGGCGCGGAGCTGGAAGGTAATTTCGTGGAAAGCGGCGCGCTGCATCCGCTGGCGTTGCGCGAGGCGGCGGCCGGCGGCGCACCGGCGCAGATGTTCGGCGACGTGTGGGAATGGACCCGCAGCGACTATGGCCCCTACCCGGGCTTCCGCACCGCGCCGGGCGCGGTGGGCGAATACAACGGCAAATTCATGTGCGGGCAGTACGTGCTGCGCGGCGGTTCCTGCGCCACGCCGCGAAGCCACATCAGGGCCAGCTACCGGAATTTCTTCCCGCCCGAGGCGCGCTGGCAGTTCAGCGGGCTGCGACTGGCGCGGGACGGGAGCTAGCTCAGGCGAAGGCGCGGTAGCTGGCGAAGCCGAGGACGGTGGCGAGGATCGAGCCGGCGAGGTGGGCGCCGGAATGCAGCGCGGCAGCGCCGTAGCGGCCGCTGGCCAGCATTTCCACCGACTCTGCCGAAAAGGTCGAGAACGTGGTCAGCGCGCCAAGGAAACCGGTAATGCAGGCGAGCCGCCACTCAGGCGCGAGCGTCGCGTTGGCCGCGAAGAAGGCGACCGCAATCCCCACCAGGTAGCCACCCGCCAGGTTTGCCGCCAGGGTGCCGACCGGAAATCCGGGCACCGAGGGATTGAGCCAGGTGCCGAGAAGCCAGCGCAGCCAGGCGCCGAGGACCGCGCCTCCACCAACGGCAGCGAATGCCGCTGCATTCATTTCCAGCGCTCCGCCGCCTTGTCGTCCGACTCGCGCGATTCCACCCAGCGCCCGCCCTCGGGCGTCTGTTCCTTTTTCCAGAACGGGGCCTTCGTCTTAAGGTAGTCCATGAGGAACTCGCAGGCGGCAAAGGCATCCCCGCGGTGGCCGCTCGCCACCACCACCAGCACGATCTGGTCGGTGGGCTTGAGCTCCCCGAAGCGGTGGATGATGGTGCAGTCGAGGATTTCCCAGCGCGCCCTTGCCTCGGCGAGGATTTTCTCCAGCGCCTTCTCGGTCATTCCCGGGTAGTGCTCGAGGGTCATGGCGCCCACCTGCGCGCCATCGTTGATGTCGCGCACCAGTCCGATGAAGCTCGCCACGGCGCCGATCCCCGCGTTGCGGGCGATCGCTTTCACCTCGGCGCCCAGGTCGAAGTCTTCCTGCTGGACGGAAATCCTCATCCGCCGGTCACCGGTGGAAAGAACGCAACCTCATCGCCCGCCTTCACCAGGGTCGCGCCCTGAACCATTTCCTGGTTCACGGCCATGCGCAGCAGCTTGCCCTCGGCCAGCGCTTGCGCCCAGGCGCCGCCACGCTCACGCAGGTGGCTTCGCAGGCCCTCCACGGTCACGACGCCGGCCGGCAATTCAACCTCTTCCGCGCCGGTGCCGAGCTTCTCGCGAATGCTCGCGAAGTAGAGGATCTTGAGCTTCACCAGTACAGCTCCGAATACGGCAGGTAGCGCACGCGGTCGCCCTTGCGGATCGCATGATTGGGCGGATTGTCCACGAGGCCATCGGCCCAGGCGGTGGAGGTCATCACCGCGGAATCCTGCGTCGGGTAGATGTCCAGCCCGCCCTGCCCGTTCCACTTCACGCGCAGGTATTCGCGCCGCGCGTCGGGCTCGGCCCAGTCGAAGTCGGCGCGGGCATCGATGGCGCGCGGCGCGACCTCGGCGTGGCCTTGCGTCTTCAGCAGGAACGGTCGCACGAAGATGAGGAAGGTGACGAAGCTGGACACCGGGTTGCCCGGCAGGCCGATGAAGGCTGCCTGGCCGACCTTGCCGAAGGCCAGGGGCCGCCCGGGCTTCATGGCGATCTTCCACATCAGCAGCGAGCCTTCGGCCTCGACCGCCGGCTTGACGAAATCCGCATCGCCCACCGACACGCCGCCGGAGGTGACGATGAGGTCACACTCTGTTGCGGCGCGACGCAGGACCTCACGCGTCGCCTCCAGCGTGTCCGGCACGATGCCGTAGTCTTTCACCTCGCAGCCGAAAGCCCCGGCCATGCCGTTCAGGGTGAAGCGGTTGGAGTTGTAGATCCGGCCCGGGGGCAGCGGATCGCCGGGCATCACCAGTTCGTCGCCGGTGAAGAACAGGCCCAGCCTGACCTTGCGATGCACCGGCAAGGTCTTGATGCCGACGGAGGCCGCGAGGCCGGTGTCCTGCGGCAGCAGGCGCTTGCCCGCCTTGAGGATCGTGTCGCCGCGCTGGATGTCGCTGCCCTTCAGGCGAATCCACTCGCCTGGCTTCGGGATTTTCTTCACCACCACCGCGTCGCCCTCGGTGGCGCAGAATTCCTGCATGACGATGGCGTCCGCCCCGGGCGGGATGGGCGCGCCGGTGAAAATGCGCGCCGCCGTGCCCGCGGCGAGGGGCTGCCCCACTGCGCCGGCCATGATGCGCTGCGCCACCTTCAGGCGCGTGTCCGGCGCCCTCACGTCCGCCAGGCGCAGCGCGTAGCCGTCCATGGCGCTGTTGTCCATCGGCGGCACGTCCATGGTGGAGGTCTGTGCGCTCGCCAATACCCGGCCTGACGCCGCCAGCGTCCGCACTTCTTCCACTTCCGGCACCGGCTTTGCGCCGGCCAGCAGGACCTCGAGCGCCTCGTCTACGGAAAGGAGCCCCTTGTTCATGCGAGTTTCAGGTGCGCGAGGATGAAGGCGGCGATGCCTTCGTGGTCGTTCAGCTCGAGCAGCGGCAGCTTCGTCTCCACTTTCGCGTCGCTCGCGACCGCGACGATGTGCGGGTCATTCGTGTGCAGCATGCCTTCGCCGGGCTCGGCGCGCCAGACTTCCAGCTTGGGGATGGGCGCGTGCTTGAAGCCCTCCACCAGCAGCAGGTCGCAGGGCGCGAAATGCTTGACCTGTTCCGCGAACGAAGGCTCCGGCGCGCCTCGCAGTTCGTGCATCAGCACCCAGCGTCGCGACGAAGTGACCAGGACTTCGGTGGCGCCCGCCTGGCGGTGCCGGTACGAGTCCTTGCCTTCCTTGTCCACGTCGAAAGTATGGTGCGCGTGCTTGATGAGCGAGACGCGCAGGCCGTGCTTCACGAAGAGCGGAATCAGCTTCTCGATCAGCGTCGTCTTGCCGCTGCCGGACCAGCCGGCAAAACCGAAGGTTTTCAATGCGAATCAGGTGGTTCCATGAGATTGCGAACTTTACCGCAATCCTAGGCCGTGGTTCCCCCGCAGGAGCTGCCCGCCCCGGCCGTGCAGCCCAGGCAATGGTCGTCGAAGCGGATGGCGCGCTTCAGGACCTGGTCGAAGTCGAAATCAAAGATGCTCAGCGGCTTGCCGCCTGCCCCCAGGGCCCGCATGTCCAGCATCTGGTTGAAGTCGCAGTCGTAGATCCGGCCGTCATGGCCGACGCTGATGAGGCTGCGGCACATCACCCCCGCGGCCGCCGCGGGATTGAACGCCGCCAGCAGCTTCTCCATGTAGGCCTCGTACTGCCCGGACTTGTCCAGGTGCAGCCTGAAGCGGTTGATGGGCATGTTGGTCATGGTGTAGAGGCCATTGAACGCGAGGCCGAACTTTGCCTTCAGCTCGCGCTTGTAGTCCGCCTCAAGCCCCGGCTGCGCCGCCGGCAGGTAGGGACCGACCGGGTTGTAGACCAGGTTCAGCAGGAGGCCGCTGCCCTCCACGCCGTAGCCCTCCCTGTTGAGCCGCTGCATCGCTTCCATGCTCTTCGCGAACACGCCCGAGCCGCGCTGCGCGTCGGTGAAATATTCCTGGTAGTAGGGCAGCGAGGAAATCACCTCGACGCGATTCCGTGCGAAGAACTGCGGCAGGTATTGCTTGCTCTCCCCAGTCACCGGATGGCCGTCCAGCTGCACCGTGAGGTTATGCCGCACCATGACGTGCCTGCCCAGCGCCACCGCGCGCTCGACAAAAGCGTCGAACTGCGGATGCAGCTCCGGCGCGCCGCCGGTGATGTCCAGCTTCGTGATCTGCGGATGCCGCTCCAGGATTTCCAGGCATTTGGCCACGCCCTCGGGGGACAGCATCTCCGTGCGCTTGGGCGAGGCGTCCACGTGGCAGTGGCGGCAGACCTGGTTGCACAGCTTCGTGATGTTCACCTGCAGCGTGTCCACCGACAGCGGCGGCAAATCCACGCCGCGCCGGCGCAACTGCTCCTCGAAGTCGTACTTCGATTTCTCCCGGACGACCTTGAGCTGGACCGTGGCGCTCAAAGCACCATCTTCTTCAGGTGGTTCTGCATCTGCACCGAATGCACCAGCGTGATGCCCGCCTGCATCGCGGCGGCGACGTGCACCGCCTCCATCATCTGCTCCGGGTTGGCGCCGGTCTCCAGGCACTGCGTGGTATAGGCGTCGATGCAGTAGGGGCATTTCTGGGCGTGCGACACCGCGAGCGCGATCAGGGCCTTCTCGCGCTTGCTGAGGGCGCCGTCGGTGCCGGTGACGTTGCCGTAGTACTTGAAGAAATCATCCGCCAGGGACTTGGCGTGCTGGCCGATGTCGCCGAATTTCTTCAGGTCTTCCGATTCGTAGTAGTTGCTCATTGCCATCCTTTTCGCGACGCTGGAACCTACACCAGTACCATTTTTCCGCCTGCGATGCCCAGTACCACCGCCAGCACCTGCCGGATCAGCGGATTGGCAAAGCGCCGGCTGCCGTACTCCGCGCCGGCCCAGCCTCCAATGAGCACCGCCACCATGAGCCACCAGGCATAGTCGGGCGGAGGGGTGGGATTCCTTACAAACCCTGCGGCAAGGGCGGCCATGGAGTTCACCAGGATGAACGGCGCGGCTACGGCCGAGGTCTGCTTCGTACCCGCCCAGCCGGCGAGCAGCAGCAGCGGGCTGAGGAATATTCCTCCGCCGACCCCGGTCAGGCCCGAAAGCACGCCGAGTACGGCGCCAATGACCATGGCGAGCGGCACCGACAGCAGGCGGACCGGACGCAGTTCCTCCCCGGCGCGGGCGCTCCACCACAGCTGCCAGGCCGCGTAGAGAAGCACCACGCCGACGAGGACCTTGTACGCGGTGCCGGGCAGGACAATCGCCCCGCCAACATAGGCCATGGGGATGGATACCAGGGCAAACGGCCAGAACAGGCCCCAGCGGAAATGGCCGGCCCGCCAGAACTTCCAGGTGGCCAGCGAGGACACCACGACATTGAGCAGCAGCGCGATCGGTCGCATCTCCGCCGGCGCCACGCCGGCGATCGCCATCGCCGCGATGTAGGCCGAGGCGCCGCCGTGGCCCACGGCGGCGTACAGGAAGGCGGCAACGAGCATGCCCGCCGCGAGCAGGGAAACGAGGGGCAGGTCCATCGCAGCCCTCGTTATATACCAAGGAATATAGCGCGTCTAGGCTTTCCCGACGCCTGCGGACAGGTGCTTCTCGAATCGCTTCAGGTCCGATGCGACCGAGGCAGAAGCCTTCTCCTCCATGGCGCGGAAGGCCGCCACCAGCTTCTCACCATATGGCGTGACCCGCGCCCCGCCGCCACGCGTGCCGCCTGTGGAAGTCGCGACGACCGGCTCGCGGAAGTCGGCGTTGAGCGCCTCGACCAGCTGCCATGCCCTCCGATAGGACATGCCCATGTCCCGGGCGGCAGCCGAAATCGAGCCGGTGCGTCCAATGTGCTCCACCAGCTCGGCCTTGCCGGGACCCATGGCCGCGGCGGATTTGCCGAGCACGCGAAGGGTCAATCCCCGGTATCTGGCCATCTCACTCCGGCACGCGCCTGACGTCGATTCGCATGAGCCATTTTACGTGGCGCGCGCCTGCGCGCGAGTCCGCCAGCGATACCAGCGCGATGCGGCCTTCGCCGTCCCGCAATGGCTGTCCGTCGCGCGCATAGGCGACCAGGACCTCCTGCCCGATCGCGGTGTTGAAAAGCTCGCCCCAGGAGAACACCGCCACGTAGCCATCGCTGGCTGTCGCCACCACGTATGTGCGTCGCAGCGCGTGCCGGGCATCACGACGGATGTCGGCTTCCTCGAGCAGGTCCACCAGCCGCAACCCGATGTAGCCGCCCTTCTCAACCGCGCTCCGGGCGCGCCTCCCGTCGCGCAAATCCTCGACCGTCAGCACGAGCTCCCGCTTCACTTCTCCGGCGACGGTCAGCCGGGAGGAGACCAGCGACTCGCGCTGCTGCGCCAGTCCCGGCGCCGCGACCAGCGCCAGGAGCAGGAGCCAACGCCTCACTTCGCGTTCGGGAAGAACAGCTGCTCGCCCCCGATCTTGAAGTCCGCGATCGCCTTCTGGCCATCGGCGGAGACTACCCAGTCGACGAACGCCTGCCCCATGTCCTTCTTCACGTGCGGATGCTTCGCCGGATTGACCAGGATGACGCCATACTGGTTGAACAGACGCTGGTCGCCTTCGACGGAGATCACGAGCTCGCCGCGGTTCTTGAACGACAGCCAGGTACCCCGGTCGGTCAGCGCGTAGGCATTCATTCCGGCGGCGGTGTTGAGCGTAGGCCCCATGCCCGATCCGGTATCCCGATACCAGGGCCCCTTGTCCTTCGCGATGTCGACGCCGGCGGCCTTCCACAACTCCAGTTCCGCGAAATGCGTGCCGCTCTTGTCGCCACGCGAGGCGAACGGCGCGGCGGCAGACTTGATCTTCTGCAGCGCCAGGACGATGTCCTTGGTCCCGCCGACCTTCGCCGGATCCGCCTTCGGCCCGACCATGACGAAATCGTTGTACATGACCTCGAAGCGCTTCACGCCGAAACCCTCGGCGACGAATTTCTCCTCCAGCGCCCTGGCGTGCACGAACACCACATCCGCGTCGCCGCGCTTGCCCATGTCCAGCGACTGGCCGGTCCCCAGCGCGACCACGCGCACCTGGAAGCCGGCCTTCTTCTCGAAAATCGGCAGCAGATGCTTGAACAGGCCCGACTGCTCTGTGGAGGTGGTGGAGGCGACGGTAATGAACTTCTGCTGCGCGACGGCCGGCGCCATAGCCAGCATCGCCGCGGCGACGACGACGAGTTTCCTCAAGCCCATGGTGACTCTCCCTTGATGAAGGCCGCGGCTTCCGCCGAGGCCGGTTTCGAAAAGAACACATCGATCGGCGCGCGCTCTGCGAGCCGCCCCTGGTGGAGGTAGAGGACCTCGTCGCCCAGTCGGCGCGCCTGCCCGAGGTTGTGCGTGGACATGATGATCTTGGTGCCCGAGGCGTCGAAGGCGCGGATCACCGCCTCGATCTCCCGCGTCGCCCCCGGGTCCAGGTTCGCGGTCGGCTCGTCCAGGAAAAGCACCTCCGGGTGCAGCGCCCAGGCGCGCGCCAGTGCGAGGCGCTGCTGCTCGCCGCCGGAGAGCACGCGGGCAGGCCGGCCCGCCACCGCCGAGAGGCCGACTTCGCCCAGCGCGTCCATCGCCTGCCGTTCGCGCCCGGCCGCCGGGACGCCGGCGAGTTCCAGCGCATAGAGCACGTTGGCAAGCGCGGAGCGGCGCAGCATCACCGGGCGCTGGAACACCATCGCCTGGCCGCGGCGGGCGCGCTCTGGCGACTGCCCGTTCCATGACACTCGCCCGGAACTCGGCGCGAGCAGGCCGTGCATCAGGCGCATCAGGACGCTCTTCCCCGCCCCGTTGGCCCCGAGGATGATCGTGGCGGGACCGGCCTCGATCTCCGCGGAGATTCCGCGGATGATCGGCCGGCCGCCGATCCCGAACCGGAGATCGTGCAGGCTGAGCGGGAGGATTCCGGCGGCAGCCATCAGCCGTAGCGCCGCTGCGCGGCTTCCTTGATGAGGTGGGCGGCGGCGTTGAGAAGGACAACGAGCGCGATCAGGATGAAGCCCAGCGACAGGGCCAGGGGCAGGTCGCCCTTGGAGGTCTCCAGCGCGATGGTGGTGGTCATGACGCGCGTGACGCCATCGATGTTGCCACCGACGATCATCACCGCACCGACCTCCGCCAGCGCGCGCCCGAGGCCCGCGAGCACCGCGGTGACAAGCGAGAACCGGATGTCCCAGACCAGCGTCAGCGCCGCGCCGAATCCTTCCGCGCCAAGCGAGCGCAGCTGCTCCTCGTACTCGACCCAGGCGTCCTCGACCGCCTGGCGGCAGAGCGCGGCGATGATGGGCAGCACCAGCACCGTCTGCGCGATCACCATGGCGGGCGGCGTGAACAGCAGCCCCATCTCGCCCAGCGGACCTGCCCGGGACAACAGCAGGTAGATCAGCAGCCCGACCACCACGGGTGGAAGCCCCATCAGGGCATTGAGCAGCACGATCAGGGCACGCCGGCCGGGGAAGCGTCCGACCGCGATCGCGGCGCCCAGGGGCAGGCCAAGCAGCGTTGCCAGCAGCACCGCGGACAGGCTCACGGCGAGGCTGAGCGCAACGATGCCGGCGACGGTCGCGTCAGCGGAGGCGATCAGGCCGAGCGCGCCGTTGAAGGCTTCGCCGAGCGTGCCCATTGTTATGTTTGATTTTGCATACGCATTGGATCAATATGACTGTATTCGACCCTCCCGCATGGGATAAATAGGCATGTCTGTGCATACAACCCCGGAGCCGCAACTCAGCGCGCGCTGGCTCGTCGGCGAGGGACTGACCCCGGACCACGGCCAGGCCCTGCTCGAACTGCTCGCCGCGCTCGCACGAGCCGCGTCCCTGCGCGAGGCCGCGCGCACGGCCGGCATCTCCTACCGTCACGCCTGGGGACTGCTGGGCGCCGGCGCGCGCGCCATGGGCACGCCCCTGGTGGACATGCAGCGCGGACGCAGCGCCAAGCTCACCGCGCTGGGACAGAAGCTGCTGGAGGCGGATGCCCACGTGCGCTCCGCCCTCGAGGGTCAGTTCGAGCGCCTGCGGCGCGAGGTGCGGGAAATGCTCGCCACGGCGCAGCCGGTCCGGCAACCGCGCCTCGTCCTGCACGCCAGCCACGACCTTGCCCTGCCGCTGCTGGCGCGGATCTGCGCGCCCAGGCTGCACCTGGACATCGCCTTCCGCGGCGCGGACGAGTGCCTCGCGTCACTCGCACGGGGCGACTGCGACCTTGCAGGCTTCCACGTCGCGGACGCCCTGCCCCGCGCGGCGGCGGCTGCGGCTGCGCTGGGCCGCTGGCTCGATCCGCAAAAGCACCAGTTGCTCCACTTCGTCACGCGTGAGCAGGGCATCATCGTGCGCCCCGGCGCGCGTGTGCGTGGCGTCGGCGACCTCGCGCGGCCGGGCTTGCGGTTCCTGAACAGGCCGCCCGGCGTCGGCCCGCAGGATGACCTGGACCTCGCGGTGGCGGCCGCAGTCGCCGATGGCCGCGCCGAAGCCGGATTCGGCCTGCGCGCCGCTGCGGCACGGTATGCGCTCGAGTTCGTGCCGCTGGCCACAGAGCGCTACTACCTCGCGGTGCAAAGGCGCAGCGCACGGGAAGCGTCCATGCAACTGCTCCTGGCCGGAATGCGCAGCCCGTCCTTCGCCGATGGCGCGGGGCAGCTGCCGGGCTACGACGCCTCGAGCGCCGGCACACGCGAAGCGCTAACCGCGGCCCTGGCGTGGCTGAAGCAGCCGCGCGCTCGCAAACGAAGCGCGGGTTGACAGTGCAATCGCGGCGGGCATACATTCACGACTCGCGGGGATCGCAGGCTCCCCGGGCGGGCCTCCCGCCTTCCACATCCAGACGCCGGTGCGTCCAAGCTCTGCGGGACTCTTAAGGAGAGAGCCATGGACGCACCTTCGACAGCCACCGTTCCATCCGTCACCGCCGCACAGTTGCGGCAAGCCCTCGCTTCCGCCCGGCCGCCGCTCGTCATCGACGTGCGCAAGCGTGAGCGCTGGCGCGAAGCGCCAGACCTCATCCGGGGCGCGTTGCGGCGCGACCCCTTGCGTGTCGCGGACTGGTCGCGCGAACTGCCCGCCTCCGCCGCCGTGGTGGTGTATTGCGTGCACGGCCACGAGGTCAGCCAGGGAGCGGCCAATGCATTGATTGAAAAGGAAATATCGGCCTCATTTCTCGAAGGAGGTGTCGAGCAGTGGCGCGCCGGGGGCGGCGAGCTCTCGGCCAAGCCGGCGCAGGCTTCGACGCGCTGGGTGACGCGGGAGCGCCCGAAAATCGATCGTATCGCCTGCCCCTGGCTGGTGACGCGCTTCGTCGATCCCGAAGCAGAGTTCCTCTATGTACCGACGCAGGAAGTGAAATCCGCAGCCGAGCAGCGGCAAGCGGTTCCCTACGACGTGCCCGAGGTCGAGTTCTCGCATGACGGCGAGTTGTGCAGCTTCGATGCTTTCATCAGGCACTACCGGTTGCGGGACCCGGCGCTGGATGAACTTGCCACCATCGTGCGCGGCGCGGACACCGGGCGGCTGGACCTCGCGCCCCAGTCCGCCGGCCTGGCGGCCATTTCGCTCGGCTTGTCGCGCAATTTCGTCGACGATCACGAAATGCTGGCGCAGGGCATGGTGCTGTACGACGCGCTCTACCGCTGGTGCAGGGAGGGCAAGCAGGAACTGCACACCTGGAATCCGGAAGCGTACCGATGAGCGTTACCGCCGCGATCCCGTTCCGGGAAGCACTCCTGTTCTGGCTCAAGCTCGGCTTCATCAGCTTCGGCGGCCCCACCGGGCAGATCGCGATCATGCACCAGGAACTGGTGGAGCGACGGCGCTGGATCTCGGAGAAGCGTTTCCTCCACGCGCTCAATTTCTGCATGGTGCTGCCCGGGCCGGAGGCGACGCAGCTCGCAACCTACATAGGCTGGCTGATGCACCGGACCTGGGGCGGCATCGTGGCGGGCGGCCTGTTCGTGCTGCCCTCGGTGTTCATCCTGGGCGCGCTGACCTGGATCTACCTCGTCTGGGGAAACGTGCCGCTGGTGGCGGGAATCTTCTACGGCATCAAGCCCGCGGTGGTGGCGATCGTGCTGGCGGCGGCGTGGCGCATCGGCCAGCGGGCATTGAAGCATCCAGCGTTGTGGGCAATGTCAGCGGCCGCGTTCGTCGCCATCTTCGCCTTCGATGTCCCGTTCCCGGCGATCGTGCTCGCCGCGGCGGTGCTGGGCTACTTCGGCGGCCAGCACCTGCCGCAGGTCTTCAGCGGCGGCGCGGGCCACGGCGATGCGAAAGCCGGCTACGGCCCGGCGCTGATCGACGACGACACGCCGACGCCCGCGCACGCGCGCTTCACCTGGCCCGGATTCTGGCGACACCTCGCCTACGGCATTGCCATCTGGCTGGCCGCCATGGGTGCGCTGATGGCGGCATTCGGCTGGGAGGACGCGCTGACGCAGATGGGCTGGTTCTTCACCAAGGCCGCGCTGCTCACCTTCGGCGGCGCCTACGCCGTGCTTCCCTACGTCTACCAGGGCGCGGTGGAGCACTACCAGTGGCTGACGCCCCAGCAGATGATCGACGGCCTCGCGCTTGGGGAAACCACGCCGGGGCCGCTCATCATGGTGGTCGCCTTCGTCGGCTTCGTAGGCGCCTGGACGCACGCGGTGTTCGGCGGCGAGGCGCTCGCCTGGGCGGGCTGGGCCGGCGCGCTGGTGGCGGCCTTCTTCACCTTCCTGCCCTCGTTCGTGTTCATCTTCGTCGGCGCGCCGTTCGTCGAGACCACGCACGGCAATTTGAAGTTCAGCGCGCCGCTCACCGGCATCACCGCCGCGGTGGTCGGCGTCATCGTCAACCTGGCGCTGTTCTTCGCCTGGCACGTGCTGTGGCCGAATGGCTGGGACGGCGGGTTCGAGTGGCCCTCCGCGCTCATTGGCGCCGCGGCCTTCATCGCGCTGTTCCGCTACAAGGCCGGGATCATGCCGGTGATCGGCGCTTGCGCGCTGGCGGGCCTCGCGATTACCCTCCTTCGCTGATCCCGCGAGGAGAGAATCCATGGCTGGCTATGTCATCGCCGAGGTCGAAGTGCGCGACCCGGTCCTGTACGAGGAGTACCGCAAGCTCGTTCCCGCAACGATCGCGCAGTACGGCGGCAAGTACCTGGCGCGCGGCGGCGCCATAGACGTGAAGGAAGGCGGCTGGCAACCGAAGCGAATGGTGGTGCTGGAGTTCGCCTCCGCAGACCAGGCGCGCAAGTGGTATCACTCGCCCGAATACACGGTCGCCGCGGCCATCCGCCACAAGGCCGCGACCTCGAACGTGGTGATCGTCGAGGGCGCCTGACCTAGCGCACCCGGCGGATCACCGCACAGGCGATCCGCGCGCCGCTGTTGCCGGTGGGCTGCGTGCGGTAGTCGTCCGGATCGGCGTGCACGATCAGGCCGCGGCCGACGATGCTGGCCGGCCCCGGCGCCACCGTCATCAGGTCCAGGTCCACCTGCAGGCCGCTGGCGCCGGTGGCGTCCCCCTTCAGCGCCGGCAGGTCGCCGGCGTGGCGTTCGGCCTCGCTGAAATGCCCGTGCGGCATCCGGCCCGGATTGAAATGGCCCTTGGCGCTCATGCCATCGCCCGAACTGCAGTCGCCCGCTTCATGGACATGAAAGCCGTGTTCGCGGCCGGGAGCGAGGCCGCTCAGCCTCGCGACTACGCGAACCTTGTCATCCATCTGGTAGAAATGCACCGTCCCGGCGGCCTTGTTGCCGCGGGTGGGCTGGAGTTCCGCCACGGCATGCGGCGCATCCGCCGGTATGGTCTGGCAGCCCGCGAGGACTGCCGCGGCGGCCAGGAAGATCCTGCTCACTTAGCGAGCTACTTCTTGGCGCCTTTCGCCGGGGCAGCCGGCTTGGCATCCATGGCGATGCCCTTGTTCTTCTTGTAGTTCGCCACCGCCTTGTCCACGGCCTTGTTGTTCAATTCGCCTTCCTTCGCCTTGGCCGCGGCGGCCTTCTCGGCGTCGGAGGCCTTCTCCGCATCGGTCTTCGCGGGCGGCGGCGGCAGCTTGGCATGCACCGCGGTGTACGACCCGATCGCGAGCCCGCCCGCGATCGCCAGCACGTATCCAAGTTTCCCGAGTTTCTTCACGTGGCTCTCCCTGTTCCTCAGTGCGATGCCTGTGGCGCGGCGCCGGCCTTGGCGGCGGCCCCGGACGCGGACTTGCCCGATTTAACCTCGTCGTACCAGTACTGGTGGTGCTCCCTGGCCCAGATCTCGTCCACGAAACCGGTGCGCATGGACTGGTAGGCGCCCTCGACGCCGATGGTGCCCATGTAGATGTGGCCAAGGGACGCCGCGATCACCAGCAGCGCCGAGACGCCGTGGATGATGTTCATCTGCTGCATGGTGCTGCGCAGCTGCTCGAAGTTCGGGAACAGCATCACCAGGCCCGAGGCGCTGACGATCAGGCACAGCACCACCACGCCGCCCCAGAACCAGGCTTTCTCCCCGGCGTTGAAGCGCCCGGAGGCGATGTGCTCGCCGCGGAAGAAGAATCCCCAGACCTTGCCGAACCAGGCGAAGTCGTAGGCCCTGGGCAGGTTGTCCTTGATGTACATGACGATGAACACGAGCAGGCTCACCATGAACAGCGGCGCGACGAAATTGTGCAGGTTCTTGGCGAGCGCGGTGAGCCAGGCAAACAGCGTGTAGCCGATCACCGGCAGCAGCACGTACTTGCCGAACAGGATGATCAGTCCCGAGATGCCCAGCACCACGAACGAGATCCCCATGGTCCAGTGCGCCCAGCGCTCTGCACTGGAGAAACGCTCGATCAGGCGCCCGCTGGGCTTGTCGTGCAGCTTGATCGGGCCGCGCCCGAAATACAGCGCCGCGATGACCAGCGCCACCAGCACCACAAGCCAGCCGCCGTAGAAAGTGACCGGGCCGTTTCGGTATTGCCGCCAGGCCTCGCCGGCGGTGGTGAACTTGTCCTGGCCGAGGAAGCGCGCCTGCCCCTGCACCAGCACGCCCATCTCGCGGCCGGGCAGGCTGGTGTAGTTCGGCTGTCCGGATTTCACCTCGGACCAGACTTCCTTGTTGTTGCCCGGCTGGTCGACCGTGCGCTTCTGCATGGCAGCGTCGGAAGAACCGGCAGGTACAGGGGCAGGCGCCTGCGCCATGGCGACGGACGCGATACAGAAAGCCGCGACAAATGCGGACGTCTTCAGCATTCTTGCCCCCGCTCTATTGGTAAATGCGCTTGTGCTCGTGCTGCGCCAGCTGGCGGTTCTTGATCTGCGTCTCCCAGCTCGTGCGGTCGCCCTTGGCCCATTTGGCGGATTCATGCTCGGTCGGCGCATTGGCCCAGGGCTGCGTGTCCGGCTTGCCCTGGTACTTGCCCGCCTTCGGGCCGGCGCCGGTCTGCTCGACTTCCATGCAGCCGGCCAGCGCAAGCGCCGCGCAGGCCGCTAGCGCAGTGAATCCGGCCCTCACGACTTGCCCGCCGGCGCGGGCGCCGCGGGAGCCGCAGCGGGCTTGCCGCCGGGCTGGCCGTAGGCTGTTCCCCAACCCCAGGCCTCGGCACCCTTGGTGCCGCGGCGCGCCACGCGCTCACGGTAGATATCGGCGACGACGTCGCCGTCACCACCCAGCAGCGCCTTGGTGGAGCACATTTCCGCGCAGGCTGGCAACTTGCCTTCGGCCAGCCGGTTGCGGCCGTACTTGCGGAACTCGCTGTCGGACCGGTCGGCCTCGGGGCCGCCGGCGCAGAACGTGCACTTGTCCATCTTGCCGCGCAGGCCGAAGGCGCCCGCCTGCGGGAACTGCGGCGCGCCGAAGGGGCAGGCGTAGAAACAGTAGCCGCAGCCGATGCACAGGTCCTTGTCGTGCAGCACCACCCCGTCATCCGTCCGGTAGAAGCAGTCCACCGGGCACACCGCCATGCAGGGCGCGTCCGAGCAGTGCATGCAGGCGACCGAGATGGATTTCTCGGCGCCGATGACGCCGTCGTTGATGGTGACTACGCGGCGCCGGTTGACGCCCCAGGGCACCTCGTTCTCGTTCTTGCAGGCCGTGACGCAACCGTTGCATTCGATGCAGCGTTCGGCGTCGCAGAGGAATTTCATTCTGGCCATGGCTGTCTCCTTGTTCTCGTCGCCGGGTTAAGCCGTGAACTTCTCGACCTGGCAGAGCGTCGTCTTGGTTTCCTGCATCATCGTCACGCGGTCGTAGCCGTAGGTGGTGGCGGTGTTCACCGCCTCGCCGCGCACGATCGGCGCCGCGCCTTCCGGGTAGTAGGCCAGCATGTCCTGGCCCTGCCACCAACCCGAGAAGTGGAACGGGATGAAGCAGGTGTCCGCGCCCACGCGCTCGGTCACCAGAGCCTTGACCTTCAGGCGCACATGCTTGCCGTCGGCGTTGCGCCCCGGGGTGCTGACCCAGACGTATTCACCGTTGCGAATGCCGCGGTCGGCCGCGGTCTTCGGATTGACCTCGACGAAGTTGTCCTGCATCAGTTCGGCGAGCCACGGGTTGGAGCGCGTCTCCTCGCCGCCGCCCTCGTACTCCACCAGGCGGCCGCTGGTGAGCACCAGCGGGAACTTCTTGTGCATGTCCTCCTTGACGGCCTTCTGCTGCACGGTCTTGAAGAGGGTCGGCAGGCGCCACAGCGTCTTGACGTCGTCGTGGGTCGGGTACTTCTCGACCATGTCCGGACGCGGGCTGAACAGCGGCTCGCGGTGCTGCGGGATGCCGTCCGGGAAGTTCCAGACGATGGCCCGCGCCTTGGCATTGCCGAACGGGTGGTTGCCGTGCTTCATCGCGACGCGCTGGATGCCGCCGGAGAGATCGTTGGCCCATGTCTTGCCCTCGGCCTCCTTTTTCTCCTCGTCCGTGAGTTCGTCCCACCAGCCCAGCTTCTTCAGCAGACCGTGGTCGAACTGCGGGTGGCCGGTGGTGATGTCGGCGCCCTTGGGGTGCACGCCGTCCTCGGCGAGCAGGTTGACGCCGTCGCGCTCCACCCCGAACAGGGCGCGGAAGTTGCCGCCGCCGTCCATCATGTGCTTGGAGGTGTCGTACAGGTTGGGCGAGCCCGGGTGCTTGATCGCAGCGGTGCCATAGCAGGGCCATGGCAGGCCATAGTAGTCGCCAGTCATGTCATAGCCGGTCTTGGCGTCCTTGCCGCCCTTGCACTTGAGCGTCTTGACATCGAACAGGTGCATGTTGCGCATGTGGGCCTGGATGCGCTCCGGCGACTGGCCGGTATAGCCGATTGTCCAGGCGCCCCGGTTGACTTCGCGCAGCGTGTCTTCCATTGACGGCTCCTCGCCGCCCTTTCCCTTGACCAGCTTGATGTTCTGCTTGCCGTCCCTCTTGCCGACCAGCTGGTCGGCGAAGCCCAGCTTTGCGGCAAGCTGGTACATGATCATGTGGTCGGTGCGCGACTCGAACACCGGGTCGATCACCTTCTCGCGCCACTGGATGGAGCGGTTCGACGCCGTCGCCGAGCCCTCCGTCTCCAACTGCGTCGCAACCGGCAGCAGGTAGGCGCCGTCCTTCCTCACCATGGCGAACATCGCCGCCGAGGCGGAAGGGTACGGATCCAGCACCACCATCAGGTCGAGCTTCTTCATCGCCTCGACCATCTCCGAGCCTCGGGATTGGCTGTTTGGCGCATGGCCCCAGAAGAAAATGGCGCGCAGGTTCGGATCCTGGTCCACCGCGTCGTTCTTCTCGGTGACGCCGTCGATCCAGCGCGACACCGTCATGCCCGGCTTGGCCATCATGGCCGGCGAGGCGTATTGGCCCTGCAGCCACTTCAGGTCCACGTTCCACACCCGCGACCAGTGCGCCCAGGAACCAGGCACCGCGACCGGGTAATAGCCCGGCAGCGTGTCCGGGTTGGGACCGATGTCGGTCGCGCCCTGCACGTTGTCATGGCCGCGGTAGATGTTGCAGCCGCCGCCGGAGCGGCCGACGTTGCCCAGCGCGAGCATCAGGATATTGGAGGCTCGCACCACCGCGTTGGCGTTGGTGTGCTGCGTCTGGCCCATGGCCCAGATGATGAAGCCCGGGCGGTTCTCCGCCAGCGTCTTGGCGACCAGGTGGATCTCGGCCTCGCTGCAGCCGGTGGCCTCGGTCACCTTGTCCGGGGTCCACTTCGCCAGCACTTCTTCCTTCACCTTGTCCATGCCGTAGACGCGGGTGCGGATGTACTCCTTGTCCTCCCAGCCGTTCTTGAAGACGTGGTGCAGGACGCCGAACAGGAACGGCACGTCCGTTCCCGAGCGGAAGCGCACGTACTGATCGGCCTTGGCGGCGGTGCGCGTGTAGCGCGGATCAGCGACGATTACCTTGCAGCCATTCTCCTTGGCGTGCAGCGTGTGCAGCATGGATACCGGATGCGCCTCTGCGGCGTTCGAGCCCAGGAACAGCAGGCTCTTGGAATTCTGCTCGTCGTTGTACGAATTGGTCATCGCGCCGTAGCCCCAGGTCTGGGCGACGCCGGCGACGGTGGTGGAGTGGCAGATGCGCGCCTGGTGGTCGGTGTTGTTGGTGCCCCAGAGCGACACCCACTTGCGCAGCAGGTATGCCTGCTCGTTGTTGTGCTTGGAGGAGCCGACCACGAACAGGGCGTCGGGCCCGGATTCCTTGCGTATCGCGAGCAGCTTCTTCGAGATCTCGTCGTAGGCGACGTCCCAGGAGATCTTCTTCCACTTGCCGCCTTCGAGCTTCATCGGGTGCTTCAGGCGGTGCGAATCGTGGGTGATGCCGTGCTCGCGGATCGAGGCGCCCTTGGCGCAGTGCGCGCCGAGATTGATGGGCGAGTCGAACACCGGCTCCTGGCGTATCCAGACGCCGTTCTGCACATGGGCGTCGATCGCGCAACCCACCGAACAGTGCGTGCACACGGTGCGCTTGACCTCGATCTTGCCGCCCTCGCCTTCCTTGGCGGCCTCGGCCTGGCCGATGACGCTGAAGGGCAGCTGCGAGGCGACGGCGCCGGCGCCGACGGTGAAGCCGGAGCGCTTGAGGAACGCGCGCCGGTCGAGCGTCTTGCCCATCACGGCGGACAGGCCGCGCGAGAGGCGATTCTGGACGGCACTCGTGCCGTGGGAAGCGGCGGGAGTGGACGACTTCTTCGTGAGCAGCATGGCGCGCCTCCTCAGACTTTCGCCGAGCGGTAGTAGTTGTTGACGTGCTCCGTGACGTGGTAGCCCTGCGTCGAGCGCTTGTCCCCGTCCTTTGCAACCGTTTCGGGCGCGGGCCTGGTCGCGACCGCGGCCGCAGCGGCAGCGGCGCCGCCTGCGCCGAGCGTCACGAGAAAAGTCCTGCGGGAAAGCCTGGTTTTTTTGTCGCTCATCGGTCGTCTCCTCTTGTGCCGTCCACGTTCCTGCTCAGCCCTCGCACCAATTCGGGGCCCGGCTTATGAAAACCTGTGCAAAATTACCTGTCTATTACCTGAACCACAAGAGAAAGTTGGCGCGAAGTCGGGATGCGTTCTTGACTTCGCGCTCGCAGTTGAGAGGCGTTCTCGACTGAGCGCTCAACCGATGTCGAATGCTTCGTTCTCAAGTTCGAAGAAGGCGCGCGCGAACCGGGCAGCAGATCGGTAAAAACGCGCTTTCGGCGAAGCGCTTACCGCAGTGCAGAAGGCGGTTGCGCCGCGGTACACGAAGCGCTTGAAGAAAACCCTCTGTTCCTCAAGGCCTCTCTGCTGCACCGCAATAGCCATTCGCATCACTTCGCACATCGCCGCGATGTGGTCTTCCGGTTCATGCGCGGATTCGCGCCGCGCCAGTCCCCAGCGCTCGAGTTGCTGCTTCACGTCGACCAATGGCGTGTCGTTGGCGTGCGCCAGCACGTAATGCGAGAGGTACGGCGTGACCTCGGCCTTGCCGGTACCGATGAACAGTTCGGTGTGCTCGTCCTCCAGCTGCACCGGGAATGCCTTGCGGCAGGCGTCCATCATCTCGCGCCAGGCGTCGGCGATCTCCGATGGCGAGGTGTCGAATGGCTCTGCATTGAGCAGCTCGCCCAGCAGCTGCGCATCCGGCGCCTGGTAGAACAGCCGCGCGATGAGGCCGTAGAAATTGGCGCGCGCCCGGTCCTCTTCGTCCAGGGACACCTGGCCTGCGGCAATAAGCGTCGAATCCTGGCTCATGACCCCTTCGGATAATCCATGATCGAGGGCTCGTCCTTGGCGTTCATCATGTCCACCACCCGGCAATCGGCACACATCTGCAGGCGCTTGAGCGCGCCGCCGCCCGCAAACATGGAATGCGCGCCCAGCTTGCCGGACATGTTTTCGATCATCCTGCGTGTGCCGAAGGGCGTGCCGCAGCGCACGCAGTTGAACGGCTCGGCCTCGTTCAGCGTCACCGCTTCCTTCGCCTGCGCGCCGAGCAGCAGTCGCGGCACCAGCCTGATGGCGTCCTCCGGGCAGGTTTCCGCGCACAGGCCGCACTGCACGCAGTTGCGCTCGATGAAGCGCAGCGCCGGTGCCTCCTGCGCGTCCAGCAGCGCGGATTCCGGGCAGGCGCCGATGCAGGCCTTGCACAGCGTGCAGCTGTCCTTGTTGATCGCCAGCGTGCCGTAGGGCGCCCCGGCGGGCAGCGGGATCTCGTCCTTCGGCGCGGGCGCGTGCTTCGCGAGATGCTCGAAGGCGAAATCCAGGGTGCCGCGCTTCTCGGCCGCGAGGTTGAAGGTCGCGGGGATCTTCACCGAGGGCGCTGGCGCGAGGCTCCACAGCGCCTGCTCCAGCGCCGCCGCATCTTCCGCCTCGATCACCGAAAACCGGCTGCCCGGGTAGCCCAGCGCCGACACGATGGCCTGCGCGAACTCCATCTGCTTTCGCATCGCGGCGACATAGGCCGTCTCGCCCAGCCGAGGGGCGACCACGCAGACCTGGCTGGCGCCGTAGGCGAGCGCGCCCAAAAGGAAGTCCATCCCCACCGAGGCGGCATGGAAGGCCTCGAACGGAATCGCCCTCGCCGGCAGCCCCCGACCTGCGCCTTTCCCGCCCTGACCGCGCGAGCCGTGGCCCGCGCGCCGGCCGACTTCATGCAGCAGCTTGCGGCCCGCCTGCAGGTCGTGGACGAGCACGCATGCGTCGCGCCCGCCCGCCTGCGCGTAGGTCGAGAGCATGGTCTTCAGCCGCGCCCCGATCTGCGCCATGCCCGGCACGACATGGGTCAGCGCGCCGGAAGGACAGACTGTCGCGCAGCCGCCGCAGCCCGCGCACAAGTGGGGCTCGACGCGCACGTGATCGCCATCGGGGCGGATGGCCCCGGTGGAACAGACGTCGAGGCATTTCGTGCAGCCGGTCTTGCCCGAGCGGCCATGAGCACAGATGCGCTCTCGGTAGTGCGTGAAGCGCGGCTTGGAGAACTCGCCCACCAGCGCGGCGAGCTTCTGCGCCGCGAGCGCCTGCTCAAGCGGATCGGCGCCCGGCGCGGCATATCCCTGCGGCAGGTCCGGCATCCGCAGCAGCGGCACGCGCGACAGGTCAAGGACGAGATCGAAGGTTTCCCGGTGCCGGGCCTCGGGCCGCGAGAAGTCGATCGCGCCAACCGCCCCGCAGGCCTTGACGCAGGCGCGATGCGACCTGCAGCGAGACAGGTCCACCTGGTAGGTGAAATCGATCGCGCCCTCGGGACAGGCGTTTACGCAGGCATTGCACCGCGTGCACAGCTCGAGGTCGACGGGGTTCTCCTGGCGCCATTCGATGTCGAATGCGCCGAGCCAGCCCGACAGGGCCAGCGGCTTGCCCGACCAGACCGGGTAGCGGCGCTCAGCCGGAAGCTCTCCTGCGCCTGCTTCGGTCAGCAGCACGCTGACCTGCAGCGACTGGCACAGACGCTCGGCCCAGTCGAGCGCGGCGCCCGCGGGGCCGACGATCAGCATCTGGCCCGAGGACTGGTAGTCCACCTGCGCCACCGGCTCGGGCTCGGGCAGCGCGGCGGTGGCGATCAGCGCCGCGATCTTGGGCTGCGCCGAGCGTCCTTCGGCGGACCATCCGGCCAACTCGCGGATGTTGACGAAGGAAATGCGCGCCTGCGAGTTCGCGCCCTCCGCCAGTTCTGCGAACAGCGGCGCTTCCTGGGTGCAGGCGACGATCAGGTCGGAATCCGACAGCGCCGCCTGGAACGCGCCCGCCTCCTTGCGGCAGAGCTCGGTGTGCAGCGCCACGCCGAGCGCTTTCGCGTCCACCGGGATGGTGCCGTTGCAGGAGCAGAGCTTAAGCGTCTTGTTTTGCAGCGCCATCCAGTGGATCCATTTTTGAGTCCAACTGCGGGTCGGAATGCGGGGCGGCGGCTTCAGCCTGTGCTTGCGTCGCCGCGGCCTGCGGCTTCGGCTCCTCGAACAGCACGCTGCGTGCGTGGTCGAGGCGCTTGAGCATTTCCAGCGGGATCGGATCCTCCTTCGTATAGTCCTCCATGTAGGCCTCGAACGGATCGTGCACGTTGTAGCGCGCGTCCGCGAACAGCTTCTTCAGCGCGGCCCGGCGCGTTTCCGGAGCAACCTCGGCGGCCATGAACGGCTTGAAATCAGACTCGGTCGTCAGGCTCTCGACCGGAGGCAGCGGCGCCGGCGGTTCCTGTGCAACTGCAGGCACCGGCGCCGCTTCGGGCTCCCGCTGCGGTGGCGCAACTTCCTCGCGCGCCTCGACCTTGCGCCGCGACCAGCGCGACAGGAACGGCTCCCGATCCTCGTTCATCGCTGCGGGCGGTCCTTCGGGTGCAGGAAGGAGCGGGGCTTGATGCGCTTCTTCGGTTCCGGGCGGTAGTTGGCTTCGACGTATTCGCCCACCCAGGCGAACAATTCCGGAGACATGGACACGCTGTCCACCGAGTTGCCGCCGTCGAGCCAGCGCCCGCCTTCGTAATAGCTCGCCGTGACCTGCAGCGGCAGCGCGGTTCCGCTATCCTCGTCCATGCGCCAGAGCACGAAGATGCGCGGCGATCCGGAAGACACGTTCAGGTAATAGCCCTCGGCCTCGTCGCGATGCAGCTCCAGCGGGAACCCCGGGTGCAGCCATTGCGCAAAGGCCGGCTCCTGCACGAGCAGGCGCGGCGCTCCCGCCGGTTCCTCCGATTCGATCACCGACCAGGGTTCCCACTGCACGCTCTCCCACCGGTTGCTGGTGGTGCGGCGCTGCATGATTACTGCGAGCGTTCTCCTCGGTATTTCCATTCGCGCGACTATACCCTCTGCTATGATTTTGCGGCGAAAAGCACCATGAAAGAAAAGGTTATTCCGATCCGTCATTCCGGCCGCGCCAGCGCGCCGGCGCCGCGCTATGACGGCGGAAAGCTGGCCGACACGCTCGGCCGCCCGATGCGCGACCTGCGCATCTCAGTCACTGACCGCTGCAACTTCCGCTGCACCTACTGCATGCCGCGCGCGGTGTTCGACGCCGACTACCCGTTCCTGCCGCACGCCGAGATCCTCAGCTTCGAGGAGATCGCGCGCCTCGCCGGCGTGTTCGTCGGCCTCGGGGTGAAGAAGATCCGTCTCACCGGCGGCGAGCCCCTGCTGCGCAAGGGCGTGCCGAAGCTGGTTGGAATGCTGGCACCGCTGGGCGCCGACCTGACGCTGACCACCAACGGCTCGACCCTGGTGAAGCACGCGCGCGACCTGAAGGCCGCCGGCCTGGGCCGCATCACGGTAAGCCTGGACTCGCTGGACGAAGCCACGTTCCGTGCCATGAACGACGCCGATTTCCCGGTGGCAAAGGTGCTGGATGGCATCCGCGCCGCGAGCGACGCGGGCTTGGCGCCGGTGAAGATCAACATGGTGGTGCGGCGCGGCGTGAATGACCATCAGGTGCTTGACATGGCCGAACGCTGGCGCGGCACTGGCCACGTCGTGCGCTTCATCGAGTTCATGGACGTTGGCAGCACCAACGGCTGGCGCATGGACGATGTCATACCGTCCGCCGAGATCGTGCACCGGATCGGGGAGCGCTTTGCGCTCGAGCCCGTGGAAGCGGGCTACGCGGGCGAGGTCGCCGAGCGCTGGCGCTACAAGGACGGCGGCGGCGAGATCGGCGTCATTGCGTCGGTGACGCAGGCTTTCTGCCGCGACTGCAACCGCATGCGCCTGTCGACCGACGGTTCGCTCTACACCTGCCTGTTCGCGCAACAGGGCCACGACCTCAAGGCGCTGCTGCGGGGCGGCGCCACGGACCAGGACCTGCGCGACACGATTGCCGCGGTCTGGCGCGCGCGCGCGGATCGTTACTCGGAGATCCGCACCGCCGAGACGACACGCGAGCGCAAAGTGGAGATGTCCTACATTGGCGGCTAGGCGCAAGCTGGTGGCAGCGGCATCCCGTCCGGTCCTCACTGACGCCGCGCGCCCGGCCACCTTCGAGGTCGAGGCGATCAACGAGCGCGGCGAGTCGGTGCCGACCTCCATCGCGGGCGAACACCCGCTTACCCTGTACCTGGACAAGCGCGAGCTGGTGACGCTGATGACGCTGGGCCACGCGCCCGAGGCGCTGGTGATCGGCTACCTGCGCAATCAGCGCCTGGTCGATTCCATCGCCGACATCAAGGCGGTGCAGGTGGACTGGGAAACCGATTCGGCCGCGGTCACCACCTCCGGCAAGGTGAAGGACGTGCTGAAGAAGACCCGCAAGCGCACCGTCACCACCGGCTGCGGCCAGGGCACGGTGTTCGGCGACCTGATGGACGAGATCGACAAGCTGAGCCTGCGCGACGACGTGCGCCTCGCCGACAGCCAGCTGTTCGACCTGGTGGAGAAAGTGCGCAAGTACGAAACCATCTACAAGCAGGCGGGCGCGGTGCACGGCTGCGCCCTCGCCGCGGTCGCGGGACCCGCATCGATCAAGATCCTGATGTTCGTCGAGGATGTCGGCCGCCACAACGCGGTGGATGCCATCGCCGGCAGGATGTGGCTGGATGGCATCGATGGCTCGGACAAGATCTTCTACACCACCGGTCGGCTCACCTCGGAGATGGTGATCAAGTGCGCGCAGATGGGCATTCCGTTCCTGGTCTCGCGCTCGGGCCTGACCCAGATGGGCCACGACATCGCGCGCCGCGTCGGACTCACCATGCTCGGGCGCGCGAGCGGCCGGCACTACCTCGCCTTCACCGGCCAGCACCGGCTGCTGCGCACTGCGCCGCAGGCCACCGCGCTGGCCTGATTCCGCCTCCATGCTGCCGCAGCTGCCAGCCGCCCAGGCCGCCGCCTTGGCCTGCGAAACAGTCGCCGACTGGTGGCCGCGCCACCGCGCCATTGCCGCGGAGCACCCGGACCCGATCCACCAGGCGATCGTCGGCGGTTTCGTCGCCGACCGCGTCGGCTGGGCATTCGCCTCCGGATACCAGGCCGCGCTGCGCGCGCTGGTGCCCGACCTGCCGGCGGACCGCATCTGCGCGCTGTGCGTCACCGAGGAGGATGGCAACTCGCCCAAGGCAATCAAGTCCACGCTCCGGCGCAACGGCTCGGGCCTGATCCTCGACGGCGCCAAGCGCTGGACCACGCTCGGGCCGGACGGAGGGCTGTTCCTTGTGGCGGCACGCGATGCCGATGCTCAGGGCGAGCGCCCGTCGCTGAAGGTTGCGCGAGTCGCGTCCGGAGCGGCAGGCGTCACTGTCGAGAAGATGCCCCCGACCCGCTTCGTGCCCGAGGTTCCGCATGCGCGCCTGAAGTTCGAAGGCGTGCGCGTGGAGGAATCGGCGCTCCTGCCCGGGGACGGCTACGACCAGTATGTGAAGCGCTTCCGCACTGTGGAGGACATCCACGTCCAGGCCGCGGTGCTGTCCTACCTGATGCGCGAGGCGCAGCGGCTGTCCTGGCCGGAAGGCTGGATCGAGCGTCTGTCGGCGCTGCTGGCGGCGCTGGGCAAGATCGCGGACATGCCTGCGGAGAACGCCGAGACGCATATATCGCTCGCGGGCGCGCTCGCCATCGGCAGCGACCTGATCGGGGAAGCGGAGGCGTTCTGGATGAAGTCGGCCGCCGACCCGGCGGCGCTCAGGTGGGGGCGCGACCGGGAATTGCTCAAGGTCGCGAGCGGCGCGCGGGCGCAGCGCACCAGGCGCGCCTGGGAGCGCCTGCGCGGCTTACGTCGGGCAAATGTTACCGATCGGTAACATTTGGGCGCCCAGGGCGGCGCGGGCGTGGCCCTCGCAGCGAAAGTGGACGCGTTCGCAGTTCAGGGTTGTTCAGGCGCCATCACTCGTGGCAAGGTTCGCCGCATGGCCGCCGAATTCCTGGTCCTCGTCAAACGCGAATGCGAGACCTGCCAGATGGTCGGGCCGGTGCTCGCCGGCCTGAAAGCACGCGCCCCCCTCACGCTCTTCTCGCAGGACGACCCCGCGTTCCCCGAAGAAACCGGCGGCGCGCTGGACGACCGGTCCCTGGCGCAGTCGTGGAAGCACAAGGTGGAGATCGTCCCGACGCTCATCCGACTCGAGGGCGGCCGCGAGGTCGCCCGCACCGAGGGCTGGAACCGCGCCGATTGGGCAAGGCTCACCGGCATCGCCGACATCGGCAAGGCGTTGCCGCCTTCGCGCCCCGGTTGCGGCTCCCTCACCATGGACCCGGGCATGCCGGAGCGCCTCGCCCTGAAATTCGGCGACCTCAAGCTCGCCTCGCGCCCGATCGAAGTGGCCGAGCTGGACGACCCGCACGAGGTCGCCTACGACCGCGGCTGGTCGGACGGCCTGCCCGTCATCCCGCCCACCGACCTGCGCATCGCGAGGATGCTGGCAGGCACCACGCGCAAGCCGGACGAGGTCATCGGCCTGATCCCGCCCAACCTGGTCGAGTGCACCATCGAGAAAGCAGCCATCAATGCGGTGATGGCCGGCTGCCGGCCGGAGTACTTCCCGGTGGTGCTGGCGGCAATCGAGGCCGCGCTCAAGCCGGAGTTCTCGATGCACGGCCTGCTGGCGACGCTGTGGTTCTCCGGCCCGGTGGTGATCGTCAACGGACCGGTGACGAAGCGCATCGGCATGAACTGGGCGGGCAACGCGCTCGGCCAGGGCAACCGCGCCAATGCCACCATCGGCAGAGCGCTGCAACTCGTGATCCGCAACGTGGGCGGCGGCCGGCCGCAGGAAATTGATCGATCCATACTGGGAAACCCGGGCAAGTACACCTTCTGCTTCGCCGAGGACGAGACCGATCCGGAGTGGATGCCGCTCAACGTCGCGCGCGGCCATCGGCGCGGTTCATCCACCGTGACGCTGTTCCACGGCGACGGCGTGCACGCGGTCTGCGACCAGCGCTCGCGCGACCCGGAAAGCCTGTCGGGCTCGCTGGCGCTGACGCTGTGGTCGGTGTGCCACCCCAAGCTCGCGCAGTGGTCGCATGCGATCCTCGTGCTTTCGCCCGACCATTACGACATCTTCAAGCAGGCCGGCTGGGGCAGGAAGGAAATCGAGGCCGGGCTGTGGCAGGCGCTCAAGCGCCCGGCGAAGGACCTGGTGCAGGGCGCCGGCGGCGTCGCCGAGGGCCTCGATCCGTCGCGCGCGGACGAGATCGTGGACAAGTTCCATCCCGGCGGACTGCTTGTGGTGCGCGCCGGGGCGAGCGGCGGGCTCTTTTCCGCCGTCATCGGTGGCTGGTCCGCCCAGCGCCGCCATACCGAAGTTCAAGTCGTATCAAAGGAGATCGGGACATGACGCAGGACGGCTACGTAATGCGCGACCCGACCGCGGAAACCGCGGCGGCGCAGCGCGAAAGGCTGGCGCCACCGCCGGACCTCTCCAAGGCCGCCATCGGGCTGCTCTGCATCTCGAAGGAGCGCAGCGAGGAGTTCCTCGACACGCTCGCCGAGCGGCTGGGCGCGCGCGGACTCGAGGTGCTGCGCTTCGCCAAGCCCACGCACACCAAGCCCGCGCCGGAAGCGGTGCTCGCGGACATCGTCGAGCGCTGTGACGTGGTGGTGGAAGGGCTCGCCGACTGAGGTTCCTGTACGTCGTGCAGTTTGCATGACCTGCAGAATCTCGACCGGCGCGGCATCCCGGGATGCGGCGTGGCCACCGAGGCCTTCCGCCAGGCGGCGGACGCGCAGATGAAGTCGCTCGGCTTCGCCGCCGGGCTGGTGTGGGTGCCGCATCCGGTGCAGAACCGGACGCGCGCCGAACTGGTGGCGCTGGCGGACGAAGCGCTGCCGAAAATCCTCGCCCTGATCGAGCGCAAGGCGGCCTGAGCCGACCGGATCAGATCGCGCCGGTCCGCCTCAGATCCTCGATCTCGCCCGGCGCGAGCCCGATCCAGTCGCGCAGGATTTCCCCGGTGTGCGCGCCCAGCGCCGGGCCAGCCGAGTCGATGCGACCCGGCGTGGCCTCCAGCCGCGGCACGACGTTGGGCAGCGCCAGGTCGCGTTCGCCAGGCAATCTGGGCTCCGGGATGAACGCGATGTTCTGTCTCGCCGCGTACTGCGGATCCGAGAATATTTCGTCGATGGCGTAGACCGGCCCGCAGGGCACTTCGCCGCGGCTGCACAGGTCCAGCAGCGCTTCGCGGTCGTGCCGACCCGTCCACTCCGTCACCGCGGCATCCACGGTTGCGCGTTCGGCTTCGCGCTGCGCGAGCGTGCCCCAGCGGCCCTCGCCTGCCCATTCCGGATGGCCCATGGCCGCGGCCAGGCGCGCGAAGATCTTGTCGCTGGTGCAGGCGATCGCGATCCAGCGCCCGTCCTTCGTCGGGTAATGGCTGTGCGGCACCACGTTGACCGTGCCCGCGCCCATGCGCTGGCGGACGGTGCCGCTGTGCTGGAACGCGGGCGCCAGCTCATCGAGGATCCGGAACACCGATTCGTAGAGCCCTATGTCCACCACCTGTCCGGCGCCGCTGCGGTCGCGCTCGCGCAAGGCCATCAGCGCGCCCATCGCGCCATACATGCCCGAAAGGTAGTCGGGCAGCGTCGCCGAGCCGGGCGTCACTGGTGGCCGGTCCGGATCGCCGGCGAGGAAGGAAATGCCGCCGAAGGCATTGGCGATGCGGCCGAACCCGGGCCGCGGGCTGTAGGGCCCGGTCTGTCCGTAGGCGGAGATCCGGACCATGACCAGGCGCGGGTTGCGCGCCTTCATCGCCTCCCAGCCGAGGCCCCACTTTTCCAGCGTCCCGGGCTGGAAGTTCTCCACCAGCACATCTGCCTTCGCAGCCAGGCGCAGGAGCAGTTCCGCGCCCGCCGGATTCTTCAGGTCGATGGTGACCGATTTCTTGTTGCGCGCTTCCGACAACCACACCAGCGAATCGCCGCAGTTCGTGGGCGTGCCGAAATGGCGCGTCGGATCGCCGGTGCCCGGCATCTCGACCTTGACCACCTCGGCGCCGAACTCGGCGAGGAACGTGGCGCAGTACGGCGCGGCGATGAAGGTGCCGCAATCGAGCACCCGCACCCCGTCCAGCGGCCGCGGCGCTCCGCTCGCGCGCGGCACGCTCAGGCGGCCTGCGCTTCGCCTGCGGAGCGCGCCTTCTCGGCCGTCAGCTCGGCGCGCGTCGGGAAGAAGAACGCGGCCACGAAGATTCCCGAAGCCAGCACCGACAGCACCATGAACACATTGGCGAAACCGCCCTCGGTCTTGTGCAGGGCGGCGATCAGCGGCACCGCGACCGCCGCCACGCCCAGCGAAACCACGTAGCGCACGCCCAGCACGCGGGCGCGGAACTCGTCGGCGACGTACTTGCCGACGATGGCGTCGTTCAGCGGGATCTGCCCGAACACCGCCAGCATCATGAGCAGCGCCGCGCCGAGCATCCACCAGCCTTCCAGGTTCGCGGCAAGGAACAGCATCGGGATCTGGACCAGGCCGACCGCGATCATGAGCCGGCGCATTTCCATGCGGTCGATGAGCGCGCCCATCAGCACCTGCGCAAACGCGGCCATGGTGTAGACAATCGCCACCAGCGCGCCGACGCCGAAGCTGGTCTGGGTCAGCGACTGCAGGCGCTCGTCGAACACCTTGGGCATGGAGATGGTGGTCGAATTGAAGATGATGCCGCCGCAAGCGGTGGCGACCAGCATGATGGCCATGATGCGCGCCAGCATGCGGGTGTCCATGTGCAGGCCGAGCGATTTGGAAGTCTTCTTCACCTTGCCCGGATCCTGGACCAGCAGCAGGAACGCCACGCCTGCGGCCACGCACAGCACCCCCGGGACGAAGAACGCGGCGCGCCAGCCGAAGCTGTCCACCAGAGCGCCGGTGAGCAAAGCCGCGAAGGCGAGGCCCATGTTTCCCCAGAGCCCGTTCCAGCCCAGCATCTTGCCCATTTTCTCCGGCGAGACGACCAGCATGGCGATGCCCACCGGGTGGTAGATGGCGGCGAAGGCACCCACCGCAGTGAGCCCGAACGCGATCTGCCAGGGCGACTGCGCCAGGCCAGTCGCGAACAGCGCCAGCCCGATCCCGATGAAGAACACCACCATCACCTTGTAGCGGCTCCAGTGGTCCGCCAGCCAGCCGGCGGGTATGGCGAAGGCGCCGAAGGCGATGAAGCTGCCCAGCGCGAGCGGCAGCAGTTCCGAGTACGGGCGTCCCCATTCGCGCCCGATCGCGACCACCGCGGTCGGGAACACGAGCATGGCCAGGTGGTCGAGCAGATGCCCGAGGTTGAGGAAGGGGACGAGGAAGCGGTTGTTGGGCATAGGTGGATTGTGCCTTTCCCGCTTGCGTCCTTCTTTCGCATGTTGGACAATCATTGTCGAATATAAGACATGACGCCCACGCGCGCGCCCATCCGCAGTACCTCGGCCGTTGACTACCAGAACGTCCCCCGGCCCGTCGCGGCCATGGCACGCGACCTGCCTTCGGACCACGAGATTGACTGGCACGCGCACCCTCGCTTCCAGGTGATTTACGCCTCCGAGGGCGTGATGACTGTGGATACCCGAGACGAAACCTGGGTCGTGCCGCCAATGCGCGCGGTGTGGATGCCGCCCCGCGTACCCCACCGCGTGCGCGCCTCCGGCCACGTGAAGATGCGCACGCTCTACATCCAGCCCGAAGCCGCCACGCGCATGCCGGACGCGTGCCACGTCCTCACGGTGACGCCGCTGCTGCGCGAGCTGATCCAGCGCGCGACCGAGGTCCCGGTCCAGTACGACGAGGACGGCGCCGACGGGCGTGTCATGCGGCTGGTGCTGGACGAACTGGCGAAGCTCGCCCGCCTGCCGTACAACCTGCCCATGCCCCGCGCCGAGCCCCTTTCCCGGGTCTGCGCGGAATTGCTCGACCAGCCGGGCGCTGCGCCCACCCGCGAAGCGGTCGCCGCGCGGCACGGCATGAGCGGGCGCACGCTGGAGCGGCATTTCAAGCGCGACCTCGGCATGAACTTCGGCGATTGGTGCCGGCGCGCGGCGCTGCTGCGGGCGCTGGCGTGGTTCGCCGAAGGCCGGCCGGTCACGGCAGTGGGGCTTGACCTCGGCTATTCCAGCCTGTCCGCGTTCTGCGCCATGTTCAAGCGCGAGACCGGGCGCACGCCGCGCGCATACAGAAGCGAACTGCGCCGGGCGGCCTAGCCACACACCTTCACCGGTGACGCGCTCAGGGGTATATTCCGACTGCGCTCCGGGAAGCGCTGGCCGCAAACCGGGCGCAGATCTGGAATCAAGAAGCAGAACAATTTAAGGGGGGATTCATGCTGATTCGTGCAGTTCTCGCGCTCCTGTTCTTCGCCGGCCTGACCATTGGTGGCGCCATCGCCCAGCCCTTCAACGAGGGCTACCGCAAGTGCGAGAAGTGCCACGAGGCGGAGGTCGACGTCTGGAAGAAAACCAGGCATTTCAAGGGCTTCCAGGAGATCCACAAGAGCGACAAGGCGAAGAAGATCCTCGCCGCAGCGGGTGGCGCCACCAGCATGCGCGCCAACGCGAACTGCGTGATGTGCCACTTCACCGAAACCAAGGCCTCGGCCGCGGGCAAGCCCCAGGTGTCCTCCGGGCCGTCCTGCGAAAGCTGCCACGGTCCGTCCTCGGACTGGCGCGACGTCCACAATTTCTACGGCGACGGCATCGACGACCCGAAAAAGGAACCGGCGGCGAAGCGCGACAAGCGCCATGCCGATGCCCGCAAGGCCGGGATGATCTGGTCCTTCATGACCTATGACATCGCCGCGAATTGCATGGAGTGCCACGGCCTGGCGAATCCGAAGCTGAAGCCGGACGTGCTGGCGAAGATGCTCGATGCGGGACACCCCGGCGAGCCCGAATTCGAGCTGGTCGCCCATTCCCAGGGCTCGGTCCGCCATCGCTACTACCCGCCGAACGTCACCACCAACGCCGAGATGACCCCGGCAGAGCTGTCCCGCCTTTATGTCATCGGCCAGGCTGCCAAGCTGGTGTCGGCAACCGCCGCCGGTGCCGGCGGCAGCGCGCCATTCACCGCGATGCAGAAGAAGCGCGCGCAGGACGCGCGCGCGGCGCTGCAGCCGGTGGCCGACGTGCCGGAAGTGAAGGCGGTGCTGGACAAGCCCAGCGCGGACGCGGGACGCAAGCTCGCCGAAGCGCTCAAGGGCAAGGACCTGTCGGCGAAGGTGAAGCTCCCGGCCAAGAGCAGCTACAAGTAATCCGGCGGCCGGGCGGGTCGCGGCATGAGCGAGCTCCAGGTCCTGCAGCGCCCGAAGCGCTGGGATACGCCTTTTGACGGCGCGATGTCCGAGCAGCATGTCGACGAACTGCTCGCGCGCCCCGAGTTCGCGACCATCGACGCCAGCAAGTTCCCGGCCTCGGCGCCGTTGCGTGGCATCGTGCGCAACGACTGCCGCATCGTGCACTTCCAGCCCGGCGACATCCTGGTGCGCGACGGCGATTACGGCAATTCCGCGTTCCTTGTCCTCTCCGGCACGGTGCGGGTGGTCCTGCCCCCTGGCCTGCCGCAGCACCTGCTCGGGCGCTCGGTCGAGGCCAAGACTTCCGCGCTGGACTCCCTCCTGCAGTTGTTCCGCCAGTCGAAGACGCCCGAGACCCGTGACACGTCGCGCTACCACGCCGGCGAGTCGCGCGGGGCCAGCGAGCAGCACCATTCGCTGCTCGATCCGGACGGCATCGGCCAGCTGTTCGGTGCCGGCGTCGATCCGCGGGCGGACAAGCGCCGCGTACCCCAGCTCGCGGCAACGTGGAAGACCGCGATCCTGCCGCCGGGCACGCTGTTCGGGGAAATCGCCGCGCTTGGCAGGGTGCAGCGATCGGCCACCGTGTATGCCGAATCGGAATGCACTGCGCTCGAGATGCGCTGGCAGGCGTTGCGCGACATCAAGAACCGCGACGAGACCTGGCGCACGAAGATCGAACAGAGCTACCGCGACAACCAGCTGCGCATCCACCTGGCCGAGCACCCGCTGCTCGCCGGGCTTGACCCGAAGTCGCTGCAAAAACTGGCCGCCGCCACGCTGTTCGAAACCTACGGCTCGTTCGAGTGGTACCTGGAATTCAAGCGCGGCAAGGGCAGCGAGCGGCCGGCGCCTCCGATCGAACCCGCGGTCGCGCAGCAGGGCGACTACCCGGATGGCCTGCTGCTGGTGACCGGCGGCTTTGGCCGCGTCTCCATGCAGCTCGGCCAGGGCTCGCGCACCCTGACCTACCTGCGTAACGGCGATCACTACGGCCTGGACGAGCTGTACGAGGCCTGGAAGAGCGGCCACGACTGCCCCTACGAGACCAGCCTGACGGCGCTGGGCTACCTGCACGTGCTCCGGATTCCCTACTCCGCTCTTGCGGAACTGGTGTTCCCGAAGCTGCGCCCGCCCGCGGCGCGCCTGATTGACGCCTCGTCGCGGCCGATCGCGCAGGACGCCTTCCTCGAGTGGGCGGTCGAGGAGCGCTACATCAACGGCACGCGCACCATGGTCATCGACCTCGAGGCCTGCGTGCGCTGCGACGACTGCGTGCGCGCCTGCGCGGACACGCACGGCGGCAATCCGCGCTTCGTGCGCGCCGGCAACACCTTCGGCAAGTGGCTGGTGGCGAACGCGTGCATGCACTGCGTCGACCCGGTGTGCATGATCGGCTGCCCGACAGGCGCGATCCACCGCACCGTGCAGGGCGGCGCGGTGGTGATCAATGACCTCACCTGCATCGGCTGCGGCACCTGCGCCAACTCCTGCCCGTACGACAACATCCGCCTGGTGCCGATCCGCGAGCTGGACGGCCGCGCGCTGCTCGACCCGGCATCCCAGGAGCCGATCCTCAAGGCCACCAAGTGCGACCTGTGCTTCTCCCTGCCCACCGGCCCTTCATGCGAGCGTGCCTGCCCGCACGGGGCGCTGCGCCGCGCCGACCTTCAGTCGCTGGTGGCGCAGGCGGCGGAGCTCTAGGCCCGGCATGCGCGAGACGCTTCGGCTGGCGTCGGAACTGTGGCGCGACGCCCTTGCCTACGCGCCGGCGCGCCCGGCCCGCGGCCTGTTGACGGCGTGGTTCGCGGCGATCGCGGCCTGGATCCTGGTCAGCCTCCTTGCCTGGCACACCGAGCGCAGCCTGGGCAACGCCTCGCTGGTGACCGGCTATGCACTGATGGCGGCGATGCTGTTCCTGGGCAGCTTCGGCCTGCGCAAGCGCGTCCTGGTGCTGCCGCTGGGCACGGCGCGCGCCTGGATGCGGGCGCACCTGGTCGTCAGTGCGATTTGCGTGCCGCTGTACTTCCAGCACGCCGGCAGCCTCTGGCCGGGCGGCGTCTACGAGCAGGCGCTCGCCCTGGCGTTCTACGGCGTGGCGCTCACCGGGCTCGCGGGCTACGTCCTCGAGCGCCTGCTGCCCAAGCGTCTCACCGACCTCGACAGCGAGATCGTCTACGAGCGCATTCCGCACGAGATCGCCGAGCTGCGCGAGCGCGCCGAGGCGGTGGTGGTACAGGCGATGCAGCAACTGGGTTCGGACACGCTGGGCCGCTACTACCACGAGTCGCTGGACTGGTATTTCTGGAAGCCGCGTTTCCTGGTCAGCCACCTGCTGGGCGGCCGGCGCGCAGCGCGCTGGATCGGTGGCCACATCTCCGCACTCGCCCGCTACCTCAGCGAGCCGGAGCGCGCCTACCTCGACCAGATCGAGGCGCTGGCAACACGCAAAAGCCACCTGGACGCCCACTTGGTCATGCAGGGCGCGCTGAAGTACTGGCTGTTCCTGCACGTCCCGCTGGCCGCTGTCCTGATCCTGCTGGTGCTCTGGCACCTGCTCCTGGTGAACATCTACGCACTGTGACGCCATGCCGAACCTGAGAGACGCATGAAGGGACCGCGCAGCTTCCGCCACGAGACCATTGCGTACGAGCGGCCGATGCTGCCGTACCGCTGCGGCCGCGGCGCGATGTGGCGCAAGCCGTGCTGGCAGGGTCCCGACGCCGGCGGCGGCTGCCAGGGGCGCTTCGAGTGCGCGCCGGTGCGCATCGGGGACCGCTGGGAATGCCGCCGGCCCAAGCTTGCCGGCGGCAAGTGCGACCGCGGGCCGCTGCCCGACGGCAGCTGCGCGCACAGCCATCCGCCATGCGTGCCGCGCCGCAGCCTGCGCTCGCTGCGCGGCCACTTTTCCGCGCTGCTGGCGATCGCGCTGGGCATTGTCCTGCTTGTCGGCCTGGATCCCACCGCGCCCTCGATGGTCAACCCCCGCGCGATCGACGCCGGCGAGCTCACCAGCGTGCACGGCGGATTCACGCGCGAGCGCGGCTGCGCGGCCTGCCACGCGAGCCACGAGAAGGACGCGCTCGGCTGGGTCGCGGCCGCGTTCCGCGGCAACGATCCCAGCGCCCGTTGCCTGGACTGCCACGATTTCCCGGGCAGCGCGATGCGCGCGCACAATGCCGCTCCGGACAAGGGCGCGGCGTTCGGCGAAGTGCCCTGCGCGCGCTGCCACACCGAGCACAAGGGCGCGGCGGCGAAGATCGCCCAGGTTCCCGACTTCGTCTGCGCCAACTGCCACCAGAAGCGGTTCGACAGCTTCTCCTCCGGGCACACGCCCTTCCCGGCCAACTATCCGTTCGACCGTCCCGGGGCGATCCACTTCGACCACAGCCGCCACATCGGCAAGTACTTCGGCGACCCGAAGGTCGCGCGCACCTCCAAGGCCGCGGCGGCGTTCGCCGCGGATGCGCAGAAGAAATGCACTGCCTGCCACAGCGTCGAAGGCGCGACGCGCGAGGTGAAGCCCAAGCCCTATTCCGAGATCTGCGCCACCTGCCATGAGGGCCAGGTCGGCAAGGCCGAGTTCGTGGTGCTTGAACAGGAGCGCCTGACACCGGCTGCGTCCTTCCTGCTGGGCATGGAACTGGAGGGCGACGAGGAGGCCGCCACGCGCCGCCTGGGCAAGCTCTGGGAGGCGATGGCGCGCGGCGGCACGGAGGCGCTGGTGGAACTGGCCGCCGGCGGCGGCGATGCAACCCGGCGCAAGTCCTCCGAAGCGCTGTTCGCCGGCCTGGCCGGCCAGACCGCGCGCGAGACCGGGGCGGCCTGGGCCGCGCGCCGCGACCTGCCGGATCGTGGCGCAAAGGACGGGGTCGCTGGCTGGATCGCAGGCAACACCTCGGACGACAAACCGGCGCTTCATTACCGCGCCGCCCACGGCGACCCGGTGCTGAAGGCCTGGATCGAGGCCCTGCGGACAGCCGCGGCGGAGGGCAAGGACAAGGACCGGCAGCAGATCGCCGCAGCCGCGCTCGACCAGGTACTCGATCCGGATGGCCCGGGCGCCTGCGGCAAGTGCCACGGCGCCTCGGTGAGGCTGGCCAAGCCCGGGGGACTGGAGGCGGCCTGGAAACGCGCCGGCAAGGCGGCCTCGCCCCATGACCGCTACTCCCACGCCCCGCACCTTGCGCTTGTGGACCCGGATGCCGGCTGCCGTGCGTGCCACGAGCTGAACCCGAGCTCGGGCTACGCGAAATACTTCGCATCCAAGGCGCCCAAACCCGAGGCCTACCAGAGCAACTTCCTTGGGATTCGCGCCGAAGCTTGCGTAGAATGCCATCGTGAAGGACAGGTGAATGCTGGCTGCCAGGTCTGCCATGCCTATCACCTGCCGCATCGCTTCAATCTCGGTTTCCGAACAAGGGGAGCAAGCAAATGACCGAGGAGTTCAGCCAGCAGCGGGACATGGTCCGCAACCCGTCGCGCAGGCGCCGCTGGACGGCCCTCGCGGCGATCCTGGTGGCCTGCGTGCTGTCGGCGCCGGGCGAGTCCGGCGCGCAGCGCAAGCCCCGCGGCGCGGCACCGGCGGAGGCCCCTGCCGCAGCCCCGGCCGGCGAAGCGCACGCCCGGGTCCTGAATGAAGAGCAGTACCCCAGCGCCGCGCGCTGCGGCGAGTGCCACAAGCAGATCTACGACGAATGGCGGGTCTCCAACCACGCCTACGCCGGAATGTCGCCGATGTTCCACAAGTTCGAGCAGAAGATCACCGAGCTCGCGCCCTCGATCGGCACGTTCTGCGTGCGCTGCCACATGGGCGTGGGCACCACGCAGGGCGAATCGCGCGACCTGCCGCTGTGGAAGCGCAGCCAGGTGTCGCGCGAAGGCGTGACCTGCATCAGCTGCCATCGCGTCCAGGACGAGTACGCCAAGGCGAACGGCGAGCGCCGCATCGTCCCGGGCTCCATCTTCGCGCCGGTCTACGGGCCGGGCGGCGGCGAGGGTGTCGCCGAGGCGGTGAAAAATCCGGGCCGCTTCAATATCGCCACCAACGACAAGGCGCGGGGCACGAAGATCCACACCGCCGGGGTCAAGTTCGAGCAGATCGACAAGGCCGAGTTCTGCGTCTCCTGCCACCAGGTCGCGGTGAACCTGGGCATCAAGCTGGAGGTGGTCTGGGACCAGTACCGTTCGTCTCCCGCGCGCAAGCAGGGCATCACCTGCCAGGACTGCCACATGGGCAAGGTTCCCGGCAAGGCGGAGGGCTACGCCACCGGTCCCGCAGCCGACGGCATGCGCAACGGCCGCACGCTCAATCCGACGCGCAAGCGCAGCAACCATTCGTTCTACGGGCCCGGCTACCCGATCACCCACCCCGGCATCTTCCCGCACCACAATACCGAGGGCACCGAGGAGTGGACGATCGAGCGCTGGCTCAAGTTCGACTACCGCGCGAAGTGGGGCAGCGACGACTTTGAGCAGGAAGTCGAGTCCGGCAAGCGCAAGCTGCGCTTCCCCGAGGAATGGGCCGACGCCGAGGACCGCAAGAAAGCCTGGTCGGTGGTGGAGGAGAACCTGCGCCTGCTGGAGGTCAAGCGCGAACAGCGCAAGCAGGTGATGGAGAATGGCTCGCGCATCGACGGCCCGTTCTTCACCGAGGCGCGCGCCGGCCGGCCGCTCAGCTTTGCCTACCGGGTGACCAACACCGATCCCGGCCACAACCTGCCCTCGGGGTCCCTGGGCGCGCAGCCCGAGATCTGGCTCAACGTGGCGCTGATCGGCCCCGACGGCAAGCGGCTCTGGGAGAGCGGCCACCTCGACAGCATCGGTGACATGGCCGACCTGCATTCGACCGACGTGCGCGCCGGCAAGCTACCGCTCGACCGGCAGCTGTTCAACCTGCAGACCAAGTTCCTCACCACCAACGTGAAGGGCACCGACCGCGAGATGTACCTGCCGGTCAACTTCGACATCGACCAGTTGCCGTTCCTGCGGCCACCCGGCCAGCCGGTGTCGGTCATGAACCACCCGCCCTTCGTGCGCATGGAATCGCGCTCGCTGCCGCCGCTGGGCAGCCGCATGGCGAATTACACCGTGCCGGCCGAACTGGTCGCGAAGCCCGGCAAGTACCGCCTCGCGGTGCGCCTGCGCAGCCGCGCCGAGCCGATCTACTTCATGCGCTTCGTCGGCGCCACCAGCGACATGGAGCGCGCGATGAACGAATGGATGCTCGACATCCATCCGTACACGGTCGAATTCCAGGTGAAGGAGTGACGCCGATGTCTGCGACCGGAGTTCACAGGAAGGCGCGCCTCCTTGCGACGCTCGCCCTTGCGCTGGCGGCCATCCCGGCGCCGGCGCTCGCCGACGACAAGGGCGGCCCCCGGCAGATGGCCCCGGACGCAGTCGTGGTGCCGCACAAGGCGGAGACCTTCGGCCCCGACCCGTCCTACGAGCAAAAGCCCTACAGCGTCGAGGACCAGTTGCGCATCTATGGCGGCAAGTCCGCGGTGCGCAACCCTCGCCCGCTGATCGAGTTGGGCCGGCCGATCTACGACAGCGGTCCGCTGAGCGCGCCGGGCACCGGCCTGGGCCGCAAGAACCCCACCGACCACGCGTTCTCGATTTACGGCGACTGGCGCACCGCCATCGCCCGCAACAACAATGGTGCCGTCCGCCAGAGCGTGCTCGCCACCCGGCTCAACCTGGACGTGGACTGGAAGATCACGGGCACCGAGCGCGTGCATGCCTTCTTCCGCCCGCTGGACCACGACGGCAGGTTCACCGGCTGCGTGCGCGAGAACGGCGGCGGCCACTGCGAGAACCGGCTCGACGTGAAGGCCGAGGCGCTGTTCTTCGAGGGCGACCTGGGCGCGCTGATGTCCGGCTGGACCGACCGCTACCAGTCCTTCGACCTGCCCTTCACGTTCGGCAAGATCCCGCTGCTGTTCCAGAACGGCGTCTGGCTGGAGGACGCCTTCGGCGGCTTTGCGTTCACCATCCCGGCGCGCAACAGCCCGTTGCTCGACATCTCGAACATGGACGTCACGTTCTTCGCCGGCGTCGACAACGTCGACACCCCCGGCATCGTCGACCGTGCCGGGCTCGCGACCAAGGCAAACCGCCTGTTCGGCGCCACCGCGTTCATCGAAGCCAACGAGGGCTACTGGGAACTCGGCCTGGCGCGCGTCAAGCCCAAGGACGACTTCGCCAACCAGGGCTACAACAACGCGGCGATCGCGTTCACCCGGCGCTACGGCGGCTGGCTGTCGAATTCCGTGCGCCTGATCCACAACTTCGGCCAGCGCCCCGTTGCCGGCGTGCGCCGCAACGCGAACGGCTCGCTGCTGCTCATCGAGAATTCGCTGGTGACCCACAAGCCGCTGACGCTGGTGCCCTACCTGAACCTGTTCTACGGCAACGACCGCCCGCAGTCCGTGGCGCGCGCCGTGGACGCCGGCGGCATCCTGAAGAACACCGGCATCAACTTCGAGACCGACGGCCTGACCGGATTCCCCAAGCTGAACGACACCGCCAACAACACCTACGGCGGCGCGCTCGGCATCCAGTACCTGTTCGACCTTAGCCAGCAGGTCGTGGCCGAGATCGCGATGGTGCGTCCGCACGGGGACGCCGCCAACCGCGGCGTCCCGGGCCGCGAACTCGCGCTCGGACTGCGCTACCAGCTCAACCTTGACCGGGCGTGGATCTTCCGCGCCGACGCCATCATCGCTGACCGCGACGGCGCGCGCGACCTGAGCGGCGTGAGGTTCGAACTGCGGCGCAAGTTCTAGCCCGGCGCGATGGCCATCCTGGTCCACTCCATCGCCCTGGCCGCCGCCGCGCTCGGCGCGGCGTACCTCGCCCTGCTCGCGTACGGCGCCTTCATGCGCCAGGCGCGGCTCGCGGAACTGCACCAGGACGAGCGCGCGGTGTTCGTGGAGCGATTGCATCAGGTCAGCGCGCCAGTCTCCCGGCTCGCGAGCCAGCAGGGTCCGGCCTGGTCCGGGTTCCGGAAATTCCGCATCGACGGCAAGGTGCTCGAGGCCGACAGCATCTGCTCCTTCTATCTGGTGCCGCACGACGGCCGGCCGCTGCCGCCGTTCTATCCGGGCCAGTACCTCACCTTCCGGGTGCCGATTCCAGGCCAGACCCGCGAAGTCACGCGCTGCTACTCGCTGTCCGACAGTCCCGACCACACCGACTACTACCGCGTGACGATCAAGCGCATCCCGCCGCCGCCGTCGCAACCCGAGGCGCCGGGCGGACTGGTATCCGGGCACTTCCACGAGCGGCTGCGGGTCGGCGACTTCCTGGACGTGAAGGCGCCAAGCGGCCACTTCCACCTCGACGTCGAACACCGCGGTCCGGTGGTGCTGATCGGCGGCGGCATCGGCATCACTCCGGTCCTCAGCATGCTCGGGCACCTCGCCGCGACCCAGGCCGGCCGCGAAGCATGGCTGTTCTACGGCGTGCGCAACAGCAGCGAGCATGTGATGCAGGATTTGCTCAAGGAGATCGCCGCCGCGCACCGCAACCTGCACGTGGTGGTGTGCTACTCCGATCCCTTGCCGGGGGACCGCCAGGGCGAGCACTACGACGTCGCCGAGCGGGTCGGCGTGGACCTGTTCAAGCGCATGCTGAAGGTGAACAACTTCGACTTCTACATCTGCGGTCCGCCGCCGATGATGCAGTCGATCACCGAAGGGCTGGCCGCATGGGGCGTGCCCGAGGCGCGCGTGCATTTCGAGGCTTTCGGGCCGGCATCGGTCAAGAAGGGCGCGCAGGCGGCGGCACCTTCCGTGGCGGCCGGCCTGCAGGTGACCTTCACGCGCTCCAATCGCACCCTGGTGTGGCCGGGGGCGGGCTCGCTGCTGGAGTTCGCGGAAGCCAACGGCATCCAGATTGACTCCGGCTGCCGTGCGGGGAACTGCGGCACCTGCGTCACCGCCATCCGCGAAGGCCAGGTGGACTACCTCAGCCCCCCTGGCGCCGAGATCGAGAAGGGTTCCTGCCTCGCCTGCATCGCGACGCCCAAGAGCGCGCTGAGCGTGGACGCCTAGGCGCGACATGGCCAGACTGAGCAACGCGCAGGGACTGCTGTTCGTCGAGATCTTCCAGGAGGAGATCGCCGCGGACGGCCCCGCCGTGACGACCCTGAAGGACTGGTTCGGCCACCAGCAGGTCGGGCAGGCAAAGGCAATGATCAGCGACGCAGTCAGCGCGAACAGGGGCGTGGTCACCCATACCGTGGGAGACGCGACTCTCAGCAGCTTCCCGGATGCACGCCACGCGGTCGCCGCTGCGATCGCGATCCGCAACAAGCTTTTCCGTACCCGAAAGGCCTCGTCGACCGCCATCGTGCGGATGCGCGCCGGAATCTCCTACGGCGCGGTCCGCGTGATCGCCGGCAAGGTCTCCGGTGACGCGGTCACCGCGGCCGGCCTGCTCATGGAGAAGGCCGGCCCGGATGAGGTGCTTGCCGACCAGGCGCTTGCCGATGCGGCGTCCGGCGCGGAAGCGATCACCTTCGAGTCGCGCGGCGCAATCGACGGCATCCAGGCGCTCTGCGTCGTCGGCGGGGATGCGGCGCCGAAGACCGCGCCCACGATTCCAGGGGCGCTGCCCGCGACCCCGGCCGCGCTGGCGCGCGCGCCCGCCCCGCCTCCGCCTGCTGCACCTGCTGCACCTGCTGCACCTGCTGCACCTGCTGCGCCTGCCGCTCCCGCGGCGGCCGTCGCGCCCGCCGCACCTGCCGCATCCGATGCCCCTGGCGCGAAAATGACCAAAGCGGTCGTGATCATCGTGGGTGGCGCGGAGCTTCGATTCGATCCCGCGGTCGGCACCGTGTCCATCGGCCGCGGCCCGGAGAACCACATCAACGTGCCCTTGCGCCATGTGTCGCGCAAGCACGCGAGGATATTCTGGCCGGGCGGCGGCATGCCGTTCATCGCCAACCTGAGCCCGAACGGCACCTGCATGCGCCCTGCGGGCTCGAACACAGAAACACGCTTCACCGACCAGGTGCCCCTGCTCGCCAGCGGCGATCTCGCGCTTTGCGGTTCCTTCGGCCAGGTGTCGACGCCGGACGAGATCATCCGTTTCAGTCTTGTCGATCCCTAGCGGCAGCGGACAGCCAGCGGGGCTCGATGCGCGCGGGCTCGCCTGCGAGCGCGGCGAGCGGCGCCTGTTTTCGGATCTCTCGCTTGCGCTCGAGCCGGGTGGCCTGGCGCGCCTGCTTGGACCCAACGGCAGCGGCAAGACGAGCCTGCTGCGCATCCTCGCCGGCCTGACCCGCCCTGCCGAGGGCGAAGTGCGCTGGCGCGGCGAGCGCATCGGCGAACTCTCGGAGGCGTACGGCCATGAGCTTGCCTATGTCGGCCACTCGCCTGCGCTCAAGGACGAACTGACCGTGGCCGAGAACCTCGCATTCGCGGCGCACCTGGCGGGCCTGGCGACCAGCGGCGCGCAGCTCGAGGCCGCGCTCGAGCGCTTCGGCATGGCTTCGCGTGCCGCACTTCCCGCGCGCGTGCTCTCGCAGGGGCAGAAGCGCCGCGCCGCGCTGGCGCGCCTGGCGCTGGCCGGCGCGCCGGTACTGTGGCTGCTGGATGAGCCATTCGTGGCGCTGGACAAGGAAGGCATCGCCTGCGTACGCGAACTGGCCGAGGCGCACCTCGCGCGTGGCGGCATGCTGGTGCTGACCTCGCACCAGGAGGTGCCCATAGCCGCGCGCGCAACGCAGACGGTGGTCCTGGGCGCATGAGCCGCGCATGAGCGCTGCCTTCGCCGCCGTCCTGCGCCGCGACCTGCTGGTCGCGCTGCGCCGCAGGGGCGATGCGCTCAACGTCCTCATCTTCTTCGTCATCGTCGCGAGCCTGTTTCCCCTGGGCACCGGCGCCGAACCCGGCCAGCTGCGCGCCATGGCCGCGGGCGTGATCTGGGTGGGGGCGCTGCTCGCGGCGCTGCTGTCGCTGCCGCGCCTGTTCGCGGCCGATCTCGCCGACGGCACCCTGGAGCAGATGCTGGTCTCCGCGCAGCCGCTGCCGGCGGTGGTGATGGGGAAAGTCGCCGCCCACTGGCTGACCACGGGGCTGCCGCTGGCGCTCATCGCCCCGGTACTCGGGCTGCAGTACGGGTTGCCCGGCGACGCCCAGCTGGTGCTCCTCGTGGCGGTCCTGCTCGGCACGCCGGTGCTGAGCCTCATCGGCGCGGCGGGCGCCGCCCTGACGCTGGGGGTGCGCGGCGCCGGCGTGCTCACCGGCCTGCTGGTGCTGCCGTTGTTCGTCCCGGCCCTCGTGTTCGGCGCCGGCGCGGTCACCGCCTCGCTGTCGGGCCTCGCGCCGGGTGCGCATCTTTCGCTGCTTGGCGCGCTACTTGCGGTATCCTTTTTATTCGGCCTCTGGGCAGCCTGCGCGGCGCTACGCGTCGCCCTCGATTGAGTTTCTCTTCCGCGATGTTCTCTAAGCTGTATTCCCTCGCCTCTCCGCAGGCCTTCTATCCCGTTGCCGGGAGGCTGATCCCGTGGTTCGGCTGGGCCGCAGCGCTGCTCGCGGCCGCGGGACTCTGGATCGCGTTCTTCGTCGCCCCGACCGACGCCACGCAAGGCGAGTCGTACCGCATCATCTTCATCCACGTCCCGGCGGCCTGGATGTCCATGTTCATCTACCTGGTCATGGCGGGCTGGGCGGGGCTGGGGCTGGTGCTCAATACGCGCCTGTCCGGCATGATGGCCTCGGCGCTCGCGCCGACCGGCGCGATGTTCACCTTCGTCGCCCTGTGGACCGGCGCCCTGTGGGGCCGGCCGACCTGGGGCACCTACTGGGTGTGGGATGCACGCCTGACCTCGGAACTTATCCTGCTGTTCCTGTATCTAGGATTCATGGCCCTGAAAGAAGCGATCGACGACCCGCAGCGCGCCGACCGCGCCGGGGCGATCCTGGCGCTGGTGGGCGTGGTGAACATCCCCATCATCTACTTTTCCGTCCAGTGGTGGAACACGCTGCACCAGGGCGCCTCGGTGAGCCTGACGCGCGCCCCGTCCATGGCCGCGACCATGCTGGCCGGGATGCTGGTGATGGTGTTCGCGGCCTGGATGTATGCGATCGCCGCGTCACTGGCGCGGGCGCGGGCGATCATCCTGGAGCGCGAGCGGGGACGCGACATGGCGTGGGTGCAACGGATGGCCAAGGCATGAACTGGGGCAGCGCGGCGGAATTCCTCTCCATGGGCGGCTACGGCGCCTTCGTGTGGGGCTCCTATGGCGTGACGGCGCTGTGCGTGTGCCTGGAGGTCTGGCTGCTGGCGCGGCGCAACCGCAGGGCCGGGGCCGCATGAAGCCCGGCATGAAGCCCCGTCACCGCCGCCTCGTCGCCGTCGCCTGCGGCCTGGCGCTCCTCGCCGTCGCCGCGGCGCTGGTGCTGAACGCGTTCCAGTCCAACCTGGTGTTCTTCTTCAGCCCGACCCAGGTGGCGGCGAAGGAAGCGCCGCTGGACAAGACCTTCCGCCTCGGCGGCATGGTGCTGGACGGCAGCCTCAAGCGCCGTGCCGACGGCCTCACCGTTGACTTCGTGGTCACCGACACCGCGAAGGACATCCCGGTGACCTACACCGGCATCCTTCCGGACCTGTTCAAGGAAGGCAAGGGCGTGGTGACGCAGGGGCGCCTCGGGCCCGACGGCGTGTTCCGCGCCTCCGAGGTGCTGGCCAAGCATGACGAGAACTACATGCCGCCCGAGGCGGCCGAGGCGTTGAAGAAGGCACACGACCAAGGTGCCGCCAAGGTCCGCGCCGAGCGCGCGTCGAAATCGCTGGTGACCGGAAAGTGATCGACGCATGATCCCCGAGCTCGGCCATTTCTCGCTGATCGTCGCGCTCGCCATCGCGCTGGTGCAGGGCACCCTGCCCCTGGTCGGCGCCGCCCGCGGCGTGCCCGCCTTCATGGCCCTCGCCCGGCCCGCGGCGCAGGGCCAGTTCGTGTTCGTGGCCTTCGCCTTCGCCGCGCTGGGCTGGTCGTTCTACACCAATGATTTTTCAGTGGTGAACGTCGCCACCAACTCCAATTCCGCGCTGCCGGTCGCCTATCGCATCGCCGCGACCTGGGGCAGCCATGAGGGCTCCCTCCTCCTGTGGGTGTTCATGCTGTCGTTCTGGATGCTCGCGGTGTCGGTGTTCAGCCGCACCCTTCCCGAGGCGATGCTGGCGCGCATCCTGGGCGTCATGGGCCTGATCAGCATCGGTTTCCTCACATTCATGCTGTTCACCTCCAACCCCTTCGAGCGCCTGCTGCCGGCGGCGGCCGACGGCCGCGACCTGAATCCGCTGCTGCAGGATCCGGGCATGGTGTTCCACCCGCCGATGCTCTACATGGGCTACGTCGGCTTTTCCGTGGCCTTCGCCTTCGCCATCGCCGCGCTGCTGGACGGCAAGCTGGATGCCACTTGGGCGCGCTGGTCGCGGCCCTGGACCACCGCGGCGTGGGTGTTCCTGACCCTGGGCATCGCCCTGGGCAGCTTCTGGGCGTACTACGAACTGGGCTGGGGCGGCTGGTGGTTCTGGGACCCGGTGGAGAACGCCTCGTTCATGCCCTGGCTGGTGGGCACCGCGCTCATCCACTCGCTGGCGGTGACCGAGAAGCGCGGCCTGTTCAAGGGCTGGACGGTGCTGCTCGCCATCCTCGCGTTCTCGCTTTCCCTGCTGGGAACGTTCCTCGTGCGCTCCGGCGTGCTGACCTCGGTGCACGCCTTCGCCACGGACCCCAAGCGCGGCGTGTTCATCCTGGCGTTCCTCGTGATCGTCGTGGGCGGGTCGCTAGCCCTCTACGCCTGGCGGGCGCAGCGCATGACGGCCGGCGGCAGCTTCGAGCCGGTGTCGCGCGAGACCTTCCTGCTCGCCAACAGCGTGCTGCTGCTGGTGGCGACCGCCGCGGTGATGCTGGGCACGCTGTACCCGTTGTTCCTCGACGCGCTCAACATGGGCAAGATCTCCGTCGGCCCGCCGTATTTCGAGGCGGTGTTCGCGCCGCTGATGGCGCCGGCGCTGCTGCTGGCCGGCATCGGACCGCTCATCAGCTGGCGCAAGGGCGACGCGGCGGGGCTGGCGGGAAAAATGCGCTGGGTCGCGGCCGCGGTGCTCTTGTTCGCGATCGCCGCGCCGTTCCTGTTCGGGCGCTGGAGCGTGCTCACCGCCGCCGGCCTGGCGCTGGCCTTCTGGTTGCTCGGCTCGGTCGCAGTCACGCTGGCGCAGCGCCTGCGCGCCCAGCGGTTCTCCACCCTTCCCGCGGCCTTCCTTGGCATGTGCCTGGCCCACGCCGGCGTCGGCGTGTTCGTGATCGGCGTCACGCTGGTGAAGAGCTACGAATCCGAGCGCGACGTGCGCCTGGAACCCGGCCAGAGCGTCTCGCTGGGCGGGTACGACTTCCGCCTGGACCACGTGCGCGAGCGCGCCGGCCCCAACTTCGACGCCTCGCGGGCGCAGATCACCGTGTTGCGCGGCGGCGAGGTGTTTCGCGTGCTGCACCCGGAGAAGCGCGTCTACCGCGTCCAGACCATGCCCATGAGCGAGGCCGCGATCCACTATGGCGTCACGCGCCACCTGTACGTTTCGCTGGGCGAGCCCGTGGGGAAAGCGGGCGACGCCGTGGCCTGGTCCGTGCGCGTGCACGTCAAGCCCTTCGTCGGCTGGATCTGGCTGGGCTGCGTCATCATGGCGCTGGGCGGGACACTTGCCGCCAGCGACCGGCGCTATCGCGTCGGCTCGCGCGCGCGCGCCGCGGTTGCAACTCCGGCGCAGGAGGCGCGCGCGTGAAGAAGGCGCTCATTCCGCTGGCGCTGTTCCTGGTCATCGCCGGATTCCTGTTTGCCGGCCTGGACCTGAATCCGCGCGAAGTCCCCTCGCCGCTGGTGGGCAAGGCGGCGCCCGGCTTCGAGCTGCCGGTGCTGCACCAGCCGGACAAGCGTTTCCGGCCAGCGGACATGAAAGGCAAGGCCTGGATGCTGAATGTCTGGGCTTCCTGGTGCGTGACCTGCCGGGAAGAGCACCCGCTGCTGGTCGCGCTCGCGAAGCAGGACGTGATCCCGATCCTGGGCCTCAATTACAAGGACCAGCCTGAGGACGCGAAGCGCTGGCTGAAGCAGTTCGGCGACCCATACGCGTTCTCCGTGATGGATGCCGAGGGCCGCGTCGGCATTGATTACGGCGTCTACGGCGTGCCGGAGACCTACATCATCGACGGCGCGGGCGTGATCCGCTTCAAGCACATCGGCGCGCTGACGCCGGAAATCGTCTCCGGCAAGGTCATGCCGCTGCTGAAGGCGATGCCGTGATCGGGCGCGCCCTGGCCGCTCTTGCCCTCGCGCTGTGCCTGTCGGCGCTGGCCCAGGAAACGCCCGAGGAGGCCCGGCTGCGCGTCCTGTCGGAGAAGCTGCGTTGCCTGGTGTGCCAGAACCAGACCCTGGCGGATTCCAGCGCCGAGCTGGCCGGGGACCTGCGTCGCGAGCTGCGCGAGCAGGTGAAGGCCGGCCGCAGCGACGGCGAAATCCTGGATTTCATGGTCGCGCGCTATGGCGACTTCGTGCTCTACGAGCCGCGGTTCAAATCAAGCACGGTGCTGCTCTGGGTGGGCCCGTTCGCATTGCTCGCGCTCGCGCTCGTCACCGTGGCCGTGATGGCGCGACGCCGCCGCAGCGCCGTCGCGGAGTCGGACCTGGGCGCCGAGGAGCGCCGCCTGGTCGCGCAGGCGCTGGGCAGGGAAGAGGACCGCCAGTGACCCTGTTCGTCGCCCTTGCCGCGCTGCTCGCGGCCGTGGCGCTCGCCTTCGTCCTGCCGCCGCTCCTTCGCGGTGCAAAGCCCGCCGCCGGGGCGGTCCGGGAAGAAGTCAATTCCCTGATCTACCGCGAGCAGCTGGCGGAACTGCGCGCCGAGCGCGAGCGCGGCGCGCTGGACGAGGACCAGTTCCAGCGCGCGGTGCGCGAGCTGGAACGGCGCATCGTCGCCGAATCCGGCGCGACCGGCGCGGAGTCGCCCCGCAGCCCGCACGCGCTGGCGGCCGTCGTCGTCGCGCTCGCAGTCCCGGTCGTCGCCGGCCTGGGCTACTGGCGGCTGGGCGCGCCGGAGGCCCTGGTTCGCGGCGACGCCACGCATGCCGCCGGCTCCATGGCGCAACCCGGCGACGGCGAACTCAATGCCATGGTGGAGAAGCTCTGGGACCGCCTGCAGAAGTCCCCCGATGACCCGGACGGCTGGGCGCTGCTGGGGCGCTCGGCTTCGGCGCTGGGCAGGCACGACCGGGCTGTGCAGGCGTTCGCGCGCGCGGCGCAGCTGCTGCCCGACGATGCCAACGTGCTCGCGGACTACGCCGACGCGTTGGCGGTGACGCGCGGGCGCAGGCTGGAGGGCGAGCCGATGGTGCTCGCAAGGCGCGCACTCGCCGCCGACCCGCAGCACCTCAAGGCGCTCGCGCTGGTGGGCGCCGGCGAGTTCCAGGCTGGCAACCACGCCGCGGCGGCCGGCTACTGGAGGAAGGCGCTGGCCACGGTGCCCCCCGAATCCGAGTTCGCCCGCCAGCTCCAGGGGAGCCTGGAGGAAGCCGAAAAGCTCGCCGCAGCCGGGGGGACTCCGGCGCCGGCGGCAAAGGCGCCCGCGAAGAAACCCATGGAGACGCTCGCGGCGGTGAACGGGACGGTGAGCCTGGACCCGAAGCTCGCCGCCGCCGCCTCGCCAGGGGACATCGTGTTCGTGATTGCGCGCCCTGCCGACGGCGGGCGCATGCCGCTCGCCGTGGCGCGCACCACCGTGGCCGCGCTGCCCTACCGTTTCACGCTGGACGACAGCATGGCGATGGCGCCCGGCATGACGCTGTCGTCGCACGCGAAAGTGGTGGTCGCCGCGCGAATCTCGAAGTCGGGCAATCCGATCGCGCAGAAGGGCGACCTGGAAGGCGCAAGCGCGCCGGTGGCCTCCACCGCGTCGGGCCTCAGCATCGTGATCTCCAGGGTCGTCGAGTGAGCTCCGGCGTCACGGGCATCGTGCTCGCGGGAGGCCAGGGCAGGCGCATGGGCGGTGTGGACAAGGGCCTGCAGCTCCTGCATGGGCGAGCCATGGTCGCGCACGTCATCGCGCGCCTCGCGCCGCAGGTGGACGGCATCGTGGTGAACGCCAACCAGAACCTGGAGGCCTACCGCGCCTTCGGCCACCCCGTGGTGCCGGACGCCGTCGGCGGATTCGCCGGGCCGCTGGCCGGGCTGCACGCGGGCCTGGGCGCCGCGACGCGCCCGCTCGCCGTCACGGTCCCCTGCGATTCACCATTCCTGCCCGCCGACCTGGTCGACCGCCTGGTGGAAGCGCTCGGGGAGAACGACCTCGCGGTGGCCAGGACCGGCGAGCAGCCGCACCCGGTGTTCTCGCTGGTGCGGGTCGCGGTGCGCGGCCACCTGGAGGCCTTCCTCGCCTCCGGCGGGCGCAAGATCGACGCCTGGTACGCGACGCTGAAGGTGGCCGAGGTGCCGTTCGACGACGAAGCCGACGCCTTCCGCAACATCAATACCGTGGAAGAACTGAAGCAGGCATGACCAGCCTGACGAAGACAGTGAGCTGCCTGGACGGCTACGACCCGGACGCGCTGCCGGTGGACACCGCGCGAGCGGCGATCCGTGCCTGCCTGGAACCGTTGCGCGAATCCGAGCGCGTCGGTACCCGCGAGGCGCTGGGCCGCGTGCTGGCCGAGGACATCGTCTCCGCCATCGACGTCCCGGCGCACGACAACTCGGCCATGGACGGCTGGGCGCTGCGCGGCGCGGACCTGCAGCCGGACCGCGACGTGACGTTGAAGGAAATCGGCGCCGCCTTCGCCGGGCGCCCGTTCCAGGGCGAGATCGGCGCGGGCGAGTGCGTGCGCATCATGACCGGTGCGGTGATGCCGGGTGGCACGGATACCGTCGTGGTCCAGGAAGTCGTGCGGCGCGACGGCGAGCAGGTCGTGGTGCCGCCTGGACAGAAGAAGGGGCAGAACGTCCGCGCCGCCGGCGAGGACATCAGGGCCGGCGCCGCCGCGCTCAAGGCGGGCCGCTGCGTGCGCGCCGCCGACCTCGGCCTGATCGCCTCGCTCGGCATCGCGGATGTCAGCGTGAAGCGCCGCCTGCGCGTGGCCTACTTCTCCACCGGGGACGAGCTCACCTCCATCGGCAAGCCCCTGCCCGAGGGCGGCATCTACGATTCCAACCGCTACACCCTGCACGGCATGCTGGCGAAGCTGGGCATGGATGTGACCGACATGGGCGTGGTGCGCGACGACCCAGCCAAACTAGAAGCCGCCTTCCGTACCGCCGCGGCCAATGCCGACGCCGTCATCACCACCGGCGGCGTGTCGGTCGGCGAGGCGGATTTCGTGAAGCAGCTCATGGGCAAGCTGGGCGAGGTGCTGTTCTGGAAGGTTGCCATGCGCCCGGGGCGGCCGATGGCCTTCGGCCGCATCTCGGCCGGCCGGCGCGCGCCGTTCCTGTTCGGCCTGCCGGGCAACCCGGTGGCGGTGATGGTTACCTTCCACCAGTTCGTGCGCGAAGCGCTGCTGGTGCTCGCCGGCCGCACCGACGACTGCAGCCTGCCGCTGGTCCAGGTGCAGGCGGCGCAGGCCATCCGCAAGGTGCCCGGCCGCACCGAATACCAGCGTGGCGTGGTGTTCCGCGACGGCGGCTTCTGGAAGGCGCGCAGCACCGGCCAGCAGGGCTCCGGCGTGCTGCGCTCCATGTCCGAGGCCAACTGCTACATCGTGCTCGAGCACGAGCGCGGCGCCGTGCAGCCGGGCGAGCCGGTGCAGGTGCAGCTGTTCGAGGGGCTGGACTAGGCGCGTGACCCTACAAGACCGCCGCTCGGTGGCGGCGTGGCTGTTCCTCTGCGCGGCCCTCGTCTTCATCATGATCGTGGTGGGCGGCATCACGCGCCTGACCGAATCCGGACTGTCGATCGTCGAGTGGCAACCGCTGGTGGGCGCGCTGCCGCCGCTGTCGCAGGCGGACTGGCAGGTCCTGTTCGACAAATACCGCGCCACGCCGCAGTTCATGAAGGTCTTCCCGGACATGGACGTGGAGGGCTTCAAGGCGATTTTCTGGTGGGAGTACGTCCACCGCCTGCTGGGGCGCGTGATCGGCCTGGTGTTCCTGCTGCCCTTTCTCTGGTTCCTGCTGCGCAGGAAACTGGACACGCCGCTGGCCTGGAAGCTGGCGGGCCTGTTCGTGCTGGGCGGCCTGCAAGGCGCGATGGGCTGGTACATGGTGAAGAGCGGGCTGGTGGACGACCCGCGCGTGAGCCATTTCCGGCTGACGGCGCACCTTGGCCTCGCGCTCGCCATCCTCGCCGCCGAGCTGTGGATCGCGATCGGCCTGCTGCGGCCGGACGGCGGCAAGCCGCGCGCCTTCGCCCTCCTCGTCCTTGGCCTTGTGTTCCTGATGGCGCTCTCGGGGGGCTTCGTCGCCGGCCTGCGCGCCGGGCACGCCTACAACACCTTTCCGCTCATGAACGGTTACTTCGTCCCGCCCGAGACCTTCATGCTGGAGCCGTGGTGGCGAAATTTCCTCTGGAATCCGGCGGCGATCCAGCTCACGCACCGGGGCTTCTTCTGGGTCCTGCTGCTGCTCGTGCCGATCCTGTGGTGGCGCCTGGTCCGCACACCCGCCAGGCTCGCGGTGAATCACCTGCTGGGGATGTACTTCGTGCAGGCCGGGCTGGGCATCGCGACCGTGACGATGAAAGTGCCGGTGCCGCTGGCCGCCGCACACCAGGCGGGGGCGGTGCTGCTGCTGGCCTGCGCGCTGTGGACGGCGCAGGCGTCGCGACGCCGCAGCTAGGGCTGGTACGCCGGCTGGTAAACGATCGCCCTGACCGGCGTCGGATTGAAGTCGTTCACCGGATTGTTCACCTGCGGGCAGTTGGACACCACCGCGAGCACGTCCATTTCCGCGCGCAGGTCCACGTAGTCGCCCGGCTTCGAGATGCTCGGCCCCATGTCCATGGACCCGTCCTTGCCCACCGGCACGTACATGAAGAAGTTCAGGTTCGCCACCATGTCGCGCGGCCCCATGCCGTAGCGCTTCAACTGGTCGAGGAAGTTCTGCCGGCAGCTGGGATCGTCGGGCTTGTTATAGCGCCGCCGGTTGAGCGCAGAGGAACAGCAGCCGCCGATGGTGTCGTGGAAGCCCAGCGTGTCCTCCACCACGGTGAGGAGCGGGTTGCAGTTCACCGAATACAGTACCGTGCCCTTGCCGATGAAGATGTTGCCGTTGATCTTCATGGTGTCGGCGGCCGCATAGCGGTCCTCGTGGTCGCGCGCGTTGTAGCAGAGGAAGTCCACCGCCTGCCTGCCCTCCAGGTCCACCAGGCGCAGCACCTCGCCCTGCTTCAATTCCCGGCTCCAGCCGGCGCGCGCGGGGATGACTTCGTCGGAAATCGCTCTCCCGGGGAAAGTCTTCCAAGTCATTTGCAGGTTCCCTCCATTCGCAGCCGATGCTGAATCGGGGTGCGCCTTGCGGTGCCATCCTGGAACCTGTACTCCTCGGCCAGAAGCACATCGCAGCGCTTGTCCCCGCCCTTGTACTCGTAGCGGACCACGTAGCGCTGCCCCGGCGACGGAACAAATTCGATCGAGCCGCTACAGACGATCAGGCCGGAAATCCGTCCGATCAGTTCCCGCTTGCTGGATTGGGGAAACTCGACCCTCGTCCAGAGCGCGAACGGCCTGCCGCTGGGAACGGCCACGGTGACGGGGCCGCCGGCACGAATGCCTTCGTGGATCTGGCGCGGATCGGTGCAGTTCGCAGCGTCGGCGTAGGTCCTTGCGGAGAGTGGCGCAGAGTTGGCGTTCTCAATGACCAGCGTCGCGGTCGCGGCGCCCCTGGGCGGAATATAGGGAACAGATTCGCAGGCGGACAGGAGGCCGGCCACGGCAACGATGAGCGCGGTGCGCCGGCCCTGGGGCGAACCAGCGCCTGTCATCCGCCCTTGCCCACCATCGGATCGCCAACCAGTTCCCTCAGCCGTTCCGCCCCCATCACCTGCACGCCGTCGTCCATCGTGGCGAGCGCATCCACGGCCACCTGCGCCGCGCGCCTGACGCGCACCGGTTGCAGCGTCTTCGGCGTCATGTAGCTTCCCAGCGTGCCAGTGACCACGCCTCCCACGCGGGCGAAGAATCCGGGCGCGGCGCGCCGCCCGCCTTCCTGCGACGGGCGCAGCACCAGCATGCGCGCGAAACCGGCCCCCAGGATCGCCAGCTCGTCGGTGTCGCGGATCGCGGGGGCCATGCCCATCTGCAGGATCGCCTCCAGCGGCGTGATCACCGCGATGCGGCTCGCGCCCGCGGCGCGCAGGCGGCGCGCGATCGCGACGGCCTGCGCGCTCGTGATCGCGACGAAGGGCTTGGCGATCTTCCAGAACGACTTCGCCTCCGGCTCGATGCACAGGTAGGCATCCTCCGGTCCACGCCTCATGCCGGCGCAGGGGTTCCAGGTCGACAGATCCCCAGGCACCACGAGCGGATGCAGCCTGGGCACATGGCTGCTCATGGCCTTGCGCACGCCGACGTAGACCGCGGCGTACTCCGGGCGCTCCAGCAGGACGTTGAGCAGTTCCTCGCCCAGCTTGCCGGTGTTGCCGATGATGAAGGCAGTGCGGGTGGCTTCCGCAGCTGCTGGGACGTGCCGGGCACCCGCGAGTACCTGCGCGATATCCGTCACGAGCCGGCTATCCGCCCGGAATCAAATCGTCGCCAGGGGACTCCAAAAGCTTCGATGCCACCGGCTCTGGGAGCGCCTCCACGCCCTTCAACTTGCGCGCCATCTGGCGCGTGCGCGTCTCGGCACTATCTATGGAATTGGTGACAGCTTCCAGTTGGCGCTTAGTATTTGCAAGCACCTTGCCGAAGTTCTCAAACTCGGTCTTGACGGCACCCAGGACAGCCCAGACTTCACTAGAGCGCTTTTCAATAGCAAGCGTCCGAAATCCCATCTGCAGGCTATTCAGGAAAGCAATGAGGTTGACGGGCCCACAGACCGTTACGCGAAAGTCCTTCTGTAGTACTTGGAACAGACCGGGACGGCGCAGGATTTCCGCATACAGCCCTTCGGTGGGAACGAAGAGGATTGCGAAGTCAGTTGTCGCAGGCGGCTCGACATACTTGTCTCGGATGGACTTGGCTTCCAGCTTCACCCTCGCCTCTAACGCCTTCGCGGCTGCCTGCGCGCCGGCAACGTCACCTGCTTCCTGTGCTTGAAGTAACGTCTGGTAGTCGGCAATCGGGAACTTGGAATCTATCGGCAGCCAAATATGTCCTTCGACATCACGGCCCGGGAGCCGGATGGCGAACTCCACCGGATCTCGCGACCGGGGACGTGTCACAACATTGCGAGCGTACTGTTCCGGCGCAAGCGCCTGCTCAAGCAGCGCCGCAAGTTGCATTTCGCCTGCCAAGCCAAGCGTCTTGACATTCGACAGCACTTGCTTCAGCCCACCGACGTCAGCGGCAAGCGACTGCATCTCGCCTAGCCCTTTGTGAACTTGCTCAAGGCGATCCGCTACTTGCTTAAAGGACTCGCCTAGGCGTTTCTCCAAGGTCTCGTGGAGCTTCTCGTCAACCGTCGCACGCATCTTCTCCAACTTCTCGGCATTGTCTTTCTGCAGAGTATCTAAGCGCGTCTCCACCGTCTGGCGGATTTCGGCAAAGCGCTCGCCCAGCGTGTCACCGAAACGCTTGAGAGTCGCCCCGCTCTCATCGCGGCCAAGACGCGCATCCTCTTTTGCTTCTCGCAGTTTGGTGTCCACAGTTTCGCGCAAGTCCTGCAAACGGCGCTCGTTGGCAGCCACCAATTCCGCAAGTTGGCGAGAAAAACCATCAATCTGGTTGTTTTGTACCGTGGCGATCGAGGTCATTTGCGCGAGCACCGCCTGACTAGTGCGCTCCGCGCCCGCAGCGAGTTCCTCGCGCAAATCGCGTGCTGACGCCCTGACTTCGTCCGCCTGCCCTTTTCGGCCGGTCAGACCAACAATTGCGAGGACAACGCCAACAACGGACAGCGCGACGATGAGATAGAGCAAGGCTTCGTTCACGATAAGATTCTAACGACCCAACCGCACTTCATGTCCTTTTCAGGGTTTTGCTCAAGGCGTGACGTGCAGCCAGACGGGCTGTTCCTTCGATCCCGCGGTGCCCAGGATGGTTCGCGAGCGGAACTTTCCTGCTGCATCCTTCACTGGATCGCCCTCGATCTCGAAGAAGGCCGGGAACGGCACGCCTGCGAAAACGCCGACCTCCGCGAGGTCCACCGCCATCTCGTACTGCCGGTAACCGTCCACCCGGCTCGCGCCACGGCTGCCCGCGAAAATGTTCCAGTCGGTCTTCTGCGTGAGGCGCGTCCCCGGCGGAGGCGCTTCCTGGATCGCCTCCCGCTCCGGCGGCAGCCACACGTCGCGCAGGTTTCCGAACCAGCCCTTGCCGGCGAGGAACACGCGCTCGTTGCGGAGGTAGGGCGACAGGTCGATGTGGAACCAGAAGCGGAACTGGTCGAAGCCCTCGTCGGTCCGGTCGGGCGTGGCGTGCGCGGCAAGGTAGAGCTGCCCGCCGTGTGCGAGGAGCAGGACCGAGGTGCCGCCGGTCGCCGGCTCGAGGGCCACGCGCAGCGCGCCCTTCCATTCCTCGGCATAGATCCGCCCGTCCAGCGACGGCGCGAGCTTCGCGCGCGGGATGGTGAGCACGCGCACGCCCTCCGGCGCCTTGCGCGCGCGCGCGATTTCCGCGCGCGCCTTGCGGATCCACTGCTCCTCAGGCATCGCGGAGCTGTCCGGTATCCGGCCGCGGGAGCCGAGCGCCGCCGCATAGGCCGGGTCGTTGAACTTGTAGGCAATCATCTGCGCCAGCCAGACATGCGGCGTGTCGCGCAGGAAGCGCGGTGGCTCGCGCTTCTGGACCGGCGTCGGCGCCGGCGGGGCCGCGGCGGGCTTCGGATGTAACCGATCGGTTACATCAGGGGGCCCCACGGGTCCATGCCAGGGCTGTTGCGCCCCCGCCCAGCCGGCGGCGAGGGAAAGGACCGGGACGAGGAACAGCGCAAGGGCGCTAGAGCGCATCCCTCAGTGTAAGCGCGGGCGACGCCGACAGCACCTTGCGCGCCGAGAGCCACGCATTCAGCGACAGCAGCAGCACGCCGGCCACCGGGCCGGCGACGAGCAACCACTGGTTGGGCGGCAGGTCCAGCTCGAACACCCGCCGCGCCAGCAATTGGCCGATGGCGGCAGCGCCCACCGCGGCGAGCGATCCCGCCAGCAGGCCCATGGAGAGGAACTCCACGCGCTGGCTGTTGGTGACCTGCGCTCGCGAAGCGCCGTAGACGCGCATCACCGCGGCCTCGCGCCGGCGCTCGTCCTCGGTGGCCACCAGCGCCGAGTACAGCACCAGAAGCCCCGCGCCCATGGCGAACAGGAACACCACCTGCACCGCCGTGATCACCTGGTCGATCACGGTCTGCGCCTGGCGCACCGCGGCGCCGACGTCCACCACCGTCAGGTTCGGGAAGCGCGCGGCGAGGTCGTTGACCTTCCTCTCCTCGCCCGGCTCGAGGCGGAACGCGGAGACGTAGCTGGAGGGAAACTTCCCCAGCAGGGCCGGGGGCGCGATGACGAAGAAGTTCACCTTCATGGAATCCCAGCGCAGCTTGCGCATCGAGGTAATGCGCGCGGCGAAGGATTCGGCGCCGACCGCGAAGCTGAGTTCATCGCCCATTTTCCAGCCCAGCCGGTTGGCGATGCCCTCCTCCACCGACACCTCGACCGCGTTCGGCGCGAACCACTTCCCGGACACAATCTCGTTGTGCGCGGGCGGCGCGTCCATGAACGACAGGTTGAACTCGCGCTCCACCAGCCGCCGCGCGCGTTCCTCGGTGTAGTCGTCTTCGGACACCTTGCGGCCGTTCACGCTCGTCAGCCGGCCACGCACCATGGGCTGCAGCTCCGGGGGCGCGATGCCGTTGTCGGCGAAGAAGCGCCGCACCTCGCCCAGCTGGTCGGGCTGCACGCCGATCAGGAAGCGGTTCGGGGCATCGGGCGGGGCACTCCGGCGCCAGGCGTCCACCAGGTCGTTGCGCGTGAAGGTGAGCAGCAGTACCGCGGTGAGGCCCAGCGCCAGGCTGGCGACCTGGATGGCATTGCCGCGCGAATGGCGGCGCAGGTTGGCAAGGCCGTAGCGAAGCGCGGTACTGGAGGCGCCTATCCGGCGAGCGACCGGTCCGCTCGCCATGAGGCGAAGCAGTACCCAGGCCACGATCGCGAACACCGCGACCGCGACCCCGAAGCCGCCCACGACGGTGACGCCCAGCCGGAAATCGCCGGCCTGCCAGATGAGCAACCCCGACAGCGCGGCAAGACCCGTGGCATAAACCGCGAGCGTGCCACCTCTGGTCGAACCGGATTCGCGCCGGATGACGCGTATTGCCGGCACGTTCTTCAACTGCACCAGCGGCGGCAGCGCGAAGCCCAGCAGCAGCACCAGGCCCACCAGGAAGCCCTGCACCGCGGGCAGCATGGTGGGCGCGGGCAGGTCCGCGCGCAGCATTTCCGACAACGCGGCGGCAATCGCCGCCTGCGCCCCGATCCCGATCAGGCAGCCCAGCGCGCAGGCGCCCACGCCAAGGACCGCGAATTCGATGCCATACAGGGTGATCAGGCGGCCCTGCGTCGCACCCAGGCAGCGCATCACCGCGCAGCCGTCCAGGTGGCGCTCGACGAAGCGGCGCGTGCCCAGCGCCACCGCCACGCCGGCGAGGATCGCCGCCAGCAGCGCGGTCAACCCAAGGAAGCGCTGCGCGCGCTCGATGGCGGCGCGCACCTCGGGCCGGCCGCTCTCCAGGTTGTCCACGCGCTGGCCGCGTTCCAGGTTCTGCTTCGACCAGCCTTCCAGCGCGGCGATCCGGTCCGGCGGACCGGCGGCGTACAGGTAATGCCACACCCGGCTGCCGGTCTGCACCAGCCCGGTCGCGGGCACGTCGGCCACGTTCATGAACAGGCGCGGCGCGATGTTGAAGAAATTCGCCCCGCGCTCGGGCTCCAGCGTGATGATCGCGGCCACCTCGAATTCGGCGCTGCCCAGCCGGATCCTGCCGCCCACCGGCGTCTCCAACGCGGTGACCAGGCGCTCCTCGATCCACACAGTGCCGCGCGCAGGGCCTGCGGCGGCCTGCTCGTCGGGCGCGTTCACCGCGCGCGCGATGCGCAGCTTGCCGCGCAGCGGATAGCTGTCCGACACCGCCTTGACGCCCGCAAGCTGGGACTGTTCTCCAGCAAACACCATGCTGATGAACGTGGTCGCCCGCGCAAAGGCAAGGCCGCGGCGCTTGATCTCCTCGCCAATCGCCTGGCGCCAGGGGTGGTCCGAGACCAGCACCAGGTCGGCTCCAAGCAACTGGTGCGCGTCCCGCACCAGGGCCCGGCTGACGCGGTCGGCGAAGAAGGCAACGCTGGTGACGCTCGCCACCGCCACCACCAGCGCGGCGGCGAGGATGCGCAACTCCCCCGCGCGCCAGTCGCGGCTGAACATGCGCAAGGCCTGGCGAACAATCATGGCGCTACCCTGCCCGCGACCAGGCGCACGATCCGCCCGCAGCGCTTCGCCAGGCCCTCGTCATGGGTCACCATGATGAGCGTGGTGCCGAAGCTGCGGTTGAGTTCAAACACCAGGTCGATCACCGCGGTGCCGGAGTCCGAATCCAGGCTCCCGGTGGGCTCGTCGGCCAGCAGGAGCTTGGGGCGCACCACGAAGGCGCGCGCCAGCGCCACGCGCTGCTGTTCGCCGCCGGAGAGGTGCTTGGGGTAGTGACCCAGGCGCTCGCCCAGGCCGACCTGCTTCAGGATCGCGCGCGCCTCGGACTCCGCGTCGTCGCGCCCGGCCAGTTCCAGGGGCAGCATCACGTTCTCCAGCGCCGAGAGCGCCGGCAGCAGCTGGAAGGACTGGAACACGAATCCGACCGAACGGCCACGCAACTCCGCGCGCGAATCCTCGTCCAAGCTGAATATGTCGACCCCGTCCAACTCCACCGTGCCCGTGCTGGGCGTGTCCAGGCCCGCCAGGATCGCGAGCAGCGTGGACTTGCCCGAGCCCGAGGCGCCCACGATGGCCACCGCCTCGCCCGGGGCGACGTCGAAGCCGATTTCGCGCAGAATGACGAGATCGTCCTCGCCGCTCTTCACCGTCTTGCCGATGCCACGCGCACTCAGAACCGTCGTCGTCTTCATGCTCGCCTGGGTTGCTTCCATGTTCATGGGGGGCTTGGCGCGGGCCTCAACGCCGGTGGTCCTGGTGTTCGGCGACAGCCTGTCGGCCGCCTATGGCATCGCCGCGAACCGCGGCTGGGTGACGCTCCTCGGGGAACGCCTGAAGCGAGAGCGGCTGGATTATAGCGTCGTCAATGCGAGCATCTCCGGGGAAACCACCGCCGGCGGCGTCGCGCGCCTGCCGAAAATGCTCGAGGCTCACCGCCCCGCCGTGGTGCTGCTGGAACTGGGCGCCAACGACGGCCTGCGCGGCCTGCCCGTGGCGGCCATGAAGAAGAATCTCGCCGCCATGGTCGCCATGGGACACAAGGCGGGCGCAAAAGTTCTGCTGGTGGGCATGCGCCTGCCGCCCAACTACGGCCCGGAGTACACGAATGCCTTCGATGGCGCCTTCGCCGACCTCGCGAAAGCGCACAAGGCGTCCCTGGTGCCGTTCCTGTTCGAGGGCTTCGGCGAGAAGCGCGAGTTGTTCCTGGAGGACCGCATCCACCCCAACGAGAAGGCGCAGCCGCTCCTGCTGGAGAACGTCTGGAAGGGGCTCAGGCCGCTGCTCGCGAAGCGCTAGCGCGCCGGGGCGTAGAATCCCGCCCGATGAACCCGCGGGAAAAACCTTCGGTCGCGATCGGGCCAGCCGCGCTTGCCGGCTTCGACGCGATCATCGACACCCGCTCGCCCGCGGAGTACGCCGAAGACCATGTTCCCGGCGCGGTGAACTACCCGGTGCTGGACAACGAGGAGCGCGCGCGCGTCGGAACCGACTACAAGCAGCGCTCTCCCTTCGAGGCGAAGAAGCTGGGCGCAGCGCTGGTGGCGCGCAACATCGCGCGCCATATCGAGCAGTCCCTCATGGACCAGCCGCGCGGCTGGCGCCCGCTGGTCTATTGCTGGCGCGGCGGCAAGCGCTCCGGGGCCATGGCCCACATCCTGCGCGAGATCGGCTGGGAGGCGAAGACGCTGGAGGGCGGCTATCGCGCCTACCGGCGCTACGTGGTCGAGCGCCTCGCTACCCTGCCCGGTTCGTTCGACTTCCGCGTCGTGCATGGGGTGACGGGCAGCGGCAAGAGCCGGCTGCTGCAATCGCTGCGCGGCGCCGGGGCGCAGGTGCTGGACCTGGAGGACCTCGCGGCCCATCGCGGCTCGGTGCTGGGCAACCTGCCCGAGCGGCCGCAACCGTCGCAGAAGATGTTCGAGAGCCTGCTGCTCGCGGAACTGGAAAAGCTGGACGCCTCGAAGCCGGTCTACGTCGAAGGCGAGAGCCGCAAAATTGGCCAGGTGCAAGTGCCCGAGGCGCTCATCACCCGCATGCGCGCCAGCGAGTGCGTCCTGCTGGAAACCGCACGCGAGGCTCGCGTGGCCCTGCTGCTGGACGAATACCGCCATTTCTTTGCCGACCTGCCGGCGCTCAACCTGCAACTGGATTGCTTGGTCACCCTGCACGGGCGCGAGCGCATCGGTGAATGGAAGGCGATGGCGGCGAACGGCGAGTGGCCTGCGCTGGTGGCGCGGCTGCTGGAGGAGCACTACGACCCGGCCTACAAGCGCTCGGCGCCGAACAATTTCCCCCGGCTCGCGCAGGCGCGGCGCGTCTCCGTCGCCTCGCCCGAGCCTTCGGCTTTCGATGCTGCGGCGCGCGCGGTTCTCGCCTCCGCCAACGAGGCGGTCGCCGCCTGAGCCGGCTCGATCCGGCCGAACTCGCGCGGATCTCCGCCGCTACGCTCGAGCACTACGAGCGGCGCGCGGAGGACTTCCGTTCCGGGACCAAGGACCACGACGTCAGCCAGAACATCGCCGCGCTGCTGCGCCATATCGAGGGCGTGCCGCCGTTCACCATCCTCGATTTCGGCTGCGGGCCGGGGCGGGACCTGAAGGCTTTGACTGCCCTGGGCCATGTCGCCGTGGGGCTGGATGGGTCGGAGAGCTTTGCGTCGATGGCGCGTGCGGACAGCGGGTGCGAGGTGCTGCGGCAGGATTTCCTTGCGCTGGATCTGCCGGCTGGACGCTTCGATGGGATTTTCGCCAATGCTTCGCTGTTTCATGTTCCTTCGCAGGAACTGACGCGGGTGTTGCGGGAACTGAGCGCTGCGCTAAAGCCGCGCGGCGTGCTGTTCAGCTCCATTCCGCGCGGGGAGAACCAGGAAGGCTGGAACCGCGGACGCTACGGGGTGTATCACGACCTGGAACAGTGGCGCCGCTTCATGACCGGGGCGGGATTCGAGGAACTGGAGCACTACTACCGGCCGGCGGGGTTGCCGTGGGAGGAGCAGCCGTGGTTGGCGAGCGTGTGGCGGCGTCAAATGTAACCGATCGGTTACATTTGCTGCTTCGCCGCCCCCCCTAGGTCGCCGTACCTTTCCTGGCGGTGTAATCACGCAGGGCGCGATTCACCGCTTCGGAGTCCGGATACAGCTTCTGGAGGTCGGGGTCGATCAGCACTAGGTTCGTGCCTTCCCGATGGCTCGCAGCGTACTTGCCGCGCACTCCGGACCTGATGAGGTTCTCGGGGTACTCGTCCCTCAGGGTGTCTTTGTCATTGCTCATAGGCTCTTCGCTCACGTGGCGTCATCTGCCGTGCGGAAATCAGCCGGATTCGACCTTCGCGCTCAGTATAGGACACAACGAGGGCCCTGCCCTGCTTGGTCGTACCGAAGATAATGTACCGCTCTTCGTCGGTCGAATGGTCCGGGTCGGGCACGGAGGAGGAATGGTCGTCACCGAATACCTCTGTGGCCTCCGCGAACGCCACGCCATGCTTCTGCTCGTTCTCTAGGGCTTTCTCCGGATTCCATTCAAACGTAAGCATGGCGGGTCGTTACGGCAACTTAGCGATACAGATGAGCAATGACTAGGAGCGCGCCGACGGCATTTACAGCCGAGATCAACGTGAACGCGCTTCCCGTCACTGGCTCAATCCGTAGGTTCCGTGATCTGTCCGGTCAGATATTGTCGTAATCGATTTTCTGGAACTTATTCAGTTGTGTCTTCAGGTTACTCCAGTCGAAATCGTACTTCTCATCATCACTCCAATCATTGGGAAACACGATATGAAAGAAATCGCCTAGTGCCGGTTCCGTCGAATAGTAGCGGTCGGTACTTACAGCAAGCGATTCGCTTCCGGGCGCAAAGTCTTGCGTGCCAAACTGTGATGAAAGCAGTACCAATAGACCTGAAATAGAAGACAGAAGATTGCGGAAACTTGCCTCCTTGAATTGCAGTTGCCTATCGTGCTTGCTCTTGTTGTAGGCCTGGTACCACGAAAGGTCGTTTGCAGTCATCCACTCCTTGAACGGCGCGAATGCAGAATTGCTTCCACTCCAAATGGGAATATGAACTCTGTAGGAAGACAAATGGTGCGTCTTATTGATCTTTCGATAGTCGTGAATGTTCCAATTCTTCTCCGGCCTGGGATCTCCGGCGCGATCCTTCGGATTGAAAATGTTTTCCTTTAGGATTGCTTTGAAATTGGCTTCGATTTCGATGCAAGTGCGCATGAAAAGTTCGTGAATTCGGTATGAATATGCGTCAAGATTTGCATCTGACGGTTCGATGAATTCGAAGATCCGTTGGAGGTCTTTCTGGATCAGAAGAAATGCACGAACGTAGTGTTCAGGTGACTGCGAATACGCGCGGTCAACAATATATGCCCAGCTGCTGAAGCCGGAATTGCTGCTCGGCACGAATCCCCGATAGTTTCGATGAAAAGGCTTTGAGTGGCTCACAGTGTCAGTTCTTGATTCGCTAAACGTAGAAGTGTGCAGCGGGCGAAAAAGTCCTTGATTGTGTCTCGGCGCTTCCGCCCGTTCGCACCACTGCCTGGCTATGTGCCACGGCGTGGGACGACCTCAATCCGGAAACCGACCGTGTACCCGGGGCAAGTCCAATCTTCTGCGCCGGGGTCGCGCGCTTCAAGGCCTCCAACTGCGCCGGATGGATGGGCTCATCCATCAATCCAACTCCGCCAACACCTTCACATGCCTCACCACGCATCGCCCGAGCGCCGACAACGCATAACCACCCTCCAGCATGGAAACAATCCGCCCCTTCGCATGCCGGTCCGCCACCGCCTTCACCTGCGCCGTGACCCAGGCGTAGTCGTCGTCCCTAAGCTGCAGCATCGCCATGTCGTCCTCGACGTGGGCGTCGAATCCCGCCGAAAACACGACTAACTCAGGCTTGAACGCGTCCAGCGCCGGAATCCAGTGTTGTTCCACCGCCGTCCGAAACTGCCTCGACCCGGCGCCGGCGGCCAAAGGCACGTTGACCATGTTCGAAGCCGGTTCCTCGGTGCCGCTGTACGGGTAGAACGGATGCTGGAACGTGGAGGCCATCAGCACCGAAGGATCGCCAGCAAAGATGTCCTCGGTGCCGTTGCCATGGTGGACGTCGAAATCGATGATCGCGACGCGCTTCACGCCATAGGCCGCCTGCGCGTGCTTCGCCGCCACCGCGACGTTGTTGAAAATGCAGAACCCCATCGGCCGCACGCGGCAGGCGTGATGCCCCGGCGGGCGCACGCTGCAGAATGCGGCACGCGCCTCGCCCTTCATCACCAGGTCCGTCGCCAAGACTGCGGCACCCGCCGCACGCAGCGCGGCACCCAATGAGTGCGGATTCATCGCCGTGTCCGGGTCCAGGTGCACCGTGCCCGATTGCGGCGCCGCCTCGCGGACGGCCAGCACGTATTCCATCGGATGCACCAGCGCCACCTGTTCGTCGGTCGCCAGGGGCGCGTCGTAGCGCTTCAGGTGCGCCTCCAGCCCCGAGGCGATCAACTGGTCCTCGATCGCCGTCAGGCGCGCCGGCTGCTCCGGATGCCCACGGCCCATATCGTGCTTCAGGCAGTCAGGATGTGTAATGAAGGCAGTAGGCATAAGTGCATGAATATTAACGCAGCAGGTAGAATCCGCCCATGCTCATGACCAAGAAGCTCCAGCCCCTGCCGCAAACGCCGCTCTCGCGCGTGTTCGACGCGGCCAACCGCATCATCCTCGGCAAGGAGGCGCAAATCCGGATGTCGCTTGCTTGCATCCTGGCACGCGGCCACCTGCTGATCGAGGACCTGCCCGGCGTGGGCAAGACCACGCTAGCCCACGTGCTCGCGCGGTCGCTTGGCCTGCAGTTCCAGCGCATCCAGTTCACCAGCGACATGCTGCCCGCGGATATCCTCGGCGTGTCGGTCTACGAGCGCGACAGCGGCACGTTCAAGTTCCACCCCGGCCCGATTTTCGCGCAGGTGATCCTCGCCGACGAGGTGAACCGCGCCACGCCCAAGACGCAGTCGGCGCTGCTGGAGGCGATGGAGGAGCACCAGGTCACCGCCGAGGGCGAGACGCGCAAGCTGCCCGAGCCCTTCTTCGTCATCGCGACGCAGAACCCCACCGAGCAGGTCGGCACTTTCCCGCTGCCCGAATCGCAGCTGGACCGCTTCCTGATGCGCATCGAGCTGGGCTACCCGGGGCACGAGGCCGAGCGCGCGCTGCTGGCGGGCGTGGACCGCCGCGACCTGCTGGCGACGCTGGATCCCTGCCTTTCGCCCGCCGAGCTGATGGAGCTGCAGGCGAACGTGCAGTCGGTGCATGTCGCGCCCGCGCTGCTGGACTACGTGCAGGCGCTGGTGGAATTCACGCGCCGCTCACCCGAGTTCCAGGCCGGCCTGTCGCCGCGCGCCGCGCTCGCGCTGCTGCATTCGGCGCGCGCCTGGGCGCTGATCGAGGGCCGCGACAAGGTGATCCCCGAGGACGTGCAGGCGGTGCTGCCCGGTGTCGCCGGCCATCGCCTGCGGCCGGCCAACGATACCGCGCGGCGCGTGGACGTCGGCGCCACGCTGCTCGCGGCGGTTCCGATCCCGTGATCCCGTGATCCCCTGAATTCGCAGCCCACCACCGTCCACCCCGCCGGCTCGGTCCTGCCGCGCCGGACCGGGCGCGCGGGCTGGTTCTCGCCCGCGGGCATCGCCCTGGTCCTGTCGGCCTCGGCGCTGCTGATGGCGCTGGGCTGGTGGACCTACCGCGCGGTGGAAGGCTCGCTGCAGGAGATCCGCGCCGTCACCATGCGCAGCCTGCTCGATGCGCAGGTGAACGCGCTGCGGGTCTGGGTGAAGGAGGAAACCGGCGATGCCGAGCGCGTCGCGCGCGAGCCGGGCGTGCGCGAGGCCGTCCGCGCCCTGCTCGCGGCCGCCGGAGGCGACGGCGCGCACCCGTCCGGGTACTGCGCCGGAAGCACGCGCGAGCGGCTGGAAGAGGTGCTGCGCCCGCTGCTGCGCGACATCGGCGATTCCACCTTCAACGTCGTGCTGCCTTCGGGCCGGCTGGTGGCGACGCGCTTCCCGGAGTACTGCGGGCTGAACGTCACGGCCGACCGCTTCCTGCCGCAGCTCGTGGCGGTGTTCCGCGGCGAATCGCGCTTCATCCGGCCGTTTCGCGACGCCGACCGCGTCGCCGCGCCGCGGCAATTGCGCGAAGGCGCGGCATTCGGCTGGATCGCGACGCCGGTTCGCGACGACTCCGGCAATGTGCTCGCCGCGCTCGGCATCGCCGAACCGGCCGACGGCACCTGGAGCGCGATCCTCGCCGCCGCCCGCCCGGGCGACACCGGGGACGTGTTCGCGTTCGACGAACGCGGCGAGCGCCTGTCGCAGGGCCGCTTCGGCGGCGATAGCCGCCTGGTCATCCCCGGCTTCGCCCCCTCCTCGCCCGAACGGGGCCAGGGCGAATCCATGTCGCCGTTCCTGAACGCACGCGGCGCGCAGGTGATCGGCGCCTGGCGCTGGCTGCCCGACCTTGGCCTGGGCATCGCCATCGAGATCGAGGCCGCGGAAGCCTACGCGCCGCTGCAGTACCTGCGCATCGCCTTCGGCGTGGTATTCGGCGCGCTGGTGATCGCCGCCGCGGCCGCGCTTGCCTCCTGGCTCTCGGTGCTGCGCCTGCGCGGCGAGCTGGGCGGGCAGCGCAAGATCGGCGCCTATCGCCTGGAGAAGTCCATCGGCGAGGGCGGCATGGCGAACGTGTACCTCGCGCGCCACGACCTGTTGAAGCGCCCCTGCGCGGTGAAGCTGTTGAAGCCCTCGCGCGCCTCCGACGAGATGATCGCGCGCTTCGAGCGCGAAGTGCAGATGGCGAGCGCGCTCGCGCACCCGAACATCGTCGAGGTCTACGACTACGGCCGCAGCTCCGAAGGCCTGTTCTACTACGCGATGGAGTACCTCGATGGCATCAACCTGGGCGAGCTGGTGGCGAAGGACGGCGCGGTCCCGGTCGAGCGCGCGCTGCCCATCCTGCGCCAGGTCTGCGCCGGCCTGGCGGTGGCGCACCGCGCGGGCCTGGTGCACCGGGACATCAAGCCCGAGAACATCATGGTCTGCCGCCGCGGCGACGCCGAGGACGTGGTCAAGATCCTCGACTTCGGCCTGGCCAAGAACACCGTCGCGGAGCACAGCCGGGACCTGACCCGCGGCCTGCGCATCCTGGGCACCCCGCTCTACATGGCGCCGGAGCGCCTGCGCGACCCGGCCGACGTCGATGCGCGCGCCGACATCTACGCCTTCGGCGCGGTGGCCTTCTTCATGCTCGCGGGCAAGCGCATGTTCGACAGCGCCGACGACCTCGGCCTCACCAGCAAGGTGCTCAACGAAGAACCGCCGCTCCTGTCCTCGGTCGCGCCGCAGCCCATTCCCCAGGCGCTCGACCTGATGGTGCAGGCTTGCCTGGAGAAAAAGCGCGAGAACCGTCCGCAGCGGATCTCGGATGTCGCCGAGGCGCTGGAGGCGATGATGGAGGAATCGCGGGAGGAACTGCGCGCCGCTAGTTCGGCGCCAGAAGCACCCTGACGATGCCCGCGACGAGCGCTGCCGAGCCCTTGTGGTTGGCGGGTTCGCGCGCGCTGCGCGGAAACTCGAAATGGATCGCGCGCCGCGCGATGGGATCGCCCAGGATCCCCAGCTTCTTGGAACAGCCGGCCCCGAAGTAGATGCGATCCGCGGGCTCCATCAGCAGCTCCAGCGCGGGATAGCCGGGCGTCTCCTCGCGCACCGCGGCGAGCATCGCGCCGTAGGCCGCCTTTGCCGCGCGGGCCTCTCCCGCGGAGAAGCCGACGGCGCCGACCTCGAGGTGGTTCGCGCTGCGCGGCTCGGCGTTACCGTGGATCTCGACGTACAGGCGCAGCGGCGCGCCGCCGGCGGCCTTCTTCGCGAGGTCCAGGTACCCGGCGTACACCTCCTGCGCCCGGTCGGTCTGCTGCTCCTGGGCACATGGCAACTGCGCGCCTTCGGTCGGGCGATTGACGTTGATGCGGCGCTTGTCGGCCTGGAAGTGTCGCGCGATCAGGTAACCCGAACCGAGATCTCCTGCCGCCCGGTAGAGGATTCCGGGAGTGTAGGTGTCATGGGAACCGTGGGGAGCGGCGAGCAGGATGCCGTTGGCGGTCGCCTTGTGCTCGAATTCGCCAAGCGGGTGCTTGAGACGCGCCTGGGCGGAGACGGTCAGCGCCGGAATGGCCAGCGCCAGCAGCAACCAGCGCCTCATCGCCGCGCCCACGCCAGCGCCGCCTCCAGCCGATCATTGCCCCAGAACAGTTCCTCGCCAACCACGAACGAGGGCGCGCCGAAGATGCCGAGCGCCTGCGCGCGGGCGGTCTGCTCGCGCAGCTTCGCCTTGGCTTCCGGAGATTCCGCGGCGGCGAGCGCGCCCGTGGGCGCGCCGACCGACTGCAGGACGGCGCCGATCACCGCCGGGTCCGAGATCTCCCGGTCCTCGGCGAAGTTGGCGCGATAGACCTGGTGCACGAACTCCGGCAGCCAGTCCTCCCCGTCGAAACGGCAGGCAATGCGCGCCGCGAGCAGGCCGTTGCGCGGGAAGCGCGACGGCCGGCGCAGCGGCAGGCCCTGCGCCTCGCAGATGCGCTCCAGGTCGCGCCACATGTAGCGACCCTTGTCGGGAAACAGGTTGAACGGCGAGTCGTTCCAGCCCTGCGCATTGAAGATGGGACCGAGCAGGAATGGCCGCCATCGGATGTCGATGCCGGCCGCCTTGGCCGCACCGGTGATGCGCATGGCCGCCGGATAGGAATAGGTGCTCGCGAATTCAAACCAGAACTCGATGCGGTTCATCCAACCCTCCTTCTGCCTAGGCCTTCCACGCCGCCCAGGCGAGGCACAGCCAACCCGCAAGGAACGCGGCGCCGCCGATCGGCGTGATCGCGCCCAGCCAGCGCACGCCGGTCAGGCTCAGGATGTAGAGGCTGCCGGAAAAGATCACGGTTCCGGCGACGAACAGCCAGCCGCTGGCGTTCACCGCGGTGCCGGGCCAGCGCGTGCAGGCCCAGCCGACGGCCAGCAGCGCGAGCGCGTGGTACATCTGGTAGCGCACGCCGGTTTCGAATGTGGCAAGCAGTTCGGGCGACAGGCGCGCCTTGAGCGCGTGCGCGCCGAACGCTCCCAGGCCCACCGCGAGGAAGCCGGAAACGCAGCCGAGCGCGAAGAAGAGGCGCTCCATGCTCGCTCAAAACTCGATCGCGTCGGCAATCGCCTTGATCCCCGCCGCCGCGCAAGAGTCGTCGGCATCGCCGCCGGGAGCGCCGGAGACGCCGATCGCGCCCAGCGACGAGCCGCTCGCCTCGATCAACTGGCCGCCGCCCACGGCAACGAAGCGCGGTGTGTTGCGAATGCCGCTCATCGGGCGTCCGGCCTGCGTCTCGGCGGCCAGATCACGCGTCGAGGTGCGGAAGCTCGCCGCGGTCCAGGCCTTGTTGATGGACACGCGCACGGTATGCGGGCCGGCGAAGCGGTCGCGCAACATCACCTGCACGATGCCGGAGCGGTCCACCACCGCGACCGCGGCCTGCCAGCCCTGCCTGCGGCAATGCTCGAGGGCTGCCTGCGCGGCCTTCAGCGCAGTCTCGGGGGTGAGGGAACGGGTTGGGAAGGTGGCGTTCTGCGCGGTGGCGGCGCCGGCGGTGAGCGCGAGGACGAGTCCAAGGGTTGCGATGCGGATCATGGCTTGCTCCCGGTCAGTAAACGGATGTGGCAACTATACTGCGGCAGCAGGGCGGCCCAAATGTGCACGATCGGTAACATTTTTTCGGTCACAGGGCGTCCACCTGTCCCGCGATGCCCTTGAATGTCCCCAGCGCGAACAGCAGCACGGTCACGCCGTCGGCGACCAGCCCGGCGATGGACATCGCCTGCTTGTCCAGGATCCGGCCCAGGACCAGGAGCGCGAGTTGCAGGCCGACGCCGGCGCCCAGCATGACCAGCGACCACCCGGGCGGCAGGGCCCGCGACTGGAAGAACAGGAAGGCCCCGACGCCGTAGCTGATCAGGACGCCGCGCAACGCGTTCATGGCAGGCGCTTTCGCATGAACACCCGCGCCAATCCGTCGTCGACGCGCCGGTCGTACTCGACGTAGCCGATCCTCGCGTACAGCGCCTGGTTCTCGGTCATCTTCTCGTGGGTGTAGAGGTAGATGGAATCGTGGCCCCGCCGCCGTGCCGCGGACTCCGCCAGTTCCAGCAGCACCCGCCCCAGCCCCCTGCCCTTCTGCGACGGCACGACTGCGACGTTGTCGAGCAGGAAGCCACCGGGTCCCGGGCCAAGGACGAGGACGCCCACGACCTCATCACCCAGGCAGGCGACGGTGACGTCTCTCGTCGCGATGACCTCGGCGTAGTCATCGCGCATCGGGCCGGGCAGCGTCCCGATGCGTTCGACGTAGTGCCGGTAGGCGGCGTGCACGCAAGCGGCCACCGCCGGCGCATCCGCCGCGACAGCTGATCGCAACTCCCAAAGTCTTTCCGCCACGCTCGAATCACACCTCGGTCAACGGGATCGCTTCCGGATCGTTCTCCGGAACAGTACTAGGATAGGACGACCCGAATGCCGCGCGCCAGATCGGACTCGACCCGAATCGACACCTGCATTGTTGTGCTGCGGGGGCATCGGGTCATCCTCTCCAGTGACCTTGCCGCCCTGTATGGCGTCCCTCACAAGAGGTTGAACGAACAGGTTCGGCGCAATCGGGAACGGTTTCCGCCGGATTTCCTGTTTAGCCCTACTAATCAAGAGCTTGGAATCTTGAAGTCGCAATCTGCGACTTCAAGTTGGGGCGGGCGGCGCAAGCCGCCCCTCGCATTCACGGAGCACGGCGCGGTCATGGCGGCCAACGTGGTGAACACGCGGAAGGCCATCGAGATGTCGATCTTTGTCGTGCGCGCGTTCGTGCAGTTGCGGGAGTCCCTGGAATCCCACAAGGACCTCTCGCGCCGAATCGATGATCTTGAGCGGAAGATGAGCAGTGGACTGGCCGAGCATGATGCCGCCATCCGCGAAGTGCTGGAGGCCGTTCGCCGCCTGATGCTTCCTGTCGATCCGGCGCCGCGCCGTCGGATCGGATTCATCCAGAGCTAGGCAACCAGCCCCACCATCGCCGCCACCAGGCAAGTCGCCAGCGTTCCCGCCGCGATGGACTTCATCCCCAGCGCCACGATCTCGCCGCGCCGCTCCGGGCACATCGTGCCCATGCCGCCGATCATGATCCCCAGCGAGCCGAAGTTGGCGAAGCCGCACAGCGCGTAGGTGAGGACCAGCCGGCTGCGCTCGGACAGTTCGGTGTTTTTCGCCAGCTCGATGTAGGCGACCAGTTCGTTGAGGACGGTCTTGGTCCCGAGCAGCGCGCCGCCGGCCTGCGCCTCCGCCCAGGGCACGCCGGCGAGCCACGCCAGCGGCGCAAGCACCCAGCCGAGGATCCCTTGCATGGAATACGGCGCGATCACCAGGTTGACCAGGGTCACCAGCGCGACGAAGACGAGCAGCATGGCGACAATGTTCACCAGCAGCTGCGCGCCTTCCAGCGTGCCGCGCGTGAGTGCATCCATCGCGCCGGAGTCGGTCGAGCGCAGGTCAATGTCGCCACCGGTCGGCGTGCCCTCGGGCGGCACCATGAGGAAGGCGATCACCAGCGCCGCCGGCGCCGAAAGCACCGAGGCGATGAGCAGGTGCGCAATCGCGTCGGGCATCACGCCCTTCAGGATGCCGGCGTAGAGGAACAGCACCGTGCCCGCGATGGAGGCCATGCCGCACACCATGATGGCGAACAGCTCCCCGCGCGAAACGCGCGCGAGCCACGGCTTGATGAAAAGGGGCGCCTCCACCATCCCGACGAACACATTGGCCGCGGTGGACAAGCCCACCACGCCGCCGACCTTCATGGTCCGCTCCAGCAGCCAGGACAGCGCGCGCACGATTGCCGGCAGCACGCGCCAGTGGAACAACAATGCCGAAATTGCGCTCATCACCAGCACGATGGGCAAGGCGCGGAAGGCGAGCACGAAGCTGGAATTCGGATCGGTGATGGCGAAAGGCACCGCGCCGCCGCCGAGGTAGCCGAAGACGAACGCGGTGCCCGCCTGCGTCGCCTTCTCCAGCCCGAGGAGGACGTCGTTCAGCCACAGGAATGCGGCCTTGGCGCCGGGCAGCTTGAGCAGCAGGAGCGTGAGCACGAACTGCAGCGCGAGCCCCGCGCCCACCGCCCGCCAGGGAATGGCCCGCCGCTTCTCGCTCGCGATCCAGGCCAGCGCCAGCAGCCCCGCAATACCGGCGAGCGCCTGCATCACGCCGGGAAGATCCCCGCGATGGTCTGCTGGATGGCGAGCGCGGCCGCACGCGGATCCGGCGCGTCGCGGATCGGCCGGCCGACGACGATGTAGTCGGAGCCCCCGCGGAAGGCCTGCGCCGTGTCCACGGCGCGCTTCTGGTCGTCCGAAGGTCTATCCCGTGCAGGATCGCCTTCGGCGATGGGCCGGATCCCCGGCGTCACCACCAGCAGCTTCGAGCCGAACTCGGCCTTCAGCTTCGGCGACTCCATGCCGGAGGCAATCACCCCGTCGCAGCCGCATTCCACCGCGCCGCGCGCCCGCGCCATCACCAGTTCGTCCACCGTGGCCGTGGAGCGCATCTCGGCGAGGTCCTTCGCATCGAAGCTGGTGAGCACGGTGACGGCGAGGATCTTCAGCGCGCCCTTTTCCTGCGCCGCCGCCGCCATCACCGAGCGATGGCCGTGCACGGTAAGAAACGTGGCTCCGCTGCCCGAGAGGTTGGCGGTGGCGCGCTTCACGGTCTCCGGGATGTCGTAGAGCTTCAGGTCGGCGAACACCTTGTTGCCGCGTTTCGCCAGCCACTCGATCAGCTCGAAGTAGCCGCCAGCCGAGAACAGCTCCAGCCCGACCTTGTAGAACGAGGCCGCGTCACCCAGCTTCTCCACCAGGGCGCGCGCCCCGGCGGCCGTGGGGACGTCCAGCGCGACGATCAGCCTTTCCCTGCGGGCAATGCTCATGTTTTCTCCATCTCCGCGAAAAGTTCGCTCAACCGGACCTGCATGCGCCTGCCGACATCCTCCTGGTGCGCGGCGATCATGGCCTCGAGCGACTCGTCGCCGGCGCGCGCATCGAGGACGAACAGCCGGTAGACGTCCGCCACGCTGAGCGAACCGGCGTCGCGGACGAGCACCCAGGCGTCGCCGCCCGCGGCAGCCGCCCAGCCCGCCCCCGCCAGCCGGTCGAGCAGGCGCTCGCATTGCTCGGGCAGCAGGCGCAGGTCGTGCGCGAGTCTCGCCAACGGCCGCACCTCGCCGGCGCGCTGCGCCTTGACCAGTTCCCCCAGCAGCGCGAGGACATCGTAGAAGTGCTGCCCGGCGCCCAGGCCGCGCCTGCGGTCGCCGAAGCGGTAGCCGGGCACGAGCGCGGTCACCGTCCCGCCCAGCAGCACCACAACCCAGGACAGGTACATCCAGAGCAGGAACATGGGCACGGCCGCGAAGGCGCCGTAGATTGCGGTATAGGTCGGGAAGCGCGAAATGTAGAAACCGAAGCCGCGCGTCATCAGCTCGAACAGCACGCCTGCGACGATGCCGCCCACCAGCGCGTGGCGCGCGCGCACGCGCCGGTTCGGCACCCAGATGTAGAGCAGCGTGAAGGCCACGCTCGTGAGCAGCACAGGCACCACGCCGAGCAGCAGGCGGCCGGCCCCCGGCACGCCCTTGGCGAAGCCGAGCGACGCCGACACCAGGTAGGAGGTGATGCTGACGCTCAAGCCGATGAGGATCGGGCCCAGTGTCAGCACCGCCCAGTAGGTGAGCAGGCGTTGCGCCACCGGACGCTCGCGGCCGACGCGGAAAATCTGGTTGAACGCGCGGTCGATGGTCAGCATCGTCATCAGCGCGGTGAAGGCGAGGAACACGATGCCCACCGCGGTCAGGCGCGCGGCGGCGCCGGAGAACTCCGCGAGGTAGCGGGTGACCGCGGTCGCGATCTGCTCGGGCAGCACGTTCTCCGCGAGCCACTCGTCCACGCCATTGGTGAACGCGCCGAACACCGGGAACGCAGTCACCAGCGCCAGCGCCACGGTGACCAGCGGCACCAGCGCGAGCAGCGTGGTGAAGGTAAGGCTGCCCGCGACCTGAAGGCAATGGTCCTCGAGCATGCGGTTGTAGGCGGCGACCAGGAAGCGGGACAGCTCGCCCAGGCTGCGCGGCGTGGCGTCGGGGAGTTGCATCGCGCCGCTATGATACCTTCGGCCGCGATGGCCGACATTCTCGTCCTCTACTACAGTGCCGGCGGTTCGGTACGCCGCATGGCGGAGCTGGTCGCCGAAGGCATCGAGCGCGTCGCCGGCGCGCAGGCGCGGCTGCGCACGGTGCCGAAGGTGGCGCCGGTGACGCAGCTTGCCGAGCCCGAGGTGCCGCCTGCCGGATCGCCCTACTGCGAATTGCAGGACCTCCAGGATTGCGCCGGCCTGGCGCTTGGAAGCCCGGCGCGCTTCGGCAATGTCGCCGCGCCAATGAAGCACTTCCTCGAGGGCAGCACCACGCTCTGGCTGAAGGGCGCGCTGTCCGGCAAGCCCGCAAGCGTGTTCACCTCATCGGGCAGCCTGCACGGCGGGCAGGAGAGCACGCTGTTGTCCATGATGCTGCCCCTGCTCCACCACGGCATGGTGATCGTCGGCCTGCCTTACACGAACGCGGAGCTGAACGCGACGCGGTCGGGAGGAACGCCCTATGGCGCGAGCCACTTCGCCGGCATGGCGGACGACCTGCCCGTGACCGACGCCGAGCGCGCGCTGTGCGTGGCGCAGGGACGGCGCCTCGCTGAAATGGCGCTGAAACTCCTGAAGTGATCGCTGCGCTGCGGCTTGCCGCTTCGGCGAGCCTGATCCTGATGATCGCCCTCTGCGTCGCCTGGGAACTCTGGCTGGCGCCGCTGCGGCCCGGCGGTTCATGGCTGGTGCTCAAGGCGCTGCCGCTGCTGGCGCCCTTGTTCGGGGTCCTGCGCGGCAAGCGCTACACCTACCAGTGGGCCGCGATGTTCATCCTGGCGTACTTCTGCGAGGGCGTGATGCGCGCCTGGGGCGACAAGGGCCTGTCGCAGCAGCTGGCGCTGCTGGAGGTGGTGCTCAGCCTCGCGTTTTTCGTCTCGACGGTGGCGTATGCGCGACTGACTCGAGCAAGCGCCTTGCCGCAGAGTAAATAGGCATCTCGACCAGCTTTCCGTCCACCTTCGCGCGCTCGATCCCCGAGGCACGCGCTTTCTCGAACGCCGCCACCAATCGACGGGCCTTCGCGATCTCCGCCGCCGACGGAGTGAACGCCGCATTGATCGCCTTCGCGTGCGCAGGCGCCACCAGGCTCTTCATCCGGTAGCCCATTTTCTTCGCCCACTTCGCATCCGCCACTGCGCCCTTCATGTCGCTGAAGGTCCAGGGTGCATCGATCGCCTCGACCCCGGCTGCGCGGCAGTCCACGAGGAAGCGCGCGCGCACGTACGCCAGTTCCTCCCCGTCCCGGCTGCGGCCGGTGCCCAGGTCCGCCACCATGTCCTCGCTCGCCACCAGCATCGCGGTGACGCGCCGGCTGGCCTTCGCGATTTCCACGGCACGCACCAGGCCGGCCGCGGTCTCGATGTTGGGCACGAGGTCCACCGCTCCGCTGGTCGCCGCCTCCAGCGCGCGCACCTGCTCCGGGGATACCACCTTGGACATGAGCACCACGTCGGGCCGGCCCGCGAGGACCGCGCGCAAGTCCGCGACCCCGTCGCCCTCCAGCGGATTGACACGGACCGCCGCGACCTTGCCTGCGGCGCGCCAGCGTTCGTAGAGTTTCTCCGAGAGCCTGCGCGCCATCGGGCGCAACTCTGGCGGGGTGAAGTCCTCAAGCTCCTGGATCAGCACGTCGGCATCCGAGCGCGCGGCGGCGGACTGCGCCGCCTCGTCGGCGCCGGGAACGAACAGCCAGCTGCGACGCGGCTTCACCGGAGCGGAGCGCGCCATCAGGAACAGCCGCGCGCAATCTCCGTGCGCAACTGTTCGATGCGCTGCTGGCGTACGCCGTCGTCGAGGAAGGTGCGTTCGCCCTGCGGATTGACCGACACCACGCGACGCTGCGAATCCAGCCGCTGCAGCTCGGCGTGCATCGACGCGCAGCGCCGGCGCCGCGCCTCGCGCTCGCGCTCTTCGCCCTTCGCCTGGCGCTCCTCGTTGATGCGGCGGCGCTGGAACTCACGCTCCTCGCGCGCCGGGTCCAGGCTCCGCGGCTGCAGCTTGCCCGAGATCGGCGGCTGGCCCTTGATGTTCACCTCGCCGCCCCTGCAGCCCGGGGGCGGCTTGTCGGTGTAATGGATCACGCCGCGCTCATCCACGCACTTGACCATCTGCGCATGGAGCGGGAAAGCGCCCAGAAGGAGCAGCGCGGCGGCGAGGACTTTCACATCGGCGTCTTCACAGCTGGTGCTGGGGATTCAGCCTTTCCATCTTGCTGGCGAGCTTGTTGAGGGCACTAATATACGCCTTGGCCGAGGCGACGATGATGTCGGTGTCCGCGCCCACGCCGTTGACGATGCGCCCGCCCCTGGACAGGCGCACGGTCACCTCGCCCTGGCTTTCGGTGCCCTGCGTCACGGCGTTGACCGAGAACAGCAGGAGTTCCGCGCCGCTCTTCGCCACCGACTCGATCGCCTTGAAGGTCGCGTCCACCGGGCCGTCGCCCTTGCCCTCGGCCTTCACCTGCGTTCCGTTGTGCTTCATGAGGATGGCGGCGTGCGGCTTGTCGGTGCTGCTGCTGCCCTGGCTCATGGACACCAGGCCCCACTCCTCCTCGCCAGAGACGCCCGCCTCCTGCGCCACCAGTGCCTGCAGGTCCTCGTCGAATATTTCGGCCTTCTTGTCGGCGAGGTCCTTGAAGCGCTGGAAGGCCTTGTTGTAGCCGTCCTCGTTCTCCAGCTCGATGCCCAGTTCCTTCAGGCGCTGCCGGAACGCGGTGCGGCCGGAGAGCTTGCCGAGCACGATCTTGTTGGTGCTCCAACCCACATCTTCTGCGGTCATGATTTCGTAGGTCTCGCGCGCCTTCAACACGCCGTCCTGGTGGATGCCCGAGGCGTGCGCGAAGGCGTTGGCCCCGACCACCGCCTTGTTGGGCTGCACCACGAAGCCGGTGATCTGCGATACCAGGCGCGATGCCGGCACGATCTGCGTGGTGTCGATGCGCGTGTCCAGGCCGAAGAAGTCCTTCCTCGTGCGCAGGGCCATGACCA
>JBQTJX010000005.1:0-4242 GCA_052386675.1 Betaproteobacteria bacterium
GCGCTTCGCCGCGGCGCTCGCGGCGCTGCCCGAGGCGCAGCGCGAGGCCTTCCTGCTGAGCGAAGAAGCGGAGATGACCGTGGCGCAGATCGCGGCCGCGACCGGGAGCAACGAGGAGGCCGCGAAACGCCGGCTGCGCTATGCGCTGAAAAAGCTGAAACTGGCGGTGGGCGATGACTGACGAGCGCGACCCGAAGCTGTCGCAGGCCTATCGCGAGCTGGGGCGCGAGGAGCCGCCGCGCGCGCTCGATGAGGCGATCCTCGCCGCCGCGCATCGCGCGGAGCGGACCCATCCGGCGCCGCTGCTCTCGCCCGGCGTGGGGCGGCCGGCGCGCGAGCGCTGGACCTTCCCATTGGCCGCGGCCGCGGTGATCATGCTCTCGGTCGGCGTCGTGATGCACCTGCAGCTGGAGCAGCCTGGCATCGACGGGTTGGGTGTGGCGGAGCAGAAGGCGCCTCCCGCATCGGTGCCGGCGCCGGCGCCGGTTGCCGAGGCATCCAAGCCTGCGCCGCAGCCGGAGACGCCCAAGCCGGAGGACAGGGTGATCGCGAGGGCGCCGGCGGCGGCGAAGGTGGAGGCGCCGCGCCCGCAGGCGGCGAGGGAGGAGGTTGCGCAAACTGCCCGGAGCGAGGCGAGGGGCGCCGCCGCGGGACCCTTCGTGCAGCCGCCGCCAGCCGTTGCGTCCGCGCCGAGTCCTGCGCCCGCGCCGGTCGCGTCCGCTCCGGCGCGCGAGTCCATGGCCATGCGGCGGTCGGCGGAGGCGGCACGGGACCGCGCCGACAGCGCCGAGCGCCAGGTCCTGGCGGCACCGGCCGCCAAGCGCGCCCAGGACGCCGGCGAGACACCTGAAAAGTGGCTCGAGCGCATCGCTGAACTGCGCCGCGCCGGCAGGCACGAGGAAGCCGACAAGGCCCTCGCCGAGTTCCGCCAGCGCCACCCCGGCTACCGCATTCCCGATGCCATGCTGGAGAAAGTGGAGCGCCGGGATAAATAGCGGGATAAATAGGGACGGACCACGATTTCGGCGCCCGGCGAGCCGGGGAAATCTTGGTCCGTCCCTGATTTGCCTGTTTTACGCTTTTTCGCCGGCGGCGAGGAGGAACACAGCGCAGGAGTCGAGTTTGCCGTGGCTGGCGCGGCGGGCGGCCTGGTACTGGCTGCGCACCAGCGAGGCGATCGGCGCCGGGCGGTCCAGTTCCTGGGCCAGCGCCAGGAAGTAGCGCAGGTCCTTCTCCATCAATTCCAGCTGGAACTGGGGTGCGAAGTCACGCTTGAGGATCTTGGGCAGCTTGGTCTTCATGAGACGGGACCCGGCTGCTCCGTCGTTCAAGACCTCCATCGCGGCGTCGCGATCCAGGTTCGCCGCTTCGATGGCCTGCGCGGCTTCCGCAATTGCGGCGGTGAGCGAGGCCCCGAGCATGTTGTTGATGAGCTTGAGCGTGGCGCCGGCGCCGGAGTCGCCGATGCGCTTCACCATCTTGCCCATCGCGGAGAGCAGCGGCAGCGCCTTGTCGAAGGCTGCCTTGTCCCCGCCGACGAGGAACAGCAGTTCCTTGCCCTGTGCCTGCGCCAGGGACCCCGACACCGGCGCGTCCAGGTACAGGACGCCCCTGGCCACGGCCGCCTTCGCCACTTCGCGCGACATGGCCGGGGTGTTGGTGCTGGAATCCACGACGATGGTCCCAGGCGCGCAAGCGGCGATGATGCCGCCGTCGCCCAGCATCACTGCGCGCGTCGCGACATCGTCGGCGACGATGGACAGGACGAACTCGGCGCCTTTCACGGCCTCCGCCGCGGAGGCGCAGACCGTGATGCCTTTCTCCGCGAAAGGCTTCGTTTTGGTGCCGTCGCGGTTCCAGACCCGCAGCGCGTGCCCCGCCGAGTGAAGGTTCAATGCCATGCGCGAGCCCATCGCGCCCAGGCCTATGAATGCCACTGTGCTCATCGCGTTCTCCTGAGGAATCGTGCTTCCGGGTGTGAGGCGCGCATGATAACGTCGCGCACCATGCCAAACGACATCACGCCCGAACTTCGCGCCGAGCTGGCGCCCACCGGCAGGCTGCGCGTCGGCCTGAACCTGTCCAACTTCCTCCTCATCAACGGGAAAACGCCCGGGGGCGAGCCAGACGGCGTCGCCCCGGACATGGGCCGCGAGATCGCGCGCCGCCTCGGCGTGCCGGTCGAGTTGCGGCCCTACGCGGCGCCTGGCGACGTGGTGGCGGCGGTGGCCGAGTGGGACATCGGCTTGATCGGCGCCGATCCGCTGCGCGCCGGAGAAATCGCTTTTTCGCCCGCCTACGTCGAGATCGAGTCCACCTACCTGGTGCCGGCCGGATCGGCGATCCGCGCGGTGGACGAGGTGGACCGGCCCGGCGTCCGCATCGCGGTGTCGGCCAAGAGCGCCTACGACATGTATCTGCGCCGCACGCTGAAGCACGCGCAACTGGTGCACGCCGAGGGCATCGAGGCTTCGTACCAGCTGTTCCTGAAGGAAAAACTCGATGCGCTGGCCGGCCTGAAGCCGCGCCTGATCGCGGACCAGGCCAAGCACCCGGGCGCGCGGATCCTGGACGGGAAGTTCACCGCCGTGCAGCAGGCGATCGGCACGCCGATCGCGCGCAAGGCGGGCGCGGCCTGGTTGCGGGACTTCGTGGAAGAGGCCAAGCGGGGCGCGGTCGCCCAGCTCATCGCCAAGCACAAGGTCGTCGGTTTGAGCGTCGCGCCGCCGGCCTAGCGGGCCGGCGTCAGTGGTGCAGGATCTTCGACAGGAACAGCTGCGCGCGCTCGGAGCGCGGCGTTCCGAAGAAGTCGTCCTTGGTGCAGTCCTCGATGATCTTGCCCGCGTCCATGAAGATGACGCGGTGCGCGACGCGCTTGGCAAAGCCCATTTCGTGGGTGACCACCATCATCGTCATGCCTTCCTGGGCGAGTTCGACCATGACGTCGAGCACCTCGTTGATCATCTCCGGGTCGAGCGCCGAGGTGGGCTCGTCGAACAGCATCGCGATCGGGTCCATGGACAGGGCGCGCGCGATGGCGACCCGCTGCTGCTGGCCGCCGGAGAGCTGGCCGGGATACTTGTCCTTGTGCGCGATCAGGCCGACGCGGTCCAGCAGCTTGAGGCCCTTGTCGCGCGCGGCCTCCTCGGTGCGCCCGAGCACCTTGACCTGGCCCAGGGTGAGGTTCTCGGTGACCGACAGGTGCGGGAACAGCTCGAAGTTCTGGAACACCATGCCGATGCGCGAGCGCAGCTTGGGCAGGTCGGTCTTCGGGCTGCCCACCGAGATGCCATCCACCGTGATCTCGCCCTTCTGGAACGGTTCCAGCGCGTTGACGCACTTGATGATGGTGGACTTGCCGGACCCCGATGGCCCGCAGACCACCACCACCTCGCCCTTCTTCACCTCGGTGGAGCAATCGGTGAGGACCTGGAAGGAGCCGTACCACTTGCTGATGTTTTTGATGGAAATCATCGGATGATGGCGATTCTCGCTTGAAGGTTCTTGACCAGGGAGGACAGGCCGAAGGAAATCACGAAGTAGACCACCGCCGCGAAGGTATACATCTCCACCAGCCGGTAGTCGCGGTTGGCGACCTTGGCCGCGGCGCCGAAGAAATCGGTGGCGGAGATCACATAGACCAGCGAGGTGTCCTGGAACAGGATGATGGTCTGCGTGAGCAGGACCGGCAGCATGTTGCGGAAGGCCTGCGGCAGCACGATCTTGCCCATCGTCATCCAGTAGTTCAGCCCCAGCGCGTAGCCCGCCCATACCTGGCCGCGTGCCACCGACTGGATGCCGGCGCGCATGATCTCGCAGTAGTACGCTGCCTCGAACATGGTGAAGGTGATGAGCGCGGAGTAGAAGGCGCCGATCGGCAGCGGCTTGCCCGCGCCCGTGATGCCGCCGTAGATGTAGGGCACCAGGAAGAAGAACCAGAAGATCACCAGCACCAGCGGCAGCGAGCGCATCAGGTTCACGTACCCGCCCGCGAGAGCCGCGAGAGTGCGAAATTTCGCCAGGCGCATCATCGCCAGCAGCGTGCCGAAAAAGATGCCGCCGACCATGGCGAGGAAAGTCAGCGTCAGCGTGAACGTCATCCCCTCGCGGAACAGGTAAACCCAGGAACGCCGGATCACGTCGAAGTCGAACCCGGAATCCATGGCTCAGTGCCCCCCGGCGGGCGCCGACGCGCTGATCAGGCCGGGCACGCGCACTTTTTTCTCCAGGGCGCGCATCGCG
>JBQTJX010000006.1:0-20621 GCA_052386675.1 Betaproteobacteria bacterium
GGTGCACCCCCACCCCTTTAACTGGATCACGCCCACGCCTTCTAAAATGCGCGGGGCGCGGGGGGGGGGTAACCCCCCGGCCTGGCCGCCCCCCAGCCCGGCGCCGGCCAGAATCGCGAGGCCGGCGAGGCCGAGCCGCCGGTGGCCGTAGCGGTCGCACATCGTGCCCGCGAGCAAGCCCACCAGGCCGCCCATGACGTTGAACATCGTGGCGATGAAACCGGTCTCGAGCAGCGTCAGGCCGAGTTCGGCGCGCTGCAAGGGCAGCGCCGGCGCGACCTTCGTCATGTAGGCGCCGCAGACCAGCCCGGCGCCGAACACCGCCCAGACCGCGCCCCAGCGGGTGGAACTTAGGCGGCCGTGACCGGGATTTTCAATTCGACGATCTTTTTCGACCACTCGGCGGGCCCGGTGGTGTGCACCGAGGTGCCCTGCGAGTCGACGGCCACCGTGACGGGCATGTCCTTGACCTCGAACTCGTAGATCGCCTCCATGCCGAGGTCCTCGAAGGCAAGCACCCGCGATTTGCGGATCGCCTTGGCGACCAGGTAGGCCGCGCCGCCGACCGCCATCAGGTAGGCCGCCTGGTGCTTGCGGATCGCCTCGATCGCCACCGGCCCGCGCTCGGCCTTGCCGATCATGCCGATGAGGCCGGTCTGCGCCAGCATCGTCTCGGTGAACTTGTCCATCCGCGTCGCGGTCGTGGGGCCGGCGGGGCCGACCACCTCGTCGCGCACCGGGTCCACGGGTCCGACGTAGTAAATGACACGGTTGGTGAAATCGACCGGCAGGGGTTGTTTTTTATCCAGTAGATCCTGAATTCTCTTGTGCGCCGCATCGCGGCCGGTGAGGATTTTTCCGGACAGCAGGAGGCGTTGCCCCGGTTTCCAGCCCGCCACTTCCGCCTTGTTCAGGGTATCGAGATTCACCCTGATGGAGCTCGCGTCCGGCGTCCAGCTCACCGCGGGCCAGTCCTTGAGCGACGGCGCCACGAACTCCGCGGGACCGGAGCCGTCGAGCACGAAATGCGCGTGGCGCGTGGCGGCGCAGTTCGGGATCATCGCCACCGGGCGGTTGGCGGCGTGCGCCGGATAGGTGCGGATCTTGACGTCGAGCACCGTCGACAGGCCGCCCAGCCCCTGCGCGCCTATGCCCAGCGCGTTGACGCGGTCGTAGAGCTCGATGCGCAGTTCCTCGAGCTTGCTCTTCGGGCCGCGGGCCTTCAGCTCGGCCATGTCGATCGGCTCCATCAGCACTTCCTTGGCCATCAGCATCGCCTTCTCGGCGGTGCCGCCCACGCCGATGCCGAGCATGCCCGGCGGGCACCAGCCCGCGCCCATGCTGGGGACGGTCTTCACCACCCAGTCGGCGATGGAGTCGGAAGGATTCAGCATCACGAACTTCGATTTCGCCTCGGACCCGCCGCCCTTGGCGGCGACGTCCACGCCCAGCTTGTCGCCGGCGACCATCTGCACGTTGATCACCGCGGGCGTGTTGTCCTTCGTGTTCTTCCGGCCGAAATCGGACTCGTCCAGCACCGAGGCGCGCAGCCGGTTGTCCGGATCCATGTAGGCCTGGCGCACGCCTTCGTTGACGATGTCTTCCAGAGGCGCGTCGAAGTCGAAGCGCACGCCCATGCCCACTTTCAGGAACACGTTCACGATCCCGGTGTCCTGGCAGATCGGCCGGTGGCCTTCGGCGCACATGCGCGAGTTGGTCAGGATCTGCGCGATGGCGTCCTTCGCCGCGGCCGATTGCTCCCTGTCGTAGGCCCGGCCCAGGGCCTTTATGTAGTCGAGCGGGTGGTAGTAGGAAATGAACTGCAGCGCGTCGGCGACGCTCTGCACCAGGTGCTCGCTGCGGATGAGGGCCATGTGCGGGGCTCCTTCAGTCGTTGTGCTCGCGCCCGTCGCGCTTGCGCGCCGCATGCTCCGAAGGCTGCATCAGGCGGTCGGTATAGGCACTCGCGAGCGCGGAAAACAGGAACACCATGTGGATCACGGTTTGCGCGACGAGCGTCTTCTCGTCGTAGGCGGCGGCGTTGATGAAGGTCTTCAGCAGGTGGATGGACGAGATGCCGATGATCGCCGTGGCCAGCTTCACCTTCAGCACCGAGGCGTTGACGTGCGAGAGCCACTCGGGCTGGTCCGGGTGCTGCTCCAGGTGCATGCGCGACACGAAGGTTTCGTAGCCGCCGACGATGACCATGATCAGCAGGTTGGAGATCATGACCACGTCGATCAGGCCCAGCACCACCAGCATGATCACGGTCTCGTTCAGCTTGAGCGGCCGCTCGACGCCCGCCACCGAGACCGCGTCCAGGACGTGGCCGAGCGAGACCGAGTTGCCGAAGGCGGCCGACAGCAGGTAGTAGAGCTCCTGCCAGAACAGCCAGACGTAGACGCCCTGCGCGACGATGAGGCCGAGGTACAGCGGCAGCTGCAGCCAGCGGCTGGCGAAAATCAGGGAAGGGATGGGCCGAAGCGCGCGCGCCTCGGAAAAGACCGGTGGATTCTGTGTCTGGGCCATGGAGGAGAGTTCAGGAGGGTGGGCAAATCTAGCACAGCCATGCTGCGCCGCGGCGCGACATTTTCCCCGACGATACAGGACGTTGATTCCACGGGGGCGCTCTGGTAAGTATGATGTAAGCAAGCGCGCCAAGAATTCAGGCGCGCCAGCCGCCCAGGGAGGGGTCTCATGTCGTCCAACATCGAAACAGTACTCACGGAAACGCGCGTCTTCGCGCCATCCGCCGACTTCGTCCGGCAGGCCAACATTTCCGGCATGGACGCCTACCGCAAGCTGGTCGCGGAGGCGGAGAAGGATTTCGAGGGCTTCTGGGCCCGCCTCGCGAACGAGCACCTGCTCTGGCACAAGCCCTTCACGAAAACGCTGGACGAATCGAAGGCGCCGTTCTTTCGCTGGTTCCACGACGGGGAGACCAACGCCTCCTGGAATTGCCTGGACCGGCACCTGACGGCGCAACCGGACAAGACCGCCATCATTTTCGAGGCGGACGACGGCAAGGTGACCCGCATCACCTACCAGGCCCTGTACCACGAGGTGTGCAGGTTCGCGAACGCGCTCAAGGGACGCGGCATCAAGCTGGGCGACCGGGTGCTCATCTACATGCCGATGTCCATCCCGGCGGTGGTGGCGATGCAGGCCTGCGCGAGGAGAGGGGCGACCCATTCCGTGGTGTTCGGCGGCTTCTCCGCGAAAAGCGTGCAGGAGCGCATCGTGGACGCGGGCGCGGTCGCGCTGATCACCGCCGACGGCCAGTTCCGAGGCGGCAAGGAGATCGCGTTGAAGCCCGTGTGCGACGAGGGCTTCGCGCTCGGCGGCTGCGAGCAGGTGAAGACCGTCATCGTCTACAAGCGCTCGGGCAGCAAGGTGCCGATGAAGGAAGGACGCGACCTGTGGTGGGACGACGCGGTCAAGGGCCAGCCCGACAGCTGCGAGCCGACCTGGGTGAACGCCGAGCATCCGCTGTTCATCCTCTATACCTCGGGATCGACCGGAAAGCCCAAGGGCATCCAGCATTCCACGGCGGGCTACCTGCTCTGGTGCATCCTCACCATGAAGTGGACCTTCGACTACAAGGCCACGGACGTTTTCTGGTGCACCGCCGACGTGGGCTGGGTGACCGGGCATTCCTACGTCTGCTACGGGCCGCTGGCGGTGGGCGCCACCGAGATCATCTTCGAGGGCGTGCCCACTTACCCGGACGCCGGCCGCTTCTGGAAGATGATCCAGGACCACAGGTGCAGCGTGTTCTACACCGCGCCGACGGCGATCCGTTCGCTCATCAAGGCGGGCGGCGACCTGCCGAAGAAATACGACCTGAAGAGCCTGCGCATCCTCGGCACGGTGGGCGAGCCCATCAACCCCGAGGCCTGGATGTGGTACCACGAGGTGGTGGGCGGCGGCCGCTGCCCGATCGTGGACACCTGGTGGCAGACCGAGACCGGCGGCCACCTCATCACGCCGCTGCCGGGCGCGACGCCGACCAAGCCGGGCTCGGCGACCTTCCCGCTGCCGGGCATCTTCGCCGATATCGTCGACGAGACCGGCCACCCGGTGGGCAGGGGCAAGGGCGGCATCCTGGTGATCAGTCGTCCCTGGCCCTCGATGCTGCGCACCATCTGGGGCGACCCCGAGCGCTACAAGAAAACCTACTGGCCCGACGATTTCAAGGGGAAGCTGTATCTCGCCGGCGACGGCGCGAGCACCGACGAGGAAGGCTATTTCCGCATCGTCGGCCGCATCGACGACGTGCTGAACGTTTCCGGCCACCGCCTGGGCACCATGGAGATCGAGTCCGCGCTGGTGGCGAACTCGAAACTGGTCGCCGAAGCCGCGGTGGTGGGGCGTCCCGACGAGCTCACCGGCGAGGCGGTGTGCGCCTTCGTGGTGCTGAAGGGGCCGCGCCCGAGCGGGGCCGAGGCGCTGAAGATCGCCAAGGAACTGCGCGACTGGGTCGGCAAGGAGATCGGCGCCATCGCCAAGCCCAAGGACATCCGCTTTGGCGACAACCTGCCCAAGACGCGCTCGGGCAAGATCATGCGCCGCCTGCTGCGCTCGATCGCCAGGGGCGAGGAGATCACGCAGGATGTCTCCACGCTGGAGAACCCGGCGATTCTGGAGCAGCTGAAGCAGCCGGTGAGCTGAGGCCGTGGAACGCGACGAGGCCAAGGGACAGCGCCTGGTGGCGCTGTTCATTCTCGGCTGCCTGCTGTTCAATTACCCGGTGCTGTCGCTCTTCAACGTCGCCAGCGACGCCTTCGGCGTGCCACTGCTGTACGCCTTCATCTTCGCCGCCTGGGCGGTGCTGGTCGCCCTGATGGCGCTGGCGGTCGAGTCGCGGCGCTAGGAACCGGCGGTGCTCCAGGGCCACGTCATCGTCCTCGTGGCCTTCGCCTACCTGGGGGTGCTATTCGGCATCGCCTACTACGCCGACAAGCGTGCCGACGCCGGGCGCTCGGTGATCGCCAACCCCTACATCTACGCGCTGTCGCTCGCGGTGTACGCTACCGCCTGGACCTTCTATGGATCGGTGGGGCGGGCGGCGAGCGACGGCATCGGCTTCCTGCCCATCTACCTCGGGCCGACGCTGATGATCGCGCTGTGGTGGCTGGTGATGCGCAAGATCATCCGCATCAGCAAGACCAACCGAATCACGACGCTGGCGGACTTCGTCGCCTCGCGCTACGGCAAGAGCGCGCTGATCGGCGGTCTGGTGACCGTGATCGCCGTGATCGGCATCCTGCCCTACATCTCTCTGCAGCTGAAGGCGATCGCCACCAGCTACGCCATCCTGCTGCAGTACCCGGAGATCAGCATGCCGCCGTCGGCCGGCGGCGCGCCGCTGGGCGCGGACACCGCATTCTGGATCGCGCTGATTCTCGCCGCGTTCACAATCCTGTTCGGAACCCGGCACCTGGACGCCGCCGAGCATCACGAGGGCATGGTGGCGGCGATTGCATTCGAATCGCTGGTGAAGCTCGTCGCGTTCCTCGCCGTGGGCCTGTTCGTCACCTACGGCATGTACAACGGCATCGGCGACATCTTCGGCCGCGCCTGGCTGGAGCCGAACCTGCTGCCGTTGCTGACGCCGCTGGAGGGCGTAGCGGGCGGCTATGGAACCTGGGTCTGGCTGACGATCCTGTCCATGCTGGCCATCATGTTCCTGCCGCGCCAGTTCCAGGTCGCGGTGATCGAGAACACCGACGAGCGCCACCTGAAGAAGGCGATCTGGCTGTTCCCGCTGTACATGCTGGCGATCAACGTCTTCGTGCTGCCCATCGCCTTCGGCGGCAACCTGCTGTTCCCCGACGGCAGCGTGGACGCCGACACCTACGTGCTGACGCTGCCGATGGCGGCACGCCAGGAAGGTCTGGCGCTGCTGGTCTTCATTGGCGGCCTGTCGGCGGCCACTGGGATGGTGATCGTGGAGACCATCGCGTTGTCGACCATGGTGTGCAACGACCTGGTGATGCCGGTGCTGCTGCGCCTCAAGCGCCTGCGCCTGGCCGAGCAGCCCGACCTCACGGCGCTGCTGCTGGGCATCCGGCGCGGCGCCATCGTCATGATCCTGCTGCTGGGCTATCTCTATTTCCGGATCGCGGGCGAGGCCTACGCGCTGGTGTCCATCGGCCTGGTGTCCTTCGCCGCAGTGGCGCAGTTCGCCCCGGCGCTGCTGGGCGGCATCTTCTGGAAGGGCGGCACGCGCCTGGGTGCGCTGGCGGGCCTGTCGGCGGGATTCGCGGTGTGGTTCTACACCCTGCTGCTGCCCGCGCTGGCGCGCTCGGGCTGGCTGCCGATCAGCTTCGTGGAGGAAGGTCTGTGGGGCATTGCGCTGCTCAAGCCGCAGGAGCTGTTCGGCCTCGCCGGGCTGGACCAGATCACGCACGCCATGATGTGGAGCATGATCGCCAACATCGGCGCCTATGTCTCGGTGTCGCTGGTGGGCTCGCAGAGCGCCGACGAGCACCGTCAAGCCAGCCTCTTTGTCGATGTCTTCCGCCAGAGCGGCGAGGTCGGCGGCGCGCGCTTCTGGCGCGGCACCGCGTCCGTGCCCGAGCTCTACAACCTGCTGGCGCGCTTCCAGGGCGCCGCCACGGCCGAATCCGCCTTCGCAGACTACGCCCGCGCCCGTGGCCTGCGCTGGCCGGGTGACGCATTGCCGGCGGATGCCGAGTTCGTGCATTACGTCGAGGTGCAGCTGGCGGGGGCCATCGGCGCGGCCTCGGCGCGCGTCATGGTGGCCTCGGTGGTGAAGGAAGAGGCCCTGACCATCGACGAGGTGCGCGAGATCCTCGACGAGGCCTCGCAGGTGGTGGTCTACAGCCACAGGCTGGAGCAGAAGTCGCGCGAGCTGGAAGCGGCCACCGCGGAGTTGCGCGAAGCGAACGAGCGCCTCAAGGAGCTCGACCGGCTGAAGGACGAGTTCGTGTCGACCGTGTCGCACGAGTTGCGCACGCCGCTGACCTCGATCCGCGCCTTCTCGGAGATCCTGCGCGAGGACGCGACCGTGGACGCGGCGCAGCGGCGCAAGTTCCTCGACATCATCACCAAGGAATCCGAGCGCCTGACGCGCCTGATCAGCCAGGTACTGGATGTCTCCAAGCTCGAGTCGGGCCGGGTGGAGTGGCAGGGCGCCCGCGTCGACATGCGCGAGGTCATCTCCGACACCGTCACGGCCATGGACCAGCAGTTCCAGGAGAAGGGCATCCGGGTGCAGGTGCTGATGCCGAGCGAGGTAGCGCCGGTCAATGGCGACGTCGACCGCATCATCCAGGTGATGCTGAACCTGATGTCCAACGCGGTGAAGTTCTGCCGGCCCGGGGCCGGCATCATCGAGATCGCGCTGCGCGAGCGCGGCGGCGAGTTGCGCGTGGACGTGAGCGACAACGGACGCGGCATCAGCGAGGAGGACCAGAGGGTGATCTTCGACCGCTTCCGCCAGGGCGGGGACACGCTCACCGACAAGCCCAAGGGCACCGGCCTGGGCCTGCACATCTGCCGCCAGATCATCGAGCATCACGGCGGTCGCCTGTGGGTGCGCAGCCGGCCCGACGAGGGCGCCTGCTTCAGCTTCACGCTACCCATCGAACCGGTGCAGGAGAAGGCGGCCTGAGATGGGGACTGGCATGGGCAAGCAGGTCCTGATCGTGGACGACGAGCCCAACATCGTGCAGGCGCTTGAATTCCTGCTATCGCGCCGCGGGCTGCGGGTCAGCGTCGCGCGCGACGGCGGCGAGGCCTTGCGCCGGATCGAGGCGGACAGGCCCGACCTCGTTCTGCTCGACGTGATGATGCCGGTGATGAGCGGCCACGACGTCTGCCTGCGCGTGCGCGAGCGCGCCGACCTGCGCCATATCAAGATCCTCATGCTCTCGGCAAAGGGCTACGCAGCCGAAGTCAACAGGGGCATGGCGATCGGGGCGGACCTCTACATCACCAAGCCGTTCTCGACGAAGGAGCTGCTGGCGAAGGTAGACCAGCTGCTGGATCTCCCGGCCTGAACCGGGATGGCGCATCGCAACATATTGCCCTGCACAATGAAACAGTAAGTCTTTTGTAAGTTTTTTACATCACTATGCGCTGGCTACCATAAGGGGGGAGTCCATGGAACTCACAGACAAGCACAAGGAATACTGGCGCAAGAACCTCGTGATCACGGGCATCCTGCTCGCGATCTGGTTCGTGGTGACCTTCGTTGAGGCTTGGTATGCGCGGGAACTCAACGGCATCACGTTCTTCGGCTTCCCCTTCGGCTTCTACATGTCGGCGCAGGGATCACTCGCCATCTACGTGATCATCATCGGCGTCTATGCCCGGTACATGACCGCCCTGGACAAAGAGTACGGCGTTGACGAAGGAGACCTCGAATGAGCTCGAAAGCCTTCTCGCACTCGGCCTTCAACAGCCAACTCAAGAAGTACTACACCTTCTACGCCGGGGGCTTCATCGCCTTCGTCATCCTGCTCGCCATCGCCGAGCAGATGGGCATGTCGCGCCGCTGGATCGGCTACTGGTTCCTGTTCGCGACCATCGGCCTGTACGCCGGTATCGGCATCATGAGCCGCACCTCGGAGGTCTCGGAATACTACGTCGCGGGACGGCGGGTGCCGGCGTTCTTCAACGGCATGGCCACCGGCGCGGACTGGATGAGCGCGGCCTCGTTCATCGCCATGGCGGGCGGCCTGTTCCTGGGCGGCTTCGACGGCCTTGCCTTCGTCATGGGCTGGACTGGCGGCTACTGCCTGGTGGCGTTCCTGCTCGCGCCCTACCTGCGCAAGTTCGGCCAGTTCACCATTCCGGACTTCCTCGCCGAGCGCTACGGCGGCAACATCGTGCGCACCATCGGCGTGATCTCCGCGATCACCTGCTCGTTCGTGTACGTTGTCGCGCAGATCTACGGCGTCGGCCTGATCACCAGCCGGTTCACCGGCCTGGAGTTCGGCATCGGCGTGTTCGTGGGTCTGGGCGGCATCCTTGTGTGCTCGATGCTGGGCGGCATGAAGGCGGTGACCTGGACCCAGGTGGCCCAGTACATCATCCTGATCATCGCCTACATGACGCCGGTGGTCTGGCTGGGCGTCAAGCACACCGGCATCCCTGTCCCGCAGCTCGCCTACGGCTATACGCTGCAGAAGGTCAGCGACCTGGAGAAGAAGATCAACGCCGATCCGAAGGAACTCGAGGTCCGCAAGATCTTCACCGACCGCGCCGCCGCGGCGAAGGCCAGCCTGGCCAACGTCGACAAGGCGTACGCGGACGGCAAGATGAAGCTCGAGGCCGACCTGAGCGCCGCCAAGTCCGGCGGCGACGCGGCGAAAGCCGACGCGGCGCAAAAGGCGCTGGACGGCTATCCGAAGGACGCCGCCGCAGCGAAGGCGGTCTGGTCCCGCGAGCAGGGCCTGGGCGCACGGGCGGCGCCTGTGCGCGCGCACGCGGAACCCTATCCCGGCAAGGACGAGAAGGCGCGGGACAACGCCCGCCTGAACTTCATCGGGATCGTGTTCTGCATGATGTTCGGCACGGCAGCGCTGCCGCACATCCTGATGCGGTACTACACGACGCCGAGCGTCCAGCAGGCCAGGGTGTCGGTGTTCTGGTCGCTGTTCTTCATCTTCCTGCTGTACTTCACCGCGCCCACCCTGGCGGTGCTGGCCAAGTTCGACATGTACAGCAACCTGGTCGGCAGTTCGTTCGCGGCCCTGCCTGCATGGGCGGCGAACTGGGCCAAGGTGGACCCGACCCTGCTGAACATCACGGACTGGAACAAGGACGGCATCGTGCAGTGGGCCGAGGTGGTTATCGGCGGCGACCTGATCGTGCTGGCGACCCCCGAGATCGCGGGCCTGCCCTACGTGGTGTCCGGCCTGGTTGCGGCCGGCGGCCTCGCGGCGGCGCTCTCGACCGCGGACGGCCTGCTGCTGACCATCGCCAACGCGCTGTCGCACGACCTGTACTACAAGATGATCGATCCGTCGGCTTCGACCACGAAGCGGGTGACGATCTCCAAGGTCCTGCTGATCTTCGTGGCGATCACAGCCGCGTACGTGACCTCGCTGAAGCCGGGAGACATCCTGTTCCTGGTGGGCGCGGCGTTCTCGATCGCGGCCTCGGCGTTCTTCCCGCCGCTGGTGATGGGCGTGTTCTGGAAGCGCGCCAACAAGTGGGGGGCGATCGTCGGCATGCTGGCCGGGCTGGGCATCTGCGTGTATTACATGATGCGGACCTACCCGTTCTTCACCAACATGGGCGTGCCGAAGATGGACCTCTGGTGGGGCCTGAACCCGATCTCGGCCGGCATGATCGGCCTGCCGGTCGGGATCATCACGATCTGGATCGTCAGCCTGCTGACCGCGCCGCCCTCCAAGGAGGTCCAGGAGTTCGTGGAGCACGTGCGCTACCCGCAGTTGAAGGGCGACACGATCGTCAGCGAAGCCCGCTGAAGGTCTCGCTCGCAAGGAAAGGGCCTGCTTCGGCAGGCCCTTTTTTTTACACCACCAGGTCCTTGACGAGGTAGTCGAGCCCGGTGGCGCCGGACTCCCGGATCAGGCGGCGGGTCATCCGCGGATCGAAGCGCACCATGTGCAACGCCACCTCCTTGACCCGCTCGGCGTCGCCGAGCGCGTGGTGCGCCATGCCGAGCGCGTACCACGCATGGGGGTTCATCGGTTGCAGCGTGGCCGCCTCATGCAGCGCGACCGCGGCCTCGGCGTGCCGGCCCAGCGCGGCCAGCGCCATGCCCAGGCCATACCAGGCGCGGTCCAGGCCTGGGCGCAGGCGCACCGCTTCCCGGAACGCGGTGACGGCCGCGTCGTGCAGGCCGCGCTTGTCGAGGGTGAAGCCCAGATTGAAGTGCGTGGCCGCGTTGGCGGGATTGGCGGCTATGGAGAGGCGGAAGAACTTCTCCGCTTCCTCCGGGCGGTCCATCCCGGCGAGCAGGTACGCGGACCGGCCAGCAGGGCGGTCGAACGCCGGCTTGGCGGCGAGGGCATCGCGATAGGCCGACAGCGCCGCGCCGTGCAGGCCGAAGGCCTCAAGGATCCGGCCGCGCAGGTATGATCGCCAATGCTCCATCGAGGGTTCTCATGTACGAGGTTATCGTAATTCTGAAGGCGCTGACCGAAATCGCGGGCGTGGCCTTCCTGGGCCAGGGCGTGCTCTGGGTGCTGGCCGGGGCCAAGCGCGAGCAGAACGCGATCTACACCCTGTTCCGCACCCTGACCTCGCCGGTGACGCGCTTCACGCGCCTGATCACGCCGCGCGTCGTCATAGACGCGCACATCGGCCTGGTGGCCTTCTTCCTCCTGCTGGTGCTGTGGGTGGTGCTGACCGCGGCGAAGATCAAGATGGTGCTGGATGCCTCGGCCGGCGCGTCCTAGGCCGGCCGGCTGATAGAATCCGCCCTCGCCCGAACCCGGAGAGATGGCCGAGCGGCTTAAGGCGCACGCTTGGAAAGCGTGTGTACGCTAATCCCGTACCGTGGGTTCGAATCCCACTCTCTCCGCCAGACCCCGTTTCACGCCGCCCTGCTGGGGCATAATGCAGGCGGCGGGCCCCCCCGCATTGCAGCCTGGTGAACCTGGTCAGGTCCGGAAGGAAGCAGCCACAGCTGGACACTGCAAGTGCCGGGGTCAGGCTCGCCTCGCACAGGAAAGGGGGGCTGCGACAAAACGTCTCTGCCCCCCTTCATATCCCCCCGCCCAGTAGAATTTGCAGATGAGCTATCAGGTCCTGGCCCGCAAGTGGCGGCCGCGCGATTTCGCCAGCCTGGTCGGGCAGGAGCACGTGGTGAAGGCGCTGCAGCACGCGCTGACCGAGAACCGCCTGCACCACGCGTACCTCTTCACCGGCACCCGCGGCGTGGGCAAGACCACGCTGGCGCGGATCCTCGCCAAGTGCCTCAACTGCGAGCAGGGCGTGTCGCCGGTGCCCTGCGGCAACTGCGGTGCCTGCCTGGAGATCGACGGCGGGCGCTTCGTCGACCTGCTCGAGGTGGATGCCGCCACCAACACCCGTGTCGACGAGATGCGCCAGCTGCTCGACACCGCGCAGTACGCGCCGACCCGCGGCCGCTACAAGGTCTACGTCATCGACGAGGTGCACCAGCTCTCCGGGCATGCCTTCAACGCCATGCTGAAGACGCTGGAGGAGCCTCCGGAGCACCTCAAGTTCATCCTTGCGACCACCGACCCGCAGAAGATTCCGGTGACGGTGCTGTCGCGCTGCCTGCAGTTCAACCTGAAGCAGATGCCCCGTGGCGCCATCGCAGGCCACCTCGCGCGCGTGCTGGAAGCAGAGAAGATTGCGTTCGAGCCCGAAGCGCTGCCGCTGGTTGCGCAAGCCGCCGCCGGCAGCATGCGCGACGCGCTGTCGCTGCTGGACCAGGCGATCGCGCACGGCGCGGGCAAGGTCGCCGCCGAGGGCGTGCGCGCGATGCTGGGCACGATCGACGAAGGCTACCTGCTGCGCCTGCTGGACGCGGTCGCCGCTGGCGAGGGCACGGCGGTCATGGCAGTGGCCGATGAGATGCAGGCGCGCAGCCTGTCCTTCGATGCCGCGCTGCAGGATCTTGCCGCGCTGCTGCTGCGGCTTTCCCTTGCGCAGCTGGTGCCCGAGGCGCTTGAGGCGGACTATCCGGATCGCGACCGGGTGGTGGCGCTCGCCGGCCGCTTCGACCCCGAACTGACGCAACTCCTCTACCAGATCGCGCTGCAGGGACGCAGCGACCTGCCTCTGGCGCCGGACGAGCACGCCGGATTCGCGATGACGCTGCTGCGGATGCTGGCGTTCAGGACGGAAGGCGCGCAGGCGAAGCCAGCTCCCGCTCCGGCGGGGACGAATGCGCCCGCGCCCGGACCTGCTTCCCTGTCCCCGCCGAGGCCCGCAGCCGCCTCGCAGCCATTCGGCGGCGACTGGGCCGCCCTGGCGCGCGAGCTCCCGCTCAGCGGCGCGCCGAAGCAGCTTGCGCACAATGCGGAGTTGCAGTCGTTCGCGGACAGCATGGTCGACCTCGTGATTCCCAGGGGGATGGCGTACCTTGCGGGCAATGCCTACCGCGACAAGCTGCAGGCGGCGCTGGAGCAGCACCTGGGGCGGCCGATGCGCGTCAAGGTGAGCGTTGGCGAGACCAGCGGCGCCTCGGTCGCGGCGAAGGAGGCGGATGCGCGTGCCGCGCGGCAATCCGAGGCCGCCCGCACCATGAAGGGCGATCGCTTCGTGCAGGACCTGGTGAACATGTTCGACGGCAAGGTGATCGAGCCCAGCGTGCGGCCCGCGCCACCGGCGAAAAGCGAATAGGAGGACCGCATGAAGGGAAACATCGGCCAGTTGATGAAGCAGGCCCAGGCGATGCAGGAGAACATGCGCCGCATGCAGGAGCAGCTGGCGACGCTGGAGGTCGAGGGGCAGTCCGGGGCCGGACTGGTGAAGGTCACCATGACCTGCAAGCACGACGTCAAGCGCATCAGCATCGATCCTTCGCTTGTGGGCGACGACAGGGAGATGCTCGAGGACCTGGTGGCGGCGGCTTTCAACGACGCCGCGCGCCGGGTCGAACAGGCTGTTTCCGAGAAGATGGGCAGCGTCACGGCGGGGATGGCGCTGCCGCCGGGCATGAAGCTGCCGTTCTGAGGCGGGGGACCCGGGCGTGAACCGCGATCCGGTGCCGAGCGCGCAGGGCCTGGAGCGCTTGATCGAGGCGCTGCGGGTGCTGCCCGGCGTCGGGCCGCGCTCGGCGCAGCGCATGGCCTACCACCTGCTGCAGCACGATCGTCCCGGCGCCGAGCAGCTCGCCGGCGCCCTAGGCGCCGCGCTCAGTTCGGTGCGGCACTGTTCCCGCTGCAACAGCTTCACCGAGGACGAGTTGTGCGTGCTGTGCCGTTCGCCGCGGCGCGACGCGTCGCTGCTATGCATCGTCGAGACGCCGGCGGACCTCGCCGTGGTGGAGCAGACCATGAGCTACTCCGGACTCTATTTCGTGCTCATGGGCCGGCTGTCACCGCTGGATGGCATCGGCCCCCGCGACATCGGCCTGGACCGCCTGCTGTCGCGCGCCACCGACGGAGTGGTGCAGGAGGTGATCCTGGCGACCAATTTCACCAACGAGGGCGAAGCCACGGCCCATTACATCGCGGAGATGTTGCGGGCGCGGGGGGTAAGGGCTTCGCGCATCGCGCGCGGGGTGCCGGTGGGCGGCGAACTGGAGTACGTGGACGTTGGCACGGTTTCCCAGGCGCTGCGCGAGCGGCGCGGGTTATAGTTCGGCATTCGGTACGGAGGAGGAATCACCATGAGAATCATCGCCCTGGCCGCGCTGGCGGCCGCCCTGTTCGCGGCGCCCGCGGCAGCCCAGCTGGAGCGCAAGGACGTGCACATCGCGGTAGGAGGGAAAAATGCCTTCTACTACCTGCCGCTCACCGTTGCCGAGCAGCTTGGCTACTTCAAGGACGAGGGCCTTGAGGTGAAGATCAGCGATTTCGCCGGCGGATCGGCCGCGCTGCGCGCGGTGGTCGGAGGCAGCGCGGATGTCGTCTCCGGCGCCTACGAGCACACCATCAGCATGCAGGGCCGCAAGCAGTACATGAAGGCGTTCGTGCTGCAGGGGCGCCTGCCGCAGATCGCGCTCGGCATCAGCAAGGCGAAGGCGGGCAGCTACAAGTCCCCCAAGGATCTCAAGGGAATGAAGATCGGCGTCTCGGCACCCGGCTCCAGCACGCACAATCTGGTCAAGCAGATGCTCGCGAAGGCGGGCCTGGACCCGGAGAAGGACGTCTCGATCGTCGGGGCGGGCATCGGTTCGGGCGCCATCGCCGCGATGAAGAGCGGACAGCTGGACGCCATCTCCAACGTCGACCCGGTGATGACCAAGCTGGAGCTGGATGGCGACGTGCGCATCGTCGCCGATACACGCAGCGCCAAGGGCACGCAGGCAATCTGGGGTGCGCCGCTGCCCGCTGGCTGCCTTTATGCGCCGGAGGCCTGGGTGCAGAAGCATCCCAACGTCGCGCAGGCGCTGGCCAACGCCATGGTGCGCGCCGACAAATGGATCGCCAAGGCGAGCGCGACGGATGTCGCCAAGGTCGTGCCCGAGAGCTACCTGCTCGGCGACCGGGCGCTTTACCTGTTTGCCTATGACAAGGTGAAGGAGGCCATCTCGCCGGACGGCCTGATTTCGGATGCCGGCGCCAAGGCGACGCTGGAGGCGCTGAAGGCGTTCGACAAGGGCGTCAAGGAGGTGCAGATCGACCTTGCGCGCACCTACACCAACGAGTTCGCGAAGAAGGCGAACGCGAAATACAAGTGACACCCGCGCTCGAGCTCGAGCGGATCACCTGCACGTTCATATCGCGCGAGGACCGGGCCCAGCGCTACACCGCGGTGCAGGAGGCCTCGCTGTCGGTGGCGCCGGGCGAGTTCGTCTCCGTGGTCGGTCCCACCGGCTGCGGCAAGTCGACGCTGCTCAATCTCGCCGCCGGCCTGCTGGCGCCGTCCTCCGGCGCGGTGCGGGTATTCGGCGAACCGCTGGCGGGCATCAATGGCCGGGCCGGGTACCTGTTCCAGTCCGAGGCCCTGATGCCGTGGCGCAATGCGTTGCAGAACGTCACCGCGGGCCTCGAGTTCAGGGACGTTGAACCGGCCGCGGCGCGGTCGCAGGCGGAGGACTGGCTGCGGCGCGTGGGGCTGGGCGGCTTCGGCGACCGTTTTCCGCACCAGCTCTCGGGCGGCATGAGGAAGCGCGTTGCGCTCGCGCAGACGCTGATCCTGAACCCTCAGATCCTGCTCATGGACGAGCCGTTCTCGGCACTGGACGTGCAGACGCGGCAGCTGATGGAGAACGAACTGCTCGAGCTCTGGTCCGCGGACCGCAAGTCCGTGGTGTTCATCACCCACGACCTGGAGGAGGCGATCGCACTGTCGGACCGCGTGGTGGTGCTCTCGGCCGGACCGGCCTCGCATCCGATAGGCGAGTACCGCATCGACCTGCCGCGGCCGCGCGACGTTTCGGAGATCCGCCTTTCGCCTCGCTTCGTCGAGATCCACGCCGAAATCTGGCACGCCATGAAGGACGAAGTGCTCAAAGGCTATGCGCAGCAGCGACAGTAAACTCGGCCTCAGGCTGTGGCAGCTGGGCGTGCTCGTCGCGCTGTTCATCGCCTGGCACGTGCTCACCGTCCCGGGCATCCTGCCGCCGTTCTACTTCGGCGACCCGAACAAGGCGGCGTTCTTCTTTGGCGAGCCTCTCAAGGTCCTCGATCGCATCTGGAACTGGTTCGTTGGCGGCGACATCTACCGCCACCTCTGGGTCACGCTGATGGAGACGATGCTGGCCTTCTTCACCGGCACTGTGCTGGGCCTCGTGGTGGGCATCTGGCTCGCGCTCGCACCGACGGCGGCTGCGATTTTCGATCCCTACATCAAGGCCCTCAACGCCATGCCGCGCGTCATCCTGGCGCCGATCTTCATGGTCTGGTTCGGCCTCGGCATGCTCTCGAAGGTGGCGCTGGGCGTCACGCTGGTGTTCTTCATCGTGTTCTTCAACGTGTTCCAGGGCGTGCGCGAGGTGAGTCCGGTGGTGCTCGCCAATGCGCGCATGCTGGGCGCCTCGAAGCGCCAGCTGCTGCGCCATGTCTACCTGCCGTCGGCCATGAGCTGGGTGTTCGCGAGCCTGCACAACTCGGTCGGCCTGGCGTTCGTCGGCGCGGTGGTGGGCGAGTACCTCGGCTCCTCGGAAGGCGTCGGCTACCTGATCCTTCAGGCCGAGGGCGTGTTCGACATCAACACCGTGTTCGCCGGCATCATGGTGCTCACCGCGTTCGCGCTGGCGCTCGACTGGGTTGTCACCCTGGTCGAGAAGCGGCTCATGGTCTGGCAGCCGCGCAGCGGGGAAACCGAGCGAATCTAGGCGAATGATCGGCGTTCGAAGCAAGGAAACCCTGTTGGATGCCGCCGCTGCGGACGCGGCTCCGGGGTCGCTGGAGTCGGACCTCGGCGTCTGGATGGGCTGCGACGTCGTGGCCGAGGGCCTGTACCGCAGGGAATCCATCGCCTGCACGCGCGCCGCGCTGCGCCTGTGCCTGGACGGCAGGCGCCTTGCCGTGACGCCGCTGACCGATACGGGCGCCGCGTTGCTGAAGGCACTTGGTCGATTCCCGGAGAAGGTGGATTCCGGAACCGAGGTGGCCCGGATCCTGAAGCGCGTCCTTGCGGCGTTCGCTTCCCCGTCGCGCGAACTCGCGCTGTTCGGGGCCTACAGCTTCGACTACTACCGCCTCGGCGAGGATGCGCCGCTGCCCGACGATGGAAGGCGGAGGATGGTGCTCTACTTCCCCGAGCAGGTGGTCGTCACCAGTGCCACGGGCGCGCGCCGCATCGACTTTGCGTTCGACGTGGCGCCGGCGCGCCTCGACCCCGGCGCGGACCGGATCGACCCGGTACGCATCGCCGGCGATGCCGACGAACTGGCGCCGGGCGGCCACGCCGCGCGCGTCGCGAGAGGCATCGAGCGCCTGCGTCGCGGTGAACTCTATTCGCTGGTGCTGAGCCAGACTTTCCGCCGGCGCGGGGCGATCGCGCCGGCACGCGCGTTCGCCGCCTTGCGCCGGCGCAATCCCTATCCGGCGATGTTCTTCTGCAACCTGGGAGGCGGCGAGGTGTTGTTCGGCGCGTCGCCGGACCTGCAGTTTCGCGCCGACGCCTCGTGGGTGGAATCCGCGCCGGTGTGCGGCACGCTGCGCAGGGGCGCGGAGGCGCTGGAGGACGCGGACCAGGCGTTCGCGCTGCTGTCCTCGGACAAGGAAGGGGCCGCGATCGCGCTGTGCGCGGACGCGGCCGCGAGCGAGCACGCGTCGGTCTGTGATCCCGGCAGCGTCGAGGTGCTGTCGCACCGGCGCGCGCACTTCTTCAGCACCATCGTCCATGCCATCGACCACCTTCGCGGCCGGCGCCGCGCCGGTCTGGATGCGGTCGATCTGCTCCTCGCCCACGCCACGCCGGCCACCGTGACCGGACTGCCAAAAGCCGCCGCGGTGCGCGTCATCGGCGAACTGGAGGCAGACTGGCGCGGATGGTACGCGGGCGCCGTCGCGCGCCTGGGCACCGACGGCAGCGCGGAGGCCTACACGATCCTGCGCGCCGCGCGCGTCGCGGACGGCGTCGCGGAAATCCGCACCGGCGGCAACATTCTCGTGGATTCGAATCCGGACAGCGAGGAGGAGGAATCGCGCCTCAAGGCGCTGACCTTGTTCAGGGTCCTCGAAGACGTCGCGCCCGTCGCGGCCCCGGTGGAGTCGGCTGGCACCGCGGTCCGCCGGCGGGTGCGCGGGCCGCTGGGCGCCGACCCGTTTGCGCGCGGGCTGGTCAATGCATTGGCCAAGGCGGGCGTGCACGCGGGCGTGGCGGATGCCGGCATCGCGGTGCTATCGGGAATTCCCGCGGATGGCCGCGCTCCGGCGGCGCCGCTGCTCGCGGTGGGCGAGGGCGCGTTGTGGCTTCTCGAGCAGGCCAGTTCGCGAAGCGAGCCGCTTCCGCGACCGGAGTTCGCGCGCCGCATCGCCGGCATGGCGGCGGCGGACCGCTTCCTCGCGGAGTTGGGCGGATTCGAGGCGGGCTGGTACGCGAGCCGCGCTATCCGCGCCGATGGGCTGCCACCACAGTGGATAGCGAGTGCACTGAGCACGGAGGGCTGGGTGCTGGCGGCCGAACAACTAGGAGGCTCGGCCTGCGCCCTGTTGTTCCGACCCGATTCGGTGCTGTCACAGCGCGGCGCGGCCGGCACGAGGGCCCTCGGGGCCGCGATGACTTGGCTCGAGCGTGGTATGTTCCCCGGCACACCGCAAGGAGGACATTCATGATCCGCATGTCATTGCTGTTCGTCGCATTGTTCGCGGCCGCGGCCGCGGCCCACGCTCAGGCCTGGCCGTCGCGGCCGGTGAAGATCGTGGTTTCGTTCCCACCTGGCACCACGCCCGATACCGTGGCGCGCGTGGTCGCGCCACGCATGCAGGCCGGGCTCGGCCAGCCGGTGGTGGTGGAGAATCGTGCAGGCGCCGGCGGAAATATCGCCGCCGATGCGGTCGCCAAGAGTGAGCCAGACGGCTACACGCTGCTGGTAAGCACCAACGCGGCGGTCGCGACCAACAAGGTGCTCTACGACAACCTGCCGTACGACCCGGAGCGCGACTTGGCGCCGATCTCGCTGCTTGCGACCGCGCCGCAGGCGCTGGTGGCGCACAGTTCGGTGCCGGCGACATCGTTCAAGGCATTCGTCGACTACCTGCGGGTGAATCCCGGCAAGCTGTCGTATGGCACCACCGGCAGCGGCAGCGCATCGCACCTGACGATGGAGCTCCTGAAGGCGGACGCGAAGGTGTTCATCGTCCACATTCCCTATCGCGGCTTCCCGCAGGCGGTGACCGACACGCTGGCGGGCAACATCCACGCCATGTTCGCGATCATTCCCGGCGTGCTGCCGCACATCAAGGCCGGCAAGCTGACGCCGCTGGCCGTCACCGGGCTCAAGCGCAGCAGCCTGCTACCGGAGGTCCCCAGCGTGCAGGAACTGGGCTATCCCCAGCTGGAATCGCTCGCCTGGATCGGGCTGCTGGCCCCGTCCAAGGCGCCGGCCGCCGTCGTCGAGCGGCTCTCCGCCGAGGCGCAGAAGGCCCTGGCCGATCCCGAAGCGCGCCGCATCCTCACGAATGCCGGCTTCGATGTCGCCGGAACCACGCCCGTCCAGTTCCGCGCCTGGCAGCAGGCCGAGATCGCGAAGTGGGGCAAGGTGATCCGCGCCACCGGCGCAAAGCCAGACTGATGGCGAGGCGAATTTCCGCCTCGCGCCTGCCGGACCTGGGCGCGGTGCGTGCGCGTATCGATCGCATTGATCGCGCGCTGGCGCCCCTGCTGGCGGAGCGCTTCGCCTGCGCGGCGCGCGCGGCGCATTTCAAGTCGAGCGCGGCCCAGGCAGGCGCGCCCGCCAGGGCTGCCGCAGTGCTCTCCAGGGTGCGCGCGCTGGCGCGGCGGCACGGGGCGCCGGAGCAGGCGATCGCGCGGGTCTATCGTGAGATGATCGCGGCGGGCGTCGCCCTGGAGCGGCGGCTTATTGCGATGCGCAAAAATAGTTGACGACTTGCCGGAAATGCATTTATAATCTTTGGCTCGATTCGGACGCGGGGTGGAGCAGCCTGGCAGCTCGTCGGGCTCATAACCCGAAGGTCAGAGGTTCAAATCCTCTCCCCGCAACCAAGCCCTCCCCTGGAGGGCCCGCAAGACCGGATCCGCTCTTTAAAAATTCGCAGCCGATAGGTGTGGGCGCTCGATGCGGAAGGCCATGCATCTAGTGCTCGCAACTAAGTAACACGCAGAAATACAAGGTAGTTTTTTTGTACCTTCGTTTACTTTGAGTGAGCAGCAAGACCAATAGCAATTGCAGCAAACACAGAGATTGAACTGAAGAGTTTGATCCTGGCTCAGATTGAACGCTGGCGGCATGCCTTACACATGCAAGTCGAGCGGCAGCGCGGGGGCAACCCTGGCGGCGAGCGGCGAACGGGTGAGTAATGCATCGGAACGTGTCCTCTTGTGGGGGATAACCAGTCGAAAGA
>JBQTJX010000007.1:0-95125 GCA_052386675.1 Betaproteobacteria bacterium
GCAAGGCGATGCTGCGCGACCTGGTGAACGCGACCATCGGATTCGAAGGCCTGTCAGCGGAGATCCGGAAGCCCTCGAAGAGCCTGCACCGCATGCTGGCGGCGCGCGGCAATCCGAGCACCGAGAATTTCTTCGGCATCGTCAAGGCGCTGCAGAAGAAGACCCGCACGCGACTGCGCGTTGCGGTGCAACCCAATCCGTCCTAACCAAGCACCCGCGCACCTGCTGGAACACCAGCGCTAGCCCGGCCCGGCCCGGCCTGCATCGTCGCCACGGCGCTCCTCATCACGGACCCGGCGGCAGCGACTATCTATCCAGCCACGACCTGGAGGATGTGCTCTCGGTAGTGGACAGGCGTCCCAAACTTTCCCCCTGGCGTAGAATCCCGCCCATGGCGTTCCGCCGATCCGCTTCTTGCCCGGCCCGCAGCGAAGGAGCATCGCGTGCAGTTCAGTGAAAAGAAGGCGGCCCAGGTCGCCGCGTTTTTCCTGCACCGCGCCGGCGGCCGGCTGGAGATCCTCAAGCTGATGAAGCTCATGTACCTTGCGGAGCGCGAGTCCTACCGCAGGTTCGGCGAGCCCATGATCGGCGACAAGCTGGTCTCCATGGACAACGGGCCGGCGCTGTCCATCACTCTCAACCACATGAATCGGTTCCTGCCCTCGGAGCCGGAGGGATGGGAGACCTGGGTAAGCGACCGCAACGACTATTTCCTGGCGCTGCGAAAAGAGATCAGGAATCCCAGCGAGGATCTGCTGCAGCTGAGCGACGCAGAACAAGACCTGCTGGAGTCGGTCTGGCGGGAATATGGTCGCTACGGCTCGTTCCAGCTTGCAGACCTGACGCACGAGATCTGCCCGGAATGGGAAGACCCGCACGGCAGTTCGATGCCGATTTCCCAGTCGCGGCTGCTGCGTTCGCTTGGCTTCGATCCCAGTACTGTCAAGGCGCTCGAGGAACGCATCGAGGCGAACAGGAATATCGACCTGGCGTTCTCCCAGCCGTAGCCGTCCGATGGCTTGGGTCTGCAAGGCCGGATGCATTCGTTCCGGCCAAACCCGGTTTCGGCCTACCCCATCACCGTCACCACCACACTCCGCCCATGCGGCGCCGTCCGGTGCTCGTACAGATACACCCCCTGCCAAGTCCCCAGCATCAACTCCCCATCCTTCACCGGAATCCCCAAGCTGTTCGACGTCAGGACCGACCTGGCATGCGCCGCCATGTCATCCACCCCCTCCGTGACATGCGCATAACCCGGATCCCCATCCGGCGCCAGCCGGCTCAGTAACATCTCCAGGTCCACCCGCACATCCGGATCGGCGTTCTCGCACAGGATCAGCGAAGCGCTGGTGTGCTGCAGGAACAGGTTGCACAGCCCGGCCCGCACGCCGCTCGAGGCCACCACCCGCGCCACCTCCGCAGTGATGTCCAGCGTCCCGCGCCCGCGGGTGCGGAATTCAAGGACCTGCTGATACACCACTACCTAGCCCAACGCGGCCTGCATCGCCTCCACTGGCAGCACGACGCCCACCAGCCCGGCGCACATCAGCACGGTGAGGGTCTTCCCGAGGTGGCAGCTCGCCTTGCCGCTCTCCAGGTTGAGGACGAAGCGCCGGCTGACGCGGGCGCGGTCGGCCAGGTCGGACTGGGTCAGGCCGCGCGCGCGACGGGCGGCCTCGAGCGCGGCGCCGACGGCGGCGGGGGAGGCGAGGAATGCCAAAGCGGGCGCGGCGCCGGGGGCGGCGGGCGGGGGCGGCGTGGGGACCGAGGGGGAGGAGGGGTTCTTCTTGGCCATGGCAGGGGCTCCGGGGTGGGGGAAATGTTACCGATCGTACACATTTGGCGGCCACCGGGGACTGGCCGGATATACAGTAGTTGGCCTATAGTGCCGCCATGGGCGCCCCCAAGGACATTGCCAGGAACAACCTCCGCCAGGGCGTTGCCGCGCTGGCCAAGCTGAACGCCAGGAACCAGCTCACCCTGCCCAAGTCGGTGGTGAGCAAGTTTCCGGGCACGCGCCATTTCGAAGTGCGCGCCGAGAAGGGCCGCATCGTGCTGCTGCCGGCCCGCGCCACGAACCTCGACGAGGTCTGGCGCAAGATCAAGTCCCTCGGCATCGCCGAGCGGGACATCGAAGACGCGGTGCGATGGGCGAGAAAGCGGCGATGAAACGCCGCAGGAGCGGTCCGGCTGTGATCATGTACTAAAAACGATGTTTTTGTGACACGTTATCTTGACGTGTGCCAGCCGGTAACATACGCTGCCAACGTGTCTCAAAAACTTGGAAATTCGAACATGACTGGACGGGACCGCTGGCAGGCGGACCGGCCCTACAGCGGCCTCCCCAGGCTCCCGCCCGAACGGGAACTGGAGACAAAATCCGTTTTAAAGCAATGTGTTGAATCCAGGGCGGCACTTGCCGAGTTGAAGCAGGCCGCCGCGCTGATCCCGAACCCGGCCTTGCTCATCAACACCCTGCCGATCCTGGAGGCCCGGGCAAGCTCGGAGATCGAAAACATCGTTACCACGGCCGACAAGCTGTTCCAGCACCTGCAGGTGGATACCAGCGCCGACCCCGCAACCAGGGAGGCGTTGCGCTACCGGCGCGCCCTGCTCGAAGGCGCGAAGTCGCTGAAGGCGCGGCCCCTGACGACCCGCACGGCGGAGACGATCTGCACCCAGATCAAGGGCGTCGAGATGGCGGTCCGCCGGGTGCCGGGAACCAAGCTCACCAGGGGCGCCTCCGGCGACGTGATCTACACCCCGCCCGAAGGCGAGGAACTGATCCGGGACCTGCTGGCCAACTGGGAGCGCTTCCTGCACGGGAAGGAGTCGCTCGACCCCCTGATCCGCATGGCGGTCGCGCACTACCAGTTCGAGGCCATCCATCCTTTCACCGACGGCAATGGGCGCACCGGCCGGGTGCTGAACAGCCTGTTCCTGGTCCAGAAGGGCCTGTTGAACCTTCCCATTCTCTACCTGAGCCGCTACGTCATCGCCAACAAGGCCGACTATTACCGCCTGTTGCTGGATGTCACCAAGAAAGGGGATTGGGAGGCGTGGATCCTCTACATCCTGCGCGGGGTCGAGGAAACCGCAACCTGGACGACAGCCAAGATCGGCGCCGTGCGCAAACTTGCCGCGGATACCGCGGAATATGTCCGCCGCAAATTGCCCAAGATCTATACCCATGAACTGGTCGACCTGATTTTCGAGCAACCCTACTGCCGCATTGGAAACCTGGTCGATGCCGGGATGGGTACCCGCCAGACGGCTTCGCGCTACCTCAAGGCCCTGGCGGCCGCGGGTGTCCTGCAGGAGCGGGCCTTGGGGAAGGAAAAGCTGTTTGTCCATCCGAAGCTGATGAACCTGCTCACCCGGGACAGCAACAAAGTTGCGCCCTATGCCTGAAGAGAACCCCTGGCCCGCAGGGGACTGGCTGGATATACAGTAGTTGGCCTATAGTGCCGGCATGGGCGCCACAGACGTTTCCATCGCAGCCTTCGCCAATCTAAACCCCCGCCAGCGCGAGGCCGCGACCGCGGGCCAACGCGCCGCTTGCGGTGCGTTCCAATCGGGCCCCTTGCTTATCCTCGCCGGCGCCGGCACCGGCAAGACCAGCACGCTCGCGCACCGCGTCGCGCACCTGGTGCTGAACGGCGTCGAGCCGCAGCGGATCCTGCTCCTCACCTTCAGCCGCCGCGCGGCGCAGGAGATGACGCGGCGCGCGCAGCGCATCGTGGGGGAGGCGGCAAAGTCCACCACGGCGACCAGGCTCCCCTGGAGCGGCACTTTCCACGCGGTGGCCAACCGGCTCATCCGCCGGCATTGCGACCGGGTGGGGCTGACGGAGAATTTCAGCGTGCTGGACCGCGGCGACGCGGCGGACCTGATGGACCTGGTGCGCCACGAGCTGGGATTCTCGAAGACCGAAGGAAATTCCTCCCGAAGGTTCCCGCGCAAGGACACCTGCCTCGCCATCTACTCGCACCGGGTGAATACGCAAGGGGCGCTGAAGGACACCCTCGACAGTGCGTTCCCATGGTGCGCGGAGTGGGAGGCGGAGCTGAAGGCGCTGTTCCAGGCCTTCACCGAACGCAAGATTGCGCAGCAGTCGCTGGACTACGACGACCTGCTGCTCTACTGGCACGCGATGATGGAGGACGATGTGCTGGCGGGCGAGATCGCTGCCGGCTGGGACCACGTGCTGGTGGACGAGTACCAGGACACCAACGTGCTGCAGGCGCGGATCCTGCGGCGCCTGAAGCCCGGCGGCGCGGGGCTCACGGTGGTGGGCGACGAGGCGCAATCCATCTATTCCTTCCGCGCCGCGGAGGTGGGCAACATCCTGGGTTTCGCCGCCGCATACCCGGGCACGACGGTGGTGCCGCTGGAGGAGAACTACCGCTCGACGCAGCCGGTGCTGGATGCGGCCAACGCGCTCATGGGGAAAAAGCTCTACACCAACCGGCGCGAGGGCGCGAAGCCGCGCTGCGTGACGGTGGCGGATGACGCGGCGCAGGCGCAGTACGTGGTGGCGCGGGTGCTCGAGGCGCGCGAGCAGGGCGTGGCCCTCAGGCGCCAGGCGGTGCTGTTCCGCACCGCGCACCACTCCGACGTCCTGGAGCTGGAACTGGTGCGGCGCGACATTCCCTATGTGAAATACGGGGGCCTGAAGTTCCTCGAGGCGGGGCATGTGAAGGACGCGCTCGCAGTGCTGCGCTGGGCAGACAACCCGAGGAACCGCGTCGCCGCGTTCCGCGCGCTGCAGCTGCTGGAGGGCGTGGGGCCCAGGGGCGCGGAGCGCGCCTACACCGGCTTCGAGGCGAGGGCGCACGCCTGGCAGGCGCTGAAAACGGTGTCGCCGGAGTTCGACGCGCTGATGCATTTCCTGGGCGACCCGGCCACGCCCTGGCCCGGCCAGGTGCAGCGCGTGCGCGAGTGGATCGAGCCGATGCTGGCGCGCAAGTACGACAACGCGGAAGTGCGCGCCGGGGACCTGCGCCAGCTGGAAGCCCTGTCCGCCGGCTTCCAGTCGCGCGAGCAGTTCGTCACCGAGCTGGCCCTCGACCCGCCCGCGGCCACGGGGGACCTGGCCGGCGATCCGCACAAGGACGAGGATTACCTGGTGCTCTCCACGGTGCACTCGGCCAAGGGCCAGGAGTGGGAAAACGTGTTCGTGCTGAACGTGTCGGACGGCAATTTCCCCAATGAATTCGCCACCGGCAAGCCTGAGCAGATCGAGGAAGAGCGGCGCCTGCTGTACGTGGCGCTCACGCGCGCGAAGACCGGCCTGGACCTCGTTTCGCCGCTCAAGTACTACGTCACGCAACAGACGCGCATGGGCGACCGGCATGTGTACGGCGCGAAGAGCCGGTTCCTCACGCGCGAAGTGCTGCGCGCGTTCGACGAAGTGTCCTGGTCCAACGACAACGGTCGCGAGCAGACGCGGCCCATGGGGATGCCGGTGGACGTGGCGAAGCGCTTGCGGGAGATGTGGGCTTAGGGCCTGCCCGTCCGGCGCCGCTGGACAACACCGACCGCAAACGCGTCGCGGACCAACTGGACCGTTTGCTGGCGAGGTTCAAGCCCGGCCAGGCACCATCCTGAAGCGCTGAAACCCACCACGCACTTCAATCGTGCCAAACTTCCCGTTCGCCGGCCGGAAATGGTGCGCGCGGCGAATGGCACGGGTATTGCATCGAATGGGCATTCCATCAACGTCCCTGGGAGGCTGCATGAAACGCCGTGAATTCCTCAAATCCACCGCCGCCGCCGCAGTGGCAGGCACCGCCAGCCTCGGATTGTCCCGGCCAGCCTCCGCGCAGGCGATGCCCGCGGTCATCAACGTCGGCCACCTGGTGGGCATCTGCATGTCGCCGCTGTTCTTCGCCCAGGCGACGGGCCTGTTCGCGGCCGAGGGGCTGAAGGTGGACATGAAGTTCATGCCCAATCCGGGCGATGCGCTCACCGCGCTGGTGGGCGGCGTGATGCAGGTGGTGCACATCCCGTTCACCAACATCATCGTGGCCGCCAACAACGGCGCGCCGGTGCGCATCGTCGGCGGCAGCGGGGCGGGCGGGCTGTTCCTGATCGCGCAGGGCTCCACCGGCATCAAGAGCATGGGGGACCTGGCGAAGCAAAAGGGCAAGGGCCTGAAGATCGGCGCCATGCGCCTGAATACCTTCGAGCTGATGGCCTACCGCGCGCTCGCCGGCGCGGGCCTGAAGTACGACGATTTCCAGATGGTGTGGTTCAGCGACGTGCTGTCGATGGCTGCGGCCTTCGAGGCAAAACAGCTGGACCTGGTCACGCACGTGGAGCCCTTCGCCACGCGCCTGGTCGACAAGCTGGGCGGGGTGCCCATCGCCTCGAACCTGGACACCTGGGGCAAGGACGGCCCGGACTGCGTCACCAACGCGCGCATCGATTTCCTGGAGAAGTACCCGGCGGCGGCGACGAAGTACATGCGCGCGCTGCTGAAGGCCGACGCGGCGATCAAGGCCGACCCGGTCAGGGCGGTCGATGTGCTGGACGCCTCGAAGTTCTACCGGGTGGACAAGGACACGCTGCGCGCCGCGCTGCCGCGCCAGCGCCCGCAGGTGAACCTGATCGGCGCGGGCGAAGCGGGCATGCGCACCGCGATCGCGGACATGACCACGCTGGGCTACATCAAGTCGGTGCCGGGCAACCTGATCGATTTCAGGTTCCTGAACGAAGCGCTCAAGGCCTAGCCTCCGCCGGTGCGGGACATGCTGAAGGCCGCCGCCGCGGCGCTGGTGCCGTGGCTGGCGGTGGTGGGGCTGTGGGAGCTCGCGGCGGCCCGCGGCTGGATGTCGACCACCTTGTTCCCGCCGCCGACGTCCTTCATCGCCTTCGCCATCGAGAGCGACTTCCGCGTCGGCTTCGGCAAGGAGGGCATGCCCATCCCGGCGGCGATCCTGGCCAGTTCGTTCCGCGTGGTGGCGGGCCTGTTCATCGGCTTCGTGGCCGCGGTGGTGACCGGAATCCTGGTGTCGATGTCGCGCTGGGGGTCGCTGGCGGTGCTGCCGATCGTGCGCGGGCTGGCGCCGATCGCGCCGATCGCCTGGATCCCGGTCGGCATCGTGGTGTTCGGCCTGGGCAACCAGACCGCGGTGTTCGTGGTGTTCACCGGCGTCTACTTCCTGCTCACGCTCTCGACGGTGGCGGCGGTGCAGTCGGTGGACCCGCGCCTGGTCAAGACCGCGCGCACCTTCGGCGCTTCGCGCGGACAGGTCTGGGCCTGGGTGATCTTCCCGGCGGTGTTGCCGCAGGTGTTCACCATGCTGCGGCTGAATTTCTTCGCCGCCTGGATGGCGGTGCTGGCCGCCGAGATGGTCGGGCTGAAGAACGGCGTCGGCATGATCGTGATCCTGGGCCGCGAGATGTTCAACCCGAACCTGATCATGCTCGGCATCTGCATCATCGGCGTCACCGGCTATGCCGTGGACGCGCTGCTGCTGTTCGTGCAAAGAAAGATCCTGTGGTGGAAGGCAGCGGTATGAGTTGCCCCTCATGAGCTCGCTGGTCATCCAGAAGGTGAAGAAGACCTGGCCGGGCACGCGCGGCCTGGCGGTCGAGGCGATCCAGGAGGTGAGCCTGGAGGTGTCCTCGGGCGAGTTCGTCGCCATCCTGGGGCCCAGCGGCTGCGGCAAGAGCACGCTGCTGGAGCTGTGCGCGGGCCTGGAGCCGATGTCGGGCGGCCAGATCCTGATCGGCGGCGAACCGGTGACCGGGCCCAACCCGAAGGCGGTGATGGTGTTCCAGGAGCATTCCCTCTTTCCCTGGCTGACCGTCGAGGACAATGTGGTGTTCGGCCTGAAGATGAAGAAGGAAAGCCGGCTCGAGCGCTGGCGCCGCGGGCGCGAGGTGCTCGAGCGCGTGAAGCTGGCCAGGTACGCCAGGCACTACCCGCATCAACTGTCCGGCGGCATGAAGCAGCGCGTGGCGATCGCGCGCGCGCTGGTGGGCGAGCCCGAGTTCATCCTCATGGACGAGCCCTTCGCGGCGCTGGATTTCCAGACGCGGGTGCTGATGCAGCAGTTCCTGCTGGAGGTGTGGTCGGGGTTCAGGTCCACGATCCTCTTCGTCACCCACCAGATCGACGAGGCGGTGCTGCTCGCAGACCGTGTGGTGGTGATGAGCGCTGCGCCCGGGCGGGTGCTGGAAGAGGTGAAAATCGGCCTGCCGCGGCCACGCAGCATGACGGACCCCGACTTCAACGGGTATCGTGTGCGCCTGACCTCGCACATGGAAAAGGAAGTGATGCGCGCCCATGCAGCTGAAGTTCCCTGACCTGTTCGAGGGCCTGGAGTACAGCCCGCGCTGCGCGGCGCTGGAGGGTGCCGTGGTGGAGATCGCCGGCTGGGTGGTCGACACGCACGACGGCGCGGCGCAGGTGCTGGTGGCGGAACCCGGCGGCTGTCCGCACTGCTCGCCGGTGCCGGCCGTTTCGCTGCCGGCGTTCAGGTCCAGGGCCGGCCAGGCCGTGACCTTGCGCGGCACGCTCTCCTATGGATTCCAGGTGGACGCCGCGGGCAACGCGTCGTTCCTGCGCCTGGAAGGCGCGCGCGTGTCCACCGGCATTCCAACGTGAAGCTCACGTGAAGCTGATTTCAGGCGCGCGGGTGCTGTGCTCGGCCGGCGCCGTGCCGGCGGCGCTGGATGTCCTCGTGGAGGGCGAGCGCATCAAGGACCTGGTGCCGCGCGGTTCCGTGAAGGGCGAGGGCATGGAGGTCGTGGACGCCTCCGGCTGCGTGCTGATGCCGGGCCTGGTCAACGGCCACAACCACGCGCAGACGCACCTCGCCAAGGGCCTGTTCGACCGCTACAACCTGGAGACCTACCTCAGCGCCCAGCCCTGGGCCTCGGGCCGGCGCACGCAGGAGGACAAGCACCTGTCGGCGCTCATCGGCGCGGCCGAGATGCTGCGCAAGGGCTGCACCTCGGGCTACGACATGTTCGCCGAGTTCCCGCTGCCGAGCGCAGAGGGCGTGGAGGCGGTCGCGCGCGGCTACGCGGACGCCGGCATGCGCGCGGCGATCGCGCCGATGCTGGCCGACCGCACGTTCTACGAGGCGATTCCGGGGCTGGCCGACGCGCTGCCCGAGCCGCTGCGCAGCCAGGCGATGAAGGCGCGCAATGCGCCCGGTGCGGAATCGATTGCCGCGGTCCGGACCATCCTGAAGGGCTGGAAGGACCACGGCGGCAGCATCAAGCCGGCACTGGGCCCGACCATCCCGCACCACTGCAGCGACGAGTTCCTCATCGCCTGCCGGGACCTGGCGGCCGGGCACGGCCTGGGCATCCAGATGCACGTCGCCGAGTCGAAAATGCAGTCGGTGGTGGGCCGCAAGCTCTACGGCAAGAGCCTGGTCGCGCACCTGCACGAGCTGGGCATGTTCAATGAAAAGTTCTGCGTGGCGCACGGCGTCTGGCTGGACGACGAGGACCGCAGGCGCCTCTCGGATGGGGGCGCTTCGGTGTCGCACAACCCGGGCAGCAACCTGAAGCTGGGCTCGGGCATCGCCGACATGCGGGCCATGCTGGCGGCGGGCGTGAACGTGGCGCTGGGCACCGATGGCAGCGCGTCCTCGGACAACCTGAATGCGTTCGAGGCGATGCGCCTCGCCGCGGGCCTGTCCCGCGTGCAGGGGCGGGAGCCCGAGCTGTGGGTGAGCGCGCGCGAGGTGCTGCATGCGGCCACCGAAGGCGGCGCGAAGGCGCTGGGCTTCAAGGACATCGGCCGCATCGAGAAGGGCTGGCTGGCGGACCTGGTGCTCCTCGACCTTGGCGCGCTGCACTACATCCCGATGAATGATCTCGTCACGCAGATCGTCTTCGGCGAAGACGGCACCGGCGTGGACAGCGTGATGGTGGGCGGGCGCTGGGTCGTGCGCGAGGGCAGGCTGCTGACAGTAGATGTCACCCGGCTCAGGCTCGATGCGGAGCGGGCGGTGGAGCGTCTCGCCGCCGCCAACGCCGAGGCGCGCGCGTTGTCGGAGAAGCTGCATCCCTACGTCGGGAAATTCTGCGGCGGCCTTGCCTGCGGCTGAATCGGCCGGCCCCGGGGCTTGCGCTCCCGTCCCGCAGTTCAGGCGGCGCCTTTGGCCTTCGCCTCCAGCGCCTCCCAGCGCTCCAGCTTGGATAACAGCAGCGCCTCGATCTCGGCGCTGCGCTGCTGGTCCTTGAGCACCACCTCCGCCCCTTGCTGGTAGTAGCCGGCGTCGCTCAGTTTCGCGGCCAGGGCGTGCTGCTCGGCTTCCAGCGCCTCCAGCTCTTTGGGCAGCGCCTCCAGTTCGCGCGATTCCTTGTACGAGAGCTTCGGGCCGCGCACTTTTCCGCGTGAGGGCGCCGCCGGCTTCGCCTCGGCGGCGCGGCCCTCGTCCGCCTTCTTCCTCTGCCGCACCCAGTCCGAATAGCCGCCGACGTACTCCTTCCAGATCCCGTCGCCTTCGGGGGCGAGGGTTTGCGTGACCACGTTGTCCAGGAACGCGCGGTCGTGGCTCACCAGGAGCAGCGTGCCGTCGTAGTCCTGCAGCGCGGCCTCCAGCAGCTCGAGGGATTCGATGTCCAGGTCGTTGGTGGGTTCGTCCAGCACCAGCACGTTGGCGGGCTTGGCGAACAGGCGCGCGAGCAGGAGGCGATTGCGCTCGCCGCCGGAGAGCATGCGCACCGGCGACTTCGCGCGCCGCGGCGGGAACAGGAAATCGGCGAGGTAGGTCATGACATGCTTGCGGCCACTGGCCGTATCGACCCAGTCCGATCCCGGCGCGATGGTCTCTGCCACGGTCGCCTCCGGGTCCAGCACTTCGCGCATCTGGTCGAAGTAGGCCGGCTGCACGTTGGTGCCGGTGCGAACCGTTCCCGAATCCGGCGCGAGCGCGCCCAGGATGAGCCGGATGAGCGTGGTCTTGCCGATGCCGTTGGGGCCGACCAGGCCGAAGCGGTCGCCGCGGCTGATGAGGAGGTCGAGGTCTTTCACGACGGGCTTGCCGCCGAAGCTCTTGCACACGCCCTCCAGCTCGGCCACCAGCTTGCCGGAGCGCTGGCCGGAGGCGACGGCGAGCTTCACCTTGCCGGTGCGCTCGCGACGCGAGGCGCGTTCCTCGCGCAGGTGCTCCAGGCGCCGCACGCGGCCCTCGTTGCGCGTGCGCCGGGCTTCGATGCCCTTGCGGATCCAGATTTCTTCCTCGGCCCAGAACTTGTCGAACTTGCGCTGCTGCACGGCTTCCGCGGCGAGCTGGTCGGCCTTCACCCGCTCGTAGTCGGTGAAGCTGCCGGGGTACGAGCGCAGCATGCCGCGATCCAGTTCCAGGATGCGCGTCACCACGCGATCGAGGAACGCGCGGTCGTGGGTGATGACGATCGCGGTGGGCTGGCGCATCAGCAGCGCCTCCAGCTGCACGATGCCGTCGATGTCCAGGTGGTTGGTGGGCTCATCCAGCAGCAGCAGCTCGGGTTCCAGCGCGAAGGCCAGCGCAAGGGCGGCGCGCTTGCGCTCGCCACCCGAGGCGGAAGCGGGGTTGGTGTCCGGGTCGAGGCCGAAGCGGTGCAGGTACTCGTTCAGCTTGTGGTCGAGCGGGGCGTGGGGCAGCGATTCAGCGCGCCTCTCCAGACTTTCCTTCAGTGTCGCCGCCTCGGGCAGGACGGGCTCCTGCTCGACCGTCACGATGCGCAGGCCGTCACGTCGCTTCAGGTCGCCGTCGTCCAGCTGCGAAGTGCCGGCGATGATGGACAGGAGCGAGGACTTGCCGGTGCCGTTGCGCCCGATCAGGCCGATGCGCTCGCCCGCGTCCAGCGCGAAGGACGCGCGGTCGAGCAGCGGGTGGTCGCCGTAGGCGAGCTGGGCGTTGGCCAAGGTCAGGAGGGGCATGGGGGGCGAAATATACAGGGAGCCAGTCAACGCTGCGGCGGCACCGGCGTTTGGAAAGGAATGGAGCTCGAGGGATTCGAACTGACCGCACATGCGGTCACCGTCGTCGCGCGGCGAGGTATCAGGGCGGAGTGGTTACGTCTTGCCCTGCAGAATCCGGATCGTACCGAACCCGACCGGTCTGATGCAGCGCTTACGCACGCGCTTGCACGCATCGTGGACCGCGATGACCGGGTTCTGCGAGTGGTCTACAATGCATCCGTGCTTCCGCCAAGAATCGTGACCGCGTACTTCGACCGCAGGCAGAGAGGCAAGCCATGAAGATGCACTATGACGAAAAGGTGGACGCACTCTACCTGAGCCTGGATGACTCCGAGGTGGTCGAGTCCGAGGAGGTGAAGCCGGGAATCGTCCTGGACTTCAACGCCGAGAAGCAGGTCGTGGGCATCGAGGTGCTGAATCTCAGGAGACGGGTACCGACGGCCGACCTGAAGCAGCTGAAGTTCGAAGTCGCCTGAGGGCGCGCTTGCCTGTCGCGACCGGCCCCACCGGCGCCCGCTTCTCCCCCTGCCGCACCTGGCGCACGCTGTTGTGGCGCCGCTGGTCGGATGCGCCCGCGGCGAACTTCGTCATGCTCAACCCCAGCACCGCGGACGAGGTGAAGCTGGACCCGACCTGCGCCCGCGCGCGCAACTACGCAGAGGCCTGGGGCTACGGCGCGCTCATCGTCACCAACGTGTTCGCGTTCCGCGCCACCGACCCGAAGGGCCTCAAGACCACCGATGACCCGGTCGGCCCCGGCAACGACCGCGACATCCTGCGCGCGGCGAAGGAAGCATCGCTGGTCGTTTGTGCATGGGGCAACCACGCCGGGCTCCTCGACCGCGGCGCGGCCGTGGCGGCGATGCTGCGCAAGTCAGGCTTGAAGCTCCACGCCCTGCGCATCACCGGCGCCGGCGAGCCCTCGCATCCGCTTTACCTGCCCGGATCGCTCAAGCCGCTGCCCTGGGAGTAAAGTCCCGGGAGGAGGTCGCCATGCCCGTCAAGGCCAAGCGCGAAGCCGCGGTCCGGGAGCGCATCCAGGACATCGGCGAGGACATGTTCCCCGACGACGATGTCGAGTGGAAGATCCTGCACTTCCGCCACAGCAGCGACTACTGCTTCGCCGAGGTCGCGCCGGATCCCGACAGCGTGGGCTACCCGCGCTTCATTTTCGTGCTGCACTTCGACGGCTTCGGGCACATGCACGAATGCGGCTGCTATTGCATGGCCGATGGCGCCTGGACGCTGCTTGCGACCACGCCCGGCGCGCCCGAGGACTGGAAGAAGATTCCGCCCTCGGGCTAGGGAAAACGATCCCGCTCGCGGGATGGTTTTATTTCACGCCAAGCAGTTCCACCTCGAACAGCAGCGTCGCGTTGGGCGGGATCACGCCGCCGGCGCCACGCGCGCCGTAGCCCAGGTCCGAGGGAATGGTCAGCAGGCGAGTGCCGCCCACCTTCATGCCCTGCACGCCCTCGTCCCAGCCCTTGATGACGTGGCCGGCGCCCAGCGGGAACACGAAGGGGTCGTTGCGGTCCTTGCTGGAGTCGAATTTCCTGCCCTTGATGATCCCGTCGGTGAGCCAGCCGGTGTAGTGCACGGTGACGCTCATGCCGGCCGCGGCGATTTCGCCCTGGCCCAGGGTGACGTCGTCGTACTTCAGCCCGCTGGCGGTGGTGGTGGAAGCCATGAAAACCCCGGTTATTTGTGAGGGCGACATTGTAGAATGCCGACCCTGACCCCACCTGCGGAAGTTGAATGGCCAAAGAGGAAATGCTGGAAATGGAAGGCGTCGTGGACGAGGTGCTGCCCAGCACCCAGTTCCGCGTCACGCTGAGCAACGGCATGGTCGTGCTCGCCTACGCGGGCGGCAAGGTGCGCAAGAACCACATCCGCATCATCGCCGGCGACCGTGTCACGCTGGAGATGTCGCCCTACGACCTGACCCGCGGCCGCATCAGCTTCCGGCACCTGGATGCCCGTCCCGCAGGCGCCCCGCGCGTCCGGCGCCCCCCGTTCCGCAAGCGCTAAAACCTTTTCGGTTCAAGGGTATTCGTCTCCGGCCCGCTTCCGCAGGCCGCTTGTTTCTCCGCTTTTCGCCCACACCTTGATGGTGGCGCGTGCCTTCGCGCCGGCACCTAGGAGAAGCGATGGATTTCTGGCGCAGGCGCAGGCAGGAAACGCTCGATAACGCAGTCGCAGGCGCGGCCAAGGACCAGCCGGGCCGGGGCGCGACCGCGGTGGCCGTGCGGCCGATTCCCGAGGACGCGCTGATCCTCATCCCGATGCGCAACGCGGTCCTGTTCCCGGGCGTGCTCACACCCATCGCGATCGGCCGCGCCGCGTCCATCGCGGCGGCCCAGGAAGCGAGCCGCGGAAACCTCAAGGTCGGCTTCCTCCTGCAGCGCGATGCCTCGGCCAACGACGTCGGCGCCGCGGACCTGCATCGCATCGGCACCGCGGGCTCGATCGCGCGCCACGTGGCGCAGAACGAGGGCGCGCACCACCTGCTGGTCCAGGGCGAAAAGCGCTTCCAGGTGCTGCAGTTCCTGGAGGGCTGGCCGTTCCTGGTCGCCAGCGTGGCGTGGATTCCAGAGGCGCGGGGCGACGGCAACGACGCATCTTCCGAGCTTCAAGCGCGCTTCATGCAGCTGAAGGGACTTGCGTCGGAAGCCATCCGCCTGCTGCCGAACGCGCCGGATGAACTCGCCGGCGTGGTCCAGGGCATGGACTCGCCTGGCCAGCTGGCCGACATGGTCGCCAACCTGCTCGACATCAAGAACGAGGACAAGCAGGACATCCTGGAAACCGTGGAGCTGGGCGCGCGCCTGGACCGGGTGCTGAAGCTGCTCGGCCAGCGCGTCGAGGTGCTCAAGCTCTCCAAGGAAATCGGCGACAAGACGCGCGCCGAATTCGACGAGCGCCAGCGCGAGCATGTGCTGCGCGAACAGATGCGCCAGATCCAGAAGGAACTGGGCGACGACGCGGACAGCGAGGCCGAGACCGAGGACCTGAAGAAGGCCATCGAGGCGGCGGGCTTCCCCGGGGACGTGGCCAAGCAGGTGAAGAAGGAATTCAAGCGCCTCGCGCGCATGGGCGAGAGCTCGGGCGAGGCCTCGATGCTCAGGACCTGGCTCGAATGGATGACCGAGCTGCCGTGGAAACCGGAGCCGCAGGCCGCGATCGATATCGCCGCCGCGCGCGCGGTGCTGGACGACGACCACTACGGCCTGGACAAGATCAAGAAGCGGATCCTGGAGTACCTGGCGGTAAGGAAGCTCAATCCCGAGGGCAAGAGCCCCATCCTGTGCTTCGTCGGGCCTCCCGGCGTGGGCAAGACCTCGCTTGGGCAGTCGATCGCGAAGGCGACGGGGCGCAAGTTCCAGCGCGTGGCGCTGGGCGGCACGCATGACGAGGCGGAAATCCGCGGCCACCGGCGCACCTACATCGGCGCGCTGCCGGGCAGCGTCATCCAGTCGGTCAAGCGCGCGGGCTCGAACGCGGGCGTGCTCATGCTGGACGAGATCGACAAGCTGGGCGCGGGCGGCTTCCACGGCGATCCGTCCAGTGCGCTGCTGGAGGTGCTCGATCCGGAGCAGAACGCGAAATTCCGCGACAACTACCTCGGCGTCGACTACGACCTGTCGCGGGTGATGTTCATCGCCACCGCGAACCAGCTGGACACCATCCCCGGCCCGCTTCGGGATCGCATGGAAATCATCCAGCTCCCCGGCTACACCGCCGAGGAAAAGCTCGAGATCGCGAAGAAGTACCTCGTCCAGCGCCAGATGGAATCGAACGGATTAAAACAGGGACAGACCACGATTTCCGACGGCGCGCTGCGCGCGATCATCGAGGACTACACCCGCGAGGCGGGCGTGAGGAGCCTGGAGCGGCAGATCGGCGCGGTGCTGCGCTCGGCGGCGATGAAGATCGCTGAAGGAAGCGTGGAAGCGGTCGCGATCGACGCAGGCGACCTGCACGCCATCCTGGGCGCGAAGAAGTTCGAGAACGAGCTCGCGCAACGGACATCCGTGCCGGGTGTCGCCACCGGGCTTGCGTGGACGCCGGTGGGCGGGGACATCCTGTTCATCGAGGCCTCGAAAGTGCCGGGGTCGGGCAAGCTCATCCTCACCGGGCAATTGGGCGATGTGATGAAGGAGTCCGCCCAGGCGGCGCTGACGCTGGCGAAGAATTATCTTGGCGAGTCGCTCGAGAAGATCGACCTGCACGTCCACGTCCCCGCGGGCGCCACGCCCAAGGACGGGCCGAGCGCGGGCGTGGCGATGTTCCTCGCGCAGGTTTCATTGCTTACCGGGAAGCCGGTGCGTGCGGACGTGGCCATGACCGGGGAGATTTCGTTGCGCGGGTTGGTCATGCCGATTGGCGGGGTGAAGGAGAAAGTCCTGGCGGCGCTGCGCGCCGGCATCAAGACCATCATGCTGCCCAGACGGAACGAGAAGGACCTCGAAGACGTGCCTTTGGCTGCAAAGGAAAAGCTGGAATTCGTGTTCCTCGATCGCGTCGAGGACGCCGTGGCCTGCGCGATCGGCGAGTTGCCCCGGAAATCAGGGACAGACCACGATTTCCGGGAGGGTGGGGAGCGGAAGGCGGCCTGAGGGCCAGACCGCATACGCAGCCATTTCTTGCCTGGCCCCAGGCGCCTTGCGCAATGGTTTGAGCAGTTCGCGCACGATGCCAAGGCATTCGTCGAAGTCCACGAAAGCCCGGGTGGTATCGAGCGCTTCGTACTGCTCCTGGAGAATCCCGGTTCGGGATTCCATCCTTTCGGCGAGCGCCTCCGCGCGGAACTCCAGGATGTGCTCGATCTGGGCAGTCACCCTCGGTTCTGCGCGCGCCACGTATGCCAGGTCAAAGAAGTCGCGCGCGGTGAACATATCCGCCCGATGCCAAAGCTTCTTGCCCAGAACTTCCGCGGTGGTCTCGAGGGGGATATCCCGGCCGATCAGCGTCTCCCTCGTCACCGGCACCGGCGTGACGTGCCTCGACACGACAAAATCGATCTGCCCCTCCGGGAAGTAGAGCTTCACGTAAGTCGCGCCCTCGGCATAGTCCGGAGTGAGGGATTCCGCCACCGGATTCAGCCTCGGTGTCAGCAAGCCCAGGACCTGCGGATCGGGAACAAAGATATCAATGTCCTCGCTGCGCCGATGCTGGTGGCGGAGCATCAAGGCGGTTCCGCCTCCCAGGCTCCACTCGCGGGCGAGCGAACCCGCGGAGGCGGCTGACCTCAGGATGACGAGCGCTCGCGCAAGCAACGTTTCCCACGTGTTCATCTCCCCTCCAGGCAGGCCTTTACAGTACGCAACGCGCCAAGCGCCTCCGCGATGACAAGGGTGTTCCTGCGAACCCGGTCATGCCCCATGTACTTGCCGACTTCATGCACCACGCCTCTCAGCACGGATGGAGGTGCTTCCTCGAAGAGTGTCCGGAGGTGGGGTCGGCGGCCGCGGGGAATGTGGCCCGAGATCAATGCCCGCATCAGCTCGCCCTCGGTCAGCTTCTCGCGGTAGCTCGAGTTCGCCGAACCCAGCGCCATTCGGACGTAGTTCGGCCGGCGCGCAAGCGGGCGGACGTGGAGGTCCAGGCCGAGTTCCTCGAGGAGCGCTTGCACCTTTCGAATGCCAAGGTCGGGAAACACGCCGTTCTCCAGCTGGTTGACTGTCGTTCTCGACAGGTTGATGCGCTTCGCGAGGGCGTCTTGCGTCGTGCCTTTCGCGAGGCGGGCTTTGCGGATGATAGAGGCGAGTTCGGGGAGGTGCATGAGCGAGCTTCCAGAAACTACTCGATAGTGTTAAATATACTTAACAATATCATCCTGTGTCGCGCTGACGCAACACCCCCGGGCAGATGTGCTTGAAATGGCGGCCTCTGCTCGATAGCGCACGGAAAATAGGGACGGACCACGATTTGTGGGAGGGCTGCCAGTGGAGAGTGGCTGAGGAGCATCCGCTCCGAACGCTCACTTCAGGTCGTCTTCGCAGCACGTGCATCGAATCCCGCAATGCCGTTGACACGAGCAGTCCGCTGCCGGCGCTTGGATGTGCACGATCGGTTACATTTTGTCGGCCAACGGACCTGCGGACATCCTCGGCGGCCAGATCTGCAAGACACGCGCAGGAAGCACGCCCCTGATGATTCTCGAGTTCCGCAACGTTCCTTAAGCATCGACCCTTTGGTCGATGTCAACGCACCGCGCTACAACCAATCTGGATTCAAGATTCATATGCAACAGATTGAATTGTCTTTGCTACATGCCTGGCACGTGTGTCGCAATCCATTTTCACAAAAGTTCGCATTGAGAGGCGGTTGTCGCCGGAGTAGCCTTCGATGATGGGCGGTCTGGCGATCCTGCTGATTGTCGTTCTCTACGTCGCGCTGGCCGTGTGGCTGGTCGTGAGGGCGAAAGGCTGGCGGCGAAAATTTGCGGCAGGTCTGATTGCGTTCCTGTTGCCGACGGCGGATGGATATATTGGGCGTAAGTACGTGGAGCATCTTTGCGCCAAGGATGGCGGGCTAAAGATCTTCCGTGTGGTTGAAGGAGTGGAAGGCGTGTTGGGATTGGGGCCGGATAGGGCAACGCTGAAGCGGACGGGGTATCGGTTCATAGAGTATGCGGGCTCGTTCTCCGATCCCAAACGAGCCTACCGACGATTGGAGCGGCTGCAGGACGAGCGCTATCTGGAAGCGTTCGATACCGAGGCTATATCGAAGTACGAGGTACTCGCGACTCGGGAGCGATTTTCCGCCGCCATAGTCCAATACGCCGTTTCTGATGACCTCGTTCGCGATCGACAGTCGGCGGAAGTGCTCGCACGCTACAGACATATTGGTGGTGGTGCTGGCTGGGCAGAGAGATTTCTCGGGCAATTCACGGACGCAGGCGGGGCGGGCGGCATTAGCTGTCCTCCCTATGAGGAGCGGCCTGGAGGCGAGAGATTGGCGATGATGGTTCTCAAGCCTGCCAAAGCCAAGTGACTCGGGGATTTAGATGAACCTGCGGCAGCTACGTGACCTTAGTTGGATGTCCAATGCCGCGTACAACAATTTTCGTTCCGAGGCACGTGAGAACCCGCAGTTCCTCGCAGAGGACCTATCCCGTCCCGCGGCTGCGAACCCGAGTGGTCCCTCCACTTTTACTAAAGAGCAAGCGGATGCATTTACTGGCGTGAGGGCCGATGCTGGGCAAGCAACCTACACCCTGCTCTGGCACGAACCCAACACGTCGAGCGGCTTCTCGGCAACTGTGTTTCGAAATGAACAGAGCGGCGAGACCACGTTAGCGGTTCGCGGAACCGAATTCAACGCGAACCTGTTCAACCTTGCCACGGATCTACTGCAAGCCGACGTTCTCGGCGTTGGATGGCACGGTGTTGCGAAAGGGCAACTGGCCGACGCCTTCCGGCTGTACAAGCGCCTGATTACACCCGAGGGCCAGGCGGTGACGTACACCTCGCAGCAGCTCGCGGCGCTGCGCCAATTGGGCGCGAGCTACGTGGAGGTTCTGCCGGAACTGGGCGGTGATCGGCTGGTGCCGCCGGATGACGTTGGCATTGGAGCGCTGGCAGACAGTCTTACGCCCATGAACCTCACTGGCCACTCCCTCGGAGGCCATGTTGCGCTCATGCTGGGCGAAATGGTGACGCGCCTTTCCGGGGGCGGCGAGATTGGTCAGGTCGCGACCTTCAACGCGCCGGGGGTGGGTGGACCGCAGGTGCTGCAGGAAGTTCGCGAATGGCTGGGGATCGAGAACGTCGAAGCCGTCGCGGTCGCTCCGAAGGTGGTGAACGTGTTTGCCGAGAAGGGCATGAGCTTTACCGCTGGCCTGGGTGGCTATGTCGGAACGACGTTACCCGCATTCATCGAGAGCGTTGCCAATCCGATCTCCAACCATTCGATGGTTCGTCTCACAGATGCGTTGGCCATCTACGATGCATTTGGCAGGCTTGCGCCAGAGCTCGGGGACGACGATGGATTGAAGCTGCTGGAGGCGGTAAGCGCGCAGGACGCGTTCTCGCTGGAATCCGCGCTGGATGCGCTTCGCCTGACGCTTCTAGGGCCAGGTTCGATTGCAACCCAGACTGTGTTGGATCAGCGCGAGGCGCTCTACCAGAACCTTTACTCCCTTCTCGACAGCACGGCCTACCGCACTCTGGCGGGCGGTGTGTCTCTCAGCGTACTTGTCGCTACGGACGCGGCGACCTTGGCTGGCCAGGCGAGATTCGATTTTGGCCACTTCCTTGCCGTCCACCACCTCCTGCCTTTCGCATTGGAGGGCGCGAGTAGCGTCCTGATCGAGGCACATCCGGACCTCTACGCGCGCTGGAGCGCAGACCGCGACAAGCGAATCAATGGAAGGACCGATCTCGAGTTCACCGACGCCTATCTCGCCGACCGGGCGCAGATGCTCTCGTTCCTGAGTACGGCAAACTCGATTGACGTGACTGTACTGAGCTCGGACCAGGTGGACAATCAAGTGCGGTACTCCGACCTTGCGAGGCGCATGGTTACGGGAAGCTCGGAGGGCGAGCCAACCAACCTGCTTGTTTTTCGGCCTGGAAGCACGCCTGACGTTCGAGGGCCGAACGTTGTCGGATTCGGCACCGATTCATCGGACCTGCTTCCGGGCCGGGAGAACAACGACCACCTCTACGGCGGCCCCGGCGCCGACACCCTCACCGGCGCCGGCGGCGCCGACCGCCTCGAAGGCGGCGCAGGCGCAGACAAGCTCCACGGCGGCGCCGGCTTCGACACGTACCTCGCCGGTTGGGGCGACACGATCACCGATCCCGTGGAAGCCTCCCCCGGCGGCGAGATCTACCTCGGCCCAGACCAGATCCGCCTCACCGGCGGCACGCGAAAGGACGGCGAGCGCTGGTTCACCGGCACCGACAGCCTCGTGTACTGGGAACGAAGCGACGGCGCGATCAGCGTCTTCGGCCCCAACGGCGCCGCGCCACTCCTCATCACGCCGCCAGGCACCCAGGTTCCGGGCCTTGGCGCCGAGAACGGCAATGTCATCTCCGGTCGCCCGGACCTGGGAATCCGCCTGGTCACCGAGCGCGCCGAAGGCCTGGGGTCGGTCGCGGGGTCCGGAGATCGCGGAGCGGTCCTCGCGCTCTGGGACCTCGCCCGGACCTGGCGCCCCTTCGCCGATCCGCTCGCCCTGGACCTCGACGGCGATGGCTTCGAGACGATCGGCAATGTGTCGGGAGAGATGGTCCTGTTCGACCATGCCGGTGGCGGCGTGCGCACGGGCACGGGCTGGCTGACCGGCGGCGACGCGTGGCTCGCGCTCGATCGCGACGGGGACGGCCTGATCCTGAGCGGGGCTGAGCTTTTCGGCGTCGATACGCCGATGCCGGGCGGCGGCAAGGGCGCGGACGGATTCGCCGCGCTTCGACCGCTGGACACCAACGGCGACGGCGCCGTTGACGATGCCGATGCGCCGCTGGACGCATGGCAGATCCCGCGAGACCTGGATGGCGACGGCCTGGTCCTGGACGATGAACTAGCCGGCGCAGGCTTCGCCGACCTGGTGCTCTGGCGCGACGAGAACCTGAACGGGTTCTCCGAGCCTTTCGAACTGACGTCGCTTGCGCAGGCCGGGATCACGCGCATCCGCCTGGACGCGACCGCGGATGGCCGCGTGCTCGGCGGCGGGAATCGCCTGCTGCTCGGCGCAGACTTCGAGCGCAGCGACGGCACCACCGGCCGTGCCGGCGCGCTGGATCTCGTCCGCGAGACTTTCCTGCGCGATTTCCTGCACGCGCCGGCGGCGGCGCCCGGCGAAGGCGCGCTGCCGAACGTGGCCGGCGCCGGCGAGGTCAGGGATCTCCAGGAGGCGGCAGCGGAAGTGCCGGTGCTTGCAGAGGCGACCCGGCTCGCGGCATCGGCTCCGACCGGCGACGCCCAGCGCGCGGCGGTTTCAGACGTCGTCGATCTTTGGGCAGGGAGCTCGGGCATGGCGACCGGAACGCAGGCCGCGTTCGAGCGCCAGGACCAGTCGGTTCTCTACTACGTGTTCAACGACCTCAACCTCGAGCTGCCCTGGGCATCGCAATCCGGTTCGTTCCAGCTGCCGGACGAGGTCGATTCGACCTGGTTCGCAAGCCATCAATCCGCCGAGTACCAGGAGCGCGTGCGCAAACTCGAAGTGCTAGAGCGCTTCACCGGCCAGACCTACGCGGACGTGGCGCGGCAACCGGCATCGGTGCTGCAGGCCTCCGATGGCCGGCTCCTGCACGTCACGGCGGTATCGATCGGCGCCGCCAACTGGGCCTTCCTGGAACAGGCCTATGGCGCGCTGGTGGATACCACTTACCAGGGAATCGCGATCCAGACGCGCCTGGATCCCTATGTGCTCGCCGCGCTGCGTGGCCAGTCATCGGGAAACTTTGACGAGGTCGAGAGTCTCTTCGAGTCCCGGCGCGCAGCGGATGCGCTCGGGGCAATCGGCGACCTGGCCGATCTGGCGCGCGCCGTCGGCGTGGAACTCGTGGAGCGGGGCTGGATCGGGTTGCCCGTGATGCTGGAACGCTGGTTGCGCGAGGCGCGCGCCGATCCCGTACTTGCGCCTGGACTGGAAGCGCTGGGGATCCGGTACCGCGACGGGCATTCGCTGTCCGGAACGGGAGGCGGAGACATCCTCCTGGGCTCCGATTGGACTCCGCCGTCCGGGGCTGGTGCCCGCATGACGGAGGCGGGAATCGGCAACGACCTGATATTCGGCGCCGAGGCAGGCGAGACGACGCTCTCCGACGGGCCCGGGCGCGACATCGTGATGGGCGGGCCGGAGACCAACCTCCTGGTGGGCGGGCCTGGCCGCGACATTTATCTGTTCGGCACTGGTTCGGGGAGGGACTCGCTGCAACCAGATGCCCAGGTCCAATCCGTCCTGGCGCTCGATCGCGACGTGCTGCAGTTCCTCTCCGGCGTGCGGCCGGAGGACGTGACCGTTCGCAGGGCGATCAGCCCGTTCGCGCAGTTCGATGCCGTCGAGTTCCGCATCGGCGCCGATGACGTGTTCACGGATCGCTGGTTCGCGCATCAGGACACGACGGAGAACGACCGCCGCCTTCTCGACGGCGTTCGCTTCGCGGATGGAACCATCTGGACGTTGGAGACGATCCGCCAGCGCATGCTCGAAGGCGACGATTCGTCCGAGACCGCCACCTCGGTCATTCCGGGCCTGCGCGGATTCAACGACCGGGACGACGTCATTTCCGGGCGCGGCGGCGACGACGGCCTGATCGGCCTCGGCGGCGACGACACGCTGCTGGGTGGCGCCGGCAATGACACGCTTGAAGGCGGCGCGGGAAACGACGTCCTGGACGGCGGCCCGGGCAATGACGTCCTCTACGGCGGCTTTGGAACGGATGCCTATGTCCTCGGTCGCGGGGGCGGATCCGACCTGATCATCAAGGGCAACTACATCACCTTCATGGGGACGAATGACGTCCCCGGGCTGGACGTGATCCGCGTCGCCGATGGAATCGGACAGGACGAGGTACTGCTCCAGCGCCAGGCCGGTCGCCTGAGAATCCTGCTTGCCGACGGCAGCGCAGAGCTTCTCGACACCGGCAATCCGCTCAACCCGAACTACGATTCAACCGACGGCCATGCGCCCGGCATCGGGCGGATCGAGTTCGCGGACGGATCCTCCTGGGACGCGCAGGCGATCCGGGAGCGGTCCTTGCTCGGTGCGTCGGGCGGCGCAGACACGATCGTGGGCTTCCATGGCTCGGACGACACGCTGAGAGGGCTCGCGGGAGACGACACGCTGGTTGGCCTGGGCGGCAACGACGTGCTGGACGGCGGGTTGGGCGTAGACCGCCTCGAGGGGGGATTGGGCGCGGACACCTACGTTTGGCGCCGCGGCGATGGCTTTGACGACATTGTCGAAGACGTCGGCGACGGCATGGTCAGTACGCTGCGGCTTCCGGATGCGACGCTCCAGGACCTGCACTGGAACGCGGAGAGCCGCGAATTGACGATCGCGGGGGAATCGCTCCGACTCGCGAGTCCGGCCCATCTCTGGCAATTGACGACATCGGATGGCGCCACGGTTGAACTGGGTGCGATTCCGGCGCCGCCGGTGGAGGAAACACCATCGGATCCGGACGAGGATCCCGGTACGGAACCAGGTCCTGGCCCCGGCCCGGGCGGTCCGCCGCTGCCCAGCACTTCCCCGACAGACGGCAGCGATTTCCTGGTCGGTACGATCGGACCGGATCGACTTGCGGGCGGACGTGGCGACGATGTGCTGCTGGGCGGCCCGGGGTCGGACACGTACTACTTCGCCCGCGGCGACGGCGTCGATTTCGCCATCGAGATGCCGGAGGACGCGGGAACGCCCAACCGGATCCAGTTCGGGCCTGGAATCGCGCTCCAGGACCTGACAGCGCAGGCGTTTGACTCCACGGAGGGCACGGTCTATCTCATCTACGTGGGCGAAGGCGACAACGCGGTGGCCTTCAGTCGCGGAATCGAGACGCTGCAGTTCGACGATGGCGCTTCGATTCCCATCGGGCAGCTGTTTCCTGCGCTCGCAGCAGGCGCACCGCCGGATCCGCTGCCCCAGGACGCGCCGCCGCCGGAATCGTCGCCGCCTGATACCGGCCCGATCGCGGGCGCGCAGGTGCCCGGCGCGCCGGACGCCGAACCGGTCGCTGCGGTTGCCGATCTCGCACCGCAGGCCGTACCGTCGCGGCCAATTGACCAGTCAGCAGGCGTTCTCGAGAACCCGGCGGTGGAGCGCCCGAGCGTGACGGCAACCCGGGTCGGTGTTCCCCTGGACCCCCTCTACCGCGAAATGACCGAACGCTTCGACGTCCTCCTCCAGGTCGGCCGCGCCAACCTATCCGAGCGCTACGCCGAAGCCGTCCGCGAGTTCGAGGAACGCCGACGACAGCGCGAAGCGCCGGAGGAACCGCCTCCGCCCACCGAACGGGAAGTCATGGAATGGAACCGCGCCATGCATGCCTGGCACGACCGCCACCCCGGATTCGGGGACGTCGACGGCGTGGAGCGCGATGGCGTCTGGGCAGGCGGATGGGGCACAAGCGGCGGCGAGCGGTCGTTCGACGATCTCCTGAACGTCGGCAATGCCCCGAGCCTCGCCAGTCCCGCTGCGCTTCCGAGGCTGGGCGGCGCAGCCCGCTCCCCGGGACTTTCCGAAGGCATTCGCGACATCCGCTAAGGGTGCGCCTGGCGCCGCGGGAAATCGTGGTCCGTCCCTGATTTTCTTCCGTCCCGGCGATGCTATCCTCCGGCCTCCCAGGAGGATTCCAGTTTGGCCAAGAGACCGACCCGCCCGACCAGGCCCCAGTTCATCCCGGTCGACCCCGACGACCTGAAGCCCGCGCACCGCTGGCACCGCCCGCTGATGGCCCCTGGCATCACGCAGGTGGACTTCGAGGAACGGATCGATTTCAAGCGCCTGCACAAGTACCGCCTAGCGCGCACGCGCCAGTCATTGGCCAAATCCGGCTTCGGCGCGATGCTGTGTTTCGACCAGCACAACATCCGCTACATCTCCTCCACCGTCATCGGCGAGTGGGCGCGCGACAAGCTGATCCGCTACACGCTGCTCACCGGAACGGGCGAGCCATGGGTGTGGGACTTCGGTTCCGCGGCGCGCCACCACAAGCTGTACTGCCCCTGGCTGGAGGAGGACCACGTGCGCGCCGGCAACCCCGGCATGCGCGGCGCCATCGGCCCGAAGGTGGGCCTGTTCGAGGCGGCCGCGAAGGAGATCAAGGACATCCTGGTGCAGGAGGGCGTGGCCGGGATGCCGGTGGGCCTGGACATGTGCGAGCCGGGCATGCTGTTCGCGCTGCAGAAGGAAGGGATCCTCATCCGCGACGGCCAGCAGATGATGCTGGAGGCGCGCGAAGTGAAGAGCCACGATGAGATCACGCTGCTGAACACCGCCGCGGCGATGGTGGACGGCGTCTACCAGGACATCATCGAGGCCTTGAAACCGGGGGTGAAGGAGAGCCAGATCGTGGCGCTCGCCTCCAAGCGCCTGTACGAGATGGGTTCGGACTGCGTCGAGGCGGTCAATGCCATCGCCGGCGAGCGCTGCAGCCCGCACCCGCACAACTTCACCGACCGCCTGATTCGCCCCGGCGACCAGGCCTACTTCGACATCATCCATTCCTTCATCGGCTACCGCACCTGCTACTACCGCACCTTCTCTGTGGGCAGGGCGACGCCGGCGCAGAAGGACGCCTACAAGCGCGCGCGGCAGTGGATGGACGGCGCGATCAGCATGCTCAAGCCCGGCGTTTCCACCGACAAGGTGGCGCGGATGTTCCCCAAGTGCACCGAAATCGGCTTCGACACCGAGATGGCGGCCTTCGGCCTGAATTTCTGCCACGGCCTCGGACTGGGGCTGCACGAGCGGCCGCTGGTGTCGCGCCTGAATTCCTTCATCGAGCCCTATGAACTGAAGGCCGGCATGGTGTTCGCCGTGGAGACCTTCTGCCCGGCCAAGGACGGCGTGTCCGCCGCGCGCATCGAGGAGGAGGTGGTCCTCACCCCCGAGGGCGCGAAGATCATTTCCCTTTTCCCCGCACAGGAGCTTCCGGTCGCCAATGAGTACTGAGCCATGAGCACGAAGCTTTCGATCGGCTGGATCGGCACCGGCCGCATGGGCTACGAGATGGCGGCGCGCCTTTGCAAGGGCGGCGCCGAGGTCCTGGTGTGGAACCGCACCAAGGCCAAGGCCGAGCCGCTCACGCAGTACGGCGCGAAGGTCGCCGACCGCGTCGCCGAGCTCGCCGCGCGGGACATCGTGTTCTGCATGGTCTCGACCTGGGACGACGTCAAGGAAGTGATGTTCCACCTGCTGGAGAAGTCGACGAAGGTTCCGAAACTGGTGGTGGAGTGTTCCTCCATCTCGCTGGAGGGCTCGGCCGAGCTGCGCGGAATTCTGGAGAAACGCGGCATCGCCTACCTGGCGGCGCCGGTGTCGGGCAACGCCAAGGTGATCAAGGCGGGCAAGCTGTCGTTCGTCTGCTCCGGCCCGCGCAAGGCTTTCGACGACGCGCTGCCCTACCTGAAGATGATCGCGCCTTCGGCGAGCTGGGTGGGCGAGGGTGAGCTCGCGCGCATCGTCAAGATCTGCCACAACGTGTTCCTCGGCGTGGTGACGCAGTCGCTGGCCGAAATCACGGTGCTGGCCGAGAAGGCCGGCGTGCCTCGGCACGCGTTCCTCGAGTTCATGAACCAGAGCGTGATGGGCTCGACCTTCTCGCGCTACAAGACCCCGGCCTTCGTCAACCTGGACTTCAAGGTCACCTTCACGCCCTACCTGCTGAGGAAGGACATGGACCTCGGCCTGGATGCGGGCAGGAAGTACGAGGTGCCCATGCCCCTGGCCACCGCGACCCGGGACCTGATCCAGGCCATGATGGGGCGCGGCTGGACTGCCGAGGACTTCGCCACGCTGCTGTTGCAGCAGGCGCAGGCCTCCGGTATTACACTGAAGCCTGAAAACAAGGAGGTGGGAGATGGTCTTTCGTAAAACGATACTGTTTGCGGCCCTCGCTGGCCTGAGCACCGTCGCCGCGGCGCAGGCCTGGCCGACCAAGCCGGTGCGCCTGGTCATATCGTTCACCCCGGGCAGCTCGACCGACATCATCGGCCGCGCGGTCGCGGCCAAGTTGTCGGAGGTCTGGGGCCAGCCCGTCATCGCGGAGAATCGCGTCGGCGCCGGCGGCACCGTGGGCTCCAAGGTGGTGGTGGATTCCGCCCCCGACGGCTACACGCTGCTCGCGAACTCCTCGGCGCATGTCGCCAATCCCGGCATCTACGCCAAGATGCAGTACGACACCCAGCGTGACTTCACCAACCTCGCGCTGCTGGGCGGCGGCCCGAACGTGCTCATCGCCGGCGCCAACAGCGGCTGGAAGGCGTTGAAGGACTACGTCGGCGCCGCCAAGCACGCGCCGGGCACGCTCAATTTCGCCTCCGCGGGCGTCGGCAGCGGCACGCACTTCAACATCGAGAAGCTGAAGATCGCGACCGGGACTGTCGTCACGCACGTGCCCTACAAGGGCACGCCCGAGGCGATCGCCGACACCATCGCCGGGCGCACCTGCTGCTACTGGGCGCCGCTCAATGCCGCGCTGCCGCACGTCAACGGCGGCAAGGCGGTGGCGCTGGCGGTGTCGAGCGCCAAGCGCTCGAGCCTGCTGCCCAACGTGCCGACGGTCGCGGAGCAGGGCTATCCCGGCTTCGATTACACGCTGTGGGTCGGCCTCTGGGGCCCGGTGAAGATGCCCTCGGACATCGCCGCCAAGATCAACAAGGACGTGAACGCGGCGCTGCAGAGTCCCGACCTCAAGGGCCGGCTGATGAAGCTGGGCACCGAGCCGGGCAACATGAGCCTGGCCCAGTTCAGCGATTTCATCCGCACGGAAATCGAGGAAACGCAGCGCATCCTCCAGGCCGCCGGCATCAAGCCGCAGTAAGCAGCGCCATAAAACAGGGACAGTCCACGTTTTCCGCCGTTCTCCGGCCGGTTTTGGGAAAACGTGGACTGTCCCTGATTTTCCTGGCCACGCTCGCGCTCGCACCTGCCGCCATGGCATTCGACCTGCAAGGACACCGCGGTGCGCGCGGGCTGGCGCCCGAGAACACGCTGCCGGCGTTCGCCACCGCCCTGTCGCTGGGCGTCAGCACGCTGGAGCTGGACGTGGGCGTCACCGCCGATGGCGTGGTGGTGATCGCGCACGACCGGCGCTTGAACCCGGACATCACGCGCGACGCGGCGGGCAACTGGCTGGCGCACCCGGCGCCCACCATCCGCTCGCTCAGCTTCGCGCAATTGCAGGGCTACGACGTCGGGCGCATCAAGCCCGGCATCGACTACGAGCGGCGCTACCCGCAGCAAAGGGCCATGGACGGGGTGCGCATGCCCAGGCTCGCGGACCTGTTTGCCATGCTGGAGAAGTCCGGCAACAAGTCGGTGCGCCTGAACATCGAGACCAAGCTCTCTCCGCTCGCGCCGGAGGAAACGCTCGACCCGGAAGCCTTTGCGAAGGCCCTCATCGACGTCGTCCGCGCCGCCGGCATGGAAGCGCGCGTCACGGTGCAGTCCTTCGACTGGCGCTCGCTCAGGGCGGTGCAGAAGCTCGCGCCCGCGATCGCCACCTCCTGCCTCACGGCGCAGCAGCGCTGGCTGGACAACATCGGCGCGGGCAATCCGGCGGGCTCGCCCTGGGTGGCCGGGTTCCAGTTGAAGGAACACGGCTCCATTCCACGCATGGTCAAGGCGGCGGGCTGCGGCACCTGGTCGCCGTTCATGGGCGACCTGGACAAAGTGAAAGTGACCGAGGCGCAGGCGCTCGGCCTGAAGGTGCTGCCCTGGACGGTGAACGAGCCGGCGCATCTGAGCGCGGTGCTGGACCTGGGCGTGGACGGCCTGATCACCGACCGCCCGGACCTCGCGCGCCAGGCGCTCGCCGGGCGCGGCATCGCGCTTCCTGCGCCGTCGCCGGTCCAGCCCTAGAAACCCTGTAGTTCCCTAGCGCAGTCCCTGCAGGATCGCGAGCGCGCGCCCCATGCTGAAGGCGCGCGTCTTCGCGTCATAGGCCGTCGGGCTGCCCGGCATCATGTAGCCGTGCAGGATGCCGGGGAAGACGTGCAGTTCCAGGTTCCTGTTCCGCGCCGCCAGCGCGCGGTACTTTTCCAGCAGTTCGGGCGGCGCCCAGTCGTCCCGGTCGCCCCAGAGCAGGCACACCGGCTTCACCGCCGGCTCCAGTTCGCCCAGGTAGTCGCCCATCTGCGACGAGTGGCAGCCGATGCCGGCGTCGTAGCCCAGCCGCCCCGGCCCGAGGATGGCGAACGGGCCGCCGTAGCAGAAGCCCATCGCGGCGGCGCGCCCGTTCGACTGCGGCTGGCGCCTGACTTCCGCGAGCGTGTCCATCATGTCGGCCTCGCCGGCGCGTATGCGCTCCAGCCTCGGCTGGCCGCGCGCCTTGGTGCGCGGATCGTCGCGCGCAAGCGGCCCCGGCGCCCCGGTGCGCCAGAACAGGTCCGGCGCCGCGGCAAGATAGCCCTGCGCCGCGAACTCGTCCGCGATGGCGCGAATGTCGGCATCCACGCCATGGATCGCGGAGGCGAGCACGACGGCGGGCACCTTGCCCGCGCCGGTGGGCGCCGCGAGGTAGCAGTCGAATGTCCCGCCATCCCTCGATTGGATCCTGATGTCCTTGCCGCTCATGTCATCCTTTCGATCGTCCAATCCGGCTGGTCAATCCTTCGGAACCCGCGCGAGATCCGCGAGCCACGCCGTGGCATTGCCGTCCGAGGGCGCGCGCCAGTCGCCGCGCGGCGAAAGCGAGCCCCCCGAGCCCACCTTCGGACCGTTGGGCATCGCGCTTCGCTTGAACTGGCTGGTCTCGAAGAAGCGCTTGAGGAACACCCCCAGCCACTTGCGGATGGTCTTCAGGTCGTACTTTCCCTTCCACGCATGCAGCGCCAGGAACGCGACCTTCGCCGGCGTGTAGCCGAAGCGCAGCGTGTAGTAGAGGTGGAAGTCCTGCAGCTCATAGGGCCCCACGGTGTCCTCGGTGCGCTGGCCGCCGGGCACCAGCTCCGGGCTGATCTCGGTGTCGAGCACCCTCTGCAGGGCCTTCTTCACCGCGGCGTCGAAGCCGCCTGCCTGCGCCACCCAGCCGATGAGGTACTGGATGAGCGTCTTGGGCACGCTGGCATTGACGTTGTAGTGCGACATCTGGTCGCCGACGCCGTAGGTGCACCAGCCCAGCGCGAGCTCGGACAGGTCCCCGGTGCCCACCACGATGCCGCCGTGCAGGTTGGCCAGGCGGAACAGGTGGCTGGTGCGCTCGCCCGCCTGCACGTTCTCGAAGGTGATGTCGTAGACCTTGCGCCCCCTGGCGAACGGGTGGCGCAGGTCCTTCAGCATCTGCAGGCAGGAGGGCTGGATGTCGATCTCCTCGGCGCTCGCGCCGATGGCGCGCATCAACTGCCAGGCGGTAGAGCGGGTGCGCGTGGAGGTGGCGAATCCCGGCATGGTGTAGGCGAGGATGTTCGCGCGCGGCAACCCGAGCTCGTCCACGGCGCGCGCGCAGACGAGCAGCGCCTGCGTCGAATCGAGCCCCCCAGAGACGCCGATCACCAGCTTCGTCGTGCCGCTCGCGCGCATGCGCGTGGCGAGGCCCTGCACCTGGATGCGGTAGACGTCCTCGCAGCGCGCGTCGCGCGTCGCCGGGTCGTCGGGCACGTAGGGCAGGCGGGAGACGTGGCGTTCCAGCGCGAGGCGCCCATGTGGCACGGGAAGCGAGAACTCGATGCTGCGGAAGCGGGTGGTCTCGCCTGAATGGCGACGCATCGACTGGCCGAAGGACCCCTGGCGCATGCGGTCGGCGGAGAGCCGGTCCAGGTCCAGGTCGGCGAAGGTGATCTGCGGCTCGGTGGCAAAGCGCCGCGACTCGGCGAGCAGGCTCCCGTTCTCGTGCACCATGGCGTGGCCGTCCCAGGCCAGGTCGGTGGTGGACTCGCCCGCGCCCGCGGCGCTATACAGGTAGGCAGCGATGCAGCGCGCCGACTGGTTGGCGGCCAGCTCTCGCCGGTACTGATGCTTGCCCACCACCACGTTGGAGGCCGACAGGTTGGCGATCACCGTGGCGCCGGCCAGCGCGGCGAAAGTGGAGGGCGGCGCCGGCACCCACAGGTCCTCGCAGATCTCGGCGAACAGCACCAGCTTCGGGCATTCGGCGTGGCGGAACAGCAGGTCGGTGCCGAAAGGCGCCCTCTGCCCGGCCAGCCGGATGTCCTTTTGCAGCGCCGCGTCGCCGCGCGTGAACTGGCGCAGCTCATAGAACTCGCGGTAGTTGGGCAGGTAGGTCTTGGGCGCCACGCCCAGCAGCCGGCCCTGGCAGATGAGCGCGGCACAGTTGTACAGCAGCCCGTCCAGCTGCACGGGCAGGCCGACGAAGGCGGCCACCGGCAGGTTGCGGGTGCGCGCGAGCAGCGCCTCCAGCTCGCGTTCCGTGCCCTCGATCAGCGCCTGCTGGTGGAACAGGTCTTCGCAGCTGTAGGCGGACAGGCCCAGCTCGGGGAACACGCACAGCAGCGCCTTCTTCTTCGCCGCCTCGTGCATCAGCGCTGCGGTGGCGTCGGCGTTGTGCGCCGGGTCGCCGATGCGCACCGCCGGCGTCGCCACCGCGACGCGGGCGAAGCCGTGGCGGTAGAGGTCGTTGAAATCGGGGTGCGCAGCCATGGGAGCCAATTTTACCCTATCTGCACTATGGTATCCTAAGCCATATGATCCACGAGGAACGGCACTGCCTGGCGGACGGCCGCCTGCTCGAAATTGCCCTCGACGCCCCGGGACGCTACCGCCTGCGCTTCGGACGGCCCGGGCGCTGGCTGGTCAGCTATGAGGACGGCAGGCGGATGGTGAAGGGGCGGCGCCAGCCCTACGTGTTCCGCTCGGTGGAGCAGCTGCGCTACGATTTCGAGAAGGATGTCGAGAATGCGCAACGGGAGGCTTGACGTCCGGGTCAGTCCGCAGGCCGACGCGCTGGACCGCTTCGAGGCGGCCTGGCACCTTGCCACAGGGCGCGCCGCGCCGCCGCCGCTGCGGGTGCTGTCCTTCCCGGACCTGCCCGTGCTGCTGAAGCGCCTCAGCCCGGCGCGCTGGGAGATGCTTCGGCGCCTCAAGTCGGAAGGCCCGCTGTCGGTGTTCGCGCTCGCGAACCTTCTCGGCCGCGACTACAAGAACGTGCACACCGACGTGGCACGGTTCGTGGAGATGGGGCTGGTCGCGAAACGCGACGACGGCCGGGTGGAAGTCACGTGGGAGGCGGTGAAAATGGAACTGCGGCTGTGAGCGAGGCGATCCGGGTGATCCGTGTGGATGAGGCGCGCTACTGGAAGTCGGTGGAGCGCTCGGGCGAAATTGGCGTCGGCCGCCCCGGTGGCCTGGCGCGGGTGGCGCTGTCGGACGCGGACCGGCAGATGCGAGACGAATTCTCGCGCTGGTGCCGCGAGGCCGGGTGCACCGTCACGGTGGACCGCGTCGGCAACCTGTTCGCGCGCCGCGCGGGCACGGACGACGCCTTGCCGCCGGTGGTCATTGGCAGCCATCTCGACACCCAGGTCAACGGTGGCAAGTACGACGGCATCGTCGGCGTGCTGGCCGGCCTGGAGATCATCCGCACACTGAACGACCGCCGCATCGCCACCCGGCGCCCGGTCGAGGTGGTGTCCTGGACCAACGAGGAAGGGGCGCGCTTCTCCCCGCCCATGGTCGCCTCGGGCGCCTTCGCGGGCGCCTACGCCCTCGACTGGGTGCTCGACCGGCGCGACGACGAGGGCAGGCGCCTGGGCGACGAACTGGAACGCATCGGCTACGCGGGCGAGGCGCCTGTCGGCGGCCGCCGGCTGGATTCCTATTTCGAGCTGCACATCGAACAGGGGCCGTTGCTCGACGCGAAGGGCGTGGACGTCGGCGTGGTGACGCACGGCTACACCGCGCACGGTTTCATCGTCGAGGTGGCGGGAGAGACCGCGCACACCGGTCCCTGGCCCATGGACAAGCGCAGGAACGCGCTCGTGGGCGCCGCGATGCTCGCAGTGGCGGTAAACGACATCGGCTGGAAATACCACCCCACGGGTGGCAAGGGCACCGCGGCGCGCATCGCGGCCTGGCCCAATCGCCCGGGCATCCTGTCGGACTGGGCGCAGTTCACCGGCGACGTGCGCCACGAGGATCCGGCCGAGGCCGCGGCAATGCTGGCCGAGTTCGAGCGCGCCGTGCCGGATTGCGCGCAGCGCGCCAACGTGGACATGAAGGTCCTCGAGCGCTGGACCTGGAATGCGGACCTGTTCGACGGGGACTGCATCGCGCTGGTGCGCGCCACTGCCAAGCGGCTGGGCTACCCGTCGCTGGACATCGCTTCCCAGGCGGGGCACGACGCCTACTTCATCGCGCGCGTGGCGCCCACGGCCATGATTTTCACGCCCTGCAGGGACGGCATCACCCACAACAACCACGAGCACGCGACGCTGGCGCGCACGTTGCCCGGGGTCAACGTGCTGGCGAACGCGGTGATCGAGCGCGCGCAGCGCGCGTGAAGATTGCGGGGGGCTAGAGCCAGCCCGCCTTGCGGAAGCGCCAGAAGATCACGCCATCGATGGCCGCCATCAGGCCGATGGCGAACGGATAGCCGTAGGCCCACTGCAATTCCGGCATGTGCGCGAAGTTCATGCCGTAGACGCCGGCCACCATGGTGGGCACCGCCACCAGCGCGGCGTAGGCGGCGAATCGCTTGGTGACCTCGCTCTCGCCGATCTGCACCATGGCGAGGTTCATCTGCGTCGCGCTGCTCGCGGTCTCCCGCGCCGAATCGATGGACTGGTTCAGGCGCAGCAGGTGGTCGTAGACGTCGCGGAAATACTCGCCCAGCCCGGCGCACAACTGCGGCACGCGGCCGCCGTAGAGCTTGCTCGAGGCCTCCAGCAGCGGGCCGGCGGCGTGCTTGACCGTCATCAGCTTCTGCTTCACGTAGTACATGGCCTCGATGTTGTCGCGGTGGGATTTGCCCGAGAAAATGCGCTCCTCCAGGGTTTCCAGTTCCGCCTCGATCGCCTCCAGCACCGGGAAGTAGCGGTCCACCACCGCGTCCATGAGCGCGTACAGGACGTAGCCCGAGCCGTGCTTGAGCAGCTCGGGCTCGCGCTCGCAGCGCGCGCGCACGCCGAGAAAGCTCTGCTCGGTGCGGTTGCGCACCGAGAGCACGAAGTTGGGGCCGGTGAAAATGTTCACCTCGCCGACGTGGATCTCGTCTCCGGAGAGCTCGAGCACGTGCAGTACTGCGAACAGTTCGTCGCCGTACTCTTCCAGCTTGGGCCGCTGGTGGCCGTGGCGCGCGTCCTCCACCGCCAGCTCGTGCAGGCCGAACTGGCGCTGCATCTCGAGCAGGTCTTCGTCGGTGGAATCGCGCAGCGCCACCCAGACGAAGCAGCCGGGCTTCGCCAGGTAGTCGTGGATCTCGCCCTGGGCGATGTCCGCGAGCTTCCGGCCGTTCTGGTAGGCGACGCAGTTGACGAGCATGCGCGATGATACCTGCGGCCGGGTGGGACATAATGCGCCACTGTGAGCGACAGACCCCGCGACAAAGCCCGCAACGACCTGCAGCCGGCCGCGCCCCAGCCCCGCGCCCCCGCCGAGACCCGCGACGCGGCCACTGTCGTGCTGCTGCGTGATTCAGCCGGCGGCCTCGAGACCTACCTGGTCAAGCGCAGCCGCACCGTGGACTTCATGGCCGGCGCCCACGTCTTTCCCGGCGGGCGCCTGGACAAGGCCGACAGTTCGGCCTCGGCTTGCGCGCTGCTCTCGGCGGATACCTCGGTGCTGCGCGAGCGCCTGGGCGAGGACCTTCCGGCGATGCATGCCGCGGGCCTGTACATCGCGGCGATCCGCGAGACCTTCGAGGAAGCCGGATTGCTCCTGGGCAGCCTGGCGGCGGGATGGAACACCGACGACGCGCGCAAGGCCGTCGGGCAGGGTGCGCTGTTCCTGACCCTGGTGGAACGGCTGGACGCCGCGGCGCTGGTGCCGTGGGTGCGCTGGGTGACGCCGCCGATCTCCCCCAAGCGCTTCGACGCCCGCTTTTTCCTCGCCCGCGCGCCGGCGGGACAGGAACCGAAGGTGGACGGGCACGAGGCGACCGAGGGCGTCTGGATCACGCCTGCCGAGGCGCTGCGGCAATGGGCCGGCGGCGCGATCCAGCTCGCGCCGGCCACCGCCAAGAGCATCGACATGCTGGCGGGCCACGGTACGGTCGACGCGGCGCTGGCCGGCGCGGCCGCCCGGACCCCGCCGGTCGTGGAGCCCGAGGTGTGGAACGAAGCCGGCCGCGCGTTCATTTCCCTGCCCGGCGACCCGCGCCATGCGCTGCCCGACGTCTTGGGCGGCAACATCCGCCGCATCCAGCTCGAGGCCGGCCGCTACCACGCCGTCGCGGCCTCATGACCCGGGCGGGAGGACTTGCGGTGGTGACCGGCGCCGGCTCGGGACTGGGCGCCGCCATCGCCCGGCGCCTGGCGGCCGACGGCTACGCCATCGGCGCCATCGACATCCATGAAGCCGAGGCGCGCGACACCGCCCAGGCGATCCGCGCCGCCGGCGGCCGTGCCGGCGCGTACGCCGCCGACGCCAGCAATGCCGCGCAACTGGACGCCGCGCTCACGAAGGCCGTCGCCGAGCTCGGCCCGCTCGAAGTGATGATGAACAACGCCGGCGTGCTCGACGGCTACTTCGACGTCGACGAAATGGACGAGGCGCTGTGGCGCCGCGTGATCGAGGTCGACCTCACCAGCGTGTTCCTGGGCTGCAAGCGCGCGCTCGCGGAGATGCTGCCGCGCGGCCGCGGCTGCATCGTCAACATGGCCTCGGTGGCCGGGCTGAACGGCACCGGCGGCGGGGCGGCCTATGTCGCGGCCAAGCACGGCGTGGTCGGGCTGACGCGCCAGATGGCGGTGCGCTATGCGCCCCGGGGAATCCGGGTGAACTGCGTCTGCCCGGGCCCCATCGCCACCAACCTGCGCGCGAACTCGCAGCAGATCCTGGGACCCGGCGTGCCGGACATGAGCGGGCGCGGCGTCACGGTCAACGAGGACCAGCTGCGCGCACTGGTACCTGCGGGCGTGCGCGGCACGACGCAGGACGTGGCGGGCGCGGTCGCGTACCTGGTTTCTGACGCAGCGGGCTATGTGAACGGCCACGCGCTGGTGGTCGACGGCGGATGGCGGGCGAAGTAGGGACGGGCGCTACAGCTACAATACCCACCTTTCACGCAACCCGTTCCGCCATGCCAGCCATCAGCCAGCGCGCCCAATCCCTCGGCACCGAAAACGCCTTCGTGGTGCTGGCCGAGGTGAACGATCTTGCCCGCCAGGGCAAGGACATCATCAGCTTCTGCATCGGCCAGCCCGATTTCCCGGCGCCATTGCACGTGCAGGAAGCGGGCATCAAGGCCATTCGCGAGGGCAAGCACGGCTACACGCCCTCGGCCGGGATCGACCCTTTGCGCGAGGCGGCGGCGAAGTACATGGCCGGGATGCGCGGCGGCCTGCCGATCCGGCCGCAGGATGTGGTGGTGGGCGCGGGCGCCAAGCCCTTCATCGCCTACGCCATCCTGTCCACCACCGACCACGGCGCCGGCGACGAGGTGATCTACCCGAATCCGGGCTTCCCGATCTACGAGTCGCAGATCCTCGCCTGCGGCGCCAGGCCGGTGCCGGTGCAGCTGCGCGAGGAGCGCGATTTCGCCTTCGATCCGGCGGAACTCGAGCGCCTGATCACGCCGAGGACGAAGCTGCTCATCCTGAACACGCCGCACAACCCGACCGGCGGCATCCTCACGCGCAAGGCCCTCGAGGCCATCGCGGCGATCCTGCGCAAGCACCCCCAGGTCTGGATCTACGCCGACGAGATCTACTCGCGCCTGTGCTACGCCGAGCCGTTCTTCTCCATCGCGCAGCTGCCCGGGATGTACGAGCGCACGATCATTTCCGATGGGGCATCGAAAACCTGGGCCATGACCGGGTGGCGCATCGGCTTCGCCTCCAATCCGGAACTGGCGCCGGTGCTCACGCGCTGGATCACCAACACCGATTCCTGCGCGTCGCAGATCTCGCAGTGGGCGGCGGTGGAGGCGATCAACGGCCCTCAGGATGCCGCCGAGATGATGAAGAAGAGCTTCCTCGAGCGGCGCGACCTCATCGTCGGCCTGCTCAACCAGGTGCCCGGCGTGACCTGCCGCGTGCCCGGCGGCGCGTTCTACGCCTGGCCCAACGTCACCGAGGCCTGCCGCCTGATCGGCGCCGCGGATTCGGAGGTGTTCAGGAAGCGCCTGCTGCACGAGGCCGGCGTCGCGCTGCTGGCCGACATCCATTTCGGCGCCCGCGTCGCGGGCGACGGCCAGCACGTGCGCTTCTCGTATGCCGCCTCGCGCGAGGCGATCGAGAAGGGCGTGGCGCGCATGGCCGGGTTTATCCGGGCGAACACGCGCAAGGTGGCCTGATGCGGACCTGTCCGAAGTGCGCCTACACCAGGAAGCTCGCGGACAAGGACAAGCCCGACTGGCAGTGCCCGTCCTGCGGCATCGCCTACGCGAAGTACGACTCGCCGGCGGCCTCCATGGCCGCGCCGCACGCGGTGCGCGCCATGCAGGAAGAGCATGCGCCCGCCGAACTGCCGGTTTCGCGCGCGGCGCTGTTCTGGATCCTGGCCTGCGTGGTGGCGGCGGGATACCTCGGCTACAGCCGGCTGGTGGCCAAGCCGGCGGCGGTGGAACAGAAGATCGCGAACGCCGAGCGCGCCGGTCGCGCGCAGCGCCTGTCGGCCGAGGTCTCCGCGGAGCTGGCGCGGATCACGCCCTCCAGCGTGGTCATGTTCGCCACCAGCTGGTGCGGGTACTGCGCCCAGGCGCGCAAGCTGTTTCGCGAGCAGGGCGTGCGCTTCACCGAGATCGACGTCGAGGCCGATGCCGAGGCCTCCCGGTTCCAGTCCGAGCAATTGCGCGCCAATGGCGTGCCCACCATCGTCATCGGCAACCGGCTGATCCGTGGCTACGATGAAGGCCAGATCCTCGCCGGCCTGAAGGAACTTTGAGCCGCTGGCGCCCCAGCGCCACCGTCGCGGCGGTGATCGAGCGCGAGGGGAAATTCCTCTTCGTGGAGGAAGTCCAGGACGGCCGGCACGTGCTCAACCAGCCCGCGGGACACCTTGACCCCGGCGAGACCCTGCTGCAGGCGGTCGCGCGCGAGGTGCTGGAAGAAACCGCGCACCGCTTCGAGCCCACGGCACTGGTGGGGATCTATCGCTGGAAGTACGAGCCCGAGGACGTCACCTTCCTGCGCTTCTGCTTCAGCGGCCGCATCCTGGGCGTGGAGGCGGGGCGCAAGCTGGACAAGGAAATCGTCGCGTTGCACTGGCTGACTCCGATGGAGCTGCGCGCGCAGGGCCCGATGCACCGCTCGCCGCTGGTCGCGCAGTGCGTGGAGGACCATCTCGCGGGCCGGCGCTTCCCGCTCGAGGTGCTGTCGGCCACCCATGCCTGAGCGGATCGTCGTAGGCCTGTCCGGCGGGGTGGACTCCGCGGTGGCGGCGCTCCTGCTCAAGCGCGCGGGGCACGACGTCGTCGGCCTGTTCATGAAGAACTGGGAGGATGACGACAACGACGAGTACTGCTCGACGCGCCAGGACCTGGTCGACGCCGCGGCGGTGGCAGACGTCATCGGCATCGAGCTCGAGGCGGTGAACTTCGCCGCCGAGTACAAGGACCGCGTGTTCGCCGAGTTCCTGCGCGAATACCAGGCCGGGCGCACGCCCAACCCGGACGTGCTGTGCAACGCCGAGATCAAGTTCAAGGCGTTCCTCGACCATGCCCTGCGCCTGGGCGCGGCGCGCATCGCCACCGGACACTACGCGCAGGTCGCGGAACACGCGGGCGGGTACCAGTTGTTGCGCGGCGCGGACGGCAGCAAGGACCAGAGCTACTTCCTGCACCGGCTGACGCAGGCGCAACTGTCGAAGGTAGTGTTACCGATCGGTAACATTTTGAAGCGCGAGGTGCGGCGCATCGCGGCCGAAGCCGGACTGCCGAACCACGCCAAGAGGGACTCCACCGGCATCTGCTTCATCGGCGAGCGCCCGTTCCGCGAGTTCCTCAACCGCTACCTGCCCAAGGCGCCCGGGCCGATCATGACCCCGCAGGGCATGCAGCTGGGCACGCACATCGGGCTCGCCTTCTACACCATCGGGCAGAGGAAGGGCATCGGCATCGGCGGCACGGCGGGGTCCGATGGCGAACCCTGGTACGTGGCGCAGAAGGACATGCGCGCCAACGCGCTCATCGTGGTGCAGGGCCATGACCATCCGCTGCTGCTGCGCCAGTCGCTGCAGGCGACGGATGCGAGCTGGATTTCCGGCGAGGCGCCGGCGGCGGGCACGGCCTGCACGGCGAAGACGCGCTACCGTCAGGCGGACTCGGGCTGCACCGTAACGCGCTCCGGGAACGGCGAGTTGGCGGTGGGGTTTGCGCAGCCCCACTGGGCGGTGACGCCGGGGCAGTCGGTGGTGCTCTACGACGGCACCGCCTGCCTCGGCGGCGCGGTGATCAGCTGAAATCCGGAAATCAGGGACGGACCACGATTTCCGGCGCGGAAATCGTGGACTGTCCCTGTTTTACTTCGGGGCGGTGTCGGCGAAGGCGGGGCGTTCCATCAGCTTGTCGTAGAGCTTCGCCAGGTTGGCGTAGCGGCTGCGCCATTCGACGCCGCCGGGCTTGCGGAAAGCCACCCAGCCAAGACAGGATCCGACCGCGATGTCCGCGAGCGAATAGCGCTCGCCGTGGCACCAGGGCCGTTCGCCCAGCTCGGCCGCCATCTGCGCGAGGCTCCGCTCCAGCTTCCCCGTCTGCTTGGCGGCCCAGTCCCTGCTTTGCAGCTTCTTCGGGCGCAGCCCCTCGTAGCGAATGAGCAGCCCGGCGTCGAGCGCGCCGTCTGCGAGCGCTTCCCAGCGGCGAACCGCGACGCGGTCGCGGTTGTCGTCCGGGATCAGTCGCGAGATGGGCGAGACGCCGTCCAGGAATTCCACGATGACGCGGGAATCGAACAGGGTCGAGCCGTCGTCGAGCACCAGCGTGGGCACCTTGCCCAGCGGGTTGAGCGCATTGACCGCGTTCTCCGGCGGATTGACGTCCACCGTCTCGAAGTCGCAGTCGATCTTCTTCTCCGCAAGCACGATGCGCACCTTGCGGGTGTAGGGGCTGGGTCCGGAACCGAGGAGTCTCATGGCGGGCGCGGATTATAGCGTTTCGGAAGGGGTGGCTGGAGGTGCGCCTCTATAATAGGGGCCATGCCCTCGCCGCTCACCGCGCTGTCGCCGCTCGATGGCCGGTATGCCCGGTCCGCCGACCCTCTCAGGCCCTATTTCAGCGAACTGGCGCTGATCCGGTATCGCGTGCGCGTCGAGCTTGCCTGGCTGCGCGCGCTTGCCGCCGAGAAGGCGCTGGCCGAGATCCGGCCGTTCTCGAAGCCGACGCTGGCGGCGCTGGACAAGCTGGTCGCGGACTTCGGCGAGAAGGACGGCGAAGCCATCAAGGCGATCGAGGCGCGCACCAACCACGACGTCAAGGCGATCGAGTACTGGCTGAAGGCGAAGCTGGCGAAGAACCGCGAAGTACAGCAGGCGCTGGAGTTCATCCATTTCGCGGCCACCTCCGAGGACATCAACAACCTGGCCTACGCACTGATGCTGGCCGAGGCGCGCGACCAGGTCATCCTGCCCCGGCTGGATCGCATCGCCGCGACGCTGCGGGACATGGCACATCGCCACGCGAAGCAGCCCATGCTCTCGCGCACGCACGGGCAGCCGGCCTCGCCCACCACGCTGGGCAAGGAGCTGGCGAACGTGGTCCACCGGCTGCAGCGCGCGCGGGCGCGCATGGCGGCGATCCCGGTCCTGGGCAAGAAGAACGGCGCAACCGGGAATTACCACGCGCACGCCGTGGCCTACCCGAAGTTCGACTGGGCGCGCTTCTGCCGCCGCTTCGTCGAAGGCCTGGGGCTGGAGTTCAATCTCTACACCACGCAGATCGAGCCGCATGATTCCTATGCGGAGCTGTTCGACGCCGTGGCACGGACCAACAGCATCCTGCTCGACCTGGACCGCGACCTCTGGGGTTACATTTCCCTGGGCTACTTCCGGCAGAAGCTGAAGGCGGGCGAGGTCGGCTCCTCCACCATGCCGCACAAGGTCAACCCGATCGACTTCGAGAATTCCGAGGGCAATATCGGCATCGCCAATGCCCTCCTGCGGCACCTGTCGGAGAAGCTGCCGGTGTCGCGCTGGCAGCGCGACCTGTCGGACTCCACCGCGCTGCGCAACGCCGGCAACGCCTTCGGCCACACGCTGCTCGCCTGGGGCGCCTGCGAGCGCGGCCTGGCCAAGCTCGAGGCCGATCCGGCGCGCATGGCGGCCGACCTGGACGCCAATTGGGAAGTGCTCACCGAAGCGGTGCAACAGGTGATGCGCCGCCATGGCGTGCCAGAGGCCTACGAGAAACTGAAGACGCTCGCGCGCGGCAAGCGCCTGGACCGGCGCCAGCTCGCCGCGTTCATCCGCACGCTGCCGTTGCCGGCCGAGGCGAAGCAGCGCCTGCTCGCCCTCACGCCGGCCACCTACACCGGCCTCGCCGCGTCGCTCGCGAAGCGGATATGAGGTCACTCCTCGCGGCGCTGGCCGCGATCGCGGCGGCGGGCGTCGTGGCGCCGGCGCAGGCGCAGGCGCAGGCACCGGCGCGCGAGATCGTCACCCTCCAGACCCGGCCTGGCGTCACGCAATCGTTTTTCCTCGCCGGCATGGGCGAGGTGAAGCCGCTGGCCGCGGCCTTGCTGTTCATCGGTGGCGGCGGCGGCATCCGCCTGCGCATGGAGGACGGCCAGATCCGGTTCGGCGCGCAGAACTTCCTGCCGCGCTCGCGCCTGGAGTTCATCCGCAACGGCATCCTGCCGGTGATCATGGACAACCCCAGCGACCAGCAGGGCGGCGCCGGCATGAGCGATGATTTCCGCATCGGCCGCGAGCACCTTGCCGATGTGCGCGCCGTGGTTGCGGAGGTGAAGCGGCGCCATCCGGGACTGCCCGTGTTCCTCGTGGGCACCAGCCGCAGCACCATTTCGGTCGCGCACCTCGGCGCGGAGATGGCGGGCGCCGTGGACGGAATCGTGCTCAGTTCCTCGCTCTGGCGGACCCGGCATCCAGGCTCGCTGCAGTGGTTCGACTGGCGCGGCCTGCGCCTGCCGGCGCTGCTCGTGCACCATCGCGAGGACGCCTGCTTCGCGACGCTCTACAACGACATGCCCTCGGGCGCGGCGAAGCTGCCGCTGGTGTCGGTGAAAGGCGGCAAGCCGCCCGAGTCGGGACCCTGCGAGCCGCTTGCGGCGCACGGCTTCTTCGGCAAGGAGGCCCAGACCGTGGACGCGATCGCCGCGTGGATGCTGAAGAAGCCCTACCGCAACGAGGTCGATTGAGAAGGATCCGGTTTCCCATGCTGCACGCCGCCACCATCCTGCTGTCCGCCTTCCTGCTGTTCCTGGTGCAACCGCTGATCGCGCGCATCATCCTGCCGTGGTTCGGCGGCACCGCTGCGGTGTGGACGACCTGCATGCTGTTCTTCCAGACCATCCTGCTCGCCGGCTATGCCTACGCCCATGGCACCAACGCGAGGCTGTCGCCGCGGACCCAGGCGATCCTGCACACGGTGCTGCTCGCCGCAGCGGTGGCCACGCTGCCGATCGCGCCCGGGGATGCCTGGAAGCCGACCGGCGAGGAGGAACCGGTGTCGCGCATCCTGCTGCTGCTCGCGGTCGCGGTGGGCCTGCCGTATTTCCTGCTCTCGGCCACCAGCCCGCTGGTGCAGGCCTGGTTCGCGCGCGCCCGGCCCGGCGAGAATCCCTACCGCCTGTTCGCGGTGTCCAACTTTGCTTCGCTGGTGGCGCTCATCGGCTACCCGTTCCTGGTCGAGCCCTGGCTGAGCACCAGCCAGCAGGTGGCGTACTGGTCGTGGCTGTTCGCCGCGTTCGCCGTGCTGTGCGCGGTGCTCTCCTGGCGCAGCGTGCGCCCGGTGGTCGCCGGTCCTGCGTCCGCCGCCGCCGCGGGGCCGGCGCCCAAGCCGGCCCGTTCCGACTACGTGTTGTGGCTGTCGCTGTCCGCGGCGGGTTCGGTGCTTCTGCTGGCGGTGACCAACCACATCACCCAGAACGTGGCCGCGATGCCCATGCTGTGGCTGGCGCCGCTCACGCTGTACCTGCTCACCTTCATCATTGCCTTCGAGGGCGGGCGGCTTTATCGCGTCGAGGTGCTGTGGAGCTTCGTGCTGGTCTGGCTGGCGGGCATGGGCTGGGTCCTGGCCGACCCGGACCACCAGTTCGACCTCTGGATCCAGCTCGGCATGTGGCTCTCGGGCCTGTTCGTGGCCTGCCTGTTCTGCCACGGCGAGCTGTACCGCTCGCGCCCGCACGAGCGCCACCTGACCGCGTTCTACCTGGTGATTTCAGCGGGTGGCGCGCTGGGCGGGTTGCTGGTGGCGGTGGTCGCGCCCCTGGTCTTTAACGCCTACTACGAGCTGGGACTGGCGCTGATCGTGGTGGCGTTCCTGGCCGCGGTCCGCTTCGCGCCCATCAACGCCTATGCGCGCTACGGCAGCCTGGCGATCCTGCTCGCGGTGAGCGGCGCGGCGGCCTACGACGCCATGCGCTTCCAGCGCGACGTCTCGGTGTCGGCGCGCAATTTCTACGGCGTGCTGCGGGTGAAGGAGTACGGCACGCCGGACACGCCGGGCCACCTCAGGCGGCTGCTGCACGGGGTGATCATGCACGGCGAGCAGCACCTGCACGAGCCGCTGCGCACGCAGCTCACCACCTACTACCAGGCGAGCTCGGGCATTGGCGTCGCGCTGGAGGCGCGCCGCGAGCGTCCGGCGATCCGTGTCGGCCTGATCGGCCTGGGCACCGGGACGCTGGCGGCCTGGGGGCGCAAGGGCGACGTCTACCGTTTCTACGAGATCAACCCCGAGGTCATCGCCGTGGCGCGGCGCGATTTCACCTACCTTGGCGACAGCGCGGCGACGATCGAGATGTCACTGGGCGACGCCCGCCTGAACCTGGAGCGCGAGGCGCCGCAGAACCTGGACGTGCTGGCGGTGGACGCGTTCTCCAGCGACGCCATCCCGGTGCACCTGATCACGAAGGAGGCACTGGCGGCCTACCTGCGCCACATGAAGCCCGACGGCATCGTCGCCTTCCATGTTTCCAACCGGTTCCTGGATCTCGTGCCGGTGGTGGGGCGCATCGCGAAGGAGAACGGCGCGCATGCGGTCGTTGTTTACGACGAGGGCGAGGGAAACGAGGACAAGACCACGAGCGACTGGGTGCTGGTGTCGCGAGACCCGCAGGCCCTGGAAGCGCCGAAGATCAAGGCGGCCAAGCCCGTGGTTCCGGAAGAGCGCGCGGCGTGGCGCACCTGGACCGACGACTACTCCAACCTGGTCCAGATCCTGAAGTAGGGCGAAAAACAGGGACGGACCACGATTTCCCCCGCGAGTCGCGGGAAATCCTGGTCCGTCCCCGATTTACACGACTGCGCCGGCGTTCTCGTCGCGCAGGTTCTTCTTCGGTGGCTTGATGAACTGGCTGCGGTCCACGCCCAGCCACATCACCAGCGGGCTGGCGACCAGCACCGAGGAATAGATGCCGAAGCAGATGCCGATGGTGAGCGCGAGCGCGAAGTAGTGCAGCGCCGGACCGCCGAAGATGAGCATGGTGGTGACCATGATCTGCGTCGAGCCGTGGGTGATGATGGTGCGCGAGATGGTGCCGGTGATGGCGGCGTCGATCACCTCGGGCACCGGCGCCTTCCTCATCTTGCGCAGGTTCTCACGCACCCGGTCGAACACCACTACCGATTCGTTGACCGAATAGCCCAGCACCGCCAGTACCGCGGCCAGCACCGGCAGCGAGAACTCCCACTGGAACAGGGCGAAGCAGCCCAGGATGATGATCACGTCGTGCAGGTTGGCGATGATCGCGGCGAGCCCGAAGCGCCACTCGAAGCGCAGCCACAGGTAGAGCACGATGCCCGCCGCGGTGACCAGCAGCGCGAGCGCGCCGTACTCGGCGAGCTCCTTGCCGACCTGCGGGCCGACGAACTCGACGCGGCGCAGCTGTGCACTGGGGTCCTGCGCCTGCAGCAGCGCGCGCACCTTCTCAGAGGCCTCGGAGCTGGACTGGCCCTTTTCGACCGGCATGCGCAGCAGGACGTCGCGCGAGGAGCCGAAATTCTGCGCCTCGACCTTCAGGCCCGCCTTCTCCAGCGTGTCGCGGATCCTCTCGACGTTGGCCGGCTCCTTGAAGTTCACCTCGACCAGGGTGCCGCCGGTGAACTCGATGGAGAAATGCAGCCCCTTGGTGGCGAGGAAGAACACCGCGGCGAGGAAGGTGAGCAGGGAAATGATGTTGAACACGAGCGCATACCGCATGAACGGTATGGTCTTGCGGATCTTGAAGAACTCCATGGCGGGTCCTCAGCTCACTTCCAGGCGGTGTCGCCGATGGCGAGCTTGGCGACCTTGCGGCGATGGCCGTAGATCAGGTTGACGATCGCCCGCGACACGATCACCGAGGAGAAGATCGAGGTCAGGATGCCCAGGCAGTGGACCACGGCGAAGCCCCGCACCGGGCCGGAGCCGAAGATGAGCAGCGCGAGGCCCGCGATCATCGTGGTGACGTTGGAGTCCAGGATCGTGCCCCAGGCGCGCTCATAGCCGGCGGCGATCGCAGCCTGCGGCGACTGGCCGCCGCGGACTTCCTCCCGGATGCGCTCGTTGATCAGCACATTGGCGTCGATCGCCATGCCCAGCGTGAGGGCGATCGCCGCTATACCCGGCAGGGTGAGGGTGGCCTGCAGCAGCGACAGCAGCGCCACCAGGAACAGCAGGTTGACCCCGAGCGCGATCGAGGAAACGACGCCGAACAGCGTGTAGTAGGCGCTCATGAAGACCACGATGGCGACGAAGCCCCATTGCGTGGCGCTGAAGCCCTTGTCGATGTTCTCCTTGCCCAGCGAGGGGCCGACGGTGCGCTCCTCCACGATCTCCATCGGCGCGGCCAGGGATCCGGCGCGGATGAGCAGCGACAGGTCGTTGGTCTCGGTGGGGGAGAACATGCCGGTGATCTGGAAGCGGCTGCCGAACTCGCCCTGGATGGTGGCCACCGACACCGCTTCGCCCTTGCCCTTCTCGAACAGGATGATGGCCATCAGCTTCTTCAGGTTCTCGCGCGTCATCTGGCGCATGATCCGGCCGCCGGCCTCGTTCAGCTCCACCGACACCGCCGGGCGCTGGTCCTGGTCGAAGGTGGCCTGCGCGCCGACGAACTGGTCGCCGGTGACCACGACCTGCTTGCGCGTCGGCACGTTGCTGATAGTGCCGTCGCGCTTTCTCTCCGGGAAGACGTCGACGTTGAAGGTGCTGCCGCTGCGCATCGCCTCCTCGTCCACCATGCGCACCTCGAGGGTCGCGGTGCGGCCGAGGATTTCCTTGGCGCGGGTGGTGTCCTGCACCCCCGGCAGCTGCACCACGATGCGGTCGGCGCCCTGCTGCTGGATCACCGGCTCGGCCACGCCCAGCTGGTTGACGCGGCGGTTCAGCGTCAGGATGTTCTGCTGGATGGCCTGTTCCTGCTCCTTTTTCTGCGCCTCGGGCTTCATCGTGGCGACCAGCAGCAGGTCCTGGCCGTCGTCGCGCTCGGTCAGCACGAGGTCCGCCATGCGCGCGCCGATCTCGGCGCGTGCCTTGCCGCGCGTCTCGGCGTCGCGGAAGCGCAGCCGCAGCGACTGGCCGTCGCGGGCCACGCCGGCATGGCGGATGTTCTTCTCGCGCAACTGGCCACGGACATCGCCGGCGTAGGCCTCCATGCGCTTGGTGAGCGCCGCCTGCATGTCCACCTGCAGCAGGAAGTGCACGCCCCCGCGCAGGTCCAGCCCGAGGTACATCGGCAGGGCATTGATCGCGGTCAGCCAGGAAGGCGAGGCCGAAAGCAGGTTGAGCGCAACCACGTAGGCCTTGTCCTGCGGATCCGGGTTGAGCGCCTTCTCGATGACGTCGCGTGCCTTCAGCTGGACGTCGGCGTCGGTGAAGCGCAGGCGCACCCCGCTCGCGTCCAGGATCATCCCGGTGGGCGGCGCGCCGGCCGCCTTCAGCGCGGGCTCCAGGCGCGACACCAGCGCCGCATCCACCTTGACCGTGGCGCGCCCCGCGGAGACCTGCACCGCCGGCGATTCGCCGAAGAAGTTGGGTACGGTGTAGACGAACGCGAGCAGCACGCAAAGCGCGATCAGCGCGTATTTCCAGACGGGGTAGCGGTTCAAACTTCGACTACTGCAGGCTCTTGATGGTGCCCTTGGGCAGGGGCAGCTGCACCGCGGCGCGCTGCACCACGATTTCGGTCTCAGGGGCGACTTCCACCGTGACGTAGCTGTCAGCCACCTTGGTGATCTTCCCTACCACGCCGCCTGCGGTGACCACTTCGTCGCCCTTCTGCAGCGCGTCCACCATGGCCTTGTGTTCCTTCTGGCGCTTCATCTGCGGCCGGATCATCAGGAACCACAGCAGCACGAACATCAGGATGATCGGCAGGAAGCCGAGCAACCCGGCATCGCCGCCGGCGCCGCCGGTGGCCTGAGCGTATGCGGAACTGATGAGCACGTGGACTCCTGGAATGTCCCGGAAGGGACTGAAAAAGCGGGCAATTATACTCTAGGACGGGTCCGCTCCCGCTTCGTTCCCCCGCTGGCGGCGCCCATCCAGCAGGCGGGTTGCGGTCCCGGCCAGGGTTCCGGCCTCGATGGCGCTGCGCAGCTCGCGCATCAGCCCGAGGTAGTAATGCAGGTTGTGGATCGTGTTCAGGCGCGCGCCCAGGATCTCGTTCGCCTTCTGCAGGTGGTAGAGGTAGGCCCGGCTGAAGTTGGCGCAGGCATAGCAGCCGCATTCCTCATCCAGCGGCCTCGGGTCATCGCGCCAGCGGGCGTTGCGGATCTTGACGTCGCCCGAGCGCGTGAAGAGCCACCCATTGCGCGCATTCCGCGTTGGCAGCACGCAGTCGAACATGTCGATGCCCGCCTGCACCGCCTCGATCAGGTCCTCTGGAGTCCCCATGCCCATCAGGTAGCGAGGCCGGTCGGCGGGAAGGGCGGGGGCGCAGTGGGCGAGGATGCGCGAGCGCTCGCTCGCCGGCTCGCCCACGGCGAGTCCGCCGATGGCGTAGCCGTCGAAGCCGATGCCGGCCAGTCTCGCCAGCGACTCGTCGCGCAGCGCGGGGTAGACGCTGCCCTGCACGATGCCGAAGAGGGCATTGCCGTTTCCTTCATGCGCTCGTTTCGAGCGCTCGGCCCAGCGCATGCTCAACTCCATGGATTGGCGGGCCTCGGCCTCGGTGGCCGGGTAGGGCGTGCATTCATCGAACGCCATCACGATGTCGGAGTCGAGCGCACGCTGGATGCGCATGGATTCCTCGGGCGTAAGCAGCAGCTTGTCGCCGTTGATGGGCGAGGCGAAGGTGGCGCCTTCCTCCGTGATCCTGCGCATGGCGCCCAGGCTGAACACCTGGAAGCCGCCCGAATCGGTGAGGATCGGTCCCTTCCAGCCCATGAAGCGGTGCAGGCCGCCGTGCTTCTCGATGATCCCGGTTCCCGGCCGCAGCCAGAGGTGGAAGGTGTTGCCGAGCACGATCTGCGCCCCCAGCCCTTCCAGCTCCAGCGGCGACATCGCCTTCACCGTGCCGTAGGTGCCCACCGGCATGAAGGCCGGGGTATCGACCGCGCCATGTGCCAGTTCCAGGCGGCCGCGGCGCGCGGCGCCGTCGCGATGGCTGACCGTGAATTTCATCCGGCCCGCTTCACGCCGCCCGCTCGATCAGCATGGCGTCACCGTAGGAGAAGAACCGGTAGCGCTGCGCGATGGCGTGGGCGTAGGCGCGACGGATGTTCTCCGTGCCGGCGAAGGCGGACACCAGCATGAGCAGCGTCGACTTCGGCAGGTGGAAATTGGTGAGCAGGCGGTGCACGGCGCGGAAGCGGAAGCCGGGGGTGACGAACAGGTCGGTGTCGCCGCTGCGCTTCCCGGTGAGCGCAGCGGCCTCCAGCGCGCGCAGCGAAGTGGTGCCCACGGCGAGCACGCGGCGCCCGGGAAGGGCATCCACGGTGGCCTCGGGCACCTCGTAGCGCTCGCTGTGCATGCGGTGCTCTTCGATGAATTCGCTTCTCACCGGCTGGAAGGTGCCGGCGCCGACGTGCAGGGTAACCCGGGCGAATCCCGCGCCGCGCGCGGCGACCCGGTCCAGCATCGCCTGGTCGAAATGCAGGCCGGCGGTCGGCGCCGCCACCGCGCCGGGCTTGTCGGCATAGACGGTCTGGTAGCGCGCTTCGTCCTCGGCGCCCGGTGCGTGGCGGATGTAGGGTGGCAGCGGCACTTCGCCGCAGCGTTCCAGAACCGCGGCAACGTTTTCGTCGAAGCGCAGGCGGTAGAGGTCCTCTTCGCGGCCGAGCACCTCGGCGCCCGCGCCGTCGCCCAGGGTGAGGCGGTACCCGGGATGAAGCGCGTGCCCGGTGCGCGCGAGCGCCAGCGCTTCGTGGGCGCCTTCGATGCGCTCGACGAACACCTCAACCTTGCCGCCGGTGGCCTTGCGGCCGTGCAGCCGCGCCTTGATCACCCTGGTGTCGTTCAGGACCAGCAGGTCAGCCGGGCCGACCAGGCCGGGGAGATCGGAGAAGTTCAGGTCCTGCAGCGCGCCGGTGGCGGCGTCCAGGTGCAACAGGCGGCTCGCGCCGCGCGTGGAAGAGGGCTGCTGCGCGATGAGCCCGGGAGGGAGGTCATAGTCGAAATCGGAGACGAGCATGGGAGGCGCGCATTATAGAATTGCAACCCCTTGCCGGAATGGCGGAATTGGTAGACGCAGCGGACTCAAAATCCGCCGCCCCTAAAGCGTGTGGGTTCGAGTCCCACTTCCGGCACCACTTGCTCTCTTTGTCCAGACGGACGCGGATCGACGCGCAACCACCGCTTCGTGGAATTGCGAAACGAGATCGGTCAGCGAGTGTCACGGTTGCGGGGTATTTCTCTGGACATGGCATCCTGCGGAGCGTAGTCTTTTTCGCGCCGGATCCCAGGGGAGAGAATGGATGGCCAAGGCACAGTTGCACCTGCTGCCCGCCTCTCGCAACACCATCATGGTGGTGGACGACCAGTCCACGGGCCGCGCCATTCTTGAGCAGGTCGTGAAGAGCCTCGATGACCGCGTCGAGGTCGAGGGTTTCGCGCGCCCGGTGGATGCCGTGGTCTGGGCCGCGCGCCACATCGCCGACCTGGTGCTGGTGGACTACATGATGCCGGACATGGATGGCATCGAGCTGGTGGGCCGGCTGCGCTCGCTGCCCGGCTACGAGCACGTGCCGATCGTCATGATCACCGCGCAGGACGACAAGGCGGTGCGCTACGCCGCCCTGGATGCGGGCATCACCGACTTTCTCACCAAGCCGGTGGACGCGCGCGAGTGCCTGGCGCGCTGCCGCAACCTGCTCACGCTGCGCCGGCAGCAGCTGGCGCTGGACGACAAGCGCCGCCTGCTCGAAGGCATGGTGGACGAGGCGACACGCGAGATTCGCGAGCGAGAGAAGGAGACGCTGCTGCGCCTGGCGCGCGCCGGCGAGTTCCGCGACGAGGAAACCGGCTACCACCTGATCCGCATGGCGCGCTATTCCAGGCTGATCGCGAACGCCATCGGCCTGGCGCGCGACGAGGCCGAGACCATCGAGCTTGCCGCGCCGCTGCATGACATAGGAAAAATCGGCATTCCGGACGGCATCCTGCTCAAGCCTGGCCGCCTGGACGCGCCGGAGTGGGACGTGATGCAGCGCCACCCGGTGATCGGCCACGAGATCCTGAAGGGCAGCGCCTCAAAGTACGTGCGCATGGGTGCGCTGATCGCCCTGGGCCACCACGAACGCTACGACGGCAAGGGTTATCCGAACGGGCTGGAGGGGGACCACGTGCCGCTGTGCGCGCGCATCGTGTCGGTGGCGGACGTCTACGACGCGCTCACCTCCAAGCGTCCGTACAAGAAGGCCTGGAAGCCCGACGAGGCCTTCGAATACCTGCGCGCGCAGCGCGCCAAGCACTTTGATCCGCGCCTGGTGGACGCTTTCCTCGACATGAAGGAGAAGGTGGTCGAGGTCCAGCGCGACTTCCAGGACGCGGCCAGCGAGATGGGCGGGGGCGGCTGATGGCGCTGCGAAACCTGGTCGCGGCGGCGCGGGCGCGCCTCGCCGCGCGCCCGGACACCGAGCACGAGCAGGCGATCGTGCGCCTGCTGGTCGGGGCGCTGATCGTCCTCTACCTGCTGCCCAGCGCCTCCGAGCCCGGCACCGGGCCGACGATCTGGGTGATGTTCGGCTTCCTCGCCTTCGGCCTCGCGATCGTCGCCCACATCCTGGCCGCGCCGGGGGAGTCGCCGCTGCGGCGCGCCTTCGGCATCCTGGTCGACGTCGCCACGCTCACCTGGGTGATGGCGAGCCTGGGCGAGAACGCGGCGCCGCTGTTCCTGGTCTACGTCTGGGTCACGCTGGCGAACGGCTTCCGTTTCGGCGCCCGCTACCTGCTGGTCAGCCTGGGCTTGAGCGCGGCCGGCTTCGGCGTGGTGCTCTGGACCAACCCCTTCTGGCAGGCGCATCCCGGCCTCGGCGTCGGCCTGCTGCTGGGCCTGCTGGTCCTCAGCCTGTACGTGCGCTCGCTGGTCGAGAAGCTGTTCAGCGCGCTGGAGCACGCAGAGGTCGCGAACCAGGCCAAGCGGCGCTTCATCTCCGTGGTCAGCCACGAGCTGCGCACGCCGCTCAACGCCATCATCGGCATGGCGGACCTGCTGCGCGACACGCCGCTTTCGCGCGAGCAGGCCGACATGCTGCAGACGCTGCGCGGCTCCTCCCGGGTGATGCTGGGGCTGGTCGAGGAGGTGCTCGACTTCTCCAAGATCGAGGCCGGCAAGCTGGCCCTCGAGCGCACCGACTTCGACCTGCACGCGCTGGTCAACAGCACCTGCCGCATCCTCTCGGCGCAGGCGGCGGCGAAGAACGTGGAGTTCGTGGTCTCGATCATGCCGGAGGTTCCGCCGGCGCTGCGCGGCGACCCGCATCACCTGCGCCAGGTGCTGATCAATCTCGCCGGCAACGCGGTCAAGTTCACCGAGCAGGGCAGCGTCACGGTGCACGTCAGCGCGCAATCGGAGACCGACACCGGCGTGGTGCTCAAATTCTCGGTGCGCGACACCGGCATCGGCATCCCGCCCGAGTCGCAGCACCGCATCTTCGAGAGCTTCACGCAGGCCGACCAGACCACCACCCGCCGCTTTGGCGGCACCGGCCTGGGCACCACCATCGCCAGGCAGCTGGTCACGCTGATGAACGGCAGGATCGGGCTGGAGAGCGCTGTCGGCCTGGGCAGCACCTTCTGGTTCGAGGTCGCGCTGGAGAAGCAGCCCGAGCGCGCGGAGACCGGCGCCGGCGAGCTTGCCGGGGCGCGGGTTCTGCTGGTCGGCTTCCCGCAGCCGCAGCGCGAGTCGCTGGAGCAGGCGCTCGCCGGCTGGGGCGCCTCGCCGGTGGCGGTGGCCGACATCGAGGAGGGCGTGTCGCGGCTGGTTGCCGAGATCAGCCTGGCGCAGCCGTACCACAGCGCGATCCTGTACACCACCGAGAAGGACCTCAGGCGAGCGCAGCGCTTCCGGCGCTCGGCGCCGGAGCCGGTCCCGGCGCTGGTGCTCGCCGTGGAGCGCTCGGGCGATGTGCAGCGGGTCGCGGCGCTGGGGGCGGGTTTCGGTTCGGTTCTGGAACTGCCGTTCGACAAGCGCCAGCTGTTCAACGTGCTGCACGCGGTCACGGCCGGCGAAGAGCCGCGCGAGGGCGTGGTGCGGCTGCAGGACTATGCGCGCCGGACGCCGGGCGCGCGCGGCCTGCGCGTCCTGGTGGCGGACGACAATCCGACCAACCGGGAAGTGCTGGGGCGGATCCTGGAGCGCGGCGGGCACACGCCGACGCTGGTGGTCGATGGCGAGCGCGCGCTGGATGCGCTCGAGGGCGCCGCCTACGACATCGCCATCATCGACCGCAACATGCCGGGCATGGGCGGCATCGAGACCATCCAGGCCATTCGCCTGGTGGGCGACGCGGGTCGCGGCCGCATGCCGGTGATCCTGCTCTCGGCGGACGTCACGCCGGATGCGAAGCGCGAGTCGCTGGAGGCCGGGGCGGACCTGTTCCTGGGCAAGCCGGTGGAGGCCGCCCGCCTGCTCTCCGAGGTCCATGGCCTGTGCTCGGGCAAGCCGGCGGAGGGCACGCGCGTCACGCTGATGGAACGCCCGAGGGCGGTGCAGGCCGGGCGCCCGGACGGCGAGCCCGAAGTGGTCAATGCCGAGACGCTGCGCGACCTCGAGGAACTGGGCTCCTCGCCCGCGTTCATGGACAAGCTGATCGGCGTGTTCACCGCCGACAACGTGACCTTGCTGGGCAAGATCGAGTCTTCACTCGGCGCGCGCAATGTCGGGGAGTTCCGCAGCCACCTGCATGCCATGAAGGGTTCGGCGGCGAGCATGGGCGCGGAGCGCCTGACCTTCCTGTGCCGCGACCTCGGCCGGCTGTCGGACGCGGAGATCAAGCTGCAGATCACGCCGCTGCTGAACTCGCTGCGCGAGGAGCTTGGCCGGACGCGCGAGGCGCTGGAGCGCTACCTGCAGGAAAGGCAGAAGTCCGCCGGCTAGGCGCGCGTCCCGTCAGGCTAGAATCCGCAACGCGTGGCGCGGCCGCGGCATCCACGCAACGAACACCATCCGGAGCCTTGAAGCATGTCCTTTTTCGTCACGCTCATCGAAGACACGGACGCCCAGCGGCGCGACCTGGAGGCGGTCCCGAAGGTGCACTCGATGATCCACCACGGCCTGAAGGCGGACGAGTACCGCGCCTTCCTGCACGACCTCTATCACATCGTCTGGCATTTCTGCCCGGTCATGGCCGCGGCGGCGGCGCGTTGCGACGACCGCTTCCAGCAGGTGCGCTACGAGTTGTATGACCGCATCCAGGAGGAGAAGGGCCACGAGGGCTGGGTGCTGGAGGACATCGGCGCCGTCGGCGGCGATGTCGCCGCGGCGCGCGCGCTGCCGCCCAGCCCGCCGGTGCAGGCCATGATCGCGTACAACTACTACAGCGCGGAGCGGATCCACCCCTGCGCGGCGCTGGGCATGCTCTACATGCTGGAGGTGGTGTCCTCGGTCTACGGCGGACGGGTGTCGGAGGCCATCGCCCACGCGATGGGGCGCGAGGTTGACGCCGGGGGCTTCAGGTTCCTGTCCTCGCACGCGTCGATGGACGTCGACCACATGGCGAGCCTGAACCGGCTGGTCAAGACCATCGACGACCCGGCCGCGCAGCAATCCATCATCCACTCGGCGCGGGTCAACTTCCACCAGTTCGCGGGCATGTTCGGCGAAGGCGGCTTCGCCTCGCACATCCGGAGCTAGGCCGCGGCGGCGAGCGCCAGCTTTCCGGCGCGGCAACGCGGCGCCTCGACCCGCAGTTCCCGGCGCAGCGAGGCCAGATCGCGCTCCCACATGCGCTCCCACTCCACCGCGAGCAGCGAGGCGGCGCCCTTGCCGTTGCGATAGCCCTCGCAGAACGCGTCCAGGTGCAGCTCCAGGTCGCCGAAGCGGCCGCGCAGCACGCTCTTCAGGACTGCGCTGGCGAGGATGAGCGCCGACTGGCCGTTGGTGAACTGCGCGAAATAGAAACCCTGCAGGCCGACCTCGCCGAACTCGTCGGTGCCGAAACCGGCCAGTACGTGCCAGATGTCGTGCGTCTGGCGCAGGCGCAGGCGCAGGAAATGCATGCGGTGCCGCGGCGGGACGTCCTCGAAGAAGTCCGGCTTCAGGTTGCAGGCCTTCATGTGGCGGGCATAGGCGCCGCCGAGCGTGGCCGCGGGCAGCCGCATCAAATCGTCGATGTCGTAGCGCGGGGCGCAGTACCGGCGCTGCCAGAGGGTCTCCAGCTCGGCCGAGGCGAAGGGGTCGGCGATCTCGCGCCGGGCGCGCGCGCCCTCGGCGATATTGTCCTGGCTGTCGCCCATCATGAAGACGTACTTCACCTGGTCCGGGCGCCGGCCGAGCATGAACGCGGCGTAGATCGAGCGCAGGTTGTTGCGGCGGTCCTCCCGCCGGCGCAGGCGCGCGGCTTCCGCCGGCGACGGTGACGGCGCGGGCGGCATGGGTTCGTTCGCCGCCGCGGCGCCCGCGGCCGGCGAGAACAGGGCGCGCACCGAGACCAGGGCGCCGGTGAGGTTGAGGATGTTCATGTCTACTCTCCTTGGCTTGTGGGGTCGTGTCAGACGGCGACCGCGAGCGCTTCGTCGGTGACGGAAGCGACGTCACCGAACTCCATGCGGCGCATCTGCGCGCGCACGATGCGGCTCATCATCTTCAGGTTGCGGTCGTCCAGGCGCAGGGCGGCATCCACCCAGGTCTCGGTGATCGCGTCCAGTTCGGCGCGCGTCACCGGGCTCACCAGCTGGCGCGCGCGATGGACCGCGGCGATGCCGTTGCGCCGGCCGGCGTTGCGGCGCAGCCAGTCGCGCACCGCGCCTTCTCCCTCGCCGTCTTTCGCCAGCACATCCACCACGCCCATCTCGTGCAGCCTGGCTGCCGGCAGCACCTTGCCCGAGAGGATCAGGTCCTCCGCCTGGCGCATGCCGATGCGCCGGGCGAGCAGGCTGTAGGCGCCCATGCCCGGGAACAGGTTGAACAGGATTTCCGGCAGCCCCAGTTGCGCGCTTTCCTCGGCGACGATGATGTCGGAGGACAGCGCAGACTCGAAGCCGCCGCCCAGCGCGTCGCCCTGCACCAGCGAGATGGTGGTCATGGCCGGGCAGCCGAAGTTCTCGATGCGCGGATGCATGTTGTCGATGCACAGGCGCGCGTAGTGCGCCAGCGCTTCGCGGTCGCGCGCCTTGATGAGCAGCACGAACAGCGCGAGGTCGCCGCCGAGGTTGAACACGCGCGGCGTGCGCGAGGCGAGCACGTAGCTCGTCGCCTGGCACCACTGGCCCTCGACCTCGACGCGGCCGCCGTTGTCCTGCAGCGCGCGGTCGTGCTCGCGGATGTCCTTCAGCAGGCCGAGGCTGAAGCAGGCAGTGCCTTTCGGATTGAAGTAGCCCCACACCGTTCCCGTGGCCGGTTCGAACTCCGACTGGTACTGCGAGCGCATCCTGCCGTACGGAGCGCGAAGCCCCGCGGCATCGTTCATGTTGCTCATGGCATTTCTCCCAAGAAGTCCCCCTTTCGGGGGCATTGCGATCCCAGACGCCGGGCGTCAGCCCAGCGCCTCCCGGGACCATTTAACGCCGCTTGCACGACGCGGGCAATTACAATCTCTTTCGTTCGCGGAATGGAATCGCAGCGTGCGCGGCACTTTTTCAGGGGCTATTGGACGAAATGATTAACACCAGCTACGCCAGGCGCGGCATCGCGGTGGCGTCACATTCGCTCGCGTCGCAGTCGGCGCTCGCCGTGCTGCGGGAGGGCGGAAACGCCATCGAGGCGATGGTGGCGGCGGCCTCCACGATCGCCGTTGTTTATCCGCACATGACCGGCATCGGTGGCGATGCGTTCTGGCTGGTCTCGGCGCCGGATTCATCGCCGACCGCGATCGACGCCTGCGGCCCTGCGGCACGCGGTGCGACCATCACGTCGTATCGGGAAAAGAGATTCGACAGCATTCCGGCGCGTGGGCCGCTCGCAGCGAACACGGTCGCCGGAACCATTGGTGGCTGGACGCTTGCGCTGGAGTTGAGCCGGGGAAGATGGGGCGGAAGGCTTCCGCTGTCGCGCTTGCTGGAAGACTCGATCCACTACGCCGACGCCGGCGTGCCGGCGACCGCGAGCCAGGAGGCCAATACGCGCGCCAAGCGCGCCGAACTGGAGCCGGTGCCTGGATTCGCGGTGCGCTTCATGCCCGGCGGCGAGCCGCCGCGCCGCGGCGCGATGTTCCGGCAGGCGGGGATGGCCTCGACGCTGCGCCGGCTCGCGCGCGCGGGCCTGGAGGATTTCTATCGCGGCGAACTGGCGCGCGCGATGGCGCAGGACCTCGCGGCGCTGGGGAGCCCGGTTTCGCTCGCGGACCTGGAGGGTTACGCGGCGCGCGAAGTGCAGCCGCTCGAGCTTGCCCACGCCGCCGCGACGCTCTACAACATGACCCCGCCCACGCAGGGCGCGGTGTCCCTCGCCATCCTGGGCATCGTCGAGCGCCTGGGCCTGTCGCGCATGGAACCGGACAGCGCCGACCATGTGCACGCGATCGTCGAGGCGACCAAGGCGGCGTTCCTCCACATCCGCGATCCGCACCTGACCGATCCGGCGGACATGGCCGTGCGGCCGCAGGAACTCCTGGAGGGCAAGCGCCTGGACGCGCTCGCAGCGCAGATCGACATGAAGCGGGCGCGTCCGTGGCCCGGTGGCTCCAGGCCGGGCGGCACCATCTGGATGGGCGTGATCGACGGCGCCGGGCGCGCCGTGAGCTTCATCCAGAGCATCTACCACGAGTTCGGTTCCGGCCTGGTCCTGCCGGCGACACAGGTCAACTGGCAGAACCGCGGTTGCAGCTTTTCCCTGGACGAGTCGCGCATCAACCGACTGCGGCCCGGCAAGAAGCCGTTCCACACGCTCAATCCGGCCCTGGCGCGATTCGCCGACGGGCGCGTGATGGTCTACGGCACCATGGGCGGCGACGGCCAGCCGCAGACGCAAGCCGCGGTGTTCACGCGCCATGCGGTGTTCGGCCAGCCGCTGCAGCAGGCGGTGTCGGCGCCACGCTGGCTGCTGGGCCGCACCTGGGGTTCGGTTTCCGAGACGCTCAAGCTGGAGTCGCGCTTCGCCCCCGCCCTCGCCGAGGAACTGCGCCGACGCGGCCACGACCTGGAAACGGTGGGCGCCTACGACGAAATCATGGGCCACGCCGGTGCGCTGGTTCGCCATGCGGACGGCGCGCTGGAGGGCGCCGCCGATCCGCGCGGGGACGGCTGCGTTGCGGGCTTCTGAACCGCGGCGCGGGTGAAATACTGCATGGGAGCGGCGGCGGGTATGGAAGAAACGGGGAACATGCGGTAAAGTTTTCCCGTCATTGTCCGCAGCGCGTTTCGAGGGGGCAGCATGTACGCGATCGTCTACAAGAGCGACGGGTTTCCGATCTGCCAGCAGGTCGCGGGAGTGAGCCCGGACCCTGTCGTCACCTGGAATACCGAAGCCGCGGCGAAGGCTTTCATCACCTCGAAGGCGGGTGAGGCCGATTTCCAGCCGGTGCAGCTGACCGACGAAGCAATGGACAGGATCGCGCAGGCCATGGGCTGCGCGGTGGAATCCATGATGTTCGAGCCGTATCCTAGTTAGCCTAGTTAGCCTGGCTAGCCCAGGCTGAAGAACTCCCGGCGGCTCTTCATGCCGCGAATGCGCGCGATGAGCAGGTCGAGGTCGGCCTCCCGGCTGACGAAGTTCAGGTTCTCCGAGTTCACGATCAGCACCGGCGCCGCGCTGTAGTGGTAGAAGAAGCGCGCGTATCCCTCCGAGAGCAGCGCCAGGTACTCCTCGCTGATGCCCCGCTCCCAGGCCGAGGCGCGGCGCTTGACGCGCTCGATCAGCGTGCGCGGTTCGGCCTGCAGGTAGACCACCAGGTCGGGCGGCGGCGCCTGTGGCCGCAAGGCGTCGTAGATGCGCTGGTACAGCGCCAGTTCGTCCGCCGACAGGGTGATGCGCGCGAACAGCGGGTCCTTCTCGATCAGGAAGTCGGCCACCACCGGCCGGCCGAAGATGTCCGGCTGCGCCAGCGGCTCCAGCTGCCGGGCGCGCTGGAAGAGGAAAAAGAGCTGTGTGGGAAGCGCGTGGCGCGCCATGTCTCGATAGAAGCGCTCCAGGAACGGGTTCTCGCCCGGCTGCTCCAGCAGCAGGTCGGCGCCGAAGCGCTCGGCGAGGCGCCGCGCCAGGCTGGTCTTGCCCGCGCCGATCGGTCCTTCCACCGCGAGGTACCTGAAACCCGCCATCGCCTCAGCCACGGAAGATGAAATACACCGCGCCCATGATGCACAGGGCGGCCCAAAGGTAGTCCAGCTTGAGCGGCTGGTTCATGTAGAACAGGGCGAAGGGCACGAACACCACCAGCGTGATCACCTCCTGCATGATCTTCAGCTGCGCCAGGCTCATCACGCTGTAGCCGATGCGGTTGGCCGGCACCTGCAGAAGGTATTCGAACAGGGCGATACCCCAGCTCAGCAGCGCCGCGATCCACCATGGCTTGGACGAGAGGTTCTTCAGGTGCGCATACCAGGCGAAGGTCATGAACACGTTGGAGGCCACCAGCAGCCCGGCGGATACCACGATCGGGGAAAGCTGCATCGTCAGTCAATCCTTTCGATCCGCTGCCTGGCGCATAGGGCGAGCAGCTCGCGCACCGGACCGCGGTCCGGCACCGCGGCGTCCGGCTCGATTTCCGCCAGTGGCGCGAGGACGAAGGCGCGCTCGTGCATGCGCGGGTGGGGCAGGGTGAGGCGCGGGGAATCGAGCACGCGTCCATCGTAGAGCAGCAGGTCCAGGTCCAGGGTGCGCGGTGCATTGGCGAAGCTGCGCTCGCGGCCGTGGCGGCGCTCGATGCCCTGCAATTCGTCCAGCAGCGGCTCGGCGGCGATGGTGGTCTCCAGGCGCGCCACCGCGTTCAGGAAATCGGGCTGGCCAGCGTGGCCCAGGGGCGCGCTGCGGTAGAAGGACGAGCAGCGCGCAAGGCGGGTGCCGGGCAGGCTGCCGATTTCCCCCAGGGCCGATTCGATCTGGCGGCGAGGCTCGCCGAGGTTGGAACCGATCCCGACGTAGGCCGTCGCCATGCCTGGCGCTAGGGGGTCGATGCGGCGCCCTCGCCAGGCGCCTTCCTGCGGCGCCGGCGGCGGCGCTTCTTCGGATCGGTGTCGGGCAGCAGCATGGCGCGGCGCGTATCGGGATCGGCGGACTGGAACGTGCGCCACCAGGCCTCGACGTCGGCCGGCACTTCGCCGCTGGCGGCGCGCAGCGCGAGGAAATCGTAGGCCATGCGGAAGCGGGGCGATTCCACCAGGTGCTGCGGCCGCTGGCCGGAGCGCTGCTCGAACCGGGGCTGCATGCCCCAGACCTCGCGCATGGTCGCGGTCAGCCGGCGGGTGATGGCGAGCTTGGCGCATTGCACTTCCAGCACTTCGTCCATCGCCGATTCGAGCGCCTGCAGCGAGCGCTCGCCGCGCAGCTCGCGCGCGCGCCAGGCCGAAAGCACCTCGTGCCAGAGGAGCGCCGCGAACAGGAACGCCGGCGACACCGGGCGGCCGGTCTGGATGCGGTCGTCGGTCTGCGCCAGGGCGAGCGTCACGAAGCGCTCGCCCAGCGGCTGCTCCAGGATCACGTCCAGCAGCGGCAGCAGGCCCCTGGACAGGCCTTCCTCGCGCAACTGGCGCAGGCAGGCGCTGGCGTGGCCCGAGAGCAGGAGCTTGAGCATCTCCTCGAACAGGCGCGCCGGCGGCACGTGCTCCAGCAGCGGCGCGAGGCGCTTGATCGGCGCGCGGGTGGCCGCGTCCAGCGTGAGGCCCAGCTTCGCGCCCAGGCGGACCGCGCGCAGCATCCGCACCGGGTCCTCGCGATAGCGCGCTTCCGCATCGCCGATCATGCGCAGCCGGCGCTTGCGCAGGTCGGCGAGGCCGCCGTGGTAGTCGATCACTTCCTCGGTGGCCGGGTCGTAGTAGAGCGCATTGACCGTGAAGTCGCGCCGCCGCGCGTCCTCTTCGATGGTGCCAAAGACGTTGTCGCGCAGCACGCGGCCATGTTCGGACTTCTCGGCCTCGCCGGTGTCCGCGGCCCGGAAGGTCGAGACCTCCACGGTATCGCCGCCGATCATGACGTGCACCAGGCGGAAGCGCCGGCCGATGAGCAGCGCGCGGCGGAACAGCGGCTTGACCTGCTCGGGCTTCGCGTCGGTGGCGATGTCGAAGTCCTTGGGCTTGATGCCCAGGAGCAGGTCGCGCACCGCCCCGCCCACGACATGCGCGGCGTAGCCCCGCTCGGCAAGGCCCTCGCAGACCCGCAGCGCCGCCGGGCTGATGGAGGCGCGCGCCAGGCCGTGCTTGCCCTTGGGCATGCGCACCGGGCCTGCCTGCCTGAATCCGAATACGCGTTGGATGAAGCGCTTGATCACGAGGGTGCGGATTATCGCAGGGAAATAACCGGCCAGCCCCGGGCACGGGCGGCCGCGCCCAGCGCCTCGTCGGGGTCCACCGCCACCGGGCGGGTCACCCGTTCCAGCAGCGGCAGGTCGTTGTGCGAATCGCTGTAGAAGCTGGACACCGGGAACGCCTCCAGGCGGTGCCCCAGTCCCGCCAGCCAGGCCTCCACGCGCGCGATCTTGCCTTCGCGGAAGCAGGGCGTGCCGGCGACGCGCCCGGTGTAGCGGTCCCCGGCGCGCTCGGGCTCGGTGGCCACCAGGTGCGCGATGCCGAACGCGCGCGCGATGGGCCCGGTGACGAAGCTGTTGGTGGCGGTGACGATGGCGCAGAGTTCGCCCGCTTCCTGGTGCTTGCGAACCAGCGCGCGCGCCGCCTCGCCGATCATCGGCTGGATGCGCTCGGCCATGAACTGCGCGTGCCAGCGCGCCAGTTCGTCGGCGCCGTGGTTCGCGAGCGGCCGCAGCGCGAAGCCGAGGAACTCGCGGATGTCCAGGGTCCCGGCCTTGTACTGCTCGTAGAACGCGGCGTTCTGCGCCTCGTATTCCTCCCGGACCACGACGCCGCGGTCCACCAGGAACTGGCCCCATTCGTAGTCGCTGTCGCCGGCGATGAGCGTGTTGTCGAGGTCGAACAGGGCAAGGTTCACCGGATCTCCGGCTCGCGCAGCGTTTCGCGCACCAGCGGCAGCGTGAGCGGCCGCTTCAATTCGAGCGAACGCCGGTCCAGTTGCGCCATTATCGCGAGCAGGCTGGGCAGGTCGCGGCGCACCTGCGTCAGCAGGTAGTCGATGACCTCGGGAGAGATGCGCAGGCCGCGGCGCGCGGCCTCGCCGGCCAGGTAGTGCGCGCGCGCTTCGTCGCCCAGGGTCCGCACCAGGTAGACCAGGCCCCAGGCGAGGCGGCTCTTCAGGTCCTCGCGCAGCGGCAGCAGCTTGGGCGGCACGCTGCCGGCGCACAGCACCGCGCCGCCGGATTCGCGCGCGGCGTTGATGCGGTTGAACAGGTCGATCTGTCCGGGCTCATCCAGCGTCTCGACGTCGTCGGCGGTCTGGATGCCGGCGGCGGCGCAGGCCGCGAGCAGGTGGCTGCGGCCCGAGCCGGGCTCGCCCCAGAGGTAGACGATGGTCTCGCCCAGCCGGCCGGCGATGAGCGCCTGCAGGCGCTCGAGCAGCTCGGCGTTGTCGCCGGGGACGAAATTGCCGAGAGTGGGGTCCGGCGGCTGCGTGATTTCCAGCGCGAGCTGCTTCACTTCTTTCCCGTGTAGAGCTCGCTTGCGAGGTAGGCCGCGCGCACATGGCGCAGCGCAACCAGCAGCGCGGCGCTGGCCGGCAGCGCGAGCAGGATGCCGAAGAAGCCGAACACCTGGCCAAAGGCGAGCAGGGCGAAGATCACCGCAACCGGATGCAGGCCAATGCGCTCGCCCACCAGCCAGGGCGTCACCACCATGCCCTCGAGGAGCTGCCCGGCGCCGAACGCGAGCCAGACCCAGGCCACGCCGGGGAGGGTGCCGAACTGCAGCAGCGCGGCGATGGTGCCGAGGACAATGCCGGTGACGGCGCCGACGTAGGGGATGAACACCAGCATGCCGGTGAGCAGGCCGATGGGCAGCGCGAACTCCAGGCCCGCCAGCCACAGCGCGGTCACATAGAACACGCTCATCACCAGCATCACCAGCACCTGGCCGCGCAGGAACTCCGCCAGCACGGCGTCGACCTCCGAGAGGATGATGCGGGCGCGGTCGATCTGGTGGCGCGGGATCAGGTGCTCGGCGCGCGCCACGATGCCGCGCCAGTCGCGCAGCAGGAAGAACAGCACCACCGGGATCAGCAGCACGTTGACTGCGATTCCCAGCAGCGCCATGCCGCCGATGCGCGCCGAGCCGAGCAGCCTGGGCACCAGGTCCTGGTTGGACTGCAGGGCATCCCCCAGCAGCTGCTTCAGCATGCCGAGGTCGAACTGCACCTCCCTGCCCAGGTGCTGCGCGAGCCAGGGCGCGGCGACGCGGTTGAGCCAGTCGAGGAACGCCGGCAGGCGCTCGGACATCATGCGCAATTCCTTGGCGAACAGCGGCAGCACGACCAGCAGCAGCGCGACCAGCGCCACCAGGCACAGCAGCAGCACCAGCACCACGGCGACGGTACGGTTCACGCGCCGCCCGGCGATGCGCCCGACCAGCGGGTTCAGGATGTAGGCGAAGATGGCGCCGGCGAGGAACGGCGCCAGGATCGGCGACAGCAGGTACACGAGCGCGAGGAACACCGCGCCGATCGCCAGCCAGGACCAGAGCTTCGGATTCGCGCCGATGGTGGAATTCGTGCCGTTCATTTCACGTAGAATCGCCCGACAAAAGACCATTCTAGCCTGCCATGTCCAAAGGCCTTTCCTACCGCGACGCGGGCGTCGACATCGACGCCGGGGACGCGCTCGTCGACGCCATCCGCCCGTTCGCGAAACGCACCATGCGGCCCGAGGTGCTGGCCGGCATCGGCGGCTTCGGCGCGCTGTGCGGCATCCCGAAGAAGTACCGCGAGCCGGTGCTGGTCTCGGGCACCGACGGCGTCGGCACCAAGCTGAAGCTCGCCTTCGCGCTCGGCCGCCACGACACCGTGGGCATCGATCTGGTGGCGATGAGCGTGAACGACGTCCTGGTGCAGGGCGCGGAGCCGCTCTTCTTCCTCGATTATTTCGCCTGCGGCAAGCTGGAACCGGGTGTCGCCGCGGAAGTCATCAAGGGCATCGCGCGGGGCTGCGAGCAGGCCGGCTGCGCGCTCATTGGCGGCGAGACCGCCGAGATGCCCGGCATGTATCCTGCGGGCGAGTACGACCTCGCCGGATTCTGCGTCGGCGTCGTCGAGCGCGACGCCATCATCAGCGGCAAGACCATCGCGCCCGGCGACACGGTGCTGGGCCTCGCCTCGAGCGGGGCGCATTCCAATGGCTACTCGCTGGTGCGGCGCATCCTGGAGCAGGCGAAGCCGCCGGCGGGGATCGACCTGCTTACCCCGACACGGATCTATGTCAAGCCGCTGCTCGCGCTGATGCAGTCGCTTCCGGTGAAGGGACTGGCGCACATCACCGGCGGCGGCATCACCGGCAACGTGCCGCGCGTGCTGCCCCCGGGCACGCGCGCGGTGATCGAGCGCAAGGCCTGGCCGCGCACGGAACTGTTCGACTGGCTGCAGCGCTCGGGCGGGGTCGCCGAGGACGAGATGCACCGCGTGTTCAATTGCGGCATCGGCATGGCGGTGGTGGTCGCCGAGGCCGACGCGGCGCGCGCCATGCGGGAACTGGAAGCGGCGGGGGAAACGGCCTGGCGCATCGGGCGCATCGAGCGCCACGACGGGGAGCCCGATACGGTCGTGTTGTAGGAGCTCAGTTCGGCGCCGAGATCTTCTCGTCCCCTATCACCTTGGTCCAGCGCGCCACTTCACTGCGCAGGAACGCCTGCGCTTCGCCGGGCGTGGTGCCCCAGACTTCCGCGCCCAGCGAGCGGATCCGGTCGGCGACATCGGGCCGCTTCAGGATCGCCAGCATGGCCTCGTTCAGCTTCGCCAGCACCGGCGCGGGCAGTTTCTTGGGCCCCGCCAGGGCGTACCAGGCGCGCGCGTCGAAGTCGGGCAGCACCGTCTCGGCCACCGTGGGGACGTTGGGCAGCATGCCGTAGCGGGACTTCGTCGTCACCGCGAGCATGCGGATCTTGCCGCTCTCGACCTGCTGGGCCATGCCCGCCACCGAGCTGAACAGGACCGGCACTTCGCCCGACATCAGCGCCAGCGTCGGCGCGTTGCCGCCCTTGTACGGGATGTGATTCATCTGCACGCCGGCACGCGCCTGCAGCAGTACCGCCACCAGGTGCATGCCGCTGCCGACGCCGCCGGTGCCGAAGTCGATTTTGCCCGGCTGCGCGCGCGCCTTCTGCACCAGGTCCTGCAGCGAGGCGTAAGGCGACGAGGGCAGGGTCATGATCGCGAACGGGCTGCTCGCGACCATGGAGACCATGGCGAAATCATCCACCGGGTCGTAGGCGAGGGACTTCACCAGCCCTGGCGAGGTGGAGTGGCCCGAGGCCATGAGGAACAGGGTGTAGCCGTCGGGCTCGCTCTTGGCGACGAAGTTGGCGCCGACGGTGCCGCCGGCGCCGGGCTTGCCCTCGACGATGGCCTGCTGGCCGAAGCGCTCGCCGAAGCTCGCCGCCACCAGGCGCGCGAGGATGTCCACCGGGCCTCCCTGGGTGAAGCCGTGGACGATGCGCACCGGCTTGGCCGGGTAGTCCTGCGCCAGCGCCGCGGGCGCGGCGAGCAGGCCCAGGCTGAGGCAGCAGGCGAGACTGGCAGTACGCATCCAGCGCGTCATGGTCGGACCCTTTCTCAGAAGACGTAGCGTTCCGGCAGCGGCCCGCCAGGCACCGCCTGGTAGTTGAAATCGCCCTCGGCCATCATGCGCAGGCGCGAGGCGAGCAGTTCTTCCTGCAGCTTCTGCAGCCGCGCGGCCGGGAACGTGAGCTGGCCGCCGCGCTTGGCGAACCTGCCGGCGATCATGACGTTCTCGATGTCGGAGGTCTCGGCGTACATCATGATCGCGTGCACCGGGTCGCCGCCGGGCAGGGCCGGGAAGATGTTCATGGAGCGGGCATCGATCATGACGATGTCGGCCTGCTTGCCCGGCGCCAGCGAGCCCACTTTCGAATCCAGCTTCAGCGCCTTGGCGCCACCCAGCGTCGCCCATTCCAGGCCGTCGCGCGTGCGCGTCGCATGCGGCCCGGCCGAAGGCCACTTGCCGGCCTCGCGCAGGCTGCGGTTGTCCATGGCGCGCTGTTCCTGGAACGCGTGCCGCGCCACCCACAGCATGGAGCTGTTGAAGTAGGGGTCGCAGTCGGTTCCCAGCGAGGGTGCGGCGCCGAATTTCTTGATCCGGCCCAGCATCGCGGGCTGCTCGTAGTTGAGCGCCTCGGTGAGGCAGGTGGCTGTGATGGTGCAGCCGGCGTCGAGCACGATCTTCAGCTCGTCCTCGGCGAAGCAGTTGCCGTGGGCGATGTTGTGGTCCGGTCCCAGCAATCCTTCGCGCGCCAGGCGCGGGTAGCCATCCTCGACCACGCGCTTGCCCTTGCGGCCGTAGGTGTGGGCAGAGTTGATGAGGCCGAACTCGCGTGCGAGGCGGATGTCGTGCACCGCGACGTCGTATTCGCCCCAGTCCGGGCCCAGGATGGACAGCGCCATGGTCACCAGGCGCTCGTCGCTCGCCAGCCGCCCCTTCCTCAGGCGCGCCACTTCGTCGCGCGGGAAGGGCTTCTTGTAGTAGGGCACTTCGCCCGGCTTCTCCGGCGGTTTCACCGTGCCGCGGCCGAATACGGCGCGGATGCCGGATTCCTCCAGCGCGTCCAGCGCGGCGTCGGCCATCTCGGCGTCGCGCAGGATGTGGCACCAGTCCATGATGGTGGTGGTGCCGTTGCGGATCTGGTTCAGCGCCCCGAGCAGGTTGCCCAGGTACACGTCGCGCGGCTGGTAGTGCAGGGCCAGCTTCTTGTGCATGTTGCCGTGGTAGTCGCGGCTGCCAACCCAGTCCGAGCCGATGCCGCGCAACTGGTATTCCCAGGTATGGATGTGCGCGTTCACCAGCCCGGGCATGGCGATGCGGCCGCTGCCGTCCACGACCTCGGCGTCCGGGGCCGACAGGTTCCTGCCGATGGCGGCGATCCGGTCGCCCTCCACGAGGATGTCGCCGCCCTCCAGGTCCGCCACCGATGGATCAATTGTGACGATGCAGGCGTTCTTGATCAGCGTCCGGGCCATGTCGTGCGTCTCGTATCGTATCGCTGCGGATAGCGCGGCGGGACGCGCCTTCCGGGGGCAGGCGCGCTAGCGCCCGCGGTTGCGGCCCGGATTTCGCCGGCCGCCGCCCTGCTTGCGCTGCTGCTGCGGCTGTCCGCCCGGCCGGAAATTGCGCTGCTGCTGCGGCCGGTCCTTCGCATGCGCCGGGCGTTGCGCCGAGCCCCGGGACAGGGAACTGACCCGCCTCACCTCGGCGGAGAGCAACTCCGCGGCGGTGGCGTGCACCGGGCTCGCGCCTTCCAGCTTCGATGCCTCCTGCTCTTCCTGGATCGCCTGCTGCAGCCTGCGCAACGCGTACTCGCGCGAGACGTCCAGGCCGGACTCCCGTTCGATCTCCTTGCGGTGCATCTCGATGCTGGCGATGAGGTCGGTGACCTCGTCCATCTTCAGTTCGTCGCTCATGCGCGATAGTCTCTCACGGTTCGGCGCCGCTTCCGAGGGTGCTATTGCGAACCGCGCCGGGCGAGCCAGATGCCCGAGAGCACCACCGCGCCGCCGGCCACTTGCAGCGCCACCAGGGGTTCGCCCAGCAGCAGCCAGGCAAACACCCCGGCCATCACCGGCTGGAACAGCAGGCTCACCGAGGAGAACGCGGCCGGCAGGTGCGCAAGGGCGTACGCGATCAGGCCCTGGCCGGCGGCGTGGGAAATCCAGGCCAGGCCCAGCAGCACCATCCAGCCGCCCGCGGACTGCGGCAGCAGCGCCTCCCCGGACTGGTGCGCGGCCGCGAGCGCCACCGGCAGCAGCAAGGCCGCGGTGATGGTGGTGGTCACCGCCATCAGCTGCAGGGTGGCGGCGCCGCGGTCGCGGATTTCCTTCACCGACAGGATGTACCAGGCGTAGAACATCGCGGTCACCACCCCCAGCGCATCGCCCAGGAGCGCGGTGGGCGAGAACGCCAGGCTGGTCCGCACCAGCATGGCCACGCCCGCCAGCGCCAGCGCGAGTCCGGCGAGGAACCGCTTCGTCGGCCGCTGCTTCCAGACCAGCCACGCGGCCAGGGTGACGAAGATGGTCGCCAGGTTCGCCAGCAGGGTGGAGTTCGCCACCGAGGTGTACTGGATGGACCAGTGCCAGAACGCAAGGTCGCCCGCGAAGGCGAGGCCGGCGGCAGCGAGGTAGCCACGGTGCGCGGGCGGCGGCGGCGATGCCGCCCGCCTGGTGGCGGCGGCGTGGAGGAGCCACAGCAGCGGCACCGCGAGGGCCACGCGCCAGAACGCGCTCGCGGTGGGCCCGACATCGGCCAGGCGCACCCAGATCGGCGACAGCGCGATGCAGGTTGCGCCGGCGAACAGCGCGACGAGCCCAAGGTTCATGCGGCATTCATGGCAGGCGCAGTTTACCGTGCCCCCGGTGGTAAAATTTTTTCATGCCTGCGCCGCGCTTCGTCCTCCTCAGGCTGCACAGCGAATACTCGGTGTCCGACGGCATCGTGCGCATCGACGAGGCGGTGGCGCGCGCGGCGGCCGACGGCATGCCGGCGCTGGCGCTGACCGACAGCGCCAACCTGTTCGGCATGGTGAAGTTCTACAGCGCGGCGCGCGAGGCCGGGATCAAGCCGCTGATCGGCGCCGATTGCTGGCTGAGCAACGACGCCGACCGCGACAAGCCGCACCGCATCCTTCTGCTGTGCGCCTCGCGCAAGGGCTACCTCACCCTGTGCGAACTGCTGTCGCGAGCGTGGTTGAAGAACCAGCATCGCGGCCGCGCCGAACTCTCGGCGGCCTGGATCGACGAGTTGGGCGGCGAAGGCCTGATCGCGCTGTCGGGATTCGCCGCCGGCGACGTCGGGCATGCGCTCGCCGCGTCCAACGACACCGCCGCGGAGAAGCTGGCGAAGCAGTGGGCGAAGCGCTTCCCGGGGCGCTACTACCTGGAGCTGCAGCGCGCCGGCGCGCCGCAGGCCGAGTCCATGGTGGGGCGCACGCTCGCGCTGGCGGCGAAGGCGGGGCTGCCGGTGGTGGCCACGCACCCGGTCCAGTTCGTCGCCGCGGAGGACTTCAAGGCGCACGAGGCGCGCGTGTGCATCTCGCAAGGCTATGTGCTCGGCGACCAGCGCCGGCCGCGCGCCTTCACGCCCGAGCAGTATTTCAAGTCGCAGTACGAGATGGTGGAGCTGTTCGCTGATATCCCGCAGGCGCTGGAGAACGCGGTCCAGATCGCGCGCCGCTGCAACCTCGCCATCGAGCTGGGCAAGAGCCGCCTGCCCCAGTTCCCGACGCCCAAGGGAGTGACCCTCGACGCGTTCCTGCGCCAGCAGGCCGAGAAGGGACTCGCCGGCCGCATGGAGCGGCTCTATCCGGACGCGGCGGCGCGCGCCGACGCGATGCCGCGCTACCAGGCGCGGCTGGAATTCGAAACCGGCACCATCGCGCAGATGGGCTTCGCGGGCTACTTCCTGATCGTCGCCGACTTCATCAACTGGGCGAAATCCAACGGCGTGCCGGTGGGCCCGGGCCGCGGCTCGGGCGCCGGGTCGCTGGTCGCCTACGCACTGGGCATCACCGACCTGGATCCGCTCAAGTACGACCTGCTGTTCGAGCGCTTCCTGAACCCGGAGCGGGTGTCCATGCCCGACTTCGACATCGACTTCTGCCAGGACGGGCGCGACAAGGTCATCGAGTACGTGCGCGGGAAATACGGCGAGGAATCGGTGTCGCAGATCGCCACCTTCGGCACCATGGCCGCGCGCGCGGTGGTGCGCGACACCGGTCGCGTGCTGGACCTGGGCTACAACTTCTGCGACCAGATCGCCAAGCTCATCCCCTTCCAGCCCGGCAAGCTGATCACGCTGGCCGATGCGCGCGAGATGGAGCCGTTGCTCGCGCAGCGCGAGAAGAAGGAAGAGGAGGTGCGCGACCTGCTGGAACTGGGCGGGAAGCTGGAGGGACTGACGCGCAATGTCGGCATGCACGCCGGCGGCGTGCTGATCGCGCCGGGCAAGCTCACCGACTTCTGCCCGCTCTACGCGGCCGAGGGCACCGCCAACGTCATCTCGCAACTCGACAAGGACGATGTCGAGGCGGTCGGCCTGGTGAAGTTCGATTTCCTGGGCCTGACCACGCTCACGGTGCTGGACTGGGCCGAGCGCTATGTGCGCGCCCTGGGCGAGAAGGACTTTTCGCTCGAAGCCGTGCCGCTGGACGACGCCCCGACCTACCAGCTGATCGCCGCGGGCAACACCACCGCGGTGTTCCAGCTGGAATCGCGCGGCATGCGCGACATGATCAAGCGCGCCCGGCCCGACCGCTTCGAGGACATCATCGCGCTGGTGGCGCTCTACCGTCCCGGCCCGATGGACCTGATCCCGGACTTCATCAAGCGGAAGCACGGCGAGGAGCGCGTTGAATACCTCGACCCGCGCCTGGTGCCGATCCTCGCGCCCACCTACGGCATCATGGTTTACCAGGAACAGGTGATGCAGATCGCGCAGGTGATCGGCGGCTACACGCTGGGTGGCGCCGACCTGCTGCGGCGCGCCATGGGCAAGAAGAACCAGGAGGAGATGGACGCGCAGCGCGACGTGTTCGTCGCCGGCGCGGAGAAGAACAACCTGTCGCGGTCCAAGGCGACCCAGCTCTTCAACCTGATGGAGAAGTTCGCCGGCTACGGCTTCAACAAATCGCACGCCGCGGCCTACGCCCTGCTCGCCTACCAGACCGGCTACATGAAGCGGCACCACAACGCCGCGTTCATGGCGGCCAACTTGTCCGCGGTGATGGACGACACCGACAAGGTGCGGATGTTCCGCGACGATGCCGAGGCCAACGGCGTGCGCGTGCTGCCGCCGGACATCAATGTCTCCGGGTACCGGTTCGTTCCCATCGATGCGAAGTCGGTGCGCTACGGCCTGGGCGGGGTGCGCGGCACCGGCGAATCCGCGGTGCTCAGCATCGTCGAAGCACGGAAAGCGGGTCCGTTCACCGACCTGTTCGATTTCTGCCTGCGCGTGGACAAGCGCATCGTCAACCGGCGCGCGGTCGAGGCGCTGGTGCGTGCCGGCGCCTTCGACGGCGTCGAGCCCAACCGCGCCAGCCTGCTCGCCTCGGTCGGGCGCGCGATGGAAACGGCGGAAAAGGCCGGGCGGGACGCGGCGCAGGAGAGCCTGTTCGGCGCGGCCGATGCCGCGCAGACCGCGAAGCTGACGCTGGTCGAGTCGCCGCCCTGGGACCTGGAGCGGAAACTCACCGAGGAAAAGACCGCGCTCGGCTACTGCCTCTCGGGCCACCTGTTCACGGTCTACGAGCCGATGCTCAAGGGCTTTCCGCGCACCTCGCTGGCGAAGCTGGCGGCATCGGACCATACCTGCATTGCGGGAGTCGTGACCTCGTCGCGGGTGCAGATGACGCGGCGCGGCCGGATGATCGCGGTGGTGATCGAGGACGGCACCGGCCAGGTCGAGATCAGCGTGTTCAATGAACTGTTCGAGGCGCACCGCGACAAGCTGAAGGAGGACGCCCTGGTCGTGGTTGCGGGCAAGGTGCAGATGGACCCGTTCATCGGCGGCCTGCGCGTCACCGCCGAGGAGATCTTCGACCTGAATTCGCTGCGCGAGCGCTATGGCTCGTCGCTGCGCATCGCCATCAACGGCCAGGCGGATGCGAAGCGCCTGATGGAGATGCTCTCGCCCTACAAGGCCGGCGGCCGCGGCGGCTGCCCGGTGCTGGTGCACTACGAGAACGGCGCTGCGAGTTGCGACGTGGTGCTGGGGGAGGAGTGGAAGGTGAATCCGGATTCGCAGCTGATCGGGGCGCTGGCGGCGTGGCTGGCGCCGGAGAACGTGCAGCTGCAGTACCTGGCCTAGGCTGGATGTAACCGATCGGTTACATAGGGGGCGGAAAGGAGGACTGCGTGGGACGGCTTGAAGGCAAGGTCGCGATCATCACCGGCGGCGCGGGCGGCATCGGCGCCTCCACCGGGCGCCTGTTCTGCGAGCAGGGCGCGAGCGTGGTGCTGGTGGACCTCGATCCGCAGGCGATGGCGGCCGCCTGCGCCGCCATCCGCGCCGGGGTGCCGGGCGCGCAGGTGAGCGAGCTGATCGCCGACGTCGGGGCGGAGGCGTCCGCGGCGAAGATCGTCGCGCATGCCCGAAGCACCTTCGGCGGCCTGGACGTGCTGGTCAACAATGCCGGCATCCGCGCCTATGAACCCCTAAGCGAGGCCAGGAGCGAAACCTGGGAGCGGATCATCGCGGTCAACCTGCTCAGCTATGCCTACCTCGCCCGGGAGGCGTTGCCGGCGCTGCGCGCATCCGGCCATGGCAGCATCGTCAACGTGTCCTCCATGCACGCCTTCATCCCCCGCGCCGGCATGGGCCAGTACGACGTCACCAAGGCCGGGATCGTTTCCATGACGCGCACGCTCGCTTTCGAGGAAGCGCGCCACGGGGTTCGGGTCAACGCGGTCTGCCCGGGGGCCACCTTCACGCCGTTTCACGAGAAGCGCTTCGCCGCGGACGGCCGCACCCGGGCCGAGATCGAAGCCATGGCGGTGGATTGCTGCGTGCTGGGCCGCTGGGCCGAGGCGCGCGAGATCGCGTATCCGATCCTCTGGCTCGCCTCGAACGAGGCGAGCTACGTCACCGGCGCCGCCCTGATGGCCGACGGCGGCGGATTCTCGCCCTAGGGAACGTGGAACGACCGCCCGGCGGGATTCAGATGCGGTAGAAGCGGGCCGCGTTGTCGTGGAACAGCGCTCGCCGGTCGGATGCCGACAGATCCGCGGTCATGCGCTTGAAGTCCTCGAACATCCGGCCGTAGGAAACGCGCAGGCCATCCACCGGGAAGTTCGACGCGAACATGCAGCGCCCGATGCCGAAGATCCCGATCGCCTCGAGCACGATCCGGCGGTTGTCCTCGTAGTCCCAGGGACCCTCCTGCAGACACAGGCAGGAAAGCTTGCAATAGACCTGCTCGCAGGCGGCCAGCGCCTTCATGCCCCGTCGCCAGAGCTCGAGGCCGCCTTCGCTTCGATCCCAGGGAAAGCCGGTGTGGTTCAGGACCACCGGAATGTCGGAGTTCGCGCGCGCCACCTGCGCGGCTTCTTCCAGGTGCCAGGTGGGAACGCGCAAGTCCCATGACAGGTCGAATTTCCTCAGCAGTCGCAGGCCCGCGAGCCACTTCGGATCCTGCATCGACCCGGGGGTGCCGGCCACCGATTCGCCGGGCCTGCGGCTGGTCACCGGCTTGGAGCGGATGCCGCGCACCAGCGCGAAGGATTTCTGCTGCGCGAGGATGTCCCCGGCGTCCTCGGTGTGGAACCAGGCATGCGCGACGATAGCGTTCGGCAGGCCGTGCCGCGCGTTCAACTGCGTGAGCCAGCGCGTCTCCGCCACCTGCTGGTCGCGGCGGCACTCCGCCTCGACATGAACCGTCTTCACGACGTGGTGGTCGGCCGCATCGCGCCGATAGTCCGGTGGCAGGTAGTCGCGCTTGAGCGGGCTGTAGTCGCCGAGGAAGAAATCGTGCGGTTCGGGGTCCTGCAGCCACGGGTAGTACAGCGGCCCGCCGGCCAGCTGCCAGAGATGGTGGTGCGCGTCGATGACTGGCAATTCATCGTTCATGCGGGCATCATCCATCATTATGGTCGCGGGCGGCAGGCGCATCGGCAACATCGAGATCCATCGCGTGCTGGAGATGGTGATGCCCTTCGACCGGCGGGCGTTCTTTCCCGACACCAGCGACGAGGCCTGGCTGCCCTACCGCTCGTGGCTCGAGCCGGACGCGCTCGACCCGAAGACGGATGCGCTGCAGTTTCCGATGCAGAGCTACGTCGTGCGCACCGCGCACCACACGGTGCTGATCGACACCTGCATCGGCAACCACAAGGACCGGCCCAAGCGGCCGCCCTGGCACCTCAAGACCGACGATACCTACCTGCGCGGACTGGCCGCGCTCGGCATCGCCCCGGAGGAAATCGACTACGTCTTCTGCACCCACCTGCACGCCGACCACGTCGGCTGGAACACACGGCTCGAGAACGGACGCTGGGTGCCGACCTTCCCGAACGCGCGGTACATCTTCTCGAGGAAGGAGTTCGAGACCTGGCGCGACGTGGGGCACGGCAAGTTCGCCCGCACGCCGCTGGAGGACAGCGTGCTGCCGATCGTGGCGGCGGATCGCGCGCAACTCGTGGCGAACGACTTCGCGCTCGACGACCAGATCCGGCTGGAATCGACGCCCGGCCACACGCCGGACCACGTGGCGATCGCGATCGGCTCCGGCGCCGCGAGCGCGGTGATGTGCGGCGACCTGATGCATTCGCCGGTGCAGTGCCTGCATCCGGAATGGGTGCCCTGGCCCGACTGGGACGCGGAACTCGCCAGCCGCACGCGGCGGGCGTTTCTCGAGCGCTATTGCGACACGCCGACGCTGGTATGCACCGCGCATTTCCCCCTGCCCTCAGCCGGGCGGGTGGTGCGTGCCGGCGATGCCTTCCGCTTCGTGTACGACGAGCTGCCCTGGGCCTGAACCAGATGAGCGAAGCATCTGGCGTGCGCCCAAGCGCGATCCGGCAACGCGTGCTGGCCGGTGACCCGGTGGCCGGTGCGATGGTCTTCGAGTTTTTCGCCCCGGGCATGCCGCAGATCCTGAAGGCGGCCGGCTGCGAGTTCGCGCTGTTCGACATGGAGCACGCGGGCCTCGGATTCGAGACGCTGAAGATGCTTGCCGCCGGCTGCCGCGGCATCGGCATCGAGCCGCTCGCGCGCGTGCCCCGCAGCGAGTACCACTTCATGGCGCGGGCGCTCGACGTCGGCGCCTACGGGGTGATGGTGCCGATGGTGGAAAGCGGCGCGGAGGCCGCGCGCATCGCCGAGGCGACCCACTACCCGCCGCAGGGCAGGCGCGGCGCCGCCTTCGGCGTGGCCCAGGACGACTACTCGGGCGGCGAGGTGAAGGCCAAGGTGGCGGCGCTGAACGCGCGCACGCTGGTGATCGCGCAGATCGAGTCGGAGCGGGGACTGGCGGAAGTGGAGGCGATCGCGGCGGTGCCGGGCATCGACGTGCTGTGGCTGGGCCACTTCGACCTGACGAATTTCCTTGGCATCCCGGGCGAATTCGAGTCGCCGAAGTACCTCGATGCCGTGCGCGCCATCGTGGCCGCCGCGCGCCGGCACCGCAAGGGCCTGGGCTTCATGGCGGCCGACGCCGCGTGGGCGAAACGCTACCGCGAGTTCGGCTTCAACATGATCGCGGCCGGGCTCGATTCGTCCCTGCTGCAGTCGGCGATCCGCGACACGCTGAAGGTCCTGCGATGACATTCAGGCTCGGCATCCTGCGCGACGTGCTCAACGCAGCGGGCGAGCCCTCGTTCGGCGCCGGCGCGCTCGATGTCCTGAAAGGCAACCCGGGAATCGACTGGGAGTACACGGCCGAATCGGTGCCCGAGATCACGCCGGATCTGGCGGCGCGCTACGACGGGCTTTACGTGAACGCCTCGCGCGTGAGCGCCGCCAGCGTCGCACGCGCGGACTGCCGCGTGCGCATCGTTGCGCGCCACGGCGTGGGCTACGACTCGGTGGACGTCGCGGCGCTGAGCGCAAAGGGCATCGTGGTGACCAACACTCCGCTCGCGATCCGCCGGCCGGTGGCGGTCGCCACGCTCACGCTGCTGTTCGCGCTCGCGGGGCGGCTCTTCGCCAAGGACCGCATTACGCGCGCGGGCCGCTGGGCCGGGCGCAACGACCTGATGGGCACCGGGCTGGTCGGGCGCACGCTCGGCATCGTCGGCGGCGGCGGCATCGGGCAGGAGCTGCTCCGGGTGTCGGCACCATTCGGCATGCGACGCATCGTCGCCGACCCTTATGCAAGCGACGCAGCGTTGCGCGATCTCGACGCCGCGCGGGTGCCGCTCGAGCAGCTGTTGCGCGAAGCGGATTTCATCGTGGTCGCCTGCCTGCTCACGCCTGAGACCCGGCACCTGATCGGTGCGCCGCAGTTCGCGCTGATGAAGCGGGGCGCCTATTTCATCAACGTGGCGCGCGGACCGATCGTCGACGAAGCGGCGCTCATCGAAGCGCTGCGCCTGGACCGGATCGCAGGAGCGGGGCTGGACGTGTTCGAGCAGGAGCCCGTGGACCCGGCCAATCCGCTGCTCGCCATGGACAAGGTCATCGTCACGCCGCACGCGCTGTGCTGGACCGACGAGTGCTTCCACGCCATTGCCACGGCGGGCCTGCAGAGCGTGGTGGACTTTTCGCTTGGCCGGCGTCCCGCGCACCTCGTCAATGCGGAGGCGTGGAAGGCGGCGACGTGACCTCGCTAGGCGGGACTGACCTCGACCATGGCGTCGAATGCCGCCTGGCCGCCCGAGAATCCGAACGCCTCGACCGCCGCATCGGGAAGAACCGCTTCGCCCGAGGTCAGCTGGTTCAGGCCCGCCCAGCCATCGCGCATCCATACCGTGCCGGCGGGCACGCGGTCCGTGACGTGAGCCCGGCAGTTCATCTCGCCGCGCGCATTGAATATGCGGATCGCCGCTCCATCGGCGATGCCGCGCGTCGCGGCATCCGGCCCGGAGAGCCATAGCCGGGGGTCAGGGTCCAGGCGCGCGAGCGTCGGCAGCGCCCGTCCCTGGTCGTAGAACGCGTGGAACTGCGTCAGGGTCCTGCCCTGGCGAAACGCCAGCGGAAAACCGGGAGCGGCCGGCTGCGGTTCGTGCAGCGGAAGCTCGGGCAGGCCGAGGCTGCGCGCGTGGGTGGAGAAAAACTCAATCTTTCCGGAAGGCGTCGGGAAGCGGCGGTCCGGATGCGCCACATGCGAGATGGGCAGCGCGCGCTTCCCGGCCTCCGCGCGCAGCGAGGCGACTGTAGCGTGGCCGGTAGCAGGATGGTCGATCAGCGCGTCGATCAGGCCCTCCTCGTCCATCCATGGATAAAAATCGGCCAGACCCAGGCGCCCGGCAAGCCCGCGCATCACATACGTTACCGAGCGGGTCTCGCCGGCCGGATCGAGCGCCCGCTCCATGAGATAGAGATGCGTATTGGTGCTCTTTGCGCCCAGTTCCTCGAGCCAGCTCGTCGAGGGCAGCACGACATCGGCGAAGCGCCGCGCGGTGTCGTTCATGAACAGTTCGTGCGACACCACCAGGTCCGCGCTCGCCAGGCCCTTCGCCACCTGGTTCGCGTCGGCATAGGAAGACATCATGTCGGTGCCAAAGAGCATCATGACGCGCAGGCGCCCGTCGAGCAGGGCCTCGGTCACGCGCGGCATCTGCGAGGGCAGGTAGGCGCCCGCGGGCCGGCGCGCGGGCAGCGTGATGTCGTTCAAGGCCTGGCCGTGGCTGCGGCTGCCGTGCCGCGGCCCGAGCCCGCCGCCCGCCACGCCGAGCTGGCCCGTGAGCGCGGGCAGGCAGGTGATGGCGCGTGCCGCCTGCCAGCCATTGGCGCCTTTGTGCATCGAGCTGCCGCCCAGGACGATCATGGCCGGGAGCGTGCGCGCGTAGCGGCGCGCGAGCGAAGCGATGCGTGCGGCGGGCACCCCGGTGATGGGCTCGGCCCAGGCCGGCGAATGCGCCTTCAGGTGATTCTCCAGCTGGTCGAATCCGGTCGTGTGGCGCGCGACGAAATCCCGGTCGTGCAGCCCCTCGGCAACGATGACGTGCATCATGGCGAGCGCGAGCGCGGCGTCGCTGCCCGGGCGCACCAGCAGCACCTCGTCGGACTGCGCCGCCGCCTCGGTGCGGCGCACGTCGATGGTCGCCACGTATGCGCCGCGGCGCTTCGCCGCCTTGAGATGCGGCGCGGTATTGGGCTGGCTTGCGAGGTTCGCGCCCCACAGCAGGACCATGCGCGAGTGCTCGCCCATGTCTTCCTTGGTGTTGGTCTCCAGCGCGCCGGTGAGGGCCGCGCCGGTCGCGCCCAGGCCCCAGCAGATCATCGTCGGCTGCCACCACTGGCAGCCCCAGAGGTTCGCGAAGCGCCGCAACAGGTGGGCGTTGATGCGCGTGCCGTAGTTGTTCGAGAACGCGCCGTGGCCCGACCACAATCCCACCGCCTCCCGGCCTGCGTCGCGCATGCGCCCGGCAATCAGGTCGAGCGCTTCGTCCCATCCCGCTTCCCGCCAGGCGTCCGCCTTGCCACGATCGGCGCGGTTGCGCAGCAGCGGCCGCAGCAGGCGCGCCGGGTTGCCGAGGATCTCGCGCGACGCCTGCCCGCGCACGCAAAGGAACCCCCGGCTGTCCGGGTTGTCCGGGTCCCCTGCAACGGAGAGCAGCTTTCCGTCGTCCACTTCCGCCAGCATCCCGCACAGCGTGGGGTGGCAGTTCATCGGGCACATGGTGCGCACGGTACGGCGGGCCATGCGGGCATTATGGCCGATCGCCTTCGCGGCTGCAGTGCCTGGCGCGGGGCGCGATGTAACCGATCGGTTACATTGCGTGCCCGCTACGCCGCCTCAATCGAGCGGAAAGTGCCCCCGCGCCAGGTCCACGAAAGCCTTGACCAGCGCGGTCCTCGCCCCCGAGCGCATCCACAGGACGCCCACGACGCGCGCCGGGCAGGGCGCGGGAAGCGGCCATTTGCGCAATGCCGGGTTGAACGGCCCGGTCACCGGCCAGTCGGGCAGGATCGAGACGCCGAGCCCTTCGGACACCAGCTTGGCGATGCTCTCGATGCCTTCCAGCTCGAAGCGCACCTGCGGCCGGACGCCATGCCGGTTGAGGTAGTCATAGGCCATTTTGCCCGCGATGACGCTGCGGTCATGCAGGATGAAGGGCTCCCGCGCGATGGTCTCGAACACATCCGTCACCTTGAGCGATGACGGGGTGAGCAGGATCAGCGATTCCCTGCGCAGGCCCTGCCATTCGCAGGTCTTGGGGAGGTCGAACCCCGGGTGCACCAGGATTGCCGCGTCCAGGCTGTCGTCCAGGACCCTGGCATACAGCACGTTGTTGGTCGCGGGTTCGATGTAGATGTTGATGTGCGGGTTCTGCCGGACCCAGTCCTTCAGGATCGCCGGAGCGATGCCCGACATGCCCGTGGCCGTGGCGCCCAGTCGCAGCGGACCGGCCGGCAGGTCGGTGTCCGACGCCAGGGACTTCAGGTCCCGGATGTCGCGCAGGATGCCGCGGGCGCGGTCGACGATCCTTGCGCCCGCCACGGTGGGCTTCACGGTGCGCCCGGAACGAACAATTAGCTGCGTCCCGATCGCCGACTCCAGCGTGCGCAGGCGCTGCGCGAGGGTGGCGGGGGTCATGTCCAGGCGGCGCGCCGCTTCGGCGATGGAGCCAAGCTCGACGACGAGGATGAAATTCTGCAGGTAGCGCGAGTCCATGGGCAGCTGGATGGTACCCGCCTAGGGCCCGGAAGATGTGATTTACATCTTCAGAAGATTGGGAAGAGCTCTTTTCCAGATCCGGTACTGCGCCAAGAATCAGGCTTCATGATGTTCACGCGCATTCTGATGACCGGGGCGGGAGGCAGCGTCGGCTGCGCGTTGCGCCGGCACCTCGCGGGCGCCTATGAACTGCTGCGCCTGGGCGACATCCGCGAGCAGGCCGCCGCCGGTCCGGGCGAAGAGCTGGTCGAGCTGGATGTTCGCGATCCCGCGTCGCTGGACCGGGCAATGGCGGGCATCGATTGCATCCTGCATCTCGCCGGGGTGCCCGGCCAGAAGGCGTGGCCCGAGATCCTGGCCGTCAACATCGAGGGGACCTACAACGTGTTCGAGGCCGCCAGGCGGCAGGGCGTGCGGCGCGTCGTGTATGCCAGTTCGAATCACGCGGTCGGATTCCACCGGCGCGAGAAGATGCTTGATTCGGGCGTCGCGCCGCGGCCGGATTCGCACTATGGCGCCGCGAAGGTGTTTGGCGAAGCCCTGGGCCGCCTCTATGCCGACAAGTACGCACTGTCAGTCGCCTGCCTTCGGATCGGCACCTTCCGCACTCCGGATCGCCCGACCGAGGCGCGCCAGCTGAGCAGCTGGATCAGCCACCGCGACATGGCCCAGCTTGCGCGCCGCTGCATCGATCATCCGGGCTTTCATTTCCTCGTCGCCTACGGCGCTTCGCGCAACACTCGCGGCCGCTGGAGCAACGCGGACGTCGCCTTCCTGCAGTACGAGCCGCAGGACGACTCGGAGGCGTTCGCGCAGGAGATCCTGGCCTTGAATGTCCCGGAGGATCCGATCGCGGCGCAATTCCACGGCGGCTTCCACTGCCCGATCGGTTTCGTCGGCGACACGAGCCGCATCGAATGAGCGAGCTGAAAACCTACCCCGAGGGCACGCCCTTCAATGGCAGGATCGGCCGCACCGCCTCGGATTCGGAGGCGGCCTGGCCGGTGCCGGTGCGCGCGCGTCCCGGCGCGCCGAACGTCCTTGTGCTGCTGCTCGATGACGTGGGCTTCGGGCAACTGGGCTGCTACGGCTCCGATATCCGCACCCCGAACTTCGACCGCCTTGCCGCAGGCGGGCTGCGTTACCGCGACTTCCACACCACCGCGATCTGCTCGCCCACGCGCGCCTGCCTGCTCACGGGCCGCAACCACCACTCCAATGGCGTCGGCATCATCCAGGAGATGGCGACCGGGTTTCCCGGCTACAACGGCCAGGTGCCGAGGGAAAGCGGCTTCCTGTCCGAGATGCTGCTCGCCCAGGGCTACGCCACGCTCGCCATCGGGAAATGGCACCTGACGCTGGCGAGCGAGTACGCATCGGGCGCCTCCAAGGCGCGCTGGCCTCTGGCGCGCGGCTTCGAGCGCTTCTATGGGTTCCTGGGCGGGAAGACCAGCCAGTGGGCGCCGGCCCTGGTGCACGACAACCACTACGCTGATCCGCCTCGGCGTCCGGCGGAGGGCTACCACCTCAATGCCGACCTGGCCGACCATGCCATCGAGTTCCTGACCGACCTGCGCGCGGTTTCGCCGGACAAGCCTTTCTTCATGTACTACTGCCTGGGCGCGGGTCACTCGCCGCACCATGTCGAGCCCGATTGGATCGCGCGCTACCGCGGCCGGTTCGACCAGGGCTGGGACCTCTGGCGCGAATCGGTGTTCGCGCGGCAGTTGGCGATGGGCATCGTGCCCGCGGGGACGAAGCTGTCGCCGCGTCCGTTGCAGGTGAAGGCCTGGGATGACCTGTCGGGCGACGCCCGACGACTCTACGCTCGCCAGATGGAGGTCTATGCCGCCTTCCTGGAGCAGACCGACCACCACGTCGGCCGCGTGCTGTCCTTCCTCGAACGCCTGGGCGAGCTGGACAACACCCTGGTGCTGCTGGCCTCCGACAACGGCGCCTCCGCCGAAGGTGGCGAACATGGGTCCTTCAACGACTGCCTGTTCCCGAACCGCATCGAGGCGAGCGTGGAGGAGAACCTCAGGCACCTCGAGGACTGGGGCGGCATCAAGTCCTACCCCAACTACGCCTGGGGCTGGGCCTGGGCGGGCAACACGCCCCTGCGGCGCTGGAAGCGCTACCTGCACCAGGGCGGCATGAGCGATCCGCTGATCGTGCATTGGCCCAAGGGCGTCCAGGGGCGCGGCGAGGTGCGCGGCCAGTATGTCCATGTCATCGACGTCGCGCCGACCATTCTGGAAGCGCTGGGCCTGGAGGCGCCGGGCATTCTGAACGGCGTGTCGCAGCGGCCGCTCGAGGGCGTGAGCTTCGCCCACAGCTTCGGCGACGCGCAGGCGCCGACCCGGAAAGAGGTGCAGTACTACGAAATGATCGGCTCGCGTGCGCTCTGGGCCGATGGCTGGAAGGCGGTGGTGGAGCAGCCCCAGGGCGAGATGCTGACCGAGGAGGCGCTCGAACGGCAGCAATGGGAGCTCTATCACGTCGCGGAGGATTTCTCCGAATCCGAGGATCTTGCCCTGAAGCACCCGCAGAAACTCGCCGCGCTGGTGGAGCGCTGGTGGGTGGAGGCGGGAAAGTACAACGTGCTGCCGCTCGATTCGCGCATGCAGTTGCGCATGAGCGAGCGCAAGCCCTCCGCGGGCCGTAGCGGCAACCGATTCGTCTACTACCCGGGCGGGGCGCCGCAGTTCGAGTACACCGCGGTCAACGTCAAGAACCGCTTTCACACCATCACCGCGCACGTGGAGATCCCGCGCAATGGCGCGGAAGGCGTGCTGCTCGCCCATGGCAGCTGGTTCGCGGGCTACGCCTTGTATGTCCACAACCGGCGCCTGCACTACGTGCACAACTACCTTGGCCTGGCCGAGTACCGCGTCAGTTCCACCGAGGACCTGCCGGCGGGCAAGTTGCTGCTGCAATTGCGCTTCACCCCTACCGGCGAGCACCGCGGCCGCGCCGAGCTGTACCTGGGCGAGCGCAGGATCGGGGAAGGGGACATTCCCCGGACCATCCCGGCGGTCATCGAGACTTCCGCCGAGGGCCTGTGCTGCGGCTATGACAGCGGCCTGTCGGTGACGCCGGACTACGAGGCCCCGTTCCGCTTCACGGGAAGCATCGACAAAGTGGTAGTGGAGGTAGGGCAGGGACCGGCGCCGGATGCCGAGGCGCAGTTGCGAAACGCGTTCACTGATCAATGAGAGGAGAACTACGATGAAAACAATCCCCTTGCGGTTCCTGCCCTGGCTGCTGGCCGCGGTCTGCGTCGCGCCCTCGGCTGCATCCGCGCAGGCATATCCATCGCAGCCGGTGAAGCTGATCGTGCCCTACGGGCCGGGCGGCAATTCCGACATCGTCGCGCGCCTCTATGGCCAGAAGCTCGCGGAACGGATCGGCCAACCCGTGGTGATCGACAATCGCGGCGGCGCGGCGGGCACGCTGGGGGTCCGGATCGGCGCCAAGTCGCCCAATGACGGCTACACGCTGGTGCTTGGCGACATCGGCTCGATGGCGATCGGGCCGATCGCCAATCCCGATGTCGGCTACGACCCGCGCAAGGATTTCGCGCCCATCAGCCTGATCGCCTCGGTTTCCATCGTCGTCACCGTCCATCCGAAGTCCTCGATCGGCTCGATGGCCGATCTGCTCGCGCGCGCCCGCGCGCAGCCGGGAAAGCTGACCTACGGCACCGGCGGCACCGGCGGGCCGGGACACCTGGCCTTCGAACTGCTGCGCTCCATGACCGGCATCGATGTCCTCCACGTGCCGTACAAGGGCGGCGCGCAAGCCGTCACCGCGCTGTTGGGCGAGCAGGTGGACATCGTCATCGACGGCACGGCGGTGGGCCAGGTCAAGGCCGGAAAATTGAAGCCGCTCGCCGTCACTGGTCCGCGGCTGGCGGCGCTGGCGGAGGTGCCGTCCATCTCGGAAACGGTCAATGGCTACGGCTTCACCAACTGGTGGGGCATCCTTGCGCCTGCCGGGACGAACGCGGACATCGTCAAGCGCCTGGGCGACGAGCTGGTCGCGATCGCGGCGATGCCGGAGGTGCGCCAGCGGCTGGGCGACCTGGGCCTGGGCGCCCAAAGCAGCTCGCCCCAGCAGCTTGCGGGGCACATCCGCAGCGAGTTGGAGAAGATCGACCGCGTGGTCAAGGAAGCGAAAATCAAGTTCCAGTAAGCTCCCTGGCCATGACGAGTGACCCGTCGGTGAATGCCCGGCCTGAGAACGACCGGGTGGCGGTCGACGCCGCGATGGCGGTGCTGGATGCCCACGTCGCGGCGCTCAACGCGCGCGACGAGAAGGCGCTCGCGGCGACCCTGCACTTTCCGCACTACCGCCTGTCCGGCGGGCGGATGAAAATCTGGGAACGGCCGAACAGTTACTTCGCCGATTTCCGCGCCCGGGCCGGCGCGGACTGGCACCATACCAAGTGGACCTCGCGCACCGTCGTGGCCGCGACGGCTGACAAGGTCCACCTGGATGTCCAGTTCACCCGCTATCGCGCGGACGATTCGGCCATCGGCACGTTCCGGGCGCTGTGGGTGGTCGCGAAGCTCGATGGGCGCTGGGCGGCGCAGGCGAGGTCGAGTTTTGCGGCCTAGCGAGGGACGGGATGTAACCGATCGGTTACATCTAGCGCCAGCAACACGCCGTTGAGGGCATCCATGCCGGAGGTGTGGCCGATGCGTTTCAGGGCGGACAGTTCCTTCCCAAGGTTCTTGTGCCCGGCAAGGATCGCGTGTAGCGCATAGTGCAGGGCTTCGTGGCCTTCGCCCGAGGCGGCGCAGGCGAGGTGAGCTTGGCTGATGCGGTTCGTTCGCGCGCGCGCGAGGCGCAACGCCCATTTTCCCAATCGACCCGCGATTCCACTTTTCCCAAGTGCGCGCAAGGCGATCAGTGCGCCGCCGATGAGGTCGTCGCCGGCAGGAGTTAACCCATTGCCCAATCCGATTAGTCGCGCAGCCGCATCTGGAGCTTTGCCCCGTGCGTCGTCAGACATCCATGCAGCGAGCGCGTCTGATTCCATTGGGAAGATGCGCGGAATCCGCGGAAGGGTTCCGCGCCGAAAGGCCGGCGCGGGTACAGGGCGCCACAAAACGGCGCCCTGTATCGGGTAGGTCAAACCCGAGGCAAATTGAATGGAACCTCGCGTGCAGCGAACGGTTTCTCCCAGGCCAGGGAGTTCCTTGATCCCGGGCACCAGCACGTTCAGCGGCCCTCGCCCCAATCCCGGCCCGCCGACGCACGCCAGCCCTCCGCCCGTCGCCACATAGAAACTGCGCTCGAAGCGCGCGATGACCTTGCCGCGCCGGCCCGGCGAGAGCGCGTGGCGCGCGGCATAGCCCCACTCAACCCGGGACGACCTGCGTTCCGGCTTTGCCATCGAGGGCGGCGAGCGCTTCGTCGAGGTGGGCGATGACGGCGCGCCTGCCGCCGTGCGCGATGAACTTGAGCGCCGCCTCGACCTTGGGCGCCATGCTGCCCGCGGCGAAGTGGCCTTCCTTTGCGTAGGCGTGGAGTTCGGAGGCGGTGACGGTGTCCAGCGACCGAACGTCGGGCGTGCCGAAGTGGATGGCGACTTTCGACACGGCGGTGAGGAGGAGCAGGGCGTCGAAGCCGAGCGCGGTGGCGAGGAGGGCGGAACTGAGGTCCTTGTCCACGACGGCGGGCACGCCGGAGTATGAGCCGTCGGGGCGGTGGACCATGGGGATGCCGCCGCCGCCGGCGGCGATGACCACGACGCCCTGCGCGGCAAGCGAGGCGATGAGGCCGAGTTCCAGGATGGCTTTCGGTCGTGGCGAGGGCACGACGTAGCGCCAGCCGCGGCCGGCGTCTTCGATCATGTTCCAGCCCAGTTTCCTGTGCAGGTTGTCGGCTTCTTCAGCGGAGAAGAACGGGCCGATGGGCTTGGTGGGGTTGTGGAAGGCGGGGTCGTCCTCGGACACTTCGACGCGCGTAACGAGGCAGCAGACCTGCCGCTCCACTTCGGCGCGCGCCAGCTCGTCCTCCAGCCCCTGCATCAGCAGGTGCCCGATGCCGCCCTGGCTGTGCGCGACGCAGACGTCCAGGCGCATGGGGGCGATGTGTTCGCGGGCGTAGTACTGGCGCAGCAGGATCTTGCCCACCACCGGGCCGTTGCCGTGGGTGATGACCAGTTCGCCGCCGCGCTCGACCAGCGGGCGCAGGGCGCGCGCGCCGCGCGCGGCGACCTCTTCCTGTTCCTCGGTGGTGCCCCGGATGTTTTCCGGGTGCGTGGCATTGCCGCCGATCGCGACGACGAGGCGCTGGCTCATCTTGAGATAATAACGCCCTCATGTCTGCAAAAAACCTGTTCGCCGGGGCTCCACGCGTCCTCAATATCGGCCTCGAAGGCTTTGCCAACGAGCTCGCGGCGCGCGGCGTCGTAGTGTCGCATCTCGACTGGCGTCCGCCGGCCGGCGGACGGCCGGAGCTGGCGGACCTGCTTGCGCGCCTTGCCGCGCACGGGAAGCGCATCGCAAGGGCGAACGCGGAAGGGCTGCGCCGGATGCTGGCCGCCGAGCCGGTGCTGCTGGATGTCATGCCGGCCGGAAAGGCGATGCCGGGCCTAAAGGACCGGGTGCTGCTGCATTCGGGCCCGCCGCTCGCGTGGAAGCGGATGTGCGGCCCGATGCAGGGCGCGGTCGCCGGCGCGATCGTGTTCGAGGGCTGGGCGCCGAGCCTTGCCGCGGCGGCGAAGCTGGCCGCTTCGGGCGGCGTGAAGTTCCATCCCAATCATCATTTCGGCGCCGTGGGCCCGATGACCGGGATCACCACGCGCTCCATGCCGGTGATGGTGGTGCAGAACCGGGCCCGCGGCGTGGGTGGAAAAGGCGGCAACCGCGCCTACTGCATGATCAACGAGGGCCTGGGCAAGGTGATGCGCTTTGGCGCCAACGACGCCTCGGTGCTGGAGCGCATCGGCTGGCTGCGCGACGAGTTCGGGCCGGCGCTGGGCGCCGCGCTGCGCGCCATGGGCGGGCTGGAACTGTCGCCGCTCATCGCGCGCGGCCTGGCCATGGGCGACGAGATGCACCAGCGCAACGTGGCGTGCTCGGCGCTCGTGCTGCGCGCGCTGGCGCCGCACTTGGCGAAGTCCTGCCGCACGCCGGAAGCGGCGGCGCGCGCCTTCGCGTTCATCGGGGGCAACGAGCAGTTCTTCCTCAACATCGGCATGGCCATGGGCAAGAGCGTCATGGACCCGGTGCGCGACATCGAGGCCTGCAGCCTGGTGGCGGCGATGTGCCGCAACGGCACCGATTTCGGGGTGCGGCTCTCGGCTACGGGCGACGAATGGTTCACGGCGCCGGTGGAGATGCCGCGGGGTCTGTATTTCCCGGGGTACTCCGAGAAGGACGCCAATCCGGACATGGGCGACTCGGCGATCATGGAAACCATCGGCCTGGGCGCGTTCGCGATGGCGGCGGCGCCGGCGGTGGCGGGGTTCGTCGGCGCGGGTTCGGCAAGCGACGCGGTGGCCTATACCCGCGCCATGGGCGAGATCGTGGTCGGGCGCAACGCGAAGTGGGCGATCCCGGCGCTGGACATGGAAGGCGTGCCGGCGGGGATCGACGTGCGCCTGGTGGTGGAAAGCGGGGTGCAACCGGCGATCAACACCGGCATCGCGCACCGCAAGCCGGGGGTCGGCCAGGTCGGCGCGGGCATCGCGCGCGCGCCGCTGGCCTGTTTCGAGCAAGGGCTGCAGGCGTTCGCCTCGACCCTGGGGGTGCGCGCATGAGCGTGGTCCTGAATCGCATCCGCCGCGGTTACTACGCGGACTCGGTGGCGCTGATGCGCGTCTCGCGCGGCGTCGCCGCGCTGGCCGGCGTCGAGGCGGCCTCGCTCATGATTGGCACACCGTCGAACAAGGCGCTGCTGCGTGAATCCGGGCTGCTGGCGAAGGACGGCGAGGGTGCCAAGCCCGATGACCTGGTGATCGCGGTGCGCGCGAAGACCGCGGCCGGTGCGACGGCCGCGGTCGAGGAAGCGGGACGCCTTCTCGAGGCGCGGCCGGCGCGCGGTGGCGTGGAGGGTTTTCCCCGGTCGCGCGGCTTCGCCGCCGCGGCCGCGGCAATCCCGCAGGCGAACCTGGCACTCATTTCCGTGCCTGGCGCGTTCGCCGCGGCCGAGGCGCGCCGCGCGCTGGAGTCCGGCCTGCACGTCATGATGTTCTCCGACAACGTCCCGGTGGCGGATGAAGTGGCGCTGAAACGGCTGGCGCTCGCGAAGGACCTGCTGATGATGGGCCCGGACTGCGGCACCAGCATCATCGGCGGCGCGCCGCTTGCGTTCGCCAACGCGGTGCCGCGCGGCGATGTCGGCATCGTCTCGGCCTCGGGCACCGGCCTGCAGGAAGTGTCGTCGCTTCTCGCGCGCGCCGGGCGCGGGGTATCGCAGGCGGTCGGGGTTGGCGGGCGGGACCTTTCGGACGAGGTCGGCGGCCTGACCTCGCTCGCGGCGCTGGACGCGCTGGACGCGGACCCGGCCACGCACCACATCGTGATCATCTCCAAGCCGCCCTCGGCGCGGGTGGCGAAGAAGCTTCTTGCGCGCGTTGCCCGCAGCCGAAAGCCGGTAACCCTGTGCCTGCTTGGCGCGCGCAATCCGGGTTTCGCGCCCACGCTCCTGGCCGCCGCCGAGCGCGCGGCGGGAAAGCGCATTCGCGCCGTGCGCAAGACCCCGGTGGCGCCGCGAAAAGGGTGGATTCGGGGCCTGTTTTGCGGCGGCACGCTATGCGCCGAGGCACAGTTGGTGCTGCAGGAGGCGGGTCTCGAGGTTCGTTCGAATTCGCCGGTGCCGGGAGCAAGGCAAGCCAATGGCAAGGCCGCCGGCCACGTCCTGCTCGACCTTGGCGACGACGAGTACACCCAGGGCCGGCCCCACCCGATGATCGACCCGGAACTGCGCAACCAGATGCTTGGCGAGGCGATGGCGGATCCCGGCGTCGGAGTGGTGTTGCTGGATGTCGTGATCGGCTACGGCGCGCACGCGGATCCGGCGGGCCTGGTCGCTGGGGAACTGCGGCGCGCGCGGCGCAGCGGCGCGCTCGTCATCGCCTCGGTTACCGGCACCGAGGACGATCCGCAGGTCTACAGCCGGCAGGTCGCACGCCTGCGCGAGGCCGGTGTCCTCGTCGCAGGCTCCAACGCAGAAGCGGCAGAAGCGGCTGCAGCCGCCGCGGCTAGCCGGGCGCCGACCAGCGCGACTCGCCGCGCAGGATCGCGCAGGCCTTCCGGAACCAGGCGTTCTGCAGCCGCTCCGCGGGGTCGCAGCGGCGCTTCTCGGCGACGAAGGCGCTGATTTCCGGGTAGCAGGCCTCCAGTTGCGCGCGCGTCGCGTCGCGCAGGTCGCTGACCGGGAAGGATCCGCCGCAGCCCAGCGCCAGCGCCAGCAGGCCACGTCGCGTTTCCGCGGCATGCACCGCGGCGCCCAGTGAGGCCCGGACGCCGAATCGCACCCGTACCGCCGCCCAATCGCGCCGCGCCCAGCGCAGACGCGACTCGTCCTCGGCGACGGTGCGCCGGACGGAGATCGACTGCAGCGCCAGGCGCCGGTCGGAGGCGAGCGCCCGCACCTCGCCCAGGAAGCGTTCGAGCTGCTCCGGCGGCAGCAGCAACGCGACTTCGCAGGCCCGGCCCTGTGCCGGGGGTTCGTCCGACAGGACGAGTTCGGCGGGTTCATGCGCGCAGGCCGCGCTCCGGCGAAGCGATTCGATGTCCAGGGTCACGCTGTAGAGCATCCCGAACACGTCCTGGCCGCCGGCGACCAGCCGGAACAGGTCCGGATGGGTTTCGCGGTTCACGCGCCGCAGCTCGCCCTCGGGCGTCACCAGGACGAAGGCATGCACATGCCTGGCCATCGGCACGCCATCGGGACCGGCGGCGTTCTCCGCGAGCGCGGCGCCAACGGTCGCCGGCATGCCGGCGGCGCGCGCAAGCGCATCGAGTCCGGGGGCGTCGAGGGCAGGCCAGGCGGCGAGCGAAGCCCAGGTGGTCGCCGACTGGACTTCAAGCAGGCCGCGAGCAAGGTCAAGACGGAGGATGCGATCCAGTCCCGAAGCGTCCAGGGCGATCGGCCGCGCCCGGGACTGCCGCATGGCGCTGCGGAGCTCATCCGCGGAGTGCACGACGAGGGTTTCGGACTTCGGCATCGAGGCCAGGTCGCAGGGGGCGGGCAGGGACAAGGTGGCGTACATGGCGGTCTCCGGTTCGCGTATGTGGTGGAGGCGATTGTGCGTTGCAGCAGGCGAGGCGCAACGCCGGTGGAGGAAGTCGCGGGCGGCGATACCGGCGGTTCGAAGCGTGCCCCGCGCGACGCTGCGGGATTCAGGCCGCCGTTAAGGGACGAACGCCGGAGAACGACCAGGCCTTCTGCTTGCGGCGGACTGCTCGATCACTTCGCAGACGCTTTAGAAGTGTGCCCACCGTGCACCAAGTCGAGGACCTGAATGCGCCGGATCGTGCGCATGAGGTGGTCTTGCCCGCTTCGTCCAAAGTTTGTGCTGGATGCTCCTGAACGACTTCGCACGCCGTGGTAAGCTGGAAAAAAGCATCCCGGGAGCAGGTAAATGCGAACGCTGTTGTTGATCGTTGCGGGTCTGGCGCTGGTCGGATTCGTCGCCGTTTCCTTCATCCTGCCCGGCATGGCCGGGTCGGAGGCGAAGGAGGCCGCGCAGGCGCTGATCTCCGGCGCCGAGGCCGCAAAGGCGCCGGTCGCAGCCGCCGCGGAGAAGGCCGGCAACCTCACCGGTTCCGGCAACGGCGTGAAGATCGAGGCGAAGAAGGATCCGAAGGCGGGCGAGCTGAAGTATGTCGTCGAGCCCAACGGCGTGATCCGCGGCTGGAACGAGAAGAACGCGATCGAGATATCGCTCACGCCCGCGGTGCAGGGCGGCAAGGTGGGCTGGGCCTGCCGCGGCTATCCGAACGCGGCGATGCCGGCGAATTGCGGCGGAAAGTAGGACGCCAGGCTAGGCGCCCGCGAGCAGTTCGCGGGCGCGGCGCAGGCCGGAGTCCAGGTCCGGCTGCAGGTTCTCCACCCCCAGGTCCTCCAGGAACCCGCTGCGTCGCATCAGCGACAGCGGATGCTCGTTGGCGGCGCACAGGACAAGGGCGGCGCCGCGCTTGCGCAGGCCGCGATTGATGCCCTCCAGGGTGTCCAGGCAGGTGCTGTCCAGGTTGATCACCCTGTGAAGGTCCAGCACTAGCACGCGCGGCGGCTCGCGGCCGGGCACGGTCTCGGTCAGCGCTTCCAGCTTGCCCACGGCGCCGAAGAACAGCGAACCGAAGATGCGGTAGGCAGCGGCGCCCTCCGGCACGGGCGCGCCGGCGATGGTGCCGGTTACCGGCTCGATGCTGGTGAGGGTGGAAATGCGGTGGATGAAGAAGAGGGCCGCCAGCACCAGGCCGATCTGCACCGCGACCGTGAGGTCGATCACCACCGTGAGCAGGAAAGTCGAGAGCATCACCGTCCGGTACTGCGCGGAGAACTGCTTCAGGCGCCCGAACTCGTTCCATTCGCCCATGTTCCATGCCACGAACAGCAGGATCGCCGCGAGCGTCGCCAGCGGCACGTGCGCCGCGAGCGGGGCGGCGAGCAGCATGATTCCCAGCAGCGCCACCGCGTGCACCATTCCGGCGACGGGCGTGCGCGCGCCGCTGCGGACGTTGGCCGAGGTGCGGGCAATGGTGCCGGTGGCCGGCATGCCGCCAAAGAACGGCACCACGAAGTTCGCCACGCCTTGCGCCATCAGTTCCTGGTTGGGGTCGTGGCGGTCGTCGATCATGCCGTCGGCGACGCGCGCGCACAGCAGCGACTCGATCGCGCCCAGCAGCGCGATGGTGACCGCCGGGCCGATCAGGTTGCGCGCGGTATCCCATGACAGGTCCGGCAGCGCGATCGGCGGCAGGCCGGTCGGAATGCCGCCGAAGCGCGAACCGATGGTTTCCACCTGCAGCGGCATTGCAACGACTGCCGCGGTGGCCACGATCAGGACCACCAGGGTCGAGGGCAATCGCATCACCAGGCCAAGGCGCCCGGGCGCGGCCACCCTGGGCAGCAGGGTCGGCGCGAGGCGCGCCACCGCGGGCCAGACGGCGATCAGGGCAAGGGAGGCGATGCCCAGCGCGAAGGTCGGCGCGCTGAATGTGTCGATGGCGCTCACGATGGCGCGCGTCGCGCCGAAGAAGTCCGCCGGCATGTTCTCGATCCTCAGCCCGAGCAGGTCCTTCACCTGCGACAGCGCGATCAGGACCGCGATGCCGTTGGTGAAGCCGATGACGACCGCGATCGGGATGAAGCGGATCAGCGAGCCGATGCGGGTGAGGCCCATGACGAACAGCAGCACGCCGGCCATCGCGGTCGACACCAGCAGGTTGCCCAGGCCGTACTGCTGCACGATGCCGTAGACGATGACGATGTAGGCGCCGGCCGGGCCGCCGATCTGGACCCGCGAGCCGCCCAGCGCCGAGATCAGGAAGCCGGCGATGATGGCGGTGAAGAGGCCCGCCTCGGGCTTGAGCCCGGAGGCGATGGCGAAGGCCATGGCCAGCGGCAGGGCGATGATGCCTACCGTGATGCCGGCGCCGAGGTCGGCGGCGAAGGCGCGCCGGTCGTAGCCCTTCAGGCTGTCGATCAGGCGCGGGCGGAAGGCGTGCAGCGCCATGGCGGTCAGATCTCCGGGTCCGGCGCCGACCTGCGGCTGGCGGCCTTGAGCAGCCATGCGGGCAACTCTCGGCTGCCGGCGTGCGCGATCACGTACTCACGGATCAACTGGCGCACCACCTGCGACGGCGTCAGGTCCTGGGCAGCGCAGATCTCCTCGAACATGCGCTTCTTGCGCGGGTCGAGCAGGACGGTGAAGCGGGCGGTCTTCTGTTCCATGCGGGCCTCCGGGGGCGACCGCATGGTATTACAACGACATTATAATGACAATATCATTTGACTCGCATGCCGGGCTGCGCCCCGGCGTCCGGCGACACCAGGAAAATGCCGGGGCCCTCGCCTGACGCGGCGAGGATCATGCCTTCCGACAGGCCGAATTTCATCTTGCGTGGCGCAAGGTTCGCCACCACCACCACCAGCTTGCCCGCGAGCAGCGCCGGGTCGTAGGCCGCCTTGATGCCGGCGAACACGGTGCGCTGCGCATCGCCGGTGTCCAGGGTCAGCTTCAGCAGCTTGTCGGCGCCCTCGACGTGCTCGGCCAGCACGACCTTCGCGATGCGCAGGTCGAGCTTGGAGAAGTCCTCGATGCTGATCTGGCTGGTCGCTTCCACGGCGTGCTCCTTGGCGGCGTGCTGCTGTTTTTCCGCGTGCCGCTGCGGGGCGGACACCTGCGGCACGGATTCGATGTTGAACAGGGCGTCGAGCTGCTTGTCCTCGACACGGGTCATGAGGTGCGAGTACGGCTTGACCTTGTGTCCCTTGGGCAGCGCCCTGAACTGGCCCCAGTCCATGTCCTGGCTTCGAAGATTGAGGAAGTCCCGGACCTTCTCCGCCGTCCGCGGAAGGATCGGTCGCAGCATGACCGTCGCGTACCAGAAGAACGTCAGCGCGGTCGAGCAGACGCGCTGGAGGCGGTCGCTCTCGGCGGGAACCTTCGCCAGGTCCCAGGGCTTCTGCCGGTCGATGTACTCGTTGACCTCGTCCAGCAGGTGGCCGATCTCGCGAACCGCCTTGCCGAATTCACGATCGGCGTAGAGCAGACCGATCGGGGCCCAGCTTTGCTCGTTGCTCTGCAGCTTGATCCTCAATCCCTCGGCGGCGACATCCAGTTCGGAGATCTCCCCGCCGAATCGCTTCGTGAGGAACCCGGCGCAACGACTCGCGATGTTTACGTACTTGCCGATCAGGTCGCTGTTGACCCGCGCCACGAAATCGTCCGGATTGAAGTCTATGTCCTCGACCGCCGCATTCAGCTTGGCCGCGATGTAGTACCGCAGCCACTCCGGATTCATGCCGAGCTCGAGGTAGCGCAGCGGGTCGATCCCGGTGCCGCGCGACTTGGACATCTTCTCGCCCGAGACGCCGATGAAGCCGTGCACGAAGACGTGGTCGGGCACTTTGTAGGGCGCGCCGGCGAAGTGCAGCATCGCCGGCCAGAACAGGGTGTGGAAGTAGATGATGTCCTTGCCGATGAAGTGGATCTGCTCGTGCCCGGCCAGGACCTCCTGCCAGTCGAGCCCCTTCTTGCCGCAATAGTTCTGCAGGCTGGCGAGGTAGCCGATGGGCGCGTCCAGCCACACGTAGAGATACTTCTCCTCGGCGATATCGGGCACGCGGATGCCGAAGTAGGGCGGATCGCGCGAGATGTCCCAGTCGCCGAGCGCCTTTTCGCCCTCGCCGTCGAGCCATTCGACGGCCTTGTTGAACACCTGCGGCTGGACGCGGCCCGGAGCCGCGAGCCACGCGCGGATGAAATCCTTGCACTTCGGGTCGGAGAGCTTGAAGAAGAAATGGTCGGATGTGCGCAGCTCGGGCCTGGCGCCGGAGAGCGCGGAGTAGGGGTTCTTCAGCGCGGTGGCCGCGTAGACCGTGCTGCAATTCTCGCAGGCGTCGCCGTACTGGTCCTTCGCGCCGCAATTCGGGCATTCGCCCTTCACATAGCGGTCGGCGAGGTACATGCCCTTGACCGGGTCGTAGAACTGCTCGACCGGCCTTGTGTAGACGAGGCCGGCTTTCTTCAGGCGCCGGAAGATGTCCTGCGAGCGCTCAGTGTTCTCCGCAGAATGGGTCGAGTGCCAGTTGTCGTGGGCGATGTGGAAGCCGTCAAGGTACTGCTTGCGGCCGCCGGCGATGCCCGCGACGAACGCCTCGGGCGTGGTGCCCGCCTTCTCCGCCGCCAGCATGATGGGCGCGCCGTGGGCGTCGTCCGCGCCGACGAAATGCACCTCGTGCCCCTGCATGCGCTGGAAGCGCACCCAGATGTCGGCCTGGATGTACTCCATGATGTGCCCGATGTGGAACGCGCCGTTGGCGTACGGCAGGGCCGTGGTGACGAATAGCCGGCGGGGCATTTGCTGCTCAGGTAAAACAGTAATTTTAGCTTACACCGCACGCATGCCCCTCAAAGAACCGGACGTACGGGCGGTCCTCGCCAATTGCCTTGGGG
>JBQTJX010000008.1:0-5366 GCA_052386675.1 Betaproteobacteria bacterium
TCGGGTCGGGCGCGCTCGCGGAACTGGCCTACAAGGCGATCAAGCGCGGCGGCAAGGCGGTGATCGTCGGGGTGGCCCGTGCCACCGAGTCCACCTCGTTCAAGCCGATGACCATGGTGTTCGAGGAAAAGACCCTGCAGGGCAGCTACTTCGGCTCCTGCGTGCCGCGAATCGATTTCCCGCGCATGCTGCAGCTGTACATGGCCGGGAAGCTAAAGCTCGACGAGCTCATCACGAAGCGTTACTCCATCGACGAGGCGCCCCAAGCTTTCGCCGACATGGAGACCGGCAAGAACGCTCGAGGCGTGATCGTCTTCTGAAGAGCCGGTGAAAGTCAGGGACAGACCACGATTTCCGGGACGGAAATCGTGGTCTGTCCCTGTTTACCGCTATTGACCGAGGCGGGTTTCGACGAGGCGGGCGAAGAAGCTGGCGCCCAGGGGCAGGGCGCGATCGTTGAAGTCGTACGACGGATTGTGCACTTCGCAGGCCCCTTCGCCATCCCCATTCCCGATGTTGATGTAGCAGCCCGGGACTTCGTTCAGCATGAAGGCGAAGTCCTCGGAGGCCATGATGAGCGCCGGGTTGCGGTTGACGTTCTCCGCACCAACCAGCGCGTTGCAGATAGAGGCGGCGAACTCCGCCTGCTCCGGATTGTTGACCGTGGGCGGGAAAATGACGCGGAAATCGGTCTTCGCCTTCGCGCCGAATCCCGATGCCACACCCTCGGCGACTCGGGCCATGTTGCGGCCGACCAGTTCCATGACCTCGTTGGAGAACGCGCGTACCGTGCCCGAAAGGCGCACGCGCTGCGGGATGACGTTGTAGGCGTCGCCGCCATGCACCTGTGTCACCGACAGCACCGCCGTGTCCACCGGGCGCACGTTGCGCGCCACGATGCTTTGCAGCGCGGCGATGACGTGCGAGGCGGCGAGCACCGGGTCCACGCCGGATTCCGGGCGCGCGCCATGTGAGCCCTTGCCCTCGATGTCGATGTCGAAGAAGGCGCCGCCGGCCATCATCGGGCCCGCCTTCACCGCGAAGCGGCCCACGGGCATCCCGGGCCGGTTGTGCATGCCGAACACCGCCTCGCAGGGGAAGCGCCTGAACAGGCCGTCGTCGATCATGGCCTTGGCGCCGCCGATGCCTTCCTCGGCGGGCTGGAAGATGAAGTTCACGACGCCATCGAAATTCCTCGTCGCCGCCAGGTACTTTGCCGCGCCCAGCAGCATGGTGGTGTGGCCGTCATGCCCGCAGGCGTGCATGCGGCCTTCGTGCTTCGAGCGGTGGTCGAAGGTGTTGGCCTCCTGGATCGGCAGCGCGTCCATGTCGGCGCGCAGGCCGAGCGTGCGCTTGCCGCTGCCGGCGCGCAGCACACCGACCACGCCGGTCTTGCCGACGCCACGGTGCACCTCGATGCCGAACGCCGCCAGCTGCGTGGCGACCAGGTCGGAGGTGCGCTGCTCCCGGAAGCCGAGCTCCGGATGCGCGTGGATGTCCCGCCGCCAGTCCGTCATCTCCGGGGCGAATTTCTCGATCGAGGGTATGGCGCCCATGGCTATTTGCACCCCAGTTTGCGTTCCCTGGCCTGCACCAGCGCAGTCACGGTCTGGTTCACCGGCGCGGCCACGCCCAGCTCCCGCGCCACGCGCGGGATGGAGCCGTTGATGACGCCGATCTCGGAGAGGCGCTTCTCCATCAGGTCGAGCAGCACCGAGGGCCGCGAGTTCGGGATCTTGGAGCCGAAGTCGCGCACGTAGGCCACCGGGTCGTCGAAGCCCAGCTTCACGCCCTTGCGGCGCGCGACGTCGAAGGCTTCCGTGGCGCAGGCACCCGAGACGCGCGACAGGTCAGGGTCGGCCATCACTTCCGCGATCGTGGCATCGCCCAGAGCGCAGGGCCCGGAGTAGGCGCAGTTGCAGACCAGCTTTTCCCACACCAGCTGGTCGATGTCGTCGAACAGCTTGACGCGGAACCCGGCGCCGGTCCAGGTCCTCTCCACCGCCTGCAGCCGCGGCGTGATCGGACCGCCGAATTCGCCCAGCCGCACCAGCTCCATGCCGTTGTGGTGGGCGTGGCCCGGGCCCTTCATCGAGGCGCCGAAGCCGCCGACGACGCCCACCATCACGCGGTCCCGGCCTAGCACAGCCGCCGCATCCTCCGGGCTGCCGAGTCCGTTCTGGATCGAGAGCACCGCAGTCTCCGGCTTGAGCAGCGCCTTCACCGACTCCGCGGCCGCTTTCACATGCATTGCCTTGGTGGCAAGAATGACGAGATCGCAAGGGCCCGCGTCCCTGGACTCGGTCGTGGCGTTCATCTTCACCGTGCGGTCGCCTGACTTGCCTTCCAGTCGCAGGCCGTTCGCCCGGATGGCGTCGATGTGCTCGCGCCAGCGGTCGATGGCCCAGACCTCGTTGCCTGCGGAAGCGAGCAGCCCGGCGTACACCGAGCCCATCGCCCCGGTGCCGACGATGGCGATCTTCACACGACCTCGAACAGGCCGGCCGCTCCCATGCCGCCGCCGATGCACATGGTGACCACGACGTGCTTGACGCCGCGGCGCTTGCCTTCGATCAGCGCGTGGCCAACCAGGCGCGAACCAGTGACGCCGTAGGGGTGGCCGACCGCAATCGAGCCGCCGTCCACGTTCAGGCGCTCGTCGGGAATGCCCAGCTTGTCGCGGCAGTAGATCACCTGCACCGCGAAGGCTTCGTTCAGTTCCCACAATCCAATATCTCCGATCGTGAGTCCGGCGCGCTCCAGCAGTTTCGGAATCGCGAACACCGGGCCGATGCCCATCTCGTTGGGCTCGCAACCGGCGACCGCGAAGCCGCGGTAGATGCCCATGGGCTTGAGGCCGCGGCGCGCCGCTTCCTTGTCGCTCATGATGACCTGCGCCGAGGCGCCGTCGGAGAACTGGCTGGCGTTGCCGGCGGCGATCACGCCGCCCTCGAGCGCCGGCTTGATCTGGGACACGCCCTCGTAGGTGGTGTCGGCGCGGATGCCCTCGTCGTGCTCCGCCGTCACTTCCTTGAGGGTCTCCGTGCCGGTGGCCTTGTCCACCACCTTCATCTTCGTGGTGATGGGAACGATCTCGTCCTTGAACTTGCCTTCGGCGCGGCTCTTGGCCGCGCGCTGCTGGCTGAGGACCCCGTAGCGGTCCTGCGCCTCGCGCGCGATGCCGTACTTCTTCGACACGTACTCCGCCGTCTGCAGCATGTTCCAGTAGATCTCGGGCTTGTTCCGCACCAGCCACTCGTCCGTGCCATGGTGCTTGTTGGCCTCGTTCTGCACCAGCGAAATGGATTCGACGCCGCCCGCGACGTAGACCCCGTTCTCGCCGGCGAGGATGCGCTGCGCGGCGAGCGCGACCGTCTGCAGGCCGGAGGAGCAGAAGCGGTTCACCGTCATGCCCGAAACGGTGACCGGCAGGCCGGCTCGCAGCGCAATCTGGCGCGCGATGTTGCCGCCGGTGGCGCCTTCGGGCGTGGCGCATCCCATGATCACGTCCTCGACTTCCTGGGGCGCGACCTTGGCGCGCTCGAGCGCGGCCTTCACCACGTGGCCGCCCATGGTGGCTCCGTGGGTCATGTTGAGGGCGCCGCGCCAGCTCTTGCAGAGCGGCGTGCGGGCGGTGGAAACGATGACAGCGTCAGCCATTGAATTTTCTCCCTTCGTTCGCGAGTTTGACCAGCAGGGGCGCGGGTTTCCAGACCTCGCCCATGTATCCCTTGCTGAATTTTTCGATCGAGGCCAGCACCTTGGGCAGGCCCACGGTGTCGGCGTAGAACATCGGCCCGCCGCGGTAGGGCGGGAAGCCGTAGCCGGTGAGGTAGACCATGTCGATGTCGGAGGCGCGCAGCGCGATGCCTTCTTCGAGGATGTACGCGGCCTCATTGACCAGCGCGTAGATCAGGCGCTCGACGATCTCCTCGTCGGAGATCTGGCGCGCCTTGATGTTGTTGTCCTTGCGGTATTTCTCGATGATCGCGTCGACCTCGGGGTCGGGGATGGGCTTGCGGTCAGGCAGGTTGTACTTGTACCAGCCCTTGCCGGTCTTCTGGCCGTAGCGCCCGAGCTCGGCCACCTTGTCGCCGATCCTGGAGTAGACGAAGTTCGGCCGCTCGACGTAGCGGCGCTTGCGAATTTCCCAGCCGATGTCCAGGCCCGCCATGTCGCCCATCGCCAGCGGCCCCATGGCCATGCCCCACTTGTACGCGGCGGCATCCACCTGCGCCGGTGAGCAGCCTTCATCCAGCAGGAACAGCGACTGCTGGCCGTACTTCTCGATCATGCGGTTGCCGATGAAGCCGTCGCACACGCCCGAGACCACCGGCACCTTCTTGATCGCCTTGCCCAGCTTCATGGTGGTGGCGAGCACGTCCTTGGCGGTTTTCTTGCCGCGCACCACTTCGAGCAGGCGCATCACGTTGGCGGGCGAGAAGAAGTGCGTGCCGATCACGTCCTGCGGCCGCTGGGTGACCGCCGCGATCGCGTCCACGTCGAGCGTCGATGTATTGGTGGCGAGGATCGCGCCCGGTTTCATCACCGCATCGAGTATCCTGAACAACTCCTGCTTCACGTCCATGCGCTCGAACACCGCCACGAACACGATGTCGGCGTCCTTGCCGGCCTCGAGCGTCGTCGTGGGCTTGATCAGCGTCATGCGCTTGTCCATCTCGTCCTGCCTCAGGCGGCCCTTGGAGACGGTGGAGGCGTAGTTGGCCTTGATCTTCGCGACGCCTTTGTCGACCGCCTCCTGCGTCATGTCCATGATCGACACGGGAATGCCGGCGTTGGCGAAATTCATCGCGATGCCGCCGCCCATGGTGCCGGCGCCAATCACGGCGGCGCTGCGGATCGCGCGCATCGGCGTGTCTTCCGGCACGTCGGGAATCTTGCCCGTCTGGCGCTCGGCGAAGAACATGTGCCGCAGCGCCTTCGATTCGCTGCCTTCGACCAGCGCAGCGAAGCGCTGGCGTTCTTCCTTGCGGCCCTCGTCGAAGGGCTTGTTCACCGCGGCCTCGACGCAGGCGACGATCTCGAGCGGCGCCGGGAAACCGCGCGAGGCCTTCGCCACGTCGGCGCGTACTTTTTCGAAGAACTGCTTCGGGTCGCCCTCGAGTTTGACCTTCATGTCGCGAATGCGCCTCGTGCCTTTTGCTTTCAATGCAAAGGCAATCGCGCCTTCAAGCAGATCGCCTTGCACGATTTCATCCACCAGGCCGGCCTGGTGCGCCTTCTCCGCGGGGATAGGGTTCCCGGTGGTCATCATCTGCACCGCCTGCGCCGCGCCCACGACGCGTGGCAGGCGCTGCGTGCCGCCGGAACCCGGCAAGAGGCCCAACTTCACTTCCGGCAGGCCG